>CAVUDL010000007.1:0-29137 GCA_963740175.1 uncultured Gemmatimonadales bacterium
ATGGTCGCGATCTCGAAGAGTCACTCCATCCTTCCGTTCGATGGCGCCGATCTACAGCAGTACCTCCGCCTGCCCTGCGGGCAGCGGTCATCGGTGTACGCTCCGGCCACTCGCAGCCTCGTTTCGGTGAGAGCCTGGGGCCTCCGGTTGTGGCCCTGGGAAGGCAAGGATCTGCTGTACGGTCTGGTTCGAGTCGAGGTGGCACCCGCAAATGGATCACCCGAGCGGGCCAGCGCTATCTCCCGCTGGATCATGGCCGACCGCGCGCCGGTCAGCGCGCCGGACCGGCGCTGGGATCGTCTGCTCTACGGCATGTACAGCGTCGAACAGTATCTCAAGGCCAGGGCATGAGCCGACCCGCTTAGCTGTCCCTGCCCCCTCCGCTCCGCTAAAATTCTGTCATGCAAGCGCAAACACCGGTCGGCCGGGTAGTTGCCACCGAGCTCAAGCCCTCGACCCCGCACCAGTTCCATTTCTGGACTGCTCGCGAGAGTCCCATCGGCATCGGCGCCATCGTTCGGGTCGAAGAGGCCGGCCGTGTGGTCTACGGCGTGGTCACCGACGGCTTCGCCTACTCCGATCTGGCGACGCCGATGCATGCGGTCATTGGAGCCGACGGGGACCCGGTCGCCGCCGGCACCGAGGCAACCGTTCGCGCCGAGATCCGGCTCTTCACGGCCGCGGTGCTCCGGCAGATCCCCGAAGAGCCGCTGCAGCCGGTGCCGCTGGGATCGGTGTGGATGGCCTCTGATGCCGACGTGGTGCTGGCCCTCAGAATGGACGCCTACACCGGCGGCGACCGTCCGACCGGAATCCCGGTAGGGTTGTATGCGGCGGGCGGGCTCGAGTCGCCGGTCTATCTCGACTGTGACTTCCTGCTCGGCCCGGAAGCAGCGCACCTCAACATCACCGGCGTCTCCGGTCTGGCGACCAAGACCAGCGCAGTGGAGTTTCTTCTCAGCAGCATCTTCCAGACCTTTCCAGCTCACAAGGGGTCTGTCGCTGCGGTCTGCTTCAACGTGAAGGGACCCGATCTCTGCTTCCTCGACCAGCCTGCCAACCTGGATGAGGAGGACGAGCGGCAGTATGCCCGCCTCGGCCTCCGCGCGGAGCCGTTTCAGGATGTGCGCTATTACGCACCGCTCAAACCCGATGGCGTAAATCTGAACAGCCTCAGGACCAACGAGGCCCTGGCCGCGAACACCGAGCCGCTCGTCTGGGGCCTCCGCGAGGTGCTTGACTACGCCGAGGTCGTCCTGAACCGTGATGACATAGACGCGAAGGCGGACGCCTTCATCGACTTTCTGGCGGAACGGGTAGTCGGCCGGGAGTACGTGGACGAGATGCTTCGGGGAAAACCGTTCAACGTGCAGAGCTTCGCAGACCTGGACGAGTTCTTCCGCGCCATCTTCGACTTCATGGAAGCAATGGGACGCGGTTCCGAGGTCTGGAGGACCCACCACGTTGCGACTATCCGCAAGGTGCGAAATCGCCTCAGCAATATCAGCACCCGCTCCAAGGGTCTGGTTACCGACGATGGCGTGCCGAACGACCTGCCCTGGGGGAAGTTCGATGACCGCAGCGTGAACGTTGTCGACGTTGCCGGGCTCGATCCGTTGGCCCAGGACCTGGTCTTCGCCCGCGTGGTGTCCAAGCTGCGCGAGCACCTGGAGCGGCGTGATCTGGGCGTGGACCATGTAGTCGTGTTCGTGGACGAGCTCAACAAGTACGCGCCAGCTGATGGCCCTGATACCTATGTCAGGAAGATGCTGTTGGACCTGTCCGAGCGGGGCCGCTATCTGGGTCTGGTTCTCTTTTCAGCCCAGCAGTTCCGCTCTCAGGTGCAGCGGCGGGTCGTGGGGAATGCCGGGACCGGGATCTACGGGCGCATGGACAGCGATGAGCTCGCCATGCCCGCGTACGGCACCCTCTCGCCGGCAACGAAGATCAAGCTGGCCACCCTGCCCAAGGGCGAGCTGATGCTGCGCCACCCTCACTTCACTCAGCCGATCTTCGTCAAATTTCCGCGCCCCGCGGTGTTGACCAGCCGGGAAGGTATGGAGCGCTTTCCGCCAGCCGCCGAGCTACCCTTTGTGGACGCGGTGGTGCGCCACCTGCGGCGGCTCGATCGACGGGTATCGGGCGATGCCGTGCGAACCCTTATCGAAGGCCGCCGGGAGGAAGATGTGCGGCGCGCCCTGGCCGCCACTCGCCGCGAGCGCCCCATTGATGCATACGCCTTTTTCACCGCCTGCCTGGGCCGACGGGTGAACGGGGAAGTTGCCGCGCCGCGCCGGGGAATCCCCGCCCTCAAACGTGTGGATGACTCCTACGGAGCGTAGAACGGAGCAGACGGGCAAGTCCCAAATCCGTGCGTTCTTGCCCTTTGCAACTCTTCGGATCATTCTCCACCCGTGAAACTGGCGCACATCGCCGACTCCCACCTCGGCATCCGGCAGTACCACCGGCAGACTTCCGGCGGCATCAATCAACGAGAAGCCGACGTCGCACAGGCGTTCCGCCAGGCAATTGACGGGGTGATTGCCGCGCGACCCGACGCCGTGGTGGTGGCGGGGGATCTCTTTCATTCCGTCCGCCCCACCAACTACGCCATCGTCTTTGCCTTTCGGCAGTTTCAACGCCTGCGCGAAGCCCTGCCGCACGTGCCTCTGGTACTCATCGCCGGGAACCATGACACGCCCCGCACTGTGGAGACTGGATCGATCCTCCGGCTATTCGAGGAGCTGGGGGTGGAGGTGGCCACCGACGAGCCCCGGCGGCTGGTCTATCCTGAGCTCGACCTCAGCATATTCGCGGTGCCGCGGCAGGCCACGCTGTCTGCCGAGCCGCCCGCGCTCCTGCCGGAAGGGTCCCAGAAGCACCAGGTGCTCGTGGCCCACTTCGAGGTGGAGGGCGAGTACCCGCTGGGCCATGTCGCCACGGACTACGGTGGCGCCGTCGTCAACCGCCGCGAGCTTCACCTGGAGGACTGGACCTACATCGCGCTGGGACACTACCACACTCAGCATCAGGTGGCCCGGAATGCCTGGTACGCCGGATCGCTGGATTTCATCGGGCCGAACATCTGGGGCGAGGCGGCGGACGAGGTGGACCATGGCTCCCACGGAAAAGGGTGGCTGCTCGTGGACCTCGAGACTCAACGAGTAGAGCGCCATGCGGTGCCCGCGGCGCGGGCGGTTCTCGATCTCGAGCCGATCCGGGCCCAGGGCCATTCGGCAGACGCAATCGATAACCTGATCGCGGAACGCCTGGCCTCGGTCCCCGGCGGCGTATCCGACCAGATCGTACGGCTGCGGGTATTCGATATCCCGCGGCATGTTGCCCGGGAAATCGACCACGCTGCGGTGCGGGCCTACAAGGCGGACGCACTGCATTTCCAGCTCGATTTCAGGCGGCCGGAGCTGCACCGAGTGACTGGAGTGGGATCTCCAGGGCGGCGCCAGACCTTACCCGAGCTGGTGACCTCCTATCTCGAGGGTCGACCGCTCCCGGCCGAGCTCGACCGGACCGAGTTCGTCCGGTTAGGCCGGGATCTGATGAATAGCGTCGAGCGTGACCTGGCGGGTGGGTGATGCAGATCAACCGGGTTCGTCTGCAGAACTTCCGGCAGCATGAGAACACGGAGATCGAGTTCGGTCCCGGGCTCACCGGAATCATTGGCCCTAACGGCGCCGGCAAGACCACGCTGCTCGAGGCCATCGCCTGGGCTATGTATGGAATGCCGGCCGCCCGAGGCAGTCGGGAGACCCTGCGGCGTCGGGGAGCACCGCCCAAGGCGAGAGTCGTGGTGGAGGTGGACTTCACGCTGGGGGCGCATCGCTATCGGGTCGTGCGCTCGCTCAACAGCGCCGAGCTGTACCAGGACGGCGACGTGTCTGCCGTCGCCAACAGCATTGGCGCGGTGACCGAGCGAGTGACTCGGCTCCTGGGTATGACCCGGGATCAGTTCTTCAACACGTACTTCACCGGACAGAAACAGCTCGCCGTCATGGCCGCGATGACCGCGCCCGAGCGGGCCCAGTTTCTCTCCCAGGTTCTGGGATACGAGCGCCTGCGGATCGCACAGGAGCGCCTCAAGGAACGGCGCTCATCGTTGCGCGCCCGGCTCGAAGGACTGCGCGCTGGACTGCCCGACGGCAGCGAGCTGGAGGCCGCCCGGAAACAGGCGGACGAGCGGTTGGTGGCGGCCCATAGTGCGGAAGCGGCGGCAAGCGCGGCGAGCGGCGTGGCGGAGCAACAGCTGGCGACGGTTCGCCCCCAGTGGGAAGTGCTCCAGCAGCTGCGGGAGACGGCCGTGGCGCTCGAGGCCGAGCTCAAGCTCGCCGAACAGAAGGCCGCGGCGGTCACGGAGCGGGCCGGGCGGCTGGAGCAGGAAGCGAAGGAAGCGGCTTCGGCCCGCCAAAAACTCGAGGAGGTACACCGCCGCCTCGCACCGCTCCCGGCCCTCCGCAGCGAGGCACAGTCACTGGAGCGTCAAGCCGAAGCCTACGCGGCGCGGAAGAGTTACCAGGCCCAGCTGGACGAAGTACGGGCGCATCTGGCCTCCACCCACGAACGCATCTCCCGGCTGCCATCGAAGCAGCTCCTGGACGACGTTCTCAATCGCGTCAACGCGGTGCGCGCCTCGCTGACCGCGGCCGCGCTCGAGTCTGAAGAGCGTCGCACGGTCTGGGTTCGCGATGCCCAGGACGCCAAGACCAAGCGCCAGGGCTTGCTGGACCAATTTCAGGAGCTCAAGGACCAGCGGCAGCGAATCGTCCAGGCCGGTGCCGAGGGGGTCTGCCCCACCTGCGCCCGCCCGCTGGGTGTGGAATACGCCAAAGTGCTGGAGCTGCTGGACCGGCAGATCGAGGAAGTGCGCTCCAACGGCAATTATTACAAGCAGCGTATCGAACAGCTGCAGCATGAGCCCCAGCCGCTCACCGAGATCGATCAGCAGAGGATCACGCTGGAGCAGGAGCTGTCCCAGGCGACCACCGAGCAAGGCCGCCTCCTCGCCCAGGCCCAGGAGTCAGGCCCGCTCCGGGAGGAGCAGCAACGGCTGTTGCTGCGGGTGGATGAGTTGGAAGGGGCGCTGGTAGGGCTCGCCGACACCTACGATCAGGGACGCCATGAAGCGGTGGTGCGCGAAACCCGGGCCCTCGAACCACTCGCGCTCCAGGCGGAACGGTTCCGAGTCGTCGCGGAACGAAGCGAGGCGATCGCCGCCGAGCTTCAGGCCGCGCGTGATGCCAGTGCCGACTCTGCCCTTGGGATCACCGAGCTGCGGACCCGGCTGGCCGGACTGGGTTTCAGCGAAGCCACCTTTAAAGCGCTGCGCGACAGCGAGCAGGCCGCGGAACGCGCTCGCCGTGAAGCCGAGCTGGCCCTGGTCCGGGCGAAGGCCGAGCGCAGCGCCGCCGGCGAGGCAGTTCAAGCCGTCATTCGGCGGCAGGCGGAACGAGACGAGCGTGAACGGGCCGCCGGTGAAACCGCGGGCGAGCTGTCCCTGCACCAGGAGCTAGATCGCGCTCTTACCGACCTGCGAGACGACCTGAACTCGAGCCTGCGTCCTGACCTCTCCGACATCGCCTCCGGATTCCTCAGCGAGCTGACTCATGGGCGATATGTGGAGCTGGAGCTCGACGAGAACTATACGGCGACTGTACTCGACAATGGTGATCCCCAGTCCGTGATCTCCGGCGGGGAGGAGGACGTTGCCAATCTCGCGTTCCGGTTGGCCATCAGTCAGATGATTGCCGAGCTGGCCGGTCAACCGCTCTCAATGCTGATCCTTGACGAGATCTTCGGCTCGCTTGACGAGGCTCACCGCAGCGCCGTCACCGATCTGCTCCGAAGCCTCGCCGACCGCTTTTCGCAGGTCATCCTGGTCACCCACATCGAATCGTTGAGGGAGAGCGTCGACCATGTGGTGCGGGTCGGCTTTGACCAGGCCACTGGTGTGGCCAGCGTGCTCGACGATCCTCGGGGAGGTCATGATGTGGCGGCCTGACCGGAGCGTGCGCGGGCCCGAGCAGGCCACTCTCCGGGATATCGAGTCGCTGAACCGGGTTTTTACCGAGGCCTTCACCGACCGGTATAGCCGGGACGGTCTCGTGGGGGTCAGAGTGCCGCAGCTCAACAGCCTCGTCTGGCGCTATGCCCTGGAAGATGCGGGCGACGGCTCCATGGTGTGGCGGGATGCCGAGGGACACATGGTCGCCTTTAACATGGTTCATCGGTCGGGCACCGAGGGCTGGATGGGACCGTTGGCCGTTCGGCCGGACCGCCAGGCCGAAGGGCTGGGGTCAGCCATGGTGCGGACCGGAATCGACTGGCTCCGGGCCCAAGGCGCGACCACGATCGGGCTGGAGACCATGCCGCGGACGGTCGATAACATCGGCTTCTACAGCCGTATCGGATTAGTGCCGGGGCATCTCACCGTCACCCTGGTCCATGACGTGCCGCGCCGGGGAGGCGGCGCCCCGGAGCTGCTCTCCGCCGCCGGGCCGGCCTGGGCCGAACGGGTGGAGGAATGCCGCCGGCTCACTGACCGGATCCTGCCGGGAGTCGACTTTACCCGCGAACTGGCCCTCACCCGCCAGCTCGGGATCGGCGATGCCACCCTGACACGCGACGGAGGGACCCTTACCGGTTTTGCCCTGTGGCACTCCACCCCGCTGGCCGCCGGCCGGCCCAAGGATGAACTCCGGGTGCTAAAGCTGGTCACTGCCACGCCCGATACTTTCGAGCGTCTGATCCACTCTGTACAGCTTTCCGCCACATTCGAGCGTGTCGCTCGAGTGGCGATTCGCTGCCAGACGGAGTTCAGCGTCGCGTACCTGAAGCTCGTCGAGTTAGGGTACCGGGTTCACTGGACCGACTTGCGGATGCTCCTACAGGGGTACCCACAGCGATTCCCTAAGACGGGGATCATCATGTCGAACTGGGAAATTTGAGGGGCCAGGGATGAAGCGGAAGCGGTGGCCGTCTTGACTTTTGTGACGTAGATCACGATTTTGGCTGCCGCGAGGCTTTAACGACAACGAGATGGCGCTACCCGGCGACCATTCCTCGCTCTGGAGATTCACTCTCAGTTCGTTCCAGCGAACCACTCTGTCACAACCTGCGGGGCCTCACGCGTCCGTCGTGCCTTAGCGCACGGTCGCTGTAACCCCACCTGCGAGTCAGGACCCCCTGACGATGAGCCACCGGTTGCGGCCGTGCCGCACGCTGGCCCCTCGATCTACCGCAGGCACCGTCAACTGTGTACCTAAGGGGACACCAGAATGATCCAGACGCTCACCCACGCTGGTCGATGGGCCCGACTGCGAGCCCCGCTGCTCGCCCTCGCCGTCCTCGCCGGCGGATGTGACAGTGCCGAAAAACTCGCCTCCACCGAACCCACGATTCAGATGGACGGGGCCGCGCTCGATTCCGCCGCCACCGACTCTCTGGCCCCAACCGACTCGACTGCCGCGCCCGTGGCTGACACGTTGCCGGCAGGCACCCACGATCTGTTCCAACCGGTCGAGGCGTCGTTCGATTACGCCAGATATCGCGGGATTCCCTACGGACCCATTGGGCTCTGGAGCACCCCCCGAACGGTTCGGTTTGGGCCCCAGCCGTTCACCGGCACCCAGAACTATACCGATGCCAGGGGACTGGTCACGCAGATCAGTACCGCGCGCTCGACGAACCAGCGGCTGGTGCTCGCCATGACGGGCGGCCCGTCGACCAATTATACGACATACGGCAAGTTCGACTTTGCCAAGTGGAGGAGGAAGATGGATACGTTCAAGACTGCAGCCATCAGGCAAGCGGTGGCGGCGGCGGTCGCGGATGGTACCATCATTGGTAATCAGTTGATCGACGAGCCGGAAACCCGCCGGTGGGGTGGAAACATCACCAAGGGCACCATCGACCGGATGGCGTCCTACGCTAAGGCCATCTTCCCCACTTTGCCGATGGGCGTCAATCTCGGTCCTCCGGGCTACAAGTGGCGCGCGGCAGAGCGGTACCAGGTTCTCGACTACGTGCTCTTTCAGTACAACCACTGGGTCACCGTCGGGAATATCGGGAAGTGGCGCGAGGAGGTGCTGGCGCAGGCCAGACGGGACGGAGTTACCCCCGCGTTCAGTCTCAACATTCTTGACGGCGGCGTGCAGGACCGACAGAGCTACGACTGCACTGGCGCCGGACAGGCAGGTAAAGGCACCTATTACCCCAACTGCCGTATGACGCCGACCCAGGTCCGTGAATGGGGCCGTGCGCTAGCGGGATATGGGTGCACACTGCAGATGTGGAGATACGACGCCACGTATATGTCGAAGTGGGCCAACCTGGCAGCGTTCCGCGATCTGGCCTCGGTACTCCTCTCCAAAACACCCCGCAGCTGCAAGCGGCGCCTTACCTGAGGAGCGATTGGCAACGCCGGCGCCATAGCGATTGAGGCCGGCCGGTAGCTCATCTGGCAGATGTAAAGCAGGAGTGTACAGGGACAGCCTGGGCCAATATGGCCCAGGCTGTCTGCTTTCATGTACTATCGGTGCGGGATCGGGCCGATCGGAAGTGGACGTCGTCATACACAGCGAGCGTCTTGCTGACTGCGGATTCCAATGTGAAGTGCTGTTCGTAATACGCCCGGCCGCGAGTTCCCAGGCGAGCCCGCAGAGCCGAGTCACCTACGACTTGCCCAATTCGGTCCCTGAGCTGTTCCGCGCTCCCCTGCGGGACCAGATAACCTGTGTCACCATCAATCACTGATTCACTCACTCCTCCCACAGCTGAAGCAATGACCGGCAGACCTGCCCGCATCGCCTCCAGAATACTGAGAGGGAAACCCTCCCAGTTCGTAGCCAGCACGAATCCCTGGGAGGACGCGAGGATCTTGGCCACATCCATGCGCTGGCCCAGAAACCGTACTCTTTCCGCGATGCCGAGCTCGGCGGCGAGCGTCTGCATCTCCCCCAGGAGCGGCCCATCCCCGATCAGATCAAGTTCCCAGGACCGGTCTCGAAGCCCGCCAAGCGCTGTGAGGAGAGTGCGGTGGTCCTTCTGCGCCCCAAACCGGGCGACCATCACCAGACGAGGTGGGTTTCGAGACGGATCCGCTCGTAGAGCTGCCGAAACATCGGGAATCCCGTTGTGCACCGTCACCACCTGGTGCTCGGCCACGAGGCCGAGGTCTAGTCCAAACCGCCGGTCGAACTCGGAAACGGTGATCATCTTGGTAGCGTATTTGCTGGTCAACCGCTCGAAGACGCGGGAGGCTGCGGCCTGGAGTCGCGGGGTGCCTGGAGCGCATGCCCAGCCGTGGACCGTCACTACCACGGGCACCTGCAATGATCGCGCGGCCAGGCGGCCCAATAGACCCGCCTTCGCGGAATGGGCGGCAACGAGTTCCGGCTGAAGGGTCGTCAGGGCCGCACGAACCTCTTTCAGGGCGCGGAGGTCACGCAAGGGCCGCATTGGCGCGGAGAGGTGCCGAAGAATCACGACCGGAATTCCCCGCTCCCGGAGATCCTCGATCAACGGCCCGCTTCCGCTGGTGAGCACCGTCGCCGCGTGCCCCTTTGCCTGCAATGCCACTGCGAGGTCGCGCACGTGGATCTGGGCCCCCCCAATGGGGTCGGCTCGGGTTACGATCAACGCAATCTTCACGCGGGAGCTCCGTAAATCTTGGGAATAGGGCGATCTGGCGAGAATTATGCCGTCAGAAGGTGTAGGGAGGAGTGCCCCGGCGACGCCCGATGGGTGAGTGCTTGGGGCCGGCCGGGTAGCGCGAGATTGGGCGCTCGGGCTGCAATCATGAGAGGTTCCCGTCAAAAAATTAGACAGATTTTCGTTACAATCGATTAAGGTTATAAGGTCTAACCTAATGAGTTAAAGCGGTTTACTAATAAGGATCATTGTTCCGATTTTGGCAACTGTATAAATGTTCATGGTTGAGCAAAGCTTCGGCGCAATCTATACTTTCTTTCAGCCCAAGGGTGGTGGTGGAGTGGAGGGAACGGTTGGGACTCGTGCAAGGAGAGCAATGAAAGGATAGACAAATGACGTACACGTTCAAGCTTGCGCGGAGACTGGCCGTCTCGCGAACATTGGGCATGCTACCCGCCCTCCTCCTGTTCGCAGCGTGCAGTGGAGACACCACGGCACCCGATAATGCACCCGCTCATCCCTTGACCTCGGGCTCTCAGGAAGACCCGCGATTTCGCCACACAGTACCCGTGACGGTGCGCATCAATCCTAGCAGGGTCACCGTCGAAACCAACCAACTGATTCGCTTCCAGGCGCAAGGCACCACCGCCTCCGGCGATACCATTGACGCTCCCGTCCAATGGAGCGCCAGCGGTGGCACCGTCTTGCCAGACGGGCGTTTCTCAGCGGCGACGACCGGTTCCTTTATGGTCGCGGCCAGCTCGCCCCAGCACGTCGATACCGCCATCATCGAGGTTGTCCGCCGTCAGCCCTTGCTGGCGTCCATCGCCATTTCTCCGGGCACAACGACCCTCACTCCCGGCCTGAGCCAGACCTTCCTTGCCACCGGCTACCTGTTGGATGGCCGAGCCGTGCCAGTCGGTGTGCGTTGGAGTGCTACTGGCGGCTCGATTGACGCGGGTGGGAACTATGTTGCCGGGGATACCGCAGGCACCTACCACGTGATCGCCAGCAATACCAAGTTGACGATCTCCGATACCGTCCTCGTGACCATCGGAGCTCCGGCACCACCGCCCCCGCCGCCACCTCCGGCTACCCCACCGCCGCCGGCGCCGGAACTGGTACAGGTGACCCTCTTGCCGGCTTCGGCAACACTGGCACCAGGGACAACTCGCCAGTTTAACGCTTCGGGCCGGACTTCAGCCGGCGACAGCGTTGCGGTCAACGTGATCTTTGCGGCTACCGGCGGCACCGTGTCGGAATCGGGCTTGTTCACCGCGGGATCTACGGCCGGAAACTACCGAATCATCGCCACGGCTGGCACGGTGGCCGACACCTCCACCATAACCGTCACCCAGCCCCTGGGCAGCGGTCCGGCATCGGGTCTTCCATTCGGTGTCTACCGCCTGTTGTCCACCGGCACCCCGACGGACTACTTCACACTGAGCGCCGAGTTCAACTTTCCCGAGACGATGGTGAGTTGGATTGAGAATGCTCGGCAGCGGGGTGTCCGGATCATGCTGGTAATGACCGGTGGTGCTCACAGTGCGAGGAGCTATGGCTGCTGCTTGAGTGTCATTAACGGTGTCCTCCAGTTTGACCGCGCCAAGTGGGATGCCAGGCTCCGGCAGTTCAACACGACCGCCATCAAAGATGCCATCGCCCGAGGAGTCGCTGACGGCACCATCATCGGCGCCACGGTGATGGACGAGCCGTATGTGTCGGGTGGGGCCGATGGTGGAGGCAATACTTGGGGGCCAAGGGGGACGATGACCAAGGTCCGGGTAGACTCCCTCTGCGGCGAGGTCAAGCGCATCTTTCCGACCTTGCCCGCCGGAGCCGAGCACCAGCACGACATGTTCGAGCCTACCAAAGGCTATCGAGTTTGCGACTTCATCGTCGATCAGTACGATCACCGGCGGGGTGACATCACAGCCTTCCGTGATGCCGGACTGGCCATGGCTCGGCGAGACGGCCACGCGGTGCTCTTCTCTCTCAACATTCTGGACGGTGGTGTGCAGGATCGGGATGGGACGTTTGACTGCACTGGTCCGGGTCAGGCCGGCCCGGGAACGTTCTCGCCCAATTGCCGCATGACACCGGAACAGGTCAGGACCTGGGGGTTGACCCTCGGCCCGGTCGGCTGCGGATTGTTCATGTGGCGCTCGGATGCTGCCTATCTGGCCAATACAGAGAATCAACGGGCGTTCAAGGACGTCGCAGCCCGAATGACGACGGCGCCCGCAAAGGCCTGTCGGAGATCCTGACCAACAGGTTAAAAAGTCAGCCGGAGGGGGTGACCCCTCCGGCTGATTTTTTTTAGCGGGTGGGTCCAGTCACTTCCCGGCTCACCAGGCCGGGGCTCTGCGCCTTCCAGCCATCCAGTACCGACCGAATCGTGGTCCAGCGAAAGCTGGACAGCAGCGAGCCGAACCGCTGCTCGCTGCGGTGCAGATTTAGATAGTGGCGAAAACGGCTGATCCTGCCCAACCCTTCCACTCGAGGTTGCCCAGGGTCGATCTCCCAGGGATGAATGTAGAACACGTATGGCCAACCAGCCCCCATGATCCGGCGCACGCCGGCAAGCCACGCGGGCAGCGGTATCAGCCTGAAGTAGCCGCCGCCACCCCAGGGCAAACCCTGGTTGCCGAGCGGAAGGCAGGAGATACACACTTCATGGAAGCCCGCTCTGAGCTCAACGATCGGCTGTCCCAGCTCCACCCCAGGAAGCCGGGCGTATCGGTCGTGTGCCACCGTCGGAAAGACGGATGAGTCGTACTCGAATCCCAGTTCCTGAAGTATCTCGATCGCCCACTCAGTGATCGAAAAGCAGGGCGCCCGGTAGCCGACGACCTGCTGCCCGGTGACGTCCTCGAGGAGGCTTTTCGATCGTTGGACATCCTGTCGGAATTCCGATTGGGAAAGCGTGTAGACGAGCTCGTGTCCGTACCCATGCGATGCGACCTCGTGTCCACCGCTGGCAATCTGGCGAATTAGTCCCGGATGGCGCTCGGCCACCCACCCCAAGGTGAAGAAAGTGGCCTTGGCTCCGTGTTGCTCGAGGAGCTCAAGTATCCGCGTCGTGTTAGCCTCAACTCGCCGCTCCCGGCTGTCCCATGTGCTGCGGAGCACTACCTCCTTGAGGTTTTCGACCTGGAACCAGTCCTCCACATCCACTGACATGGCCGCCGGAGCCTGAATCGGAAGTCGAGTGGTAACCATCATAGCCTCAGATGAGCCGGTGGCCACGTTGGCGGAACTGGGTGACGTGCTCACGCTTGGGGAACGAGAAATAGCTCGCGGCCTTCATGTCCACCGGAACTCCTGCAACTTGCCCCGAGTGAATCTGCTCTAATACCCTGATCAATAGTCTGGCACCTTCCTGCTTCGTGGCAGTAATCACACGATCCAGCGAGTCGGGTGTCTGTATCGGGACGGCAACCGTTCCCAGGATCTTACCACCATCGAGGACTTCCACCATCTCGTGCACCGTGACGGTGATTTCGTGCTCCCCGTGCATCATCTGCCAGAACGTCGGCATCATCCCCCGATATACCGGAAGCCTCCCCGAGTGGATGTTGATGCAGCCCTTTCGCGGTGCCCGGAGAATCTCTTTTTTGAAGATCTCCGGTGCCGCCACCGAGACGATCAGATCGGGCGCCAGTCGGCGCACCATCTCCACGTATTCAGGGGCATTTACCGAGCGCGCCGCGAGCATAGGGATGGAATGCTCGGACGCGAGTCGTCCGATCGAGTGTCCCCGCAACTTGGCACGAGCAAACCGGGCGGCCAACCGGGCAACTCCTGTCGGCCCGTAGAAGCGGAGCATGCGTCGAAGCGTCTTCCATGGCGGTTCGTGGAAGGGTCGGTCGATCGTAATACCACAAACGTCGATCGTCTCGCGGGGGTACTCCCGGAAGAACACCTCGAATAACCGGATAACGTAGAGGGGGTCGTCCTCGGTAACGAACAGGACTCGGAGCCTGCTGGACATAAGCTGCGTCTTCTCCGTTGGATGAGGGTCCCTCACCGGCTGGTGCCGAGGTTAATCTGACCACAGCCCGGGGGCGGCGGTAGGGAGGGCCGATATCCCTTGACAGCAGCCTCAACGTCCTGGTGTAGGCCGCGCGCGACAGTCGGCTGTTATGCCGACCGAAAGTTGTGGGGCGGAGAGGGGCCAAAAATCACTTCCGAGGCGGCAGAATCGTCCTAGTTATTGGGCGTGCATCACAGAAGGGACCCTGATACATTGCCTTAGCTGAGGCGGTTGGGCGACATGAGATTAGCTCTTTCCTCGGCATACTTCCTGCGCTCGGGCCAGGCCTGCCGAACCAGTTGGGGCGCATGTAGTCGGGCTGTGCTGACCGGTTCGCTCCTTTCACGCTCTGAGGACTATGCGAAATCTGCTGGTGGTGCTTTGGTGCGGCATCCTTGCAGGGTCGGCACGTTCAGCCGTCCTTCTCGCCCAGACGCCTGCAGCTCCAGCTCCGGCCGACCCGGTGCGGTTGATCCCAGGCGACTCGGTCCGGATCACCGTGTGGCGCAAACCGGAGTTCAGCGGCGATTTCATCGTGAGCCCAGATGGTGCCATCAGCCATCCCTTGTACCGAAGTGTTCGGGTTGGAATGATCCCGTTCACGACGGCCGAGTCGAACCTGCGAACCTTCCTGGCCCGGTTCGAACAGGATCCGCAGTTCGTGATGGAGCCGCTGGTGCGGGTAGCAGTCTCGGGTGAAGTGGGGCGCCCGCAGGTCTTCGCGGTACGCCCGGAGACCTCGGTTGCTGAAGCGGTAGCACAGGCGGGTGGGCCGAATCAATTCGCCCAGCGGGAACGGGTCAGGGTGTTACGCCGGATGCCCGACGGCGGGCAACGCGAGTTCTACGTGAATCTTCTCGATCCCGATAATAGGTCCGGCACGAGTCGGGTGCACTCCGGGGATCAGATCGTGGTTGACCGGCGTAGATCGTTTTTCAGAGAAGTTTTCCTGCCCGGTCTCAGCGTCATCGGATCAGTGGCGTCGATCTATCTCCTTATTGATCGAAACAACTAGCGGGTCAAATGTCAGATCCTTATCGCGGGCAGCTACGACTTCCGTCAGGTCACGACCCGATGGAGCAACCGTTTGAGAGCCAGTCGTCGACCGGCTCAGTGTCGTTGCGTCAGATGTATGGCGTGCTACGCCGGCATCATCGGGTCGTCCTGGCCCTGACCGTGCTCGGGGCGGCAGCGGGCGGCTTCCTCGTGTACAAGGCCCCCGCCACCTACCTGGCTCAGGCCACCATCAGACTCGCCGGTGAACGCCAGGCGCTCACCGGTCAGATCGAGGGACCCACCCCGGACGTCTCCTCGCGCACCACCGATCCGCTGCTCTCCCTCGCCGAACTGGTGCAGAGCCGAGCCGTGATGGGGGCCGTGGTCGATTCTCTGGGAATGCGTCTGGTCTCCGGCACTCCGGAATTCGGGAACAGTCTGTTGGATGGTGTGGTGGTCGACTCCCTGGCCGGCCGCGATACCGTCTCACTCAGTTTCTATCAGAATGGTGTCAAGGCGCAGCTCGACGCCCGGGAGGCCCGCGCCCCCTATGGACAGCCGGTTAACCTCGGGGTGGTCAAGTTTTCCGTCACCTCCCGGCCTGATGTTGCCAGTGCCAGCCTTTATGTGATTCCGCGGGACATGGCCATCGACCGCTTGCTGGCCGATGTTGCGGTGATCCAGCGCCCCAGTACCGATATCATTGACGTGCAGTACGTCTCGAGAAACCCCCGTGTGTCTCAGCGGGTGGTCAATACCACGATTCTGGCGTTCCAGCAGCTCAATATCCTGAGTGCCAAGCAGAAGTCCCAGCGTCGTCGCCAGTTCCTGGAGATCCAGCAGAAACAGACCGACAGTCTTCTGGCACGAGTGCAGGCTGACCTCGCGGCATTCCGCAGCCGCCAGCAAATGGCCAGCTCCGAAAACGTCCTGCGCGCCCGGGAAGCTCTTATGCTGGACATGGACACCCAGCGCGCCCAGCTCGAGGCCGATCGCCGCACCTTTGCGTCGCTCAACGCTCAGCTCAAGAAGGGCGGCGAGGCCGAGGCAGGAGCACTCCGGTCGCTCTCTTCCTCGCCGGCCATGGTCGAGAACAACGTCATCAGCAACTACTCTCGCCAGCTGGACCTCTATCAGTACCGGCTCGACTCCATGACCACCGGTCCGTGGCAGTCCGCGCCCACCAACCCCGACCTGATCCAGCTGAAGAGTCTCATCGCCGGGATCAAAGCCAAGATGGGCCAGGCGGTCGCAAGCCACGTCTCCACCCTGGACACCCGAATCGCCTCCGTGCGCGACCTTAAGTCCCGTACCGGGCAAAGCCTCCAGGTCCTTCCGGCCATGGCGGAGGAGGAAGCACGTCTGACCAGCAGGGTGCAGACGCTCACCGCCACCAGCGATCAAGTCCGGCAGGAATACCAGAGGGCAAGAATGGCTGAGGAGGTCGAAGCCGGTGACGTTGATATCGTCAGTCTGGCCGACGTTCCGTATGCGCCGGTCCTGGCGGCCGCCCCGCTCAAGCTCAGCCTGGGTCTGCTCCTCGGATTCCTGCTGGGGATGGGAGGGGCCTTCCTGCTGGAGGCCCTGAACACAGCGGTTCGCCGGCCTGAGGACCTTGATCTGGCCCTGAACGTCCCGGGTTTGGCGGTGATCCCCCGCTTGACCGCCTCGGCACAGCCGGCCCGCCGCCTGGGTGGGCTACTGGGCTCCGGGAAGAAAGGTGACGTTGGGTCCGAGCGCTCGCTCGGCGCGGTGACCGCGCCGTTCTCGGTGGGGCTGGAAGCCTTCCGCATGCTGCGCACAAGTCTCATCTGGTGTGAGCAAGGCGACCAGATGAAGACCCTCGTGGTCACCAGCGCGGCGCCGGGAGAAGGGAAGACCCTGACCGCCGCCAACCTCGCGGTCACTTTCGCATACGACGGTCTGCGGGTGCTCCTGATCGATTGCGACGTTCGCCGGCCGAAGCTGCACGGGCTCTTTCAGATGTCCCGGGCTCCAGGTCTCATGGAGCTCCTTACCCCGGCCACGACCGGTGCCAATGGTGTGGAGTCGCTGAGCTTCGACCCGGGGATGGGACGCACTGAGTCAGGGCGAGCCGTCACCGATGTCATCCGCCAGAGCAAGATTCGGGGACTCTCGGTGCTGCCGTGCGGTGCCCTTCCCACCAACGCGTCTAATCTGCTCAGTGGCGTTCGCATGCGAGTCCTGCTGCAGGAGCTGGCCAAGAATTTCGACTTGGTCATTCTGGATACCCCGCCGGTTCTGGCCACCGCGGACGCGGGTATCCTGGCCTCGCTGGCGGACGGAGTCCTGCTGGTGGTGCGGGCCGGCCAGACCGACAAGGTGGCGGCCAAGCGAGCCTACCAGCAGCTGGTCAACGTCAAGGCCAGAGTGGTTGGGACTGTGCTCAACGATCCGGGTGGGGAAGTATCGCAGTACGGCGATTACTACTACCCGTACGACTACGCGGTCGAAGAGCAGTGAGTCCGTCTCTTGCCGGCCGGCAGAGTAGCGCTCCAGCGTCTTGAGCCGTGAGCAGGCCACGGTCTCATTTATTCCCACGGAGGCAAGTCTGACCGGTATCTCTTCTCAGCTCGCGCCATCGCGAGGGGCCACCGCCGCGCCCGAAGAGCAGCAGCGGATGAGCATCGTGATCGTCGGGCACGTCGATCACGGCAAGAGCACGGTCATCGGCCGGCTGCTGGCCGACACTGGCTCCCTTCCTGAGGGAAAGCTGGAGCAGGTTCGCACCCAGTGCGAGCTGAACTCCAAGCCATTCGAGTACGCCTTCCTGCTGGACGCGCTCAAGGACGAACAGGCCCAGGGCATCACCATCGATGCTGCGCGGGTGTTCTTCAAGAGCCAGCTCCGTCACTACCTCATCCTTGATGCCCCCGGCCACATCGAGTTTCTCAAGAACATGATCACCGGTGCGGCCCGGGCCGAGGCCGCCCTGCTCGTGATCGACGCGCAGGAAGGGGTTCAGGAGAACTCCCGGCGCCATGGGTATATGGTGTCGCTTTTGGGCATTCGCCAGCTCGCGGTCGTCATCAACAAGATGGATCTGGTCGGCTGGGATCGTGCGGTATACGACCGGATTGTGCGCGAGTACGGGGCGTTCCTCGACCAGGTCGGCATCAAGCCCGCCAGCTTCATCCCGGTGTCTGCCCGCGGCGGCGACAACATCGCGGACCGCTCGCCGCATCTTGATTGGTACAGCGGCCCCACGGTGCTGGGCGCCCTCGACGGATTCCGAACCGAGCCCGCTCCGGTCGAGCGGCCGTTTCGCATGCCGGTACAGGACGTGTACAAGTTCACCAAGCAGGGCGATGACCGGCGAATCGTCTCCGGCACTATCGAGTCGGGCGCGGTCAGTGTGGGCGACGCGGTGATCTTCTACCCGTCGGGAAAGAAAAGCCGGGTCAAGAGTATCGAGGCCTTCAATCGGCCGGTGCAGCACCGCGCCGAAGCCGGCTGGGCGGTCGGCTTCACCTTGCAGGAGCAGATCTATGTTCCGCGCGGCGAGGTAGCGACGCTGGAGGACCAGCCGCGTCCCCAGGTCACCACCCGGCTGCGGGTGAGTCTCTTCTGGCTGGGCAAGGAGCCGATGGTCAAACGGAAAGAGTATCTCCTCAAGCTCGGCACCGCGCGGGTGACGGCGCGGGTGGAGGAAGTACTTCGAGTCATGGACGCTTCCACCCTCGATCCGACCGATCAGAAGAGCGTCATCAAACGGCACGACGTGGCCGAGTGTGTCCTCAAGCTCGATCGTGCCATCGCGTGCGATCTGGCCCAGGACGTTGCGGCTACCAGCCGGTTCGTCATCGTGGACGAATTCGAGATCCGGGGCGGCGGCATCGTGCGGGAAGCCCTTCCCGACCGGCAGACCTCGGTGCGAAACCAGGTTCTGCTCCGGAATTACAAGTGGGAACCCAGCATTATTCAGCCGGAGCATCGGGCCGAGAAGTACAATCAGAAAGCGGCGCTGATCCTGGTAACCGGCAGCAACGAGACCGAGCGGAAGGGCGTGGCCAAGGCCCTGGAGGGCAAACTGTTCGAAGACGGGAAGGTGGTCTACTTCCTGGGGATCGGAAACGTCCTCTACGGGGTGGACGCCGACATCGAGCGCAAGCAGGCTAACAGGCTGGAGCATATGCGGCGTCTAGGAGAGGTGGCGAACCTCATGCTGGACGCCGGTATGATCCTGATCGTCGCCGCCGCTGAGCTGACGCAGGAGGATCTGGAGGTCATCAAAACCGCGGTGCAGCCGGAGCTGATCGAAACGGTGTGGGCCGGCGACAACATCACCACCGACCTTGCCTGCGACCTGCATTTGCCGCGCGGCGTGGTCGCAGAGTCCGTTGACCGGCTCAAGGCGCACATGCAGGACAAGGGGATCATCTTCCGGCCATGGTAACCCCACAGCTGAGAGCGGCCGTGATCGCGTTGGCGCGCGAAGCAGGCCAGGCTACGATGGCCTACTATGACACGGCCGAAGTAGCCGGTCTGCGGGAGAAAGAGGATCGAAGCCCGGTCACACTCGCCGACGAAGTCGCCCACGACATCCTGGTGCGGGGGCTGCAGCGGGTAGACCCGGCCACTCCGGTCATTTCGGAAGAGGCCCAAGCCGCCTCATTCGAGACCCGCCGGAGCTGGAACCGCTTCTGGCTGGTGGATCCGCTCGACGGGACCAAGGAGTTCATCAAGCGCCGGGCCGAGTTCACGGTCAACATCGCGCTGATCGAGCAGGGTGAACCGGTGTTCGGAGTGGTGGTGGCGCCGGCGCTCGATCTGCTCTATTGGGCCGCCAAAGGCGAGGGTGCTTGGAGAGAAGAGAAGTCTGGTGCGCCCCAGCGGATCTACTCGAGTGCGCTTCCCCCCGGGACGCCGATGACCGTGGTCGAGAGCCTGTCGCATCCGTCGGTCGAGCTGGAGGAGTACCTGAAGACCATCCCAGTGGCCGGAAGGGTAAAGGCCGGGAGCTCACTAAAGTTCTGCTGGGTCGCCGAAGGTCGGGCCGATATCTATCCTCGCCTGGGCCCCACCATGGAGTGGGATGTCGCGGCGGGGGACTGTATCTACCGGCAGTCGGGTCGCCAGGGCGAGAGACCCTCTCCGCTGACGTATAACAAGCCCGATCTTCGCAATACCAGCTTTGTCATCGGGCTGTGAATCGGGCGATCGGAACCAGGTCCCCGGCGCCGGTGTTATGGTTCACCGGCCTGTCAGGGTCGGGAAAGAGCACCATCGCCAGCCGGGTGCATGAGGAGCTGGCACGGCGTGGGGTGGAGGTCGAGTATATCGACGGCGACGCGTTGCGGGAGGTCTTTCCCAACACCGGCTTCACCCGCGCCGAGCGCGAGGAGCACCTGCGACGGACCGGGTACATGGCCAGCCGGCTGGCAGAGCACGGCGTGACGGTCATAGGGTCCTTCGTGTCGCCCTATCGTGAGTCGCGGGACTTCATCCGGAAGCTCTGCCGCAACTTCGTCGAGATCTACGTGGCAACGCCTCTCGACGAGTGCGAGCGTCGGGACGTGAAGGGGTTGTACGCCCGCGCCCGGCGCGGGGAGATCAAGAACTTTACCGGTATCGATGATCCGTACGAGCCGCCGGAACAGCCGGAGCTGAGTCTCGATACCCGCCGCTTCAACGTGGATGAGTGCGTGGCGCAGGTCCTGGAGCAACTGGGAGACCGAGTGTGATGTCAGGGCGAATAGATCATCTCGATCAGCTGGAAAACCGGAGCGTCCACATCCTCCGGGAGGCGTATGCCAACTTCAAGAACCTGGGCATGCTGTGGTCCATCGGGAAGGACAGCACCGTCCTCCTGTGGCTGGCGCGCAAGGCGTTCTTTGGCCACGTTCCCATTCCGCTGGTCCACATCGATACCTCCTACAAGATCCCGGAGATGATCGCGTACCGCGATCGCCTGGCGCTGGAGTGGAATCTGACCATGATCTATGGCCAGAACCGCCAGGCGCTGGAGGAGAAGCGCACCTTCCCCGACGGAGCGGTGGACCGGATCGCCTGCTGCAAGGCGCTCAAGACCGATGCCCTCAAGCACACGCTGAGCGGCGAGTGGCCCCGCTACCGGCTCAATCACGCCAAGAAGGTCTACGAGCTCGACAAGAACACCGAGCCGTTCACCGGCGTCATCGTGGGGGTTCGCGCGGACGAGGAAGGCAGCCGCTCCAAGGAGCGCTACTTCTCGCCCAGGACCAACCAGTCACAGTGGGACGTCGGCGATCAGCCGCCCGAGTTCTGGAACCAGTTCAAGACCGAGTTCGCTCCGGGGACCCACCTGCGGATTCACCCACTGCTCGACTGGACCGAGCTGAACATCTGGGAGTACATCCGCCGCGAGGAGATCCCCACCGTTTCCCTGTACTACAACCAGGGCACCGGGCAGCGCTACCGCTCGCTCGGCTGCTATACCTGCACCAACGCGGTAGAGTCCGATGCTCGCAACGTGGATGACATTATCCTGGAGCTCAAGTCGGGCAAGTTTGTGAACATTGCCGAGCGCTCGGGCCGGGCCCAGGACAAGGAAGGCGGCGGCGGGCTCGAGACGCTGCGCCGAGACGGGTACATGTAGGCGGCATGCTCTCCAAGAAGGCCAAATACGCGATCAAGGCGCTCCTTCGGCTCGCCGAGCATGAGCAGGGCGAGCCGATGCGAATCGCCGACCTCGCCAGCGCCGAGCAGATCCCGCCGAAGTTCCTCGAGCTCATCCTGCTCGGTCTCAAAAACCACGGCATTCTCCAGAGCCGGAAGGGGAAGGGGGGCGGCTACCTCCTGGCCCGCGATCCTTCCGATATCTACCTGGGCCAGATCGTCCGAATGTTCGACGGCCCGCTTGCCCCGGTTCCCTGCGCCAGCACGACCGCCTACGTCCCCTGCGCCGACTGCCGCAACGAGGCCGTGTGCGGCGTTCATCTCGCGATGAAGGAAGTACGAGACGCCACGGCGAAGATCCTGGACGGCACCAGCCTCGCCAGCCTGCGCCATAAAGTAGACCTCGCACTGCCCACCTTGATCTCCTAGGTCGTCCAGCTCCGCCTGAAAACCGTTGGCACACCAATTGCCTATTTACTCTATCGAGTTAGTAGGGTATATAGAAACGCCCGCCGGTTACCGGGGCTCCGGAGTTGGTGAAGGCCTCAATCGGGATTCAAGCCAAGGAGAGCAGGGATGAAGAGCGTAAGGACGTTGATTCTGGGGGCCGGGGTGTGGTCTGCCGCTGTAGGAGGTGGCCAACAGCTGTCGGCGCAGCAGAACGATGGTTCCCCCGAGCAGGCGTGGGCCGACAGCTCCTCGCTGGCCGCGAGAGTAGATGAGCTGGACCAGCAGGTCCGAATCCTTCAGCGCCTGAGGGAGCTGGCCGCCGACAGTGCCGCGGCCGCCGCCAAGGACAAGGTGACTGCGACCGCCAGTGCCAAGGATGGGTTCAGCCTCAAGTCTGCCGACGGCCGCTACACCCTCCGTTTCCGCGGCTATTTCCAGGGCGATGGCCGCATGTATCCCACCACCGATGTCACCGCCGGGGTGGACAATCTTCTGATCCGCCGGGCGCGCCCCATCCTCGAAGCGACTGTGGGCCGATACTTCGACTTCCGGCTGATGCCGGACTTCGGCGGTGCCTCCCCCGCCATCTTCGACGCCTACTGGGACGGCAAGTTCGCCCCTCAGTTCATGGTACGAGCCGGGAAGTTCAAGCCACCGGTAGGCTTGGAGCGGCTGCAGTCGGCCACCGACATCTCCTTCGCGGAGCGCGGCCTTCCGACCAACCTCGTCCCCAGCCGTGATATCGGGCTCCAGGTCTCGGGCGACATTTCCGAGGGCGTGCTGGCGTACCAGGTGGGCGTCTTCAACGGCGTTCCCGACCTGGCCAACGGGGGAGACGACCTGAGCGACGCCAAGGACTTTGCGGCTCGCGTCTTCATGCAGCCGTTCAAGACCGGCTCGCTTCGGGGCCTGGGAATCGGTGTCGCAGGCAGCACCGGCCTCGAGCGCGGGTCCACCGCCACGCCGGGCTTGCCCACTTATCGGACCCCGGGACAGCAGACGCTCTTCCGCTACAACAGCAGCTCCACAACCCCGGCGAACACCGTGTTCGCCAACGGGAAGCGCCAGCGGCTCTCTCCCCAGGGCTACTTCTACACCGGCCCCTTGGGGCTTCTGGGCGAGTACGTGATTACCCGGAACGAGGTGACCCGGGCTGGCGCGACTGCCGAGCTGGAGCACACCGCCTGGCAGGCTATCGGGTCGTTCTTCCTCACCGGGGAGCGAGCCGGTTTCCGGAGCCCAACTCCGAAGAAGCCCTTCGATCTGCGTGAGGGCGGCTTTGGCGCGCTGGAGCTGGTGGCCCGCTACGGCCAGCTGAACCTGGATGAGGCATCCTTCCCGACCTACGCCACCAGCACCGCCAGTGCCCAGCACGCCGACGCCTGGGGGGTCGGGGTCAACTGGCACTTCACGCGAGCCGTCAAGGTCGCGGTGAACTACGAGCACACGACCTTCGTGGGCGGAGCGGCCACCGGTGACAGAGAAGCCGAGAACGCCGTTATCACCCGCTTCCAGACTTCGTTCTAGTCCTGACTTCGCTCTTTAACGGATGAGATCATGAAGAGACTTGCACCGACCCTGCTTCTGGCCTTCGCGGCGGCTCCCTTGGCAGGACAAAGCTCCCAGAAGCCGGTGACCCTGTTAAACGTGTCCTACGATCCCACCAGGGAGCTATACCAGGACATCAATCAGCAGTTCGCTACCTATTGGAAGGGAAAGACCGGGCAGGACGTGAAGATCCGCCAGTCGCACGGCGGATCGGGCAAGCAGGCCCGCTCGGTGATCGATGGCCTGGAGGCGGACGTGGTGACGCTGGCGCTAGCCTATGACATCGACCAGATAGCCGAAAAGGGCGGGACCCTGCCGGCCAACTGGCAGAGCCGCCTTCCCAACAACAGCTCGCCCTATACCTCCACCATGGTCCTGCTGGTGCGGAAGGGCAATCCCAAGGGGATTCGGGACTGGGGCGATCTGGCCAAGCCCGGAGTTTCGGTCATTACACCCAACCCCAAGACCTCGGGTGGAGCGCGCTGGAACTACCTCGCGGCCTGGGCGTGGGCCTTGCGTCAGCCGGGCGGGAGTGAGGCCACGGCCAAGGAGTTCGTCGGCAGGCTCTACAAGAACGTCCCGGTGCTCGATGCCGGGGCCCGTGGCTCCACCACCACGTTCGTGGAGCGTGGCATCGGAGATGTGTTGATCGCCTGGGAGAACGAGGCGCTCCTGGCCATCAAGGAGCTGGGGCCCGGCAAGTTCGAGGTCGTCGCCCCGTCGATCAGCATTCTGGCGGAGCCACCAGTGAGCGTCGTGGACAAGGTTGCGGGCAAGCACGGCACAAAGGCCGTGGCCCAGGCATACCTGGACTACCTGTATACCGAAGCAGGGCAGGAAGCTGCAGCCCGGCATTTCTATCGTCCCCAGCTCGCGAGTGTGGCGGCAAAGTACGCGGCGCAGTTTCCCAAGGTCACACTCGTCACCATTGACGAGGTCTTTGGTGGCTGGAAGAAGGCGCATACGGCGCACTTCGCAGATGGCGCGCTGTTCGATCAGATCTACCAGCCGGGCCGCTAGGGCCCGGCGAGAAAGGGCATGATGCGGCACAAGTCGAGGAGCGTACTGCCGGGATTCGGTCTGTCGCTGGGAATCACTTGCACCTATCTAAGCCTTATGGTGCTGCTGCCGCTGGCGACGGTATTCACCCGGACCTCTGAGCTCAGCGCCGCTCAGTTCTGGTCTACCGTCACCGATCCACGGGTAGTGGCATCGTACCGGGTGACGTTCGGCGCGTCCTTCGTCGCCGCGCTGGTGAACACCGTCTTCGGGCTTCTGGTGGCCTGGGTCCTGGTGCGCTACCGCTTTCCCGGACGGAAGGTGGTGGATGCAATGGTGGATCTGCCGTTCGCGTTGCCGACCGCGGTAGCCGGCATTGCATTGACCACGCTGTATGCATCCAACGGCTGGATTGGAAGTTTCCTCGAGCCGGCGGGCATCAAGGTCTCGTACACCTGGATCGGGATTACGGTGGCTCTCATCTTCATCGGCCTGCCCTTCGTGGTGCGCACCGTTCAACCGGTCCTGGACGACCTGGAAGTTGAAGTAGAGGAGGCGGCTTCCAGCCTGGGGGCACGCCGGTGGCAGACCTTCACCAGGGTGGTCTTCCCCACCGTTGCTCCCGCGCTGCTGACCGGCTTTGCCCTGGCATTTGCGCGCGCCATCGGCGAGTACGGTTCGGTCGTGTTCATCTCGGGCAACATGCCAATGAAGACCGAGATCGTTCCTCTTCTCATCATTACCAAGCTGGAGCAGTACGACTATGCCGGCGCTACTGCCGTGGCGCTGGTGATGCTGGTGGCCTCGTTCACCCTGCTGCTGACCATCAACTTGCTGCAATGGGCGGCGCGCCGCCGGGCGGCGGCCTGACGTGACCGCGACCGCGATCAACCACGCCACGCGCGCCCCTCGCGCGGTTACCCGCGCCACCGGTGAATCACCGGTGGTCCGCTGGACGCTGATTGGAATAGCACTGATTTTTCTCGCGCTGGTGCTGGTGCTCCCCCTGGTGCTGGTGTTCGTCCAGGCGTTGGCCAAAGGGCTGCCGGCCTATTGGGAGGCGATCCGGGAGCCCGATGCGGTCAGCGCCGCCAAGCTGACGCTGCTGGTGGCCGCCGTCGCGGTACCGGTCAACCTGATCTTCGGC
Organism: uncultured Gemmatimonadales bacterium; assembly: GCA_963740175.1. Taxonomy (GTDB): domain Bacteria; phylum Gemmatimonadota; class Gemmatimonadetes; order Gemmatimonadales; family GWC2-71-9; genus CAVVWJ01. Next base: position 25,458 of record CAVUDL010000007.1, read on the forward strand.
GTCGCGGCTGCCTGGTGTATCGCCAAGTTCGAGTTCCCCGGCAAACATCTGCTGATCACCCTCATTGACCTGCCGTTTGCGGTGTCGCCGGTGATCTCCGGCATGATCTTCGTGCTGCTCTTCGGGGCGCACGGCTGGTTCGGCGGCTGGCTGGGCGATCACGACATCAAGATCATCTTCGCCGTTCCCGGCATAGTCCTGGCGACCACCTTCGTGACCGCGCCGTTCATCGCCCGTGAGCTCATCCCCCTCATGCAGGAGCAGGGGTCCGAAGAGGAGGAGGCCGCGATCGTGCTGGGCGCCAGTGGCTGGCATACGTTCTTCCGGGTGACCCTTCCCAACATCAAATGGGGCCTCTTGTACGGCCTCATTCTGTGCAATGCCCGGGCGATGGGTGAGTTCGGGGCAGTCTCGGTGGTATCCGGACACATTCGAGGGGAGACCAACACCCTGCCGTTGCACGTGGAGATTCTCTACAACGAGTACGCGTTTGCGGCCAGCTTCGCGGTTGCTTCCGTTCTCACCCTTCTTGCGCTCGTCACCCTGGCTCTCAAGACACTGGTCGAATGGCAGCAGCACCGGTCCAGGGCGGACGCCCCCGTTCCCGACAGCACTCCCGAAAAGCCAGCCCTGAACCCAGTGAAGGGGATCGCCGCATGAGTATCCAGGTCAGAAACCTTCGCAAGACGTTTGGTAACTTTGTGGCGCTCGACGATGTAAGCCTGGACGTGCCCGGAGGCGAGCTGGTGGCACTCCTGGGCCCATCGGGATCGGGCAAGACGACGCTCCTCCGCATCATCGCCGGGCTGGAACCAGCCGATCAGGGCTCCATTCACTTTCACGGCGAGGACACCACCGATCAGCCGGTACGGGAGCGCCAGGTCGGATTCGTCTTCCAGCACTACGCGCTGTTCCGTCACATGAGTGTCTTCGAGAACGTGGCCTTCGGGCTCCGGGTCCGGCCGCGCAAGGTGCGGCCCTCGGAGAAGGAGATCCGCGAGACCGTGATGGGGCTGCTGCATCTGGTGCAGCTCGATGTGCTCTCCGATCGCCGCCCTTCGGAGCTCTCAGGGGGGCAGCGGCAGCGGGTGGCGCTGGCCCGCGCGCTGGCCGTGAAGCCCAAGGTGCTGTTGCTGGACGAGCCCTTCGGCGCCCTCGATGCCAAAGTGCGGAAGGAGCTGCGGCGGTGGCTGCGCCGCCTGCACGAGGAGGTCCACGTCACCAGTGTGTTCGTCACCCACGACCAGGAGGAGGCGCTGGAAGTCTCGGACCGGGTGGTCATCATGAACGAAGGGCGAATCGAGCAGAGTGGGACGCCGGAAGAGGTGTACGAGAAACCGGCGACCCCGTTCGTCTACGGGTTTCTGGGAGACGTCAATCTGTTCCACGGCCGGCTGGACCGGGGATTGGTAAGTATCGGAGGAAATCAGCTGGAAGCACCCGAGTGGGCCGAGGCGCAGGATCAGGCTGCCATAGCCTACGTGCGGACGTACGATGTCGAGCTGACGCCCTCACCATCGGGGCGGTCCAGCATCGAAGCCGTGGTGCGCCATGTGCGGGCCTTCGGCCCGGTGGTGCGGCTGGAGCTCAGCCGGGCCGAGGACGGAGGTACGATCGAGGCCCACATACCCCGGGGACGGTTTGAGGGGCTGGGAATCACCAAGGGCCAGCGGGTATACGTGTCACCCACGAATGTGCGGGTGTTCGCACAACCCTGACCCCGGACGGCCGCTTCCGCTGGGCTTCCGGTTCTGGCAGATTTGGCGCCCATAATGCTGCCCAACTTCGTCGTCATCGGGGCTGCCAAAGCCGGAACCACCGCCCTCTATTGGTACCTGGCCGAGCACCCGGCGATCTTCATGAGCCCGGTCAAGGAGACCAACTACTTCGCGTACGGTCTGGGCCCAGGCGGACAGCTGCTCTACGGCGATCCCGAGGTCCATCACTTTCCGGTCAAAACCCGCCGCGAATACGAAGCCCTGTTTGCCGACGTGAGTGGTGCGGTCGCGATCGGGGAGGCGTCGCCGATCTATCTCGAGTGCCCCCAGTCTGCGGGTCGAATACGGGAGATGATCCCCACCGCCCGGCTGATCTGCAGTCTCCGCCACCCAGTCGATCGCGCGTACTCGGACTATCAGATGTACCTGCTTCAGCGGGGCCGCCGGCTCGACCCCGCGCGCGACCTGACCGCGCAGTCAGACTGGGCCCAACCCACTTCCCGGTGGATGCAGATCGGCAGGTATGCCGGCCAGCTGAAAAGCTACTTCGACGCGTTCCCGCGCTCCCAGATGCATATCTTTCTGTTCGACGATCTGAAGGCCGATGCGCTCGGCACTGTACAGGGTATGTACCGGTTTCTGGGCGTTGACCCCGCGTTCAGTCCTGATTTCAACGCGCCGCACAACGTGGGTGGTGTACCGGAGAGCAGGATCATCGAGGGCGTCCTGACCAGCAGACGGATCCGGTCGGTTGTGGAGCCCTGGATGCCCAAGCGCGCCGTCAACTGGATCCGCCGCCAGCGCATGAAGAACATGCGTCGGGCGCCTTCGCTTCCGGCCGAGCTGAGGGGTCGGCTGACGGGTTACTTCCGGGATGACATCCTGAGAACTTCCGATCTTCTCGGTCGCAGCCTGGACCATTGGCTGTAGAGCTGAGCCCTGCGTTGTAGCGCAGTGGCCACACCGGGCCGTCCGTAGCCCACTCCAGTGTGGGGCATGGATCGTGCGCTCGGGCACCACGTTACGCCGCCTCAGCGGCTTTTGGGGAAGGATTTGAGCATTGGGTTTGGAACACCACGCGGCCCCGGCCGATCAGCGCCGTATCCGCTATGTCTGCATGCCGGGAAGTCCCTTTACCGGGTCGACGCTGCTTGGGCTTCTCCTCAACGAGCATCCCGACTGCGCGTCCATGGGAGCGGCGACTGGCCTGATCCGGGACATCGATCTCGCCACCTATGCCTGTTCCTGCGGCAAGCTGTTTCGCGAGTGCGAGTTCTGGAACGGCATCGCGGCCCGGACCGCAAGCCTGGGTCACCCGGTCAATGTGTTCGAGACCAACTTCTGGAATACCCTCCTCCGGCTCTCCCCGAATCGGGTTATCAACGCCCTCCTGGTCCGATCTCTCGGTTGGAATCCGGCCAACGACCTCCGGGACGCACTGGGGAAGGACCCGCAAAAGTGCGCCGCGCGATCTCTGAGGCGGGGTGGAACAGCTGGAGCCTGGCCACGGCGGTGTTGGAGCAGACCGGGAAACAGGTGTTCATCGACACGGCGCGAGATCACCAGCGGCCCAAGTACCTCATCAGCATCCGCTGCTGGATGTGCGCGTGATCCACCTCATTCGCGATCCAAGAGGCAACGCGGCCAGCATCATGAAGCACTCGGGCGTGGACGCCTCCGGCGCGGCGCGCCGCTGGCGCACTACAATCTCAAGGCTGCCCGGGTCAAGCGATACCTGCCGGAACAGAGTTGGATGACGCTGTACTATGAAGACCTGTGTGCCGACCCCCGTGGTGTCCTCAACCGCATCTCCGACTTTCTTGGTGTCCCGCGGGCAGATACCCAGCCCCGCCCCCAGGATCCGACCCGGCATGTGATCGGCAACCCGATGCGTCTTCGGGCCCTCAGCGAGATACGTGAGGATCGGTCCTGGCAGAGCCCAGCTTGGCAGCGCGGACCTCG
>CAVUDL010000008.1:0-88253 GCA_963740175.1 uncultured Gemmatimonadales bacterium
ATCCTGCTGACGAAGAACCCTGATTACTGGGGCGGCTCCCCCAAGGCCGACAGTCTGCGAATCCGAATCATTCCGGAGCCGTTGACCCAGGCCGCGGAGTACGAGGCCGGCCAGCTCAGCGTGGTCGAAGTTCCCATCGGCGAAACCCGCCGCTGGGAGCAAGGTCACGCCGACGAGCTGCAGCGCCGGCCCGGACTCAAGGCCCTGTATGTGGCCATCAACACCACTCGAGGCCCGCTTCGGGATCCCCGGGTGCGCCGGGCCCTGAACCATGCCGTGGATGTAAAAACCCTTCTCGGCACCGTGATGGCGGGCCGCGGAGTGTTGGCCGCCGGCGCCCTGCCGCCCGGGATCCTCGGCTACGACTCGACTCGGGCGCCGTACGATTACGATCCCGCCAAGGCCAAGCAGCTGCTGGCGGAGGCAGGGCACCCGAACGGTTTCGGGATAAAACTCTGGCGGACCCAGCGGGCCGAGCTGGCCCGCCTGGCCCAGTCTATCCAGCAGAACCTCGCGGAGGTGGGGATTCGGGCCGAAATCGTGGAACGTGACGCCTCCAGCGCCCGCGCGGCGGTGCGCAACGGTGAAGCCGACCTCTTCCTGACCGACTGGTGGGCCGACTATCCTGATCCCGAGAACTTCAACTTTCCTCTCTTTCATTCCCGCAACAAAGGGCCCGGTGGCAATTACGCATTTCTCAACGATCCGGACCTGGATTCCATGATCACTCGAGCGCGGGCCACAACCGATGAGGCGGAAAAGGCGCGGCTCTCACGAGAGATCGATGCCAGGGTGTTCGAGCTCGTGCCCTGGATCTTCCTGTGGTTTCCGGTCGACGTGTGGGCCATGCGTCCCGACGTGAAGGGGTGGCGTTTCCCACTGGTGTTCACTGGACAGCGCTGGATGGAGGCAGAGCGAGCCCAGTGAGCCGGTTCATCCTGGCTCGCCTGGCCTTGCTCGTCCCCACACTCTTTGGCGTCCTCGCCGTCACATTTCTCCTCCTCTACGTCGCTCCGGGAGACCCGGTGCAGGCCATGGTGGGGGAGCGGGCCGACCCCGAGACCCTGGCCCGGCTCCGCGCCGAGCTGCGGTTGGACGACCCACTTTATAAGCAGTTTGGGCACTACGTCGGAGGCATCCTCCGGGGCGACCTCGGCACCAGCTACATCACCCGCCGGCCAATCGTGGAAGATCTGCTGGAGCGATTTCCCGCCACGTTGCGGCTCGCCGGCGCGGCCATGCTCTTCGCCGCCATCACCGGCATCAGCATCGGCATCTACGGTGCCTGGCGCCCCGGCTCCTGGGCCGATCGCATCGCCACCTTCGCAGCCTATCTCGGCATCTCGTTCCCGGTCTACTGGGTCGGGTTGATTCTGATTCTGATCTTCGCGGTGCACCTGCGCTGGCTTCCCCCGTCGGGATCGGCCAACCCCGTGTATCTCATCCTTCCAGCCATTACCCTCGGAATGCGCTCGGTCGCTTTCCTCTCCCGCATGACCCGGGCGGCGATGCAGGAGGTGCTGCAAAGCGACTTCATCCGGACCGCGCGCGCCAAAGGGCTGAGCCAGGGACGCGTGGTGTTGTCGCACGGTTTTCGGAACGCCCTGCTGCCGGTCGTGACGGTCCTCGGGCTCGACTTCGGGAGCTATCTCACCGGCTCCATTCTGACGGAGACCATCTTCTCCTGGCCGGGGGTGGGGCGGTATGTGCTGACGGCCATCGACAAGCGGGACCTCCCCGCCATTCAGGGGAGCATTCTCTTTCTCAGCCTGGTCTTCGTCATGGTGAACCTGTTGACCGACCTGCTATACGCGCGAGTGGATCCAAGGGTGGCATATGATTAAGGACGGAGAGGGCGGAGAGGATGGAGAGGTCGGAGAAGATGGAAAGGTGTTGAGAGGGTGGCGAAAGGGGCTGTACCGCGCCTTCTCCGTCCTCTCCGCCCTCTCCGTCCTCTCCGGCAGCGCAGCCGCCCAATCGCTGGCTAAGCGCGTGGATGCGCGCCTCGACCGTCCCCCCTTCAATAGGCAGCTGTGGGGAGTGGCCCTCGTTGATGAGAGCGGCCGCCTGGTCTATAGCCGCAACGCGGACCGGCTCTTCATTCCCGCCAGCAACACCAAACTGGTCGTGAGCGCGGTCGCTACCGCATTGCTGCCTCCCGACTGGCGGGTCAAAACCAGCGTCTACGGGGGACCGGTGGTGGGCGGCGTGGTGATGGGGGATCTGGTGCTGTACGGGCGCGGCGATCCTACGATGGGCCGGCGCTGCTATGCCACCGATTCGACGCTCCCCGGCGTCTGCGATACCGATCCCTTCGCCCGGTTACGGCAGCTCGCCGATTCCCTTCGCGGTAAGGGAGTCCAGCTGATTCAGGGAGACGTGGTGGGCGACGGCAGCTACTTCGAACCGACGTTAGTGCATCCCAACTGGGAGCAGTTTGATCTGAACTGGTGGTACGCCGCCCCGGTGTCCGGTCTCGGCTTCAACGACAACAGCGTCGATTTCACCTGGCAACCTGGGCCAGCAGCCGGCGCACCTGGCGTCATTACCATGAGTCCTGATCTCGGCGACTTGGCATTCGAGAATCGCACCGTGACGGTCCCGGCCGGTGGAGAGTCCGATGTTGGCGACCGCTTTTTCCGTCACCCCGGCACGCTCCAGATCTGGGCCGAGGGGACGGTGGCGCTCGACAATCCTCCCCGGAAGGATTCGTTCGCCTTGCCGGATCCCAACCTCTACGCCGCCCGCGCGCTGCGGCAGGCCCTTTCGGATGCCGGCATATCGGTGGCCGGCACGACCCGGTCAACCACCGATTCTTCGGTCTATGCCCAGCTGCGGCAGACCCCGCCCCTGGCCGAGGTCGCCTCTCGCCCGCTCCGGGACTGGATCTTTCCTGTCCTCAACACCAGCCAGAACTGGTTTTCGGAGATGCTCCTGAAGCAGCTGGGGAAGCAGTTTGGCCGCGGCGGTTCATGGCCGGACGGGCTCGAGGTCGAGCGTCGTTTCCTGATCGATTCGGTGCGGATCGACTCTACCCAGATCTCCCTCAGCGACGGCTCCGGACTCTCCAGCTCCAACCTGATCAGCCCGCTCGCATTCACCCAGCTGCTGCGATACATGCGGCGGCACCCTCGGTTTGCCAGCTTCGCCGCCGGATTACCTCAGGCCGGCGCCACCGGTTCCCTGAAAAGCCGTTTCCTGGGTACCCCGCTGGCCGGCCGGGTGCGGGCCAAAACAGGAAGTATCTCCCGGGTGAACAGCCTCTCGGGGTACATCGAGCTGGACCGCGGACGGGTTCTCACCTTCTCGGTTCAGGCCAACCACCACGCACAGCCCAGTCGGCCCATCCTCGCGGCAATCGATAGCATCGTGGTGGAGATGGGACGGCGGTAAGAGGTGAGAAGTGAGAGGTGAGAAGTCATTTACCGGTGAAGCAGGCTCGAACTTCCCTCTTACCTCTCACCTCTTCCCTCTCACCTAATCGTCCTTCTGCCCAAAGAGCGCCATGTTCGACGAGTGGCCGGGATTCACCTTGGCCTTTGGGTTGATCCAGTGCACCGCGTTATTCACCGCAATGCATGCCTCGCCCGCCCCGGTCGCGATCAGCTTCAGCTTGCCCGGGTAGTTGGTGATGTCTCCGGCAGCGTAGATGCCCGGTACGTTGGTGGCCATGACCTGGTCCACCTTGATGTCGGCCTTCTCCGTCTCCAGTCCCCATTCCTTGATGGCGCCCAGGTCGGAGTGGAATCCCAGCAGGGGGATGACCGCATCCATCTCGAGGGTCTCCTCCTCCTTCGTCTTGCTGTTGAAGATGGTGACTCGCTCGACCCTGCCATTGCCCTGCAGCGCCTTGACCTCCCAGAAGGTGCGGAGGTCGCACTGTCCTCGCCGCTGGAATTCCTGCACCTGGCTGATGGTTGCCTGATGGGCGCGGAAACCATCTCGACGGTGGATCAACATGATCGACTTGGCGATCCCCTGGAGATTCACAGCCCAGTCGAATGCCGAGTCGCCACCTCCCACAAGCAGGACCCGCTGGCCCTCGAACTGTTTCGGGTCGAGCACCTTGAAGTAGAGTCCCTTTTCCTCGAACCGGTCTTCCCCTTCGATACCCAGCCTTCGGGCCTCGAACGCCCCGATGCCCGCCGCGATGATGATGGTCTTGGTGGGATAGTCAGCCTCGGAGGTCTCCAGAATGAAGTGCCCCCCGCCGTCCTGCTCCACTCGCCGCAGGCCGGTGACGACTTGACCAAGGTGGGTCGTGGCCCCGAACTGGAGCGCCTGCGTCGCCATGTCCCGGACCAGATCCTTGGCCAGGACCTTGGGAAAGCCGGCCACGTCGAAGATGTATTTCTCCGGATACAGGGCCATAAGCTGTCCACCCAGGGCAGGAAGCGCGTCGATAATCCGGGCCGACGCTCCACGCATGCCTGCGTAAAATGCGGCGAAGAGACCCGTCGGGCCGCCGCCGATAATCGATATGTCCCTTAGTTCCTGCTGGGGCACTGCCGCTCCTCGGTAAACGAATGGCTATTGGCTATTGGCTATTGGCTATTGGCTGATCAGCACGATTTCAACCCATAAACTAATAGTCAGTGGGCAGTAGCTAATAGCCAATGGCCAATAGCCAACAGCCAATAGCCTTCTCACGCCCTTTCGCTTCGGATGGTGACCCGGCACATTCACGGCCATGTTGCAGCGAAACCTCCGGCTGACGGTGACCGCCTCGCTGATGCTTGGTTCGGCCAGCGGCGTCATCGGCTGCCGGAGTGCGGGACGCTTCCTCGGAGAGCTACTTCGGGAGCGCCCGCCGACGCCGCTGGACTCGATGAGCGTGGCCAGTGACGTGCGAATCGATTCGCTGGGCTACCTGGTCGGCAGCTTTGTCGGCGAGGGTACCAGCCGTTCCATCCACCTGCTTTCGAGTGACACCGGGGTCGTGGCCGCGCTCATGCGCCGCTATCGGCCCGATCTGGTGCAGCCGGGAGATATCTGGGGACCCCTGGCCCGCGAGCGCGTCATCACCCTCGCGCCCGGGGGACGCCGCCGCACCGTGGCCGGGACGCCGAGCGTCGAGCGAGCGCTGGTGGGATCGCCGGTCGGTCACACGGCCGTGACGCCGAGCGCCATTCTCCTGCGCGGCAGCGCCTGCGGATGGCGGGGGGCTCAGGTCGAAATCATCGCTGGATCCCTTGACCCTGAAAGTCCGCTGCGGGGTCCGGTGCTGGGCTCGTTCACCCGCCGTGTGACCGCCGACGCCAGTACGGATGAGGACCGATTCCGGCCTCGGGAGCCGGTACCGCCGCCGGGAGGCGGGCTGATGGACGTGCTGGTCGGCCGTACCACTACGGCGATGGACTCTACCCTGACGGTCAACTTCCGCTCCCTCGCGCTACGGAGGCCCGACAATCCCCGACTGGAGATCAACACCCTCGCGGACGTGGACGTGGCGGACGTGATCTCCTATCGATCCGCCCCCGCGGCGGTGCGCTACGCTGTTTCGCTTCGAGTCCGGCGGATTACCGGAGGCGGAGACACCCTGTTGGCGGCCGGCGTGATGGCCTGGGACAGCGCCGGGGCTTGGCAACAGACCATCTTCCGGCCCACTCTCATCGCGCTGCGGCGCGGCCGGCTCGCTCCCTACGGAGCGCTGCGGCGAAGCATCTTCTGGCGCCGGCTGCAGCCCATCAGCGACTTTGGATTCAGCCGGGACAACTTATGGATGGAGCAGGTGGACGTTCGCCGGGAAAGCGTGCTGTGGGGCATCATCCAGCCGCGGGGGAACGTCGTAGTCGCGGCGGCCGAAGTGGAGGCGTCCTGCCGATGAAGATCTACACCCGGACCGGAGATGCCGGCGACACCGGATTGTTCGGAGGCGGTAGAGTGCCGAAGGATCATCCTCGCGTCGCCGCCTATGGCGACGTGGACGAGTTGAACTCCGTCATCGGCATGGTCCGCGCGGCGGCGGGTGGGCAGTTCTTCGACCCGCTCCTGGAATCGATCCAGCGGGACCTCTTCTCGATCGGTGGTCACCTGGCCACACCGGACCCCGAGCGAGTAATGAAGGCGCTCCAGAAGGCGGAGCTCTCACCCGCCCGGGTGAGCGAATTCGAGCAGGTCATGGACTCGGCGGAGGAGGAGCTGGAACCGCTCCGCGCCTTCGTACTCCCTGCCGGATCCCAGGTCGCCGCGGCGCTGCATCTGGCGCGGACGGTCTGCCGCCGCGCCGAGCGTAACGTGGTGCATCTGGCGCACACCGATGCCGTGCCGGAGCTCTTCCTCGTGTATCTGAACCGTCTGTCCGATCTCCTGTTCACGCTGGCTCGAGTGGCCAATCGTCGCGGCGGCGTACCCGATGTGACGTGGTAGCCAGAACCGCAATGTCGGGCCCGGTGACCGTGACCCACGCACTGGGGAGCTACCCGGTCTACGTGCACGCCGGAGCCCTGACTCGGCTGCCCGACCTGGTTCGGGAATCGCTTCCGGGGCGGCGGGTCGCCATGATTGCCGATGCCCATGTGTATCAGCTCTATCGAGCCGGCCGGTTCGGAGCAGAGCCCTGGGAAGGCGAGGCCCTCACCTTCCAGCCGGGCGAGACTTCGAAGACGCGCGAGTCCTGGGCCCGCCTGACCGACGAGTTGATGGACCGCGGCTTCGGACGAGATAGCGGCCTGATCGCGCTGGGCGGTGGCGTCACCGGCGATCTGGCGGGGTTCGTCGCCGCCACCTACATGCGCGGCATTCCCTACCTCCATGTCCCTACTACCGTCGTGGCCATGCTGGACGCCGCGGTCGGGGGGAAGACAGGAGTGGACACCGACAAGGGGAAGAACCTGGTCGGTGCCTTCCATCCGCCGGCTGCGGTCATCGCCGATCCTCACGCGCTCGCGACCCTGCCTGAGCGGGAGTACCGGGCCGGGCTGGCGGAAGCGGTGAAGCATGGCCTGATCGCCGACGAAGCCTACTTCACCTGGATCGAGGAGGCGGTCGACCCGCTGGCCCACCGGCAACCTCAGGCCCTGACCCATCTCATTCGACGCAGCGTCGAGATCAAGGCCGAGGTGGTAGCCGGAGACGAACGTGAATCCGGACGGCGAGCCATTCTGAATGCCGGCCACACCGTCGCCCATGCCCTGGAACAGGCTTCCGGTTACCAGCTGCCACATGGGGAAGCCGTCGGCCTCGGCCTGATCGTCGAGTGCGACTTAGCGGAACGGCTCGGCGTTGCTCCGGCGGGTCTTGCCGGGCGGGTCGCCAGATTGCTCGGCAGGCTGGGCCTTCCTGACCGGCTTCAGAATCAGGTCGACCACTCGGTGCTGCTGGAAGCGATGACCCGGGATAAGAAGAACCGGGACAGGGAGATTCACTTCGCCTTGCCGACGAGACTGGGTGAGATGCACCGCACTGAGGGCTGGACCACCCCCGTGCCGCAAAAGTCGATTCGCGAGGCCCTGGCGGCCATAGGCTGACGCGGCTGGCCCAAGTCCGCCTTCCGTCCTATGTCTTTGTGCAACAATGTGTTGCTTGTCCGCTGCGGGATTGCCCCGGCAGACAAACTTTCCCAAAAGTGGAAAAGTCGACGAAGCGCATAGCGGTGAACAGTTTGTGATGTGGAAAGATTTTTTGCTTGACCGCACCGAAGACGGTTCCTATATTGATGGCTCATCCTCTCCGAATAGCTCTGGTCACCGCACTCCACATTCGCAGCGTTCAACTCTGCCGGGGTTGTTTATGACCGTAGTTCGTACCGGGAAAGCCCGGCCGTTTGCCCGCTCCACTCCTTCCGGCGCGTTCGATCAATACCTGCTCGACATTCAGAAGCTTCCGATGATCTCCGATCCGGACGAGGAGAAGCGGTTGGCGCGCTGTGCCCTGGCAGGCGATGAGCGGGCCGCCGAACGGCTGGTGACCGCCAATTTGCGCTTCGTGATCTCGTACGTGAAGAAGTACCAGGGTCACGGACTGGACCTCTCCGAGCTGGTGGCCATCGGGAACGAGGGGTTGCTCAAGGCGGTCAAGAAGTTCGACCCCGACCATGGCGTCAAATTCATATCGTACGCGGTGTGGTGGGTGCGCCAGGCGGTTCTCAAAGCCTTGGCGGAACAGACCCGCAGCGTCCGCATTCCCCTCAACCAGAACTCGGCGCTGGTACGGATGTCACGCGCCAAGAGCTTCCTGGCGCAGGAGCTTGGTCGCGAGCCCACCGACTCGGAAATCGCTATCGCGCTCAACGACACGGTCGACAATATCCGCTCGGCGCATCGAATGACCTCCACCGAGGTCTCCCTCGACGCGCCGGTAGAGCGACAGGACCGCGGGGCCAGCACCTTTGGCGAACGCGTGGCCGGCACCGGCGGCATCGAGATCGAGGAGATGACCGACGTCAGATTGCAGCGCGAGTTCATCGATCGAATCTTCGAACGGCACCTGACTCCCCGCGAACGGAAGATCCTTTCTCTCTATTACGGTCTGGAAGAAGGCTCCGAGGCGCTTACCCTGGAAAAGATCGGCGCACTTCTGGGGGTAACCCGCGAGCGCATTCGACAAATTCGCGAGCGCGCCTTCGAGAAGCTCCGCGATTCCCCCGATGTGCGGTCACTCAGGGGATTCTGGGGAGCGGCGTAGTCGTAGGGCGGAGAAGTCGGAGAAGACGGAGAGGGCGGAGCGGAACCGAGAAGACGGGTAAGGGCCCTCCGTCATCTCCGTCCTCTCCGCCCTCTCCGTTTACATTCCGACATGCCCTCCCGGCTTCCCATCTTTCCACTTCAGGCGGTGCTCTTCCCTGGTACTCCTTTGCCATTGCACATCTTCGAGCCACGCTATAAGCGGATGCTCACGGACTGCCTGGCGGCGGACCGGCGCTTCGGTATTACCCCGCTGGCCGGCGAGCGTGGGAGGCCCGAGCCCGGTACCATCGGATGCGTTGCGGAAGTGCGGGTGAATCAGGAGCTGCCGGACGGGAGATCCAACATCGTGGTGCTGGGGGGCTCGCGCTTTGTCCTGACCCAGCTGATGGAGGAATCGCTGCCGTATCTCGTCGCGCTGGTGCAGACCTTCGATGACCTTCCGGGAACCGAGCCTCCTGCCGACGACATCGCCACGCTTCGGGAGCTGTTTAGCGAGTACTTCGCCGGTCTCCGCCAGCTCAACGACGTCGAGCCCGAGGAACCCACCCTTCCCGATGAGCCGTTGACACTCTCCTTTCAGGTGGCCGGCACGATGGAGTGCGACCCCGGCGTGAAGCAGCAACTCTTGGCGGAGCGCTCGACCGACCGCCGGGTCAAGGCTCTCATTCAGCTCCTGCCATTGCTTACCAGCAGCGTGGAGCGGGCACTCCGGGTCCACCGGCGCTCGCACACCAACGGCAAGGGCGGTTCCACGCCGGACATCGTTACCGAGCAATGAACTCCTTTCTGTTCGACGCCCTGGCGCGCATCGTCGGGCGGCAGTGGGTCCGGCACCGCCGCGGCGAGCTGGCCACCTACGCCATGGACGGACTGCCGACCCATGAATCGATTCCGGGCGTGGTCGTCATGCCGGGGAGTCCCTACGAAGTGCGGGAACTGATCCGGCTGCTGCATCTGATCCAGGTACCCTTTGTGGCGCGCGGCGCGGGAACCGGCCTCTCCGGCGGAGCGCTGGCGGACCCCGATGCGGTTCTCATCACCCTGACGCGTCTGAACCAGATTCTCCGGGTGGATCCGGTCCAGCGCCGCGCCGTGGTACAGCCCGGCGTGGTGAACGCCCGGCTGTCGGAGGCGGTGGCTCCGCTCGGCCTCCAGTATGTGCCCGATCCGTCCAGCCAGGCCGCCTGTACCGTAGGCGGCAACGTGGCCGAGAACGCCGGAGGGCCGCACTGCCTCAAGTACGGCGTCACCACCAATCACATCGTGTCGCTCCAGGTCGTCCTGCCGGATGGCTCCGTCACGAGGCTCGGATCCGAGCACGGCGAGCCGTGGGGGCCCGATCTGGTCGGACTGTTCGTCGGGAGCGAGGGCATGTTCGGGATCGCCACCGAGATCACCGTGCGGCTGGAGCAGGTGCCCGAGAGCGTCCGCACCATGCTGGCCGACTTCGCCACCGTCCGCGCCGCCAGCGAAGCAGTGTCGGCCATCATCGCTGCGGGCATCGTTCCCGCCGCTCTGGAGATGATGGACCAGGCCTGCGTCGCGGCGGTGGAGGCCTCGATCTACGCCGCCGGATACCCGACGGACGCCGCCGCCGTATTGCTGGTGGAGCTCGACGGCCAGGCGGAAGCGGTAGCCGCAGAGGCGCAGACGGTCGAGGCCATTCTGGTCGACGCAGGCGCACGCCAGGTTCGCAGCGCTTCGACCCCCGGCGATCGAGCCCGGCTATGGCAAGGCCGCAAGAAGGCGTTCGGCGCCATGGGCCGCATCGCGCCCGATCTGGCGGTGCAGGACGCGGTCGTCCCTCGCTCGGCGCTGCCGAACATCATGGACCAGATCGAGAAAATTCGCAGCCACTACGGACTCACCATCAGCAATGTGTTCCACGCGGGGGACGGCAATCTCCACCCCAACATCAGCTTCGACCGGCGGGATCCGGCCGTGGTCTCGCGGGTTCAGCATGCCTGCCGGGAGATCATGGCCGCGTGCGTGGCGGCGGGCGGAAGCATCACCGGGGAGCACGGCGTGGGGTCGGACAAGCTGGACTATATGCCGTGGATCTTCGACGCCGAGACGCTCGGCGCAATGCGTGCCGTGCGGCGAGTCTTCGACCCCGGCGAACGCGCCAATCCCGGCAAGGTCGTGCCGATGCACGCCTGCCGCGAATGGCATGCGGTAAGGAGCGCGCGCCGGTGAGCGACACGATCTTCACCCGGCTTCGCGCGCTGCTGGGAACCAGCGGCGTGGACCGGGACGCTCGCGGCGTGGCCCGGGCCAGCCCCGACTCCAGCGACGCGCTATCGCTGGTCTGCCGTCTCGCGCACGAGGAGGGTTGGAAGATCCGGGTCGAGGGCCGGGGAACCTGGCTCCACCCGGACGCGCCGGCCGACCTCGTCGTGACCACCAGGGCGCTGGAGCAGATCGTATCGGTCAGCCCCGCGGATCTGGTTGCCACAGTGCAGGCGGGCGCGTCCCTGGAGGCACTCAGGCGGCGGCTGGCGGACTACGGGATGTGGCTCGCCGTGGATCCTCCCGGGCGGCCCGAGCGAAGCATCGGATCGGTCATCGCCACCGCCACGGCCGGCCCGCTCCGCCATGGGTTTGGACCCGTGCGAGACCACGTCCTGGGATGTACGGTCGCAACCGGTGACGGCCGGCTGGTCAACGCCGGCGGACGGGTGGTCAAGAACGTAGCCGGCTACGATCTCACCAAGCTCCAGGTGGGAGGCTTTGGCGGGTTCGGCATCATCGCGGATGTGCATCTTCGGCTGCGTGCCCTTCCCCGCGCCGATGTCACCCTACTGGCACGCGGCCAGCGCGATGCGCTCACCTCCGCCGCGCGGGAGCTGGTGGCCGTGCACCTGCTTCCGAGCGCGCTGGAGCTGCTGTCGCCGGCGTTAGCCGCGGAATCCGACTGGGTGCTCGCGGCCCGATTCCTCGGAACCGACGCCGCGGTGCAAGCCGACGTACGGCGGCTTGGCTCGGTAGGAGACCAGAACTGGCTGCCGCTTCCCGCCGATCGCACAGCGGCGTTCTGGAATGTGGCCGCGCGAGGCAGCCTGGGTGGGCCGATCACGCTGCGGCTCGGTGTCCTCGGCGATGGAGTCGACGAGACGATCGACCTGCTGGCGCACGACCTTGATGAGGGACTGGTCTCCGCCGGGGCCGGCCTCGGCATGATCCGGTGGACCGGCGACGCGCCGGTGGAGCAGCTTCGCTCGCTCCGCCGGGCCGCGGCCGCCCGGGAAATCCCCATGACGCTCGAGCGCGCCCCCTGGCCGGTGCGGCGGGTGCTCGGCCACTTCGGCGCCTATCGCGAGGGCGTGGGCAAGATCGTCGGCCGCCTGCGTGACACGTTCGATCCCGGCCAGTGCCTGAACGTGGCGCTGGAGGGCGATAATGGGTAATCCGGGCGAGAACGGCTATGCCGCCCTCGATCCGTGCGTCCATTGCGGTTTCTGCCTGCCGGCCTGCCCGACCTACTTGGCAACTGGCGACGAAGGTCACAGCCCCCGGGGCCGCATCGTCCTGATGCGAGCCATGGAGCGAGGCGAGATGAGCCCGCACGACGCCGCGCTCTTCGAGCACCTCGACGCATGCCTGGGTTGCCGCGGCTGCGAACCGGTGTGCCCTTCCGGCGTGGGATACGGACGCGGGCTGGAGGCGGCCCGGGCGCAGATCTTCGCAGCCCGCGGACTCTCTCCCCTCGCTCGGGTGGTGCTCGGCGTGTTCAAACACCGGGCCCTGTGGCAGCCCCTGTTCGTCCTGGCCCGGCTGTTTCGGGCCACACGATTACCGCATCTCCTTTCCGGGAAAGGACAGTTCGGGTTCGGGATGGGCATGCTTGCCTCATCCGCGGAGTCGAAGAGGGCGGGCAGGACGGAGAGGATGCAGAGGACGGCAGGGCAGGAAACCTCTCCGCCTTCTCCGCCCTCTCCGTCCTCTCCGTCCCGCCCCACCGTCGCCCTCTTCCGCGGCTGCGTCATGCACGCACTCTTCAACCACGTGCACGCCGCTACCAGGCGAACGCTCGAGGTCAACGGCTATCGGGTAGTGGAGGTGCCGGGCCAGGTCTGTTGCGGGGCCCTGCACGAACATGCGGGCGATACCGGAGCTGCCAGAGCTCTGGCGAAGACCAATGTCGAGGCGCTGGCTGGGCAGGCTGACTTCGTCGTGGTCAACAGCGCGGGATGCGGCGCACTGCTCAAGGACTACGGCCGGCTGGTGGGCTCTCCCGCAGCCGCCCGCGTCGCCGCGGGGGTGCGTGACGTGTCCGAGCTTCTGGCCGATCGGGGGCCGATCCCGGGCGCACCCCTGAGGCTGGAGGTCGCCTACGACGCGCCGTGCCACCTCCAGCATGCGCAGCGGGTTCACGACGCGCCCCTGGCGCTACTGGGTGCCGTGCCTGCGCTTCGTCTGCGTATTCTCCCCGGATCCGATCGCTGCTGCGGCAGCGCGGGGATCTACTCCGTCCTGCGCCCGCGCATGGCCCGGGCGGTCCTCGACGGCAAGATCGCCGGCTTCGCGGAGGCCCGACCCCGCCCCGATCTGATCGTCACCGGCAATCCGGGCTGCCTCATGCAGATCGGCGCGGGGCTCCGGGCCGCGGGGTTGCCCATCGGTGTGGCCCACCCGGTGGAGCTGCTGGATCTATCGTATGATGAGGCGGGGTTCTACGACGGCGTCTAAGATCCTAGACCACCTCCACTTCTTACTTCTCAACCCCGCTCCCGTTATACCTTCTCCATGACCTCTGGCATCCTTTTCGACTTCAACGGCGTCATCGTCGACGACGAAGCACAACACTGCGACTCGCTGATCGCGACGCTCGCCGGATACGGGTACAGCCTGGATCGGGAGACCTACTACCGCGACTATCTCGGCTTCGATGACCGCGAGTGTTTCCGATTCACCTTCGAGCGCATGGGAAAGCCGGCTGATGAGAGCACCCTGCGGGAGGCGGTCGCCCGAAAGCACGCGGAGTACGAGCGCTCCATCCGGGCCACGATGCGATTGGTGCCCGGTGTCGCCGACTTCATCGAGAACGCTGCGCTGGACGGGTTTCAGCTGGCCATCGTATCCGGTGCCCTGAGAAGCGAGATAGATCTGATCCTTCAGCTGGCCGGTCTCCGGCCTCACTTCGCCGAGATCATCGCGGCGGAAGACGTCGGCGTCTGCAAGCCGGATCCGCAGGGCTATAACCGGGCGCGCGAGAAGCTGGACCTGCCGCTGAAGCGCTGCGTCGTGGTGGAAGATTCAATTCCCGGCCTTGCCGCTGCCCGCGCCGCCGGCCTCCGCTGCGCCATGCTCGCCACCTCGCATCCGGAAGATTCCTTCGACGGCGCCGACCTGGTCTGGCGCGACTTCGTCGGCCACGACGCGACCGAGCTTCCCTGGGCCCATGTCTGAGTTCGACCTGACCCTCGATCGTGACCGGTTCGCGGAGGTTCGTCATGGCGCGGTTGTGGTCACCACCGAGCCGGCGGTCTTCCGGGTCCAGGGCCCGGGCGCTTTGACTTGTCTGCAGGGACTCCTTACCAACGACCTGGTCAAGCCGGGAGACAACAGCCTCGTGTACGGCGCGCTCCTCACTCCCAAGGGCGCGCTGGTGGTGGACTACTGGGTGCTTCGGCAGGCCGACGCCTTTACCCTCATAGCGCCGCGTGCGGGCCACGGAGCGTCGCTCGACCTCTTTCGGCGGCAACTGCCTCCTCGTCTCGCCAAAGTCGTAGACCTGACTGGCGAGGTCTGCGCCGCATGGCTGATCGGCGCGCGCGGATTCCAGACTCTGGCGGAATCGGGAGTCGGCATGCCCGAATCATCCGGCCGAGTGGCGTCGGTGGGGGGCGAGGTGAGTCCCGTTTCGTTGGCGCTGGCTCCGGAATCCGCCCCGTTCGTGGCGCTTGCCGTCGGGGCGGGTCCGGCGCTGGCGGTGTTGAGCTCGCGTCTGGTTTCGGCCGGCGCTCTCGCGGGCACGGAAAGCGACCTGCACGCCGCCCGCATCCTCTGTGGCTGGCCCGCGCTCGGCGCGGAGATCGACGAGCGGACCCTGCCGCAGGAAGTGCGCTACGACCAGATCGGCGGCGTGTCCTATACCAAGGGCTGCTACACCGGCCAGGAGACCGTCGCCCGGCTGCACTTCCGGGGTCACACCAACCGGGAGCTGCGGGGCTTGCGGTGGCAGCGGGCCGAGCCGCTCGATGGGCGCACCATCAACAAGGGCGAGCGGGAAGTCGGCAGCGTACGTTCCACCCTCAGCCTCGACGATCGCGCCATCGGACTGGGTTTGATTCGGCGTGAGGTCGGCGTGGGTGAGGAACTGGTCGCGGGCGGGCAGCCCGCCACGGTGGTGGCGCTACCGTTCGGGCCGGAGGATCTCGACGGCTGATGGTGGGGAAAACGAACGGGCCCCGGATCACTCCGGGGCCCGACGGACAGCGAAACCGATCCCGTACTAGTGGGCGGTGTCTCGCGTCATAGCCGTGTCCGAATGCGTCATTGCAGTGTCGGTTGCAGCCGGGGCCATGGCAGAGGTGTCGGCTCCCGACGTGGTTCCCTTCCGGTCACCACAGCCGGCAAGCACGAGAACCGCGGTCATCAACAGAATCGTCTTCATCGTCGCTCCATCAGGGGGGCAGGTGGCGTGGATTCCAGCGTCTGAGCCATATCTAGGCCCGGCCGTCGTGGGGCGAAACTACGTCCGCGGTTAGCTTTGTGCAAGGTGATAGACCTTGCAGACACAGGCCGCCCCGGCCCGTCTTCCCTTCATTGGACTCCCGGCGACAGTATCTCAAGCACTATCGATCAAAAGACTTACCTACGGCAAATACATGATAGAGCCACGCACTTTTGGTGAACTGAAGAACAGCCGCTGGGCCGAGGCGCCGCTGCGAGGCCGCACGGTACGGGAAGAGATTCGCGGCAACCTGCTCAAGCGGCTCAGCTCCGCGGAGCCGCTGTTTCCCGGCATCGTCGGCTATGAAGACACCATCCTCCCGCAGATCGTCAACGCGCTGCTGGCGCGGCATCATTTCATCCTGCTGGGCCTCAGGGGCCAGGCCAAGAGCCGCATCCTTCGCGAGCTCACCGGTCTGCTCGACGAGCGGATCCCCATCGTCGCCGGCAGCGAGGTCAACGATGACCCGTTCGCGCCGATCTCCAAGTACGCGCGCGAGCTGCTCGCCGAGTGCGGCGATGCCACGCCGCTGGCGTGGCTCCGCCGAGACCAGCGCTTCGTCGAGAAGCTCGCCACCCCGGACGTGACCATCGCCGACCTGATCGGCGACGTGGACCCGATCAAGGCCGCGCGCGGAGGGCATCTGCTGTCCGACGAGCTCACCATGCACTTCGGCCTGCTGCCCCGCGCCAATCGCGGCATCTTTGCCATCAACGAGCTGCCCGACCTGTCCGGCAAGGTCCAGGTCGGCCTCTTCAACATCATGCAGGAAGGCGACGTCCAGATCAAAGGCTACCCGGTGCGGCTGCCTCTGGATGTGCTGCTCGCCTTCACCGCCAATCCAGAGGACTACACCGCGCGGGGCAAGATCATCACTCCGCTGAAGGACCGCATCGGATCCGAGGTAATCACTCACTATCCCCGTACCGTGCAGCTGGGCATGGAGATCACCAGCCAGGAAGCGTGGACCAGACGGGGCGGCCCGGAGGTCGAGGTCCCCGACTTCGTGCTAGAGGTAATCGAACGGGTCGCGTTCGAGGCCCGGGAAGACAAGCGGATCGACAAGCGGTCCGGCGTCAGCCAGCGACTCCCGATCAGCGTGCTGGAGAACGCCATTTCCAACGCCGAGCGGCGGACCACCGCCCTGGGCGAGGCCCAGGTAGTGCCGCGGGTGAGCGACGTGTATGCGGCGGTGCCTTCGATCACCGGCAAGCTGGAGCTGGAGTACGAGGGCGAGCTGCAGGGTGGCGACGCCATCGCTCGCGATCTGATTCGGCGCGCGGCTGGACGGGTGATGGAGGAGCGCATGGGCGGCGCCGATCTCTCGAAGATCGTGGCCTGGTTCGACCAGGGAGGCGCCCTGAAGGTCTCGGGTGACGAGCGCTCCGACCTCTGCATTCAAGGCTTCAGCATGGTGCCTGGCCTGCTTGAGGTGGTTTCCGAATTCGGACTCGCGACCAGCAAGGATGCCCCCCGTTCCGTCGCCGCGTGCGAGCTGATACTGGAGGGTCTCGCGGCGCAGAAACGCATCAGCCGCAGTGAAGAGCTGGGTTACACCCGGGCAAAGCCGGAGCGCCGCGAGCCTGGCTACGGGAAGGGCGGAATCAGTTTCGGATAGGCAGCGGGGCGGCGGGGCAGGAACAATGCCTCGCCACCCTGACCTCGAATCAAACTCTGGTTTCTTCCCCGCTGCCCCGCTGCCCCGCTGCCCCGCTGTCACCCCACCCCCTCCTCCTCGCTTCGCCAACGATTATCTCGGACACTCCATCGATCCCCAGCAGTCCGGTATTCAGAACCAGATGGTAGTTCACGGGATCGTACCAGTCGCGGCGGTAATACTGGCGCAGGTAGCGAGCCCGCATGCTGTCGGTCTCATCCACCAGCTTGGCCGCGTGTTCGGGATCGACGCCTAAGCGCTCGGCGGCGGCCTGGATGCGGTACGGTCGGGGAGCGACCAGCTGCACGTGCAGGCTGTCGCGCTCGCGAGCCAGCACCGCGGGAGCCGCCCGGCCCACCAGCACCGCCCGGCCCTTGGCGGCCACCTCGCCCACGACCGTTTCGGTGATCCGCACCAGGTCGTCCTCCTGAAGCTTGGGCACCGTGCCGCCCGGGACCGCGGCGGCAAATAGCTCGGGCGACGAGGCAGCCAGAGTCCGGGCCAGGCGCTCCGCGAAGCTGGGCACCCGCTCCTCCCGCTCGGCGACATCGGCCGCCGGCAGCCCGGCCCGCGCGGCCACCTCCTCCACCAGCTCGTTGTCGACCACCCTCCACCCCAGCTCGGTGGCAACCCGCCGGGCCACTTCCGAGCCTCCGGCCCCGTACTGACGGGAAATCGTGATGATCATGGCTGCAGGACTCCCTCCCGCCCTGTCCGCCGGGCCCGTCTCTCTCGCACCGCCCGTCCCATCCACCACGCCACCGCGGCCGCGACCACCAGGCAGACCAGTCCGCCCAGCCCGAATGCGACCCGTACTCCGAACCGCTCCGCCACCCAGCCCGCCTGGAGCGAGCCGAACGGCGCCAGTCCCAGGACCATGAACGAGTAGAACCCCATGACCCGTCCTCGCAGCTGATCGGGGGCTTCGGTCTGGAGCATTGTGTTGGCGGCGATGCCGTTCAGCGCCATAGTTCCGCCACAAACAGTATAGACGATTATCGCGAACCAGAAGTTCGGCGCCAGCGACCCCGCCGTCAGCAGGGCGCCGAATGAAATCGATGACCCAAGCACCAGCCGGGATTGCCGGATCCGCCCGCCGAACGCGGCCATGAAGAAGGCGGCGGCCAGCGCGCCCGCGCCAATCGAGGCCACCATCACGCCGTACCCGCTGGCATCGAGTCCCAGGGCGTCCCTGGCGAACACCGGCATTAGCGGCATGAAGGAGAAGCCGAACACACTGAACGTGGTCACGATGATGACCAGCGCGCGGGGCCAGCGGTGGCCGAAGACGTACGCCAGCCCCTCGCCGAGAGCGGCCCACACCGAATCGGCCGGCCGCGTTCGCGGTCCAGCCGCGTCCATCCGAAGCAGGCTGGCGATCACCGCGAGGTAGCTGGCGGCGTTGGCGAAGAAGCAGGCCTCGAGCCCCAGCGTCGCGATCACCAGACCGGCCAGCGCGGGGCCGATGACGCGCGCCAGATTGAACGCGCTGGAGCCCAGGGCGATGGCATTCATGAGGTCCTGGCGCTCGACGATCTCGGCCACGAACGCCTGCCGAGCCGGCACCTCGAACGCCGTCAGCAGCCCGAAGAAGACCGCCAGCGCCATGACCCACCCGACCGTGATCAGATCCAGCGCCGTAAGCACGCCCAGGGTCAGCGCCTCCACCAGCATCAGGCTTTGGAGCACCAGGATGAACTGCCGCTTGTTGACCCGGTCCGCGATGACGCCGCCGTACAGGGAAAACAGCAGGATCGGCAGCGATCCCAGCGCCGTCACCAGCCCCACCGCGAACGCCGAGTCGGTCAGGTGCAGCACCAGCCAGCCCTGGGCGATGGTCTGCATCCAGGTGCCGCACAGGGAGATGAACTGCCCCGTGAGGAACAGGCGGAAGTTGCGGTGGCGGAGCGCGGCGAAGACGGTCTGGAGAGAGGAGGGGAGCACGGGTGGAAAGTAGGTCAGGAGGTCGGGAGTCGGGAGTCGAGGTGGGAGCTGGGCGCTGGGAGCTGGGAAAGCGGGATGGTGCATTGGTCGGGCAGCGGTTATGAATACAACTAGCCCTTGAGCCCCTTCTCCCAGCTCCTAGCTCCCAGCTCACATGCGCTTCACCACCTACTCCAAATATCACCCAGAGCTGGCCGACGCCGTCAATCTCCAGGGCCTGCTCGACCAGCTGAGCGATTTCCTGCTCCAGTCAGGCTTCGCCGGCAACTCGCCGTCCTTCTGGCACGACGAAATGGGAGACAGCGAGCGGTCGGTGGACGCACTGCGCCAGGCCATACTCCAGGCGCTGATGAATTCGGGCCAGCTGAATCCGGACATGCTGAAGGTGCTGCGAGGAGACTCGACCGGCGACCCGGAACGCGACAAGCAGATCGAGGCGGAGCTGGGCCAGCTCCTGGACAAGATCGTCCAGCGGCTCATGGATGAGGGGTATCTCAACGTCAGCCAGGCCCCTCAGGTTCCGCAGGGCTACCAGTCGGTGTTTGGGCCCGGAGGCCAGGCGCATTCGGCCGCGCAGCAGGTGCAGTTCAACCTGACCGAGAAAGGCATCGACTTCCTGGGCTATAAGACGCTCAAGAACCTGCTCGGCAGCGTCGGGAAATCCAGCTTCGGGGCTCACGACACCCCGTATCTGGCAACCGGAGTCGAGGCGGAAGGGGTCAGCAAGCAATACGAGTTCGGGGATGTGCTGAACCTGGATGTTCCCGCGACCCTGACCAACGCCATTGCCCGGGAGGGACTCGGAGTTCCGCTCAACATCGAATACAGCGATCTGATGGTCAGCCAGTCGGAGTACCGCTCGTCAGCGGCGACCGTGCTGATGCTGGACTGCTCCCACTCCATGATCCTCTACGGCGAGGACCGCTTCACGCCCGCCAAGAAGGTGGCGCTGGCGCTCACCCACCTCATCCGCACCCAGTATCCCGGCGACAGCCTGCGGGTAGTGCTCTTTCACGACTCCGCCGAGGAGATTCCACTCAGTGCGCTGGCGACGGCCCAGGTCGGGCCCTATCACACCAATACCGCCGAAGGGCTCAAGCTGGCGCGCCGGCTGCTGCAGGGGCAGAAGAAGGACATGCGGCAGATCATCATGATCACCGACGGGAAGCCGTCGGCCCTGACCATGCCCGATGGCCGGATCTACGTGAATTCGATGGGACTCGATCCCCAGATCCTGCAGGCGACCTATCGCGAGGTCTCCAACTGCCGCCGCAGCGGCATCATGATCAACACCTTCATGCTGGCCCGCGACCGGAGCCTGGTGGAGTTCGTGAAGCAGGTCGCTTCGATCTGTAAGGGGAAGGCGTACTTCACCAACACGATGACGCTGGGGCAGTTCATCCTGATGGACTTCATGAAGCGCAAGACCCGACGCGTGTCCTGAGCCTCGTCGAGCCCACCGTGCGATTCCCCCACTATCACCTCATGCTTCTCCTTCTTCCGGCCGCCGGGTGCAGCGGGACCGGCGCTACGCCGCGGGACGCGGGGAGCCCCACGCCGGTCGCCGACCCACGGGGCCCTGCTCCCTCCCGCGGCGCCACCGCCGAGCCCGGGGCCACCAGCGGATCCGAACAGAGCGGGGTGCCGTTACGGCCGGATCAAGCTCCTCTGGTGGAAGTGCGTGACGCGTTGGAGGAGGACAGCCTGTTGGGTCGGCGGGTACGTATCGCGGGACGGTGCGTGGCTCGGGGCGAAGGCCGGCGGGCCGGATCATGGACCCTGGACCAGTCCGGCGCCACCATAGAGGTCCGGGGCCTGGTGCCGACCTCCTGCTCGCGCGAGGAAGGCGAGGAACTGACAATTTTCGCTCAGATCGAGCCGCAGACATCCGGCAGCCGGGAGCGCATCCTGCTGCGCCTCCCCAGCTAGCCGGACCCCGCTGTCGGTCAGGAGGACGTCGGCAGCCCCCCCACCACTCGCTTCAGAGTATGACCCGCCGGCACGACCGCCGAAGGTCCTTCCAGCTCATTGATGATGGCAAGCTGCTCGATCGGCACCGTCGAAGGATACTGGGCGTTGAACTGCTCCAGCGTCATCTGGCGGGGCACCTTCACCAGCTCCACCCGCGCCGCCTGCACATTGATCTTCGACTGATCCCGGAGCTCGTTGAAGCTGCTGATCGTCTGCTGGAAGGCCCGGTCGTACGTGCCGAGCTTGCCGCTCGGGGTATAACCCATCAGGCCGAATGTCTGCCCTCCGAAGGAAAAGAACGAGACCAGCCCTTCGATCACGCCTTGCTGGGTCTGGGCCTGGAAGTAGCTGGAGGCCGCGGGCATTCCGTTGATCTGCGAGGTCGAGGCGTTGCCCGCCTGCACTCCCTCCTGCGAGAGGAACTGCCTGGCGGCCTGTTCCGGCGACGCCTGTCCCGCCAGACCCAACTGCATGATGGCATCCTCGGCCGGGCTCACTGCCACCACCGCCTGCTGCATGTTCTGGTGTTTCCACCCCTGCGGAAACTGCATTTGGAAGCGCATGTTGGGATGATAGAAGGTGTTCCCCTCGAAGTACCCCTGCCGCGGGTCATCGCCGAAGGTCATACCCTGAATCCGGCGCAGGTAGTCTTCCCGATCGACGACGAGCTGCTGCGGATTCAGCGGCACCGTATCCAGGATCTTTTCCAGTTTTTCGATTCGGTTGCCGGGATCGGGATGGGTAGAAAGCCACTCCGGCAGCTTGCCGGCCCCTGAGGCCTCGCTCAGCCGGCCGAGGGTCGCGAACACGTTTGGCATTTGTCGTACGTCGTAGTGCTGCCCCAGTGCGTAGCGGAAGCCCGACTGGTCGGCTTGGTTCTCGGCGTCGCGACCGTACTTGAGAAACAACAGACTCAACCCTGCGCTCGCGACCTGGCCGAACTTGGCGATATCGGACGACAGAACGGCCCCGATCCCGAGGCCCAGCTGGGCCAGTTGCGCTTTGCTGATCTGCTGGACTGAGTGACGATGGGTGACGTGGGCGATCTCGTGCCCGATGACACCGGCCAGCTCCGCCTCGTTGTTGATCGAGGCCATGAGGCCGCGCGTCACGTAGATGAAGCCGCCGGGAATGGCGAACGCGTTCACCGCCGCGTCGTCCACCACGTGGAACTCCCAGGGGAGGTTGGGACGCTCCGATTGGGCAGCCATGCGCTTGCCGATCTCGGCCACGTAGGCGTTTACCGCCGCGTCCCTATAAAAGCCGATCGACTGCTCGACCTCCTTGGCGCCCTGCTGTCCCATCTGGATCTCCTGCGACTCCGAGACCAGGGCGAGTTCGCTCTTACCGGTGACGGGGTTGCGGGCGCAACCCATGGGACCGGCAGCAAGGCCGGCTCCCATCCCAGCAAGCAGCAGCGAAGAGAGCGCGATCGAAGGTGCGCGGACGGATCCAAGGACTGAGCGAGTCATGGCAGCCTTCCTTTGTTCTCGTTCGGTCACCGAAAGTGCGGTGGCGGACGGGCTTACCGGCCGCGAGACCCTCTATGGTAAGCCCGCCTATTCGTTCCGGCTGTGATGCAAGTCGCCTGCCGCATTTCAGGGCATGATTCCGGGCCCAGGGACTCTGGAGAACATGGACGCAATCGCACTGATGACGAGCATGAGCACGAAACCGGCAACAATCACGATCACCGTATAACCCACCGCCTTGTCTCGGGGAGTCTTCATCAGGACCGGAAGTCCCAGGTAGAGCAGGTACAAGCTGTACAAGCCGACAATGGACAGGATCGAAAGCACCGGCACCAGCAGAAAGATCCCTGACAGCCAGCTGGCGGTGAGCGAGTAGGCCGCCACCTTCAGCGCCTGGATCTGGCTGCGCTGCCCGTTGAACGTCGGTGCCAGGGCATCGATGATCAATGCCAGGATGTACGGTGCGGCGAGAGCAAGAACATAGGCGACAACACCCTGGGTAATCGCGGAGCCGATCGGCACGCGATAGGTCCCTACGAAGGGCACCCGCATTCCAAAGACCGAGAACCCTATGATCTGAGCGATCGGTCCGATCGCCGCGAGGGGCATGATGTACCGGGTATAGAGCTCCGCGGGCGTGGTCTGCTCCGCATCGATCACTTCCCACTCGGTCTTGGGTGTGAGCAAAATCCGCTTCACGCGTTCTACGAGGTTCATCGCCATCTCCTTAGGGGGCAGAGGGAAGGTGGGAGCGAAACGCAGATAAGGTGGGGCGGGAATGGGCCGGCGTAAAGAGCGTGTGAGCCCTGTCACCCTTCATCGGGAATGAGCGCGGAGGCGGAGTTTCCGTTTTGGAGGTACTATAGGCCTAGCCAAACAACCCGCACAACTGAAAACAGGGAGCCCCCCCATGATCCCCAGACTGTTCGCATTGTTGATCCCGGCGGCGCTGGCCGGATGCGCGGCGGGAACCAGCGTTCGCGCCGCAGAGGGAGAGGACAACACGGAGAGCGGGCCCGTCTCTATGGCCCCGGCGCCGAGTGGGGAGTCTCAGCCCGCGCCGGCCACCACTGAACCCGCACCCCAGGGCCAGCCCCAGTCGCAACAGCAGCCGGACACCTTGGGCGCGGCTCCGGCCCAGGGCTACGCCCCCTATGGAGCGGCGGCAGCGACCCGCACGCTCGACGTTCGCCGCATCGGACAGTGGACTCGCACCGGGATAGGGGAAGCGCGCCGCCTCATCATCCGGGACGCCAACGCGTGGGACCAGTTCTGGTCCGAGCTGGGCGTGGGCGACCGGCCGGCGGTCGACTTCACCCGCGACGTGGTGGTCGCAGTAGCTGCGGGGCAGCGGCCCACCGGCGGCTACGAGATTGCCGTAAACCGGATTACCCAGGCAAACGGGGAGCTGACCGTGGAAGTGGTCGAGCGCACCCCCAGCCCCAACTGCATTACCACGGCCTCGCTGACCCAGCCGGTGGACGTGGTGGTGGTCCCCGCCGCCGATGCCCGGAGCTGGAGCTTCTTGGAACGCAAGGAGATACGCGGCTGTAGCTAGCCGGAGACGAGCCGGCGCCGGCCGGCGAGAGCGACTTGCCCCGCTATCTCGAAGCGGGAGCCGTACTTCCGGCTCCCGCTTTTTCGTGGCCCGAAATCTCGCCGCCATCCCGGCGTCCAATGCCAGGCTAAGCGATGTTCCTGCACCGACTTAGATCGGACTTGACTTGCCGCTCGGGTAGGTCGTAATTCACCGCCAGGACCTACGGTGGTCCATGAACCCGGTCGGTGGACGTCGAGTCGCCGAGAACTGAGATAGACCCGAAATGTCCTCCAACCCAGCTCGTACCGTCTCGTCGCTGTTGCCTCCCGCCGGCTCTTCCTTGGACTACCCGGACATCGAGCAGGCGGCACTCTCTGCCGCGGAGCCTCCGTGTCCTCCCGTCGCCCGAGTGATACCGCGGGCCCACACGATTCACGGCGAGACTCGGCTCGATAACTATGCCTGGCTTCGGGATCGCAGCGATCCCGCGGTCATCGCGTACCTCGAGGCGGAGAACAGCTACACCGCCACCGTCATGCGCCCCACCGAAGCGCTCCAGGAGCGGCTCTACCAGGAGATGCGGGGGAGAATCAAGGAGACCGATCTCTCGGTTCCCGAGCGGGTGGACCAGTACTTCTACTACACCCGGACCGAAGCGGGCCGCCAGTATCCCATTCTGTGCCGCAGGCACGACAGCCCCGCAGCACCCGAGGAGATCCTGCTGGATCAGAATCTGCTGGCGGCGGAGCACACCTACTTCAGGGTGGGAGCGAGTGAGGTAAGCCCCGACCATCGCCTGCTGGCGTACTCGGTGGACACCTCCGGAGCCGAGGAGTTCACCCTCTATATCAAGGACCTGGCAACCGGAGAGCTGCGGGGAGAGAAAATCGGCGGCACGTCGCCGGCAGTTGCCTGGGCCAACGACAGCCACACCCTCTTCTATACCATGCTGGACAGCGCCCGCCGGCCCTGCCGCCTCTACCGTCACACCGTAGGGAGCAGCCAGAGCGCCGACGCACTGGTGTACTTCGAGGCCGATGAATCGTTCTTTCTGGACATCAATCGCACCCGGAGCCGGCGCTTTCTCCTGCTGGACATCGCCAGCCATTCGACATCCGAGGTCCGCTACCTGAGCGCCGATGAGCCCGAGGGATCGTTCCAGGTGGTGCGCCCGCGGGAGCCCGGCATCGAGTACAGCGTCACTCACCACGCCGGGCATTTCTTCATTACCACCAACGACGGGGCCCCCAACTTCCGGCTGATGCAGGCGCCGGTGAGCAACCCGTCGAAGGAGAACTGGACTCCGGTGCTGCCGTACCGGCCCGCGGTCAAGCTGGATGGGGCTGACGCGTTCAGGAGCCACCTGGCGGTCTACGAGCGCGAGTCCGGCCTGCGCCAGATCCGCATCCTCGATCTGTCGTCCGGCGAGGAGCACCTGGTTCCCTTCCCCGAGCCGGTCTATACCGTCCGAACCCACGAGAATCCGGAGTTCGAAACCACGGTCCTGCGATTCACCTACACCTCGCTGGTCACCCCCAGCTCGGTGGTGGAGTACGACATGGCCTCGGGGGCCTGGACAGTGCGCAAGCGGACCGAGGTGCTCGGGGGCTACGATCAGACGCTGTACCGGAGCGAGCGGATCTTCGCGACCGCGCCCGACGGCGAGCAGGTGCCGATCTCCCTGGTGTATCGCCTGCCGTTCGAACGCGACGCAACCCGGCCACTGCTGCTCAGCGGGTACGGCGCCTATGGCCTGAGCTACGACCCGGCGTTCTCGTCCAATACCCTGAGCCTGCTGGACCGGGGGTTCGTGGTCGCCATCGCGCATGTGCGCGGCGGCGAGGACATGGGGAGAGCCTGGTACGAGGGAGGCAGACGGCTCAACAAGCGCAACAGCTTCTCCGATTTCATCGCCTGCGCCGAGCACCTGATCGGGCAGGGCTACACCGCGGCCCACCGTCTGGCCATCAATGGCGGCAGCGCCGGCGGCCTGCTCATGGGCGCGGTGACGAACTTGCGGCCCGACCTGTTCCGGGTGGTGCTGGCGGAGGTGCCGTTCGTGGACGTGGTGAACACCATGCTGGATGCGTCGCTGCCGCTCACCGTCATCGAGTACGACGAGTGGGGCAACCCGAACGACCCGGCCGCCTACGCCTACATCCGGTCGTATTCACCCTACGACAACATCGAGCCCAAGGACTACCCCCACATGCTGGTGACGGCAGGGCTCAACGATCCCCGGGTGGCCTACTGGGAGCCGGCCAAGCTCACCGCCCGGCTCAGAGCCATGAAGACCGACAACAACCGACTCCTGCTGCGCACCAACATGGGAGCCGGACACGGCGGTGCGTCGGGCCGGTTCGACTTCCTGCGCGAGATCGCATTCAAGTACGCGTTTATGGTGGATGTGTTGGACGGCGGGGCCGCGGGGCAGCGCTGACTAGTTCCTCCCACCCTTCCACTGCCCCGCTGCCCCGCCTTCTACCACAACACCCCCCGCGGCCAGCGCCGAGCCAGGAACCGATCGATGCCCAGCGTCCGGCCGGCCGCGCCGATCAGCAGTGCCAGGGAGATCGCCGCGTGCGCCGCGTCGGTGCTCCAGGGAGACCAGAACCAGGCGCCTTTGGCGAACATGTAGTTCAGCGCCAGCAGCAGGGCGAGGCCGGCGGAAAATCGGGTAAGCAGTCCCACAATAAGAGTCACCCCTACCAGCAGCTCCCCCCACCCGATCAGCGCCGCAAAGGCGCCCGCATTCGGCAGCATGACGCTGCGCACGAACTCGTGGTAGAACGGATGCCCCCGCTCCAGGGCGACGTGGTTGAGGAATCCGACGAGGTCCGGGGTCGAGTCGCCCTGCAGCTTGGGGATTGCCGCCCGCAGGAACACCACACCGAGGTACACTCGCAGGATCACCAAGGCGATCCGGGCGAGGATGCCCTGGATGATCTCGCCGGGTAGACTCATCGAAATGCTGGCTCCGAAGCGGGAATGCTCGAAGCTACTCGGCGCGGACTGGCGGCAAAAGAGTTATGCACGTCACCGCGCAGTCGGGTGGCCGGGGTTAGCTAGGAGGGGTCCAATAACCCCTGGAGGCAACGTGAGAGTGAAACAGATCATGACTCCTGACCCGGCCCGGTGCACCCCGGACGCCACGGCTCAGGAGGCGGCGGCACTCATGCGCGACAACGACTGCGGCTCCATTCCGGTGGTCGAGAACAACTCGTCCAACAAACTGGTCGGGACGGTGACCGACCGCGACCTGACTGTGCGCGGACTGGCGGAGGGCAAGGGGCCCGAGACCCGGGTACGCGACGTGATGACTCCGGACCCGATCACCAGTGTGCCCGAGGACGAAGTCGAGGATCTACGTCAGGTCATGATCGAGCAGCAGGTCCGCCGGGTGCCGGTGGTGGATGCCGACGGCAAGCTGGTGGGCATCGTTGCCCAAGCAGATATCGCCCGGGAGGAAGGGGCGGCGAGCGACCGCGAGGTCGGCCGGATCGTCGAGGCGATCTCGGAGCCCAGAAGCGATCTCAGGGAGTAGAGTCCTACCGGCGTCAGGATTGCCTGCGGGGGAGAATCGCGAAGCCCAGCCCGACGCTTCAGAGCGGCTCGAGCTCTCCCCTGTCGGCCCGGTAGTCGAAGCCAGAGAAAGCCCGTCTGACTTTTCAGCCGCCACGTCCCCGGAATTACTCGTCGAGGGAGACTACTTCGCGTCGCGAGTCTCCTCCCGGATCACGGCGACGCCGGCCCGGCCGATGGAGAAGAGCGACTCGAACCTGCCCTTCACCGCCACCTCGGAACCCTTGCGCGGCGCGCTGCCCTGGTCGCTCACCACGGTGATGGTGCCGGTTTTGTCCTTGAGCTGGTAGGCGCCCACGCCGAGCGCGCCTGCCCCCTCCTGAACCTCACCCTGGACCCGCACCGTCTTGCCGTCGTACTTGGTGGAGTTGTCCAGCAGCTCGCCGATCGGGGTGACGCCGGCGCAACCGGCCAGCAGGACGAGGGCGGCTGCAAGCGGGAGGTGTCGTACTGCGCTGGCTATGGAAGTCATGGTACCTGCTCCGGTTGGGAGATCGGTCGTCGGCTCGGCCTGCGTTCCACGCTGAATTTGCCGCCGAGTCCGACCCCGGCGCCAGTGCTGGCAGTCCTGGTTGGGCACGGCTCGGCCCGACGGGTCCGGCTACGTCGGGAGTGTAATGTTCTAAGGGCCGGTGCGTCAGCAGGTATGAAGACGGCGATGAGTACCTGACCCATACCTGAAGGAGATGAAGATGCGGAACCTGGAGAATACCCCAAGCGAGTGTCCCTGCGGCTGTAACTGCGCCTGTGGTGCGGAGTGTCCCTGCGGCGATGGTGGCTGCGGCTGCGGGTGCGGATGCGAGTAGGCGGGAATGACACGGGGCGCCCGGCTGCCACCGAGGTAGCCGAGCGCGACCCGGGCACCCCAGAGGTACTGCAGGTGCTGGTGGATAACCACGCCCGCTTTCTGGCGTTTCTGGAGCGCCGGGTGGGATCCCGCGAAGAAGCGGAGGACATTCTCCAGGATGCATTCGTTCGGAGCCTCGACCATACCCCGGCGCTCAGAAGCTCGACCTCGGCGACAGCCTGGTTCTACCGGGTTCTCCGGAACGCCATCACTGACCACTACCGGCGGCGGGATAGCCAGGGCCGGGCACTGGATCGGCTTGCCGCGGAAGCTGATTCTGAGGCTCCGGACAGCGAGCTCGAGGCGGTCGTCTGCGGCTGTGTGCTAAGCCTGGTCGAGACTCTGAAGCCGGAGTATGGGGCGGCCATCCGCCGGGTGGATCTCGAGGGCCAGAGCGTCCGCGCCTTCGCAGCGGAGACGGGGGTCACCGCCGGTAATGCCGGTGTGCGGCTGCATCGCGCCAGGGAGGCCCTGCGCCGACAGCTCGCCCGGAGCTGTGGAACCTGCCTGGAGCACGGGTGCCTCGACTGCCAGTGCGCCCATTAGCTGCATAGGAAGCATCAGCCGTTGATGGTTTTCATCCCGGCCTCGTGGTACCGGTCTCCCGCCGCCGCTCCCTTCGGGGCCACCTCTACAATCTCCTCCAGCTCGGTCGGCGTGAGCTCGATCCGGACTGCCTCCATATTCTCGTCCAGGTAGCGGCGCTGCTTGGTTCCGGGAATCGGCACGATGTCCTCGCCCTGGACCAGCAGCCAGGCCAGCGCCAGCTGGGCCGGGGTGCATCCCTTCCGCCGGGCGAGATCCTCCACCCGGTCCACCAGGTCCAGGTTCTTCTGGAAGTTGTCGCCCTGAAAACGGGGTGAGTTGCGGCGGTAGTCATCCTCGGGCAGATCATCGACGCTCCGGAACCGTCCGGTGAGGAAGCCTCGGCCCAGCGGGCTGTAGGCCACGAAGCCGATCCCCAGCTCCCGGCAGAGCGGCAGCAGCTCGTCCTCCGGGTCCCGGGTCCAGAGCGAGTACTCGGTCTGGAGCGCCGTGATGCGATACTCCTGGTGGGCCCTCCGGATGGTGGCGGGAGCGGCCTCCGACAGGCCGAGGTACCGCACCTTCCCCTCGTCCACCAGCCGGGCCATGGCGCCGACCGTCTCCTCGATGGGAACGCTCCGGTCCACCCGGTGCTGGTAGTAGAGATCGATGTGGTCGACACCGAGCCGCTGGAGCGAGTCGGCGCAGGAGCGGCGCACGTACTCGGGGCGGCCGTTGACGCCGAGAAAGCTGCCGTCTTCGCCCCGCTCGTTGCCGAACTTGGTGGCGAGCACCACCCCGTTGCGCCGCCCCTTTATCGCCTTGCCGACCAGGCGCTCATTGGTGAACGGCCCGTACATGTCGGCGGTGTCGAGGAAGTCGATCCCGCGGTCCAGGGCCCGATGAATCGTGGCGATCGACTCGGTATCGTCCCGGCCGGCGTAGAACTCCGACATGCCCATGCAGCCCAGGCCGAGGGCCGACACCGTGAGGCCATCCCGGCCCAGCGTGCGCGTTTGCATTTGTGAACTCCGTATACTTATGTGTAGTCGCTATTCGCTAGTCGCTATTCGCTAGTCGACTCCCCTCTACCTTGAACCCAGCACCCCCATGCAACGCATCTGCGTCTTCTGCGGCACCAACCCTGGCTCCCGGCCCGAGTACGGGGCCGCGGCGCGCCGACTGGGAAAGATCCTGGCCGACCAGGGGATCGAGCTGGTGTACGGAGGGGCCAGCGTCGGCATCATGGGTGAGCTGGCCGATGCGGTGCACGAGCACGGCGGCCACGTCACCGGGATCATTCCCCAGCAGCTGGTGGAGAAGGAAGCCGCCCATACCGGGATCCCCAATCTGATTGTGGTCGCGTCGATGCACCAGCGGAAGTCGCAGATGGCCGACATGTCGGACGGCTTCATCGCGCTGCCCGGCGGCATCGGCACGCTGGAGGGGTTGTTCGAGATCCTGACCTGGGCCCAGCTGGGGATCCACGCCAAGCCATCCGGCATTCTGAACGTCGAGGGGTACTTCGATGGTCTCACCGGATTTCTGGACCACGCCGTGCGGGAGGGCTTCCTGACCCAGGAGCACCGCGATGCGATCATCGTGGAAAAAGATCCGGTGCAGCTGCTACAGCGAATGCACGCCTACGAGCCGCCCGAGGGCGAGAAGCTGATGGGGAGGACGAACAGGTAGGCGGGGCAGCGGGGCAGCGGCACGCTCCAGCCACCCGGCGCGCTCGACGGTCGTGGAAAAGCCCGCCCTTTCGGGCGGGCCTGGATGATCACATTGAGCCGGCTCAACGGCTTACGGCAGGAGCCACGATTCCTCGTTCTCCCTCGCCCGGGGAACGATCCGGGTCTCGGAGTCCGCTCGCAGTTGAAGCTTCCCGTTGGAATGGATCAGCGCGTTGAGGATGTCGTACGTTCCAGGGTGCGGCACCACCAAACCTTCCACGACTGCCTCGGTTGGTAGCGGCTCGCCGTCTCCCGATGAGATCACCGCCCGCACCTTTATTGCCCCCATGGTACAGAAGAAAACGATGCCTCGCTGTTGCTCGGCGCTGGTTCGCCAGCCGTCCGCATCGGCGGTAATGCGGATCCCCGGCAAGTCTGCCCTGACCTCCTGACCGTGCCGGATAGCAGCTTCCACCATTCTCTCTCTCAGGCGGTGACTCTGAGAGTGACTCATCACGCGCGGTTCCATATCGTCCCCCTTCGCTTGCCCGGCATCGCCGAGCGTATGTATTGAGTTGCAATTCGATGTTAGCGGGTTCACAGGTCGTTGTCGGTGGGGGGCGTGCGTGGCGCCGGGTGGTGCGGATCACTCGATTGTGTTGCGACTGCGAAAAATTGCGCGATCGCTACGGACTCCTGTTCCGGCGTTTGCGTGCGGCCTCGGTCCGCATCCGCTGCATGGCGTCGGTCTCCTGATCGGAGTACCTCTCTTCCTTCCAGGGATCGGCGCGGAGGTGGTAGCCGTTCACCTCCCAGAAGCCGGGCGCGTTCACGTCGATGAACTCGAGCCCGGTCACCCACTTGGCACTCTTCCAGAAGTAGAGCTTCGGCACCACCAACCGGCAGGGCCCTCCGTGTTCGGCAGGCAGGGCCTCGCCATCGTGCCGGGTCGCCAGCAACGCGTCGTCGCTGATGATGTCGCCCAGCAGCAGATTGGTGGTGTAGTCTTCCTCGGCGTGCACCATGACAGCGACTGCTTCGGGCCGCACGCCGACCCGGCGCAGGATCTCCGCGACGGCGACACCTTCCCACCGGTTGTCGAATCGGCTCCAGCGGGTGACACAGTGGATGTCGGAGGTCACCTGCACCTGCGGCAGCGCGTTGAACTCGGCCCAGGTCCAGGAGACCGGGTGGTCCACCAGGCCGAAGCAGCGGAAGGTCCAGGTGGACAGATCCATGGCGGGCGTGTCGCCGTAGGTGAGCACCGGCCACTTCTTTGTGAGCGCCTGGCCTCGAGGGAGCCGACCTTGGGGAGTCATCGGAGTCCAGCGCGGAGAGATCCCTTCGGCAGGCTCAGGGCAGGCTCTTCGCTGCGCTCAGGATGACAACCTGTGGTCTGCATGACGATCTAAGCCGGAGGCTTGATCACGCCCGGCTTCCCCGCCACCCGCCGCAGCACGCCGGTCTGCCCCACGTGGTAGCTCTCGTGAAACACGAACGTGGCCAGGTTGCTCCCGACGGTCTCGTTGGGATCGCCGGTCATGTTGCGGGGTGGCTTCGAGGCCAGCAACTCGGCGGGCATCGCTGAGATGGCCTTCACCAGCGGCTCCTGCATTGCCTTATACCGGCGGCGAAGCTCGTCGATCGGGAGCGCATTCTCCCGACTGAACGGAACTCCGGTTCGCTCGTCGTAGGGGTCGAAATCGTTCATAGGGTAGGGCGACTTCTGGCCCATGGTGCCGAGGGCCATGTTGCGGGTGCGGGTCAGGTGGCCCACGACCCAGTTAAGACAGTTCCCGCCTTGCTCCGGCCGAGCCAGGCTCTCCTCGTGGGATACGTCTCCCACATTCTTCTCAAACACTCGATGGCAGAGCTCGAGCTGGAGGGCGATGGTCTTGGCGTGCATGGAGAGATCTCCGCGGGGTTGGGGGAAAGATAGGCAGGAACTCCGCTGGAGTATTGGCCCGGGCACCAATACCTTCGGCCCATGACTGATGCCACCCGGCGGGTCCAGCGCGTCTACCTCCTCCTGACGCTGCTGTCTACCCTGGCCGCCTCCTTCATCTGGGGCATCAACACCCTCTTCCTGCTCGACGCCGGCCTCAGCAACGCCGAGGCGTTCGCCGCCAACGCGTTCTTCACCGCCGGCATGGTCGTCTTCGAGGTGCCGACCGGCGCAGTGGCCGACACCTGGGGCCGCCGCACCTCCTACCTGCTCGGCGCCGCGACGCTGTTGCTGTCTACCCTGCTCTACCTGGCCATGTGGCGAGCCCACGCGCCGCTCTGGGGCTGGGCCATCGCCTCGGTTCTCATCGGTCTCGGCTTCACCTTCTTCTCCGGGGCGACCGAGGCGTGGCTGGTGGACGCCCTGGCGTTCACCGGCTACAAGGAAAGCCTGGAGCCGGTGCTGGCCAAAGGGCAGATCGTGGGTGGGGGCGCGATGCTCGCCGGATCGTTGGCCGGAGGATTCATCGCCCAGGCCACCAACCTGGGTGTCCCCTACATCATCCGCTCGGTGCTCCTCGGGCTCACCCTCGTCACCGCGTTCATCTGGATGAAGGACCTCGGTTTCAAGCCCGACCACAGCAAGGGACCACTGGTCAAGATCCGCCTTGTGGTGCGAGAGTCGCTGAACAACGGCTGGCGCAACCCGCCGGTGCGTTGGCTGATGCTGGGGTCGTTCTTCACCGGCGGAGTCGGCATCTTCGCCTTCTACGGGCTGCAGCCCTATTTGCTGGAGCTGTATGGCGACCCGCGCGCCTTCGGGATCGCGGGACTCGCGGCGGCGATCGTGGCTGGCACCGAGATGATCGCGGGGCTCCTGGTCCACCGGCTGCGGGCCCTGTTCGCCCGCCGCACTCACGCATTGATCGTCAGTTCGCTGATCGGCACCGGCTGCCTGGCGTTGCTGGGATTGACCTCGAGCTTCGCGGTGGCGATCGGACTGCTGGTGGTGTGGGGCCTGACCTTCTCCATCGGCGAGCCGATCCGGCAGGCGTACATCAACGGCATCATTCCGTCGGAGCAGCGGGCGACGGTGCTGTCGTTCGACAGCCTGATGGGCTCCGCCGGTGGCGTGGTGGCTCAGCCGGCGCTGGGCCGGTTGGCGGATGTCTCCGGCTACGCGACGGCGTACGTGGTGAGCGCCGGCCTCCAGCTGACCGCGTTGCCATTTCTGATACTGGCCAGGCGCGAGAAGGCGAGTTCCGATGTCATCCAACGTACGGGCGCTGTCCGATCTCACCTGTGAGCCGCGCCACGGAGCACCTTCTTCTAAGTACCTAACTTCAAACAGATTCTGGGTTGATTGCCTACCTCATCCGCGCGGGAGCTATGACTCGAGCCACCCTGCTTGCCCTTGCCTGTGCCCTAGGGCTCGGTTCCGGGGCCTGTCGTCAGGACGATACGACGACCAAGGCGCTTCGGACGATGGTCTCGAAGGATGAGCCGCCAGCCTCCCTTAAAGGCGTGCGTTGGAAGCTGGTCCGTCAAGTCTACGCCGAGCGGAGCTATCGGCCACTCTGGCTCGACGGCGACAGGCTGCGGCGGGACGCTCGCGATCTGATCGAGACGCTTTGCCACGTAGAGCGAGAAGGTCTGCGTGCCGCAGACTACGATCTCGCCCGTCTTGGGACAGAGCTCCGAACGTTCCGGGAAGCGAAGGACCCCGACCCAACGGCTCTCGCAACGATGGATCTGCTTCTGACTCGCCGCTTCCTGGACTACGGAGCCGACCTCCTGGCAGGGCGACTGGATCCGCAGGCAGTGGACGACGGATGGTACATCAAAGCCCGGCGCGCAGGCATCGACAGCATGTTGAGGTCGAGCCTGCGATCCAAAGACTTCGATGACATGATCGCGCCCCTCCGAC
Organism: uncultured Gemmatimonadales bacterium; assembly: GCA_963740175.1. GTDB lineage: Bacteria > Gemmatimonadota > Gemmatimonadetes > Gemmatimonadales > GWC2-71-9 > CAVVWJ01. The sequence goes on from CAVUDL010000008.1 coordinate 34,386, forward strand.
CCGGCCAGCGCGAGTACACCGAGATGGTGGAAGAACTGGAGAGCTATCGCGAGCTGCAGGCCAAGGGTGGATGGCCACGAGTGCCGGCCGCCAAGAAGCTGGCCCTGGGAGCGGAGGGACCAGCAGTCGAAACCCTTCGACGTCGGCTCGAGGCCACCAGGGAACTGCGCAATGGCGGAGGGAAGCCGCTATACGATGACGATGTCGCGCTCGCGGTCGCGAAATTTCAGGAGCGCCACGGTCTTCCGCCGGACGGGACAGCCGGTCCTGCGACCCTGGCCGCGTTGAACGTGCCGGTGGAGACACGCATTCGCCAGATGGAGCTAAACCTCGAACGTTTTCGTTGGCTGCCGAGCGACTTTGGGCCCCGCTACATTCTCGTCAACATTCCGGACTACCGGCTCTATGCCTACGATGACCGAAAAGAAGCGCTGACTATGCGAGTGATCGTGGGTGACGAGTACGGCAGCGCCACGCCGGTCTTCGCCGACTCCATGACCTACCTCGTGTTCCGGCCTCAATGGGACATGCCGCGGCAGATTCTGGTGGACGAGGTAATTCCCAAGGTTCGGGAGAACATCTATTACCTGGCCCAGCACGGGTACGAGGTGGTCGACACCGCGCGTAACGAAGTGGTGGCCGATCCCTCGGCCATCGACTGGTCCGACCTGGACAGCACGAACATCACTTTTCGGGTCAGGCAGAAGGCCGGCGTCGGCAATGCGCTCGGTAATGTGAAGTTCATGTTTCCCAACCGGTTCTCCATCTACCTTCACGACACGCCGACGCGGCACCTGTTTCAGCAGCGGGAACGGACCCTGAGCCATGGGTGCGTGCGGGTAGAGGATCCCGTCAAGCTGGCGGGCTACGTGTTAGCCGGGCAGGGCGACTGGACCGAGGAGAAGATTCGTGATGCAATGCAGCCCGCGGACTCCGGCGATGTCGAGCCGCTGCCTGTTGACCTCGAGCAGCCGGTTCCGGTGTACCTCGTCTATCTCACCGCATTCATCCGCGACGGCACCCTTCACTTCCGCGGCGATCCTTACGGCAAAGACGCCCGGGTCATGAGCCGCATGGGAAAGCCGGCGCTGGTCGATCGCTCCGAGTGTCAGGAGCTAGAGGAGCTGGCGGGAGGGTAGGGATGAAGCCGGCACTCGTTGCGGCATTGCTGGGAACGATTTCGGTCGTCGTCACCGACAAGCACGGCCGGCCCGTACCCCCCAACGATCCTCACGATACTCTAGCTGTCACTCTGGATAGTGCAGTGGTACCGAAGTCCCCGATGAGAGCCACCCTGCCCGGCCGGATCTCCTTTGCCGTCAAGTTTAAGGAGGAAGTGAGTCCCTTCCCCATCATGGGAATGTTCGTGATGCCGCGCGAGCAGGTATCGCTGGAGGCGGTTCTTACCGATTCTACCGTTCACTATACCGCCCGCGCCGCGGCTGGGCGGCTCACCCGAGTCGGACCCAACCGGTGGCGCTGGACCGCGCCCGACGAGAAGGGTCTCTACCCCATCTGGGTACGGGATTCGGCCTCGGGCGAGACCGTCACTTTGAATGCCTTCGTCCTCATCCCTATGCCCAACGCCGCTACGATCGGAGAGTTCATGGTTGGCCGGTACGAGAAGCACCCGCTCCGTGGAAACCCGACCTACGCACGGCCCACCGGCTTCATCGAGGTCACGGAGGAGAACCGCGGCACTCTCGTGGCACCGCACTTTACCATCGGGCAGTTCGTCTCGAAGCAGTCGGGCGGCTATCCCAAGTACCTGGTCCTCCGCGAGCGGCTGCTGCTCAAGCTGGAGATGCTGCTGGAAGAAGTTCGGAGCGCCGGTATACCGGCAACTACCTTCCTGGTCATGAGCGGCTACCGCACACCGTTTTACAACCGCTCGATCGGCAACGAGACTCGCTATAGCCGGCACGTCTACGGCGACGCGGCCGATATCTATGTAGACGATGATGGCAACGGCGTGATGGATGATCTCGACGGAGACGGAGAAACCACGCTGGACGACGCGCGAGTGCTCGGTGGGGTGATCGAGAGTCTCTCGGAGAAGAGCTGGTATCAGCCCTTCGAAGGTGGGCTGGGCCTCTATAAGGGGAACCGCGCACACGGGCCGTTCGTGCACGTCGATGTCCGCGGCCATCCGGCACGCTGGGGTCCGTAAGACGGTGTGGCGCTCGCCCTTGACTACTACCGCATTTGTTTTCCCGCCTGATCTCCCTTAGCTGACGGCGATCCCGTGTCTCCTGTTGGCCCGGCGGGAGAACGCGGCGACGGATCGGATGAGGAGTGCGGAAAAGGCGGAAGGGCGGACTAGCGACTAGCGACTGGCGACTCGCGACTCGCGACTGGTCGTGACCTCCATCACCCCAGCACCCACTTCACTCGTGCATACTGACGACTAACCAGGAGGCACAGTGCAGGTAATGATCAGGGCGACTTCAATCCTTGCCGGCGTTCTGCTCCTCGCCTGCGGCGACGCTGGCCGCCGCAATCCCAGTTCCGATACCGATCCCCCCGGCGCCCTTCACGACAGCCCGCCCGCGGACACAGGCGCCGGCGGAGTGAACGCGCCGGTGCGGAGCGCGGCGGGCCAGGAGCTGGGCACCGTCACGCTTACCGAGAACGGCGGCGGTATCGCCCTGGCCGGCCGGCTCAGCGGACTGCCGCCGGGCGAGCACGGGTTCCACCTTCACATGGTCGGCCGCTGCGATGCGCCCAAGTTCGAGTCCGCTAGCGAGCACTGGAATCCCAACCAACGCCACCCACGGGACCAAGGCTCCCAAGGGACCGCACTGGGGCGATCTCCCGAACATTACGGTGGCGGAAGACAGCTCGGTGATGGTGCTGGGGAAGACCCGGGGCGGGACGCTGAAGGGCGAAAACGCGCTGTTGGATGCCGATGGCGCGGCGGTGGTGGTGCATGCCAAGCCCGATGACCACCGGACCCAGCCGTCGGGCAACTCGGGCGACCGGATTGCATGTGGGGTGGTTGGGAAGTAGGCGTAAGAGGGGTAAGAAAGCGTGAGCGGGACTAGGACAAACGTGAGCGGGAGCAGTAGGGCGGACGGGCGGACGGGCGGGCGGACAAAAGCTGTCATCCTGAGCGAATGCGAAGGATCTCTCAGATTGCACGCGGAGAGATCCTTCGCTGCGCTCAGGATGATAACTCTGTGGGACCGCCAGCGTCCGGATCCGGATCGAGGAGCTGGCAGTGATTTGTTTTCGCGCCTGATCCTTCTTAGCTTGGTTATGACCGCATCTCATTTTGGAGCTTACTGGCCTCACCGCGCTTTGTGCCGGGACGAGAGGCTCATTGATAGAACCAAGGTTGGCGGCTACCCCCGCAACTGCTGGGCTGGCTCGCGCCGAGAGATGGGTGCTCTACGGCATGGCCGTGGTGTGCGTCGCTGTGGCCATCGCGCTGCCAGCTGCCATCGTGCCGATTGTCGGATCGCAGTCTTCCCTGATCACCTTGCTCATCTTCACTCTGGCGGTGGGCTTCGCTTCCACTGCCGGAGGCATGGCCGCTGGTAGCGCCGCTCTCCTGCTGGGCGCGATGTGGTTCTTTTTTGTCGCACGACACTACTCCCCCGCCGTCACCGACGCGGGTGCGTTTGTGCTTCTCGGTATTTATGCGCTCATCGCGGGCGGCATCGCCCTTCTCGCGAGCTCCCGGCGCTCCGCCGATGCGGACGTGGCCAACTTCGACGAGAGCACCGATCGAAGGAATCTCGCCGAGCTTCCCCGTGGGCGCGGCGAGCGCTACCGCACGCCTCCGGATGAGGCCAACGATTCTGCCGTCTACATGCTGAGTCCCGAGGGCCGACTGGCGACCTGGAACAAGGGCATTGGACGTATGCTGGGCTACGAGAAGCTCGTGTTTCTTAATGCGGAGGCAGCCGACCTCTATACTCCCGAGGATCGAGCCCAGGGCTTACCCCAGCGAGAGCTCGCAGAGGCAGAGGAGAAGGGCCGGGTGAGCGCCCAACGATGGGTAGTCCGGAAGGACGGGATTTGGCTACCGGTGCAGGTAACGATCACCAGCGTGCGGGACGCAGAGGGAAAGCTCCTGGGCTTTGCCAGCAGACTTCGCGATCTGTCGGAGGTCAAGCGGATCGAGGAGGAGCTGCTCCGACATCAGGAGGCACTCGAGCTTGGCTACGAGGCGGCCGGCCTCGGCACCTGGGATCACGATCTTAGCACCGGCGAGCTGCGGCTGGATCAGAGGGCCACCTTGATGCTCGGATTCCACCCGGGCGATCCCGTCAACTACTCGAACTGGGCCGACGCACTGCACCCCGAGGATCGGGGGCCCACCGAGGAGCTGAGACAAGCTGCAATCGTCGACCGGCAGCCGTTCTCCGCCCAGTTCCGCGTCCTCTGGCCGGACAGCACGACGCATTGGATTGCTGCGATCGGCCGCGGCACGTACCAGAAAGAGTCTGGCAGGCCGCTGCGAATGCGAGGCATTCTATTCGACGTAACAGAGCGCAAACAGACTGAGGAGCGGCTACAGGAGGTTGTGCGACTGGAGGCGATCGGCCGACTGGCCGGCGGGATCGCTCACGACCTGAACAATATGCTCGTGGCGATCATGGGATTCAGCGATCTCCTGGCCCGAACCTTCGAGACGGACGATCCAAGACGGGAGGATGTGGATCAGATCAACCGGGCAGCTATGCAGTCGGCAAACCTTACACAGCAACTTCTTGCCTTCGCCCGGCGGGAGATGATTCGACCCCGGCAGATGGATCTCAACCGGGTAGTGCGGTATGCGGCGGGGATGCTACGCCCAGTGGTAGGCGAGAACATCGAGCTGGACGTCCAGCTCTCGCCAACGCTCGGTGCTATACATGCCGATCCACCAAGAGTCGAGCAAATCGTGATGAACCTCGTTCTAAACGCCCGCGACGCCATGCCCCGGGGTGGCCGGGTGGAGGTCGAGACCGCCCCAGTCGAGCTGCATGCGAACTCACCTGTGTGGCAGCCGGAGGGGGAGGCACCGCCCCCGGGGCGCTACGCCGTGCTGTCGGTGCGCGACACGGGACACGGCATGGACCCTGAGACGCTCCAGCACATTTGGGAGCCGTTCTTCACCACCAAACCGGCGGGCCAGGGCACGGGACTCGGTCTCTCAGTGGTCTACGGCTCGGTGAAGCAGAGTGGTGGATTCGTGTGGGCTGAATCCGAGGTGGGCCGGGGTACCACCATCCGGGTGTACTGGCCGGAGATCCCAGCGGTTTCCGAGCACACCGGCGAGATTGCCGTGCCGACACCGGTCCAGCGCGGTACGGAGAATGTGCTGGTGGTGGAAGACGAGCCGGTAGTGCGTGCGCTCATCGTTCGGACCGTGAAGGGGTTCGGTTATCGTTGCCTCGAGGCTCACGACGCCACCGAAGCGCTCCGCCTGCTGAAGCAGGAAGAGGGGAAGTTCGATCTCGTGATCACCGACGTGGTCATGCCCGGGATGAGTGGGGGACAACTAGGCGAGCTGCTGGCCCATCAGTATCCCACCCTGCCAGTGCTCTACACCTCCGGGTTCGCCAACAACGATATAATTCGCCGGGGGTTACTGGACGCGAGCCGCCCGTTTCTGCAGAAGCCATTCACGCCGGACGATCTTGCGCGAAAGATCCGGGACGTGCTCGAGGCGAGCACCGCCAGCGACTACGAGGCCCAGACTGCCTGAGGCAGGATAGCAATAGAGGGCTTCTATAGCGCCACGCTTGCAACTCCGGTTACGATCAACACCACCGCCCAGATCATATCCAGGTTCACCCAGGCGGTGCGCAGGAATCTCGTCCCCAACTTCTCGTACACGATGACGGCGATTAGTCCAGTCACCAGCAGATACCCTGCCGTGTGCACCAATGCGGCGACGGTTCCACTCCAGCCGAGCTCGGGCGGACCGAACATCGACATCTCGTACATACGATGCGCATGCGTGGCAACGTCCGTGTTGCCCATGACCAGCGGCAGGACCATCAGCCCAGCGCCGTGGGACGAGGCCATGAGGAACGACCAGACCGCCAGCTCGCGCGGGTTCACCCCCATCCCGCCGAACCGGATGTGGCGAGAGCGGACCAACCGGTAGACCCCGAGCCCGACCAGCAGGAGTGCGGTCGCCCATTGCAGCAGCTCGAGGGGGACCACCAGTCCCGCGACTCCCGCCACCAGGATCGTCGCCCCGATCGCAGAGGCGTGGCCCAATGCGAGCGGCCCCAGCGCGCCCCAGACGGCCGCGCGGCTCTCGCGCTGGAGCCCCAGCGCCACGGCGAAGAGCCAGCCCATGGCGGGGTTGATGCCGTGGCCGGCGCCGAGCGCGAGGAGGGGGAGAAGCTCAGTCATCGCGAGGGGTCGCAGCCCCCGTGGCGATCTCCCGGCGGACACGGGGGGATTGCTTCGTCGCTCCGCTCCTCGCAATGACTCCGATGGGGTGACACACTGCCCCGCTGCCCCGCTGCCCCGCTCATGAAAAGCAAAAGTTGTCCGACGACGCGTCGCCGCCCTGGAGCCGAACCTGGTGGCAGCGGACCCCGCGCTCCATCTCCAGGAAGAACTTCGAGTCGAGCGCCATGCCGCCGTTGGGCTTGGTATCCAACTTGACCATCCAGCTCTCCAGGCCGGCGGGATAGAACTGCTCGTCCCAGGGCGAGTAGAGCCCGTTGGTGAGGTAGACCCGCTTTCCGTCCCGGCTCAGCTCCACCATCTGAGGGCCACCGTTCAGCCGCTTGTTGGGCTGCGCCGGATGGGCCGCCCGCCGCACGATGCCGCCGATCTGGGTCGTCGCTGTGAGCCGGGGATTGAAGGGGTCGGAAACATCGTACTGCCGGAGCTCCCCGGTGCCCCAGCACGACACGTAGAGCTGCCGGTCGTCCAGCGACAGGTTGATGTCGGTGATGAGCGGGGCCACCGCCTTGAATCCCTGCAGCAGCGGTGGCAGGTCGGCCGGATCCGCCGGCTCGGCGGGGATCGTGATCACCTTCTTCACTTTCCACTCGCCGCCACCATTACTCTGTCCGCCCGTCCGCCCGCCCGCCTGTCCGCCCTCCTTATACCACATCCAGACCGAGGCGGAGAGGTCCGCCAATGAAATAACCACCCCCACGAAGCCGTAGGCCTTCCGGGGATCGCGAGCCGGGCGCAGCTCCAGCGTCATCTGGTACTCGTCGCCCAGATGGAGCTTCTGCTGATGCTTGCCCTTTCGGAGGTCCCAGACGTGGAGCGAGTTGCCGTACTTCCCGGCCAGCAGCAGCTCGGGGACGACCCCGGAGGTCACCATGTTCGGGGTGCCCCACTCGCTGGTGATGGTGGTGTCGTGGCCCAGGTGCCAGGCGAAGTCATAGCCCAACTTCTGAGGACCCCGGTCCTTCTCCCAGATCCCCCTGGGCTCGAAGGTGTCGTGATCGAGTATGAAGATGCCGCCGGGGCCGTCGCCATTGGGGGCGCCGAGCGCGGAGATGTAGATCCCGTCGGGACCGCAGTGGACGGTGTGAGGCGAGGCATAGTTGGTCTTCTTCGCCACGGTCTCGGGCTCGATCACCTTCACCAGCTCGGGCTTCCGCGGGTTCGCCTTGGTGTCGAGGACATGAATGCGCGACGAGTTGATGCCGGGGACGATGAGATAGCGCCGTTCCACGTGCGGGTGCGGGGCCCAGGGGCAGAGGCTGGCGCTACAGGCGTTCCAGCCGAAGTGGTGCAGCTCGTCACCCCGGTTGGGCATGTCGAACTGGCCGACCACCCGGCCATAGGACTTGGAGCCGGGCTTCACGTCCACCACGCCGATGGCGTCGGAACGGGAGCCGTTAGGGCTGAGCATTGCGAGGTAGGCCAGCTCTTCAGCCGGGGCCTCGGCCGCCTGCTTGGCGGACGGATAGAAGGTTGGGTCGGGACGCAGGGTGGCCATGATTCCTCCGGATCTGGGGGGCGATGACAATTGCAGATACGGGCAGATCCGCGAGGGCGCAAGGGCGGGACGGGCGGACGGGCGGACGGGGTGGCCAAGGTGTCATCCTGAGCGGAGCGAAGGATCTCTTGGATTCAACGCGGAGAGATCCCTTCGGCAGGCTCAGGGCAGGTTTTCGCTGCGCTCAGGATGGCTCCTGTGGGCCTCCCTTATTGAGTCGACGCCTTTCGGGGGTCGTCGGCCGCGTTCACGTAGGTGATTTGGAATGGTCCGGTGCTCTCGACCTCTACAATCGTCCGACCCTGGGCGCGAACGAAGTGTGACTCCTGTGCCCCGAGGTTCATCTCTGCGCCCTTGGCGTGCGCCTTCAGCTTCCCATTGTCCCACTGCTTGCCACGGCCCATCATGACGGTCCCCTCGATCGTCCGCAGCCGCTCGCTCGTGGGATGGGTGTGCGGCCGGATCTCATAGCCATCGGGCATGTCCAGGCGTACCGTAAACGGCCCCGCCTTACTTGGGTCACCGGCGACGATGGCGCCCTTGGCACCCGAGGGAAGTCCGGGCGGCGCCGGGCCCCACTGGAGTTTGGCATCCGCAGACGTGTCCGCCATCGCGCCGCTGACGACCGCGCTGTCAGAAGACGGCCGTTCGAGGTCTGCTGCTGCATCCTGGTCAGCTCGGCGCTCGCACCCCATCACGAGTCCGAGCACGCAGAGACTGGCAAGCGTGGTTCGCATGAGCGTTCCTCCGGGTTGACGTGACCACTTAAACTCGGCCTGGGCGCCGAGATCCTGGAAGGTTCTCACGGTTCAGCATACGGCCGAGTGAGGCGGGCCGCCAGATGGGCCAATCCCTGGGTTACAGCTATCCTCCGGACATCTGCCGGGTATATTGTCGAGGCCGCCTTACACGGTGGCCGCTTTCACAGCCGGAACCTTTCCTCCAGGCTCTCTGTTCAGACTCTCTTGGCCCAGCGCGACCTCCCGGCTTGCACGGTCGCTCAGCTTCTCCTCTGCCCCGAAGGAGCGTAACCGCATGCACAAGAATGTCCCGGCCGCGGCTCTCGCCGTCCTGGCCCTGGCCGCCTGTAGTGATACCACCCCCATATCGCCAGATTCCGAGACCGAGCCGAGTCTCGTTGCGGCCTCTTCCAACGCCCCCTCAGTGGCGGGGCGCTTCATAGTCACCCTCCGGGAGCGCACCACTCCAGCAGCCGTCGCCCGGGAGCACGGGGTTCGGCCCGATTACGTGTACACCCATGCGCTGACGGGCTTTGCCGGCGCCATCTCAGACGCCGCGCGCCAGGGCTTGCTGCGGGACAACCGCGTGGTCCGGGTGGAGCAGGACGGGATCGCTACCATCGTCAGCACCCAGAATGGAGCCACGTGGGGCCTGGATCGGGTGGACCAGCGGGCACTGCCCCTCAGCACAACATATAGCTATACCAGCACCGGCTCCGGCGTCACCGCGTACATCATCGACACCGGTATTCGGTTTGGTCATAGCCGAGTTCGGCGGGCGGGCCGTGAGTGGATACGACGCGGTACGGCGAACGGAACGGCCGACGACTGTAACGGTCACGGCACTCACGTAGCGGGCACCGTTGGCGGCGACACCTATGGGGTGGCCAAAGGGGTGAAGTCTGGTCGGCGGTGCGGGTGCTCGATTGCAGAGGCTCGGGGAGTTGGAGCGGCGTGATCGCCGGGCATCGATTGGGTCGTCGGTAATCACCAGGCAGGCCAGGCGGCGGTGTCCAACATGTCCCTGGGCGGCGGCGCGAACAGCTCGGTTGACGACGCGGTCAGGAGAATGATCGCCGACGGGGTCGCGAGCGCCGTGGCAGCTGGAAATGGCAATCGAGGTGGCCGAGCTCAGGATGCCTGCGACTACTCGCCGGCCAGGGTCGCCCAGGCGATGACCATCGGCGCCACGGACAAGACCGACACCAAGGCCTCATGGTCCAACTACGGCAGCTGTGTCGACTGGTTCGCCCCCGGTGTTGGTATCACCTCCGCATGGTACACCAGCAGCACGGCTACCAACACCATCAGCGGCACTTCGATGGCCAGCCCGCACACGGCGGGAGTGGCGGCACTCTACCTTCAGGGCCATCCGGGTGCTTCGCCCCAAACAGTGCGTGACGCACTCTTCAATAACGCCAGCCAGAATGCGGTAAAGAACTCTGCCACCACCAACAACCGACTGCTGTTCTCGAGCTACTAGGGCGGCCGGTAGTAATGGGAAGAGCATAACGGGCCACCTCCAGGGGTGGCCCTCTTCTTTCCATCGCCCTCGAGCTGCTTCATCCCATCGGGCGTTATCCGGTATCCCTTTGCGTCAACACCCAGTGTGATAGCTCTTTGTTCGATGCCCGCCAGCCGACACGCCCGGCGTCGTGTGGGTGATAGATTCCACGAATGAGTTTCGCGGAAATAGCCGTCCAGCTCGCCGAGATCAGCCGCCAGTGTTATGCCCGGGGGTGGGCGCCGGGCACGAGCGGCAACTTCAGTGCGACCGTGAGTCGCGACCCATTGCGCCTCGCCATCACCAGCAGCGGGGTGGACAAGGGCACCCTCACCGCCGGCGATATCGTCGAGATCGACGGCCTCGGCAAGGTCATGGCGGGCTCGGGCCGGCCCTCGGCCGAGTCGAGCCTCCACCTGGCAATCGCGAGATCGCGCGGGGCCGGGGCGGTGTTGCATACCCATTCGATTTGGAGCACAATTCTTTCGGAGGCCGCCGAGGACGGCTTGGCCATCCAGGGGTACGAGATGCTGAAGGGTCTGGCCGGGGTGGGCACCCACGAGCACCGCGAATGGCTGCCCATTGTCGAGAACACCCAGGATTGGGCCGCCGCGGCGCCAGGGGTCGAGGCGATGCTGGTGGAACATCCGGAGGCGCACGGGTTCCTGGTCCGCCGGCACGGGCTCTACACCTGGGGCCGCGACCTGGCCGAGGCGAAGCGGCACGGAGAGACCCTGGAATTTCTGTTGGAAGTGATTGGGCGAAAGCGAGGCACAGCATGGCAACCGTGAGAATCCCGGACGAGCAGCGCACCCTGACCGATCAGGACGAGGTCACGCGCTACCTGGCAACCCTGGGCATCGAGTACGAGCGTTGGGCCGACTGCGAGCGGGTGCCGCATGGGGCAGCGCCGGAGGAAGTGCTGACGGCGTATGCGCAGGAGATCGAGCAGCTCAAGGCCAAAGGCGGCTACGTCACCGCCGACGTGATCGACGTGACGGCCCAGACGCCCAACCTCGAGGCGATGCTGGACAAGTTCCGGACCGAGCACTGGCACGACGAGGATGAGGTGCGGTTTATCGTGCGCGGGCGGGGCCTGTTTCACGTACACCCGAAGGAAGGTGGTCCGGTCATCGCCATCGAGGTCGAGGCGGGCGACCTGATCCGGGTCCCCCGCGGCACCTGGCACTGGTTCGATCTGTGTGGCGACCGCGACATCCGCGCCATCCGGCTGTTCCAGGACAAATCGGGCTGGACCCCCAACTACACCAACAGCGGCGCCGACAAGGGCTACCAGCCGCTCTGCATGGGTCCCAGCTACATCCCGCTCCGGAAGACGGCGTCGCGCTGACCCAGGTCGGCGCCGTCCTGCTGGACATCGAGGGCACCACCACACCCATCGATTTCGTCCACAAGACACTGTTCGGGTACGCGCGGGCCCGGGTCGGGGACTTTCTCCAGCAGCATTGGGAGGACCCCGAGGTCCGGGCCGACGTCACTCTGCTGGAGGCCGAGCACGCTGCCGAAACATCGGGGGCAGCTACCTCTCCGCCCTCTCTGTCTTCTCCGCCCTCTCCGACCTCTCCGCCCTCTCTCACCGCCTACGTCCACTGGTTGATGGATCGGGACCGGAAGTCCACCGGCCTCAAGTCGCTGCAAGGCAAGATCTGGGAGGAGGGGTACCGCTCGGGCGAGCTCAAGGGTGAGGTGTATCCCGATGTCCTCCCTGCCCTGGAGCGCTGGCGTCGAGCGGGGATCGACATCGCCATTTTTTCCTCGGGCAGCGTCCAGGCGCAGCGGTCGTTGTTCAGGAACTCCGTGGCCGGCGATCTGACCCGCTTCATTCGGGCCTACTTCGACACCACGACCGGGCCGAAGCGGGAGCCGGAGAGCTACGCCCGCATCGCGGCGGCCCTGGAGCGCTCCCCCTCCGAGGTGCTCTTTGTCTCCGATATTGAAGCGGAGCTGGATGCGGCGGTGAGGGCCGGGATGCAGACCGGGTTATGCGTGCGGACACCCGGGTCGGTCCAGGTGGCCGGGGTGCACCGGGTGATTCATGGGCTGGACGATATTGTAGCGCTGTAGACGTCACTGGACCATCGTTTAGCTGGCGCGATTGCGGCCGCCGCCCCAAATTCGGAATCACCATGACCGCCCCCACCATCGCAGGACCCCAGCGCAAGCCCTACGACGACGAGATCGACGTCTACGGCATCACCCACACTGGAAAGGTCCGGAAGGAGAACCAGGACCACTTCCTGATCTGCTCCCTGAAGCGGCAGATAGTGGTCCGCCAGACCAGCCTCCCCAAGATCGACAAGGTCACCACGGAGGGCGACCGGCTCGCCTTCCTCATGATGGTGGCCGACGGCGTCGGCGGCGGAGCCAAGGGCGAAGAGGCCAGCCGGATGGCGGTCGAGGCGGCCACCCAGTACGTCCAGCGCAGCATGCGCTGCTACTATGCCGCCACCGCCGAGGACGACGAGGAGTTTTTCGACGCCCTGCGGGAGGCGGCACTCGGCTGCCATGGCGAGCTGGTGCGCCGGAGTGAGAAGGACCCGGAATACCAGGGGATGGCCACCACGCTGACTCTCTACCTCGGCGTCTGGCCCTGCGCGTACCTGCTCCAGGTGGGGGACAGCCGCTGCTACATCCTCGAGCAGGGACAGCTGACCCAGATCACCCGCGACCAGACCATGGCCCAGGAGCTGATCGACCTCGGCGTCATGAATCCGGAGCATGCCAAGCGCTCCAGGCTCGGGCATACGCTCTCGAGTACGATCGGTGGACGCAACACCGAGCCGGTGGTCACCCGGCGTGACCAGAAGTGGGGCAACGTGGCACTGCTCTGCAGCGACGGGCTCACCCAGCACGTCTCCGACGAACGCATCCGCGAGCGGCTCAGCACCATGAAATCGGCCCGCCAGGTCTGTGAGGATCTGCTGAAGGAAGCGCTCGCAGGCGGCGGGACCGACAACATCACCCTGATCGTCGCGCGGCCCCTGCCAGGCAAGCGGTAAGGCGGTAGGTGAAGCGGCGGTAGATACTGCGGCGGTAGGTGAAGCGGCGGTAGATAGCGGCGGTAGATGAAGCGGCGGTAGATGAAGCAGCGGTAGGTGAAGCGGCGGTAGATGAAGCGGCGGTAGGTGAAGCGGCGGTAGGTGAAGCGGCGGTAGGTATGCGGCGGTAGATGAAGCGGCGGTAGGTGAAGCGGACGCGACCACCCGAAGCAGGCTGAGTAGGTCCCTCGGTCCGGCTCGTTTCACTCGGGGGTCCTCGGGATGAGGTGTGGTTTCCTGCCTTACCGCATTACACGTACCGCCGCAGTACCTACCGCCGCAGTATCTACCGCCGCAGTATCTACCGCCGGCGTCTATTCCATCGACCTCACACGGAGCTCGCATGCGACCTCTGTTCCTGGCACTCGGTCTGGCTGCACCGGCGGTTCTCGGCGCCCAGCAAACTGCACGCGCTGTCCCGCCGCTCGAGATCGGCGCCGTGGCGCCCAACTTCACGATGAAGGGCGCCACCCGCTACGGCGTTCTCGCCAACCCGGTCCGCCTGTCCGACTTCAAGGGGAAGACCGTCGTCCTGGCCTTCTTCTATAAGGCCCGAACCAGCGGCTGAACTGTTCAAATGAACGCGTACCGTGATCAGTACGCGACGCTCTTCAAGAACGGCCGCAACGTGGTGCTCATCGCCATCAGCGCCGACCCCGACACGGCCCTCGCCTCGTGGGCGCAGGACTCGGAGTTCCCCTTCCTGTTCGCGAGCGATACCGGCACGGCCGTCGCCAAGAGGTACGGCGCCCTCGCCAGCAAGGCAGGCTTAACCAACCGCAATCTGTTCGTGGTGGGACCGGACGGGAGGATCGCCTACCGGGCGACCCCATTCCGGGAGGTCGATCCGATGGCCTACAAGGAGCTGGGTGCAGCGATCAACAAGCTGGTTCCCACGGATTCGACGACGGATCCCTAGTCGCCTTACCGCCCCCTCGCCTCGATGGCTCGGGGCAGGCTTACCGCCTAGATTCCAGCCCTTCCCCACCCGGCAACTCTGGTGACCGCAGTCGATTCCACGCTGGCCGCAGCACTCAGTGATCGCTACCGCATCGAGCGCGAGCTCGGTCGCGGCGGCATGGCCACTGTCTACCTCGCTCACGATCTTCGCCATGATCGGCCGGTGGCGCTCAAGGTCCTCCATTCCGAGCTGGCCCACGCGTTGGGCCCCGAGCGCTTCCTCCGGGAGATCAAGCTCGCGGCGCGGCTGCAGCACCCTCATATCGTCTCGGTGCACGACTCCGGCCAGACCGACGGGGCGCAGCACAGCGGGCCCCTGCTCTGGTTCACGATGCCGTACATCGAGGGCGAATCGCTGCGGCAACGTCTCACGAGAGAGCGCCAGCTCCCGGTCGAGGACGCCCTGCGGATCACCCGCGAGGTAGCGCTCGCCCTCGACTATGCCCACCGCCACGGTGTGATTCACCGGGACATCAAGCCCGAGAACATCCTGCTCTGCGATGGCCAGGCGATGGTAGCCGATTTCGGCATCGGACGGGCCCTGGGGCAGCCGTCGCCCGGCGAACGGCTCACCGAAACCGGGATCGTGGTCGGCACACCGGCCTACATGAGCCCCGAGCAGGCCGCCGGCGAGCGCGAGGTAGATGCGCGAACCGACATCTACTCGCTCGGTGTGGTGCTGTACGAGATGCTCGCCGGCGAGCCACCGTACACCGGCGCCACCGCCCAGTCGATCATGGCGAAGCGTTTCAGCGGCGAGATACCGAGCATCCACCGGGTCCGCCCGGCGGTGCCCGATCCGGTGGAGCGGGCGGTGCTTCAGGCGCTCGCCCCGGTTCCCGCCGACCGGTTCCGGACCGCCGCAGAGTTCTCTCAGGCGCTGACGGCGGCGGGTGCAGTGCCGGCGGATCGCACGATACCGGGCCCGTCCACTGCCGTCCGAACCAGGTGGCGGTCCCCGGTGACGCTCGCTTCCCTGCTCGGGCTCCTCTTACTGGTTGCCGGTCTGGCCACGTTCTTCCGGCGGAGCCACCGCGCTGCCGGGGAGTCCGGCACCGGACACAAGCGGCTTGCCGTGCTCCCGTTCGAGAGCCTGGGGTCGCCGGAGAACGAGTACTTCGCGGACGGGATCACCGATGCGGTGCGGGGCAAGCTCACGACGGTACCCGGCCTTCAGGTGATCGCCCGCAGCAGCTCCAGCCAGTACAAGCAGACCGGCAAGAGCCCGCAGCAGATCGGGAGGGAGCTCGACGTAGCGTACCTGCTGACCGGAACGGTGCGCTGGGACAAGGGCGAGGGGGGCCGGAGCCGGGTGCAGGTGAGCCCGGAGCTGATCGACGTCGCCAACGCCACCGCCCAATGGCAACAGCCGTTCGACGCATCGCTCACGGACGTCTTTCTGGTGCAGGCCGACATCGCCGGCCGAGTGGCGGAAGCCCTGGGCGTCGCCCTGGGTGCAGGCGAACGGAAGGCGCTGGCCGAACGGCCCACCGCAAACCTCGCCGCCTACGACGCCTATCTCCGGGGCGAGGAGATTTCCGGCGGGCTCTCGACCGCCGGTCAAGTCGCCCTGCAGCGAGCGGAGACCTTTTACGATCGGGCGGCATCCCTCGACTCCACCTTTGCCCTCGCGTGGGCCCAGCTCTCTCGAGCCAACTCGCTGATCTTCTTTCGCGGCACCGGCGCGAGCGCCCCGGGGAATAAGGCGCGCCAAGCGGCGGAGCGGGCGTTGGCATTGGCTCCCGGGCGTCCCGAGGGGCACCTCGCGATGGGTGATTACCACGCCAACGTCTCGAGAAACTACGCCGAAGCATTGCGCCAGTATGCGGAGGGCGGGCGACTCACTCCGCCCCGGGCGGACCTGCTCACCGCGGCGGCGTTGGTGGAACAGCGGCTGGGTCGCTGGGACGCCGCGCTGGATCATCTGGACCAGGCGCGCAGGCTCGATCCCCGCTCCATCTTCGCGAACCGGCGGTACGCCTTCACCCTTCTCTGGATGCGGCGTTATCCAGAGGCGCGCGCGGCATACGATCGGGCGCTCACGCTGGATCCGGGTAACGTCGCCGGGCTGCAGCAGAAGGCCATGCTTTCGCTGGTGCAGGGCGACCTGCCGGGAGCCCGGGCTGTGCTTCGGGCCGCGCCGCGAGAGGTGCAGCCCGAGGCCCTCGTCGCGTACGTGGCTACCTACTGGGACATGGTGTGGTTGCTCGATCACGAATACACGTCGCGTCTGCTGAAGCTCACGCTTGTCCCCTTTGGCGACGATCGCGGGGCCTGGGGGTTGGCGCTGGCGCAGGCCCATCTGCTCCGGGGAGACCGGCGCTCGTCCCGAGCGTACGCCGACTCGGCGCGGATCGCCTTCGAGGCGCAGATCAGGGAAGGGGCCAGTGACGAGCAGCGGATCTATCACGCGATCGCTCTGGCATACCTCGGCCGGTTGGCCGAGGCGGTGCGGGAGGGGGAGCAAGCTGTGGCGGAGCGCCCGATCTCCCAGGATGCCTACACCGGGGCGTATCACCAGCACATCCTCGTGCGAATCTACGTGCTTGCTGGACAGCATGAGAAAGCGCTCGATCGTCTCGAGCAGTTGCTCGAGATCCCGTACCTTCTGTCGCCGGGCTGGCTCCGGGTCGACCCGACCTTCGAGCCGCTTCGGAAGCACCCGCGGTTCCAGAGGCTGGCAGGGCGGTAGGCGGTACGGCGGTACGCAGGCGGTACGGCGGTACGGCGGTACGGCGGTACGGCGGTACGATGGTAGATATCATCCTGAGCGAAGCGAAGGATCTCTCAGGTCAAACCAGCTACACCGAATAGACTGAGCTTCGTGTCCGATATTCCCAGTAGCCTTAACGCTGCTCTTGCCGACCGCTATCGCATCGAGCGCGAGCTCGGTCGCGGGGGCATGGCCGTGGTGTACCTGGCGCACGATCTCCGCCACGAACGTCCCGTGGCACTCAAGGTGCTCCATCCGGAGTTAGCCCAGACCCTCGGCACCGATCGTTTCCTGCGTGAGATCAAGCTCGCCGCCCGCCTGCAACATCCCCATATCGTGTCGGTCCATGACTCGGGCGAAGTGCGCACCGGCGGGGGGCCTGCCTCTCTCTGGTTCACCATGCCGTACATCGAGGGCGAGAGTCTGCGTGACCGGTTGCGGCGCGAGCGCCAGCTCCCTGTCGAGGAGGCGGTCCGGATTACCCGCGAGGTGGCGCTCGCCCTCGACTTCGCTCACCGGCACGGGATCATCCACCGCGACGTGAAGCCGGAGAACATCCTTCTCGTCGATGACCAGGCACTCGTCGCCGATTTCGGCATCGGCCGAGCGATCGATTCGGCGTCGGCCGACGATCAAATCACCAACACGGGTTTCGCGATCGGCACCCCGGCCTACATGAGCCCCGAACAGGCTGTGGGCCAGCGGGATATCGACGGACGCACCGACATCTACAGCCTTGGCGTCGTGCTCTACGAGATGCTGGCGGGAGAGCCCCCGTTCGGCGGTCCCACCGCGCAGGCGATCACCGCCAAGCGGATGACAGGAGAGGTCCCTAGTCTGCGTCGCCTGCGGCCGTCGGTGCCTGAGCCGCTGGAGCGCGCCGTGCTCACTGCCCTGGCGCTGATTCCAGCCGACCGGTTCACGACCCCAGGGCAGTTCGCGCAGGCGTTATCTGCGAGCGCTGCCGCCATGGCCTCATCCACTGCGACCACCGCTTCGGCAGCGCCGGTGGATACGAGGGTCGCTCCCGCATCTCGGCGCAAGCCGATCCCCTCCTGGCTGGCCTTCGTGTTGGGACTGGTGGTCACCGCCACCATGGGATTGTTCATCTGGCAGCGGAGCCGCCATCCGTCGGAACCCGCGGGGACCAAGATGCTGGCGGTGCTACCCTTCAAGAACATGGGTGCTCCTGGCGATCAGTACTTCGCCGACGGGCTCACCGAGGAGATCACCAGCCGCCTCGCCGGAGTGTCCGACCTCGGCGTCGTCTCCCGTACCAGCACCGATCCCTATAAAGGCACCAACAAGAACATCCGGCAGATCGGACAGGAACTCGGAGTCGGTTACATCCTCGAGGGCAGCGTTCGCTGGGAGAAGTCGCCTGGCGGGGGTAGCCGAGTGCGGGTGACTCCTCAGCTCATCCGGGTGGCGGACGACCGACACCTGTGGACCGACCGCTATGACGCGGAGCTGGCGGACGTATTCCAGGTGCAGTCCAGCATCGCCGAGCGGGTGACCAGCGCGATGAACCTGGCGCTGGATCCTTCGGAAAAACGGAGCATCAACGAGCGTCCGACGGCGAGCACCGCGGCCTACGACTTCTACTTGCGCGGCATCGAGTACAGGAGTCGTGGCCCCGGCCAGGAGGACATACACACTTCGATCGAGATGTTCCGCCAAGCCATCGCACTGGACTCAAATTTCGCGCAAGCCTGGGCCAAGTTGTCAGAGGGACGCTCGAGCGAGTACTGGTTTTTCTACGATCGCACCGAGGCTGCGCTGTCGGAGGCCAAGGCCGCTGCCGAACGGGCGCTCCGGCTCCGTCCCGATTTGGCGGAGCCACATGTCGCGCTCGGCTACTACTACTACTGGGGCGAGCTGAACTACGATCGCGCGCTCCAGGAGCTCGCCCTTGCTCGGGAGCGACAGCCCAACAACGCCGACCTCGTCTTCGCCACTGCGGCGGTTCAGCGTCGGCAGGGACGCTGGCCTGAGTCAGTCGCGAATTTCGAGAGGGCGGTGCACCTTGATCCGCGATCGAGTGAATCGATCCGCAACCTGGCGGAGACCTACTTTCTGGTCCGCAAGTATGACCTGGCATGCGCGACCGCTGATCGAGGGATCAGCATCGGTCCCGATATAGCGCCCCTTCGCTGGATGAAAGTCCAGTGCCTCGTAGGAAAGGACGACTTACCACAGGCGAAGCAGGCCCTTCGTGACGGAGTCAAGGCGGTCGACTTCGTACAGATGAGCCGTCCCGCCGCGGGGAGTGGCGCGGTGGCCAGCTTTGCGGTGTCGCCGAGCTTTCTGCTCACCGGCGACTCGATGTATTACTCCAAGCTCGAACAGCTGACACTCACGGAGTTCACCGACACTATCGGCCTCTACGAGCTCAAGGCGGCCATGTACCGCATCCAGGGTCGAGCCAGGATGGAACGGGCGTACCTCGACTCAGCGCGCACCAGGCTGGAATCCATGGTGAGGGCTCACCCCGCTGAAGCCAACTTCCATGCGCAACTCGGCTTGATGTACGCGCGTTTGGGACGAAAGACGGAGGCGGTACGGGAAGGTCAGACCGCTGCGAAGCTGCTGCCGGTGAGCCGCGAGGCATTCCGGGGTGCCAACCTGCAGGCGGTGCTCGCGATGATCTACGCCACCGTTGGTATGCGGTCCCAGGCGATCGACCTCTTGGAACATCTGCTGTCGATTCCATCGCAGATCAACACCGGCCTCCTGCGGCACGACCCCCGCTGGGCGGTGTTACGGGGCGATCCAAGGTTCGAGAAGGCGGTAGGGCGGTAGGGCGGTACGGCGGTACTCATCGCAGCCACACCGAATGGACTGAGCTTCGTGTCCGATATCCTGGATAGCCTTCAATCTGCTCTTGCCGACCGCTATCGCATCGAGCGCGAGCTCGGTCGCGGGGGCATGGCCACGGTGTACCTCGCCCACGACCTCAGGCACGACCGATCGGTGGCGCTCAAGGTCCTCCGCCCCGAGCTGGCTCATGCGGTGGGGGCCGATCGTTTCCTGCGCGAGATCCGCCTCTGCGCTCGGCTGCAACATCCCCACATACTCGGTGTTCACGACTCGGGAGAGGCCGGCGGGCAGCTCTGGTTCACGATGCCGTACGTCGACGGCGAGACGCTCCGGAGCCGGCTGGCGCGAGAGCAGCAACTGCCGATCGGCGATGCCGTGCGGATCACGACTGAGATCGCCGATGCGCTGACGTATGCCCACGGGCGCGGAGTCATCCACCGCGACATCAAGCCGGAGAACATCCTGCTCAGCGGCAACCACGCGCTGGTGGCCGACTTCGGAATTGCGCGGGCGCTACGCGGCGGGGCAGCGGCGCAGCAGGGCAGCGAGGAGGATGAGAGACTCACCGAGACTGGTATGAGCCTCGGCACGCCGCAGTACATGAGCCCCGAGCAGTCGGTGGGCGAGCGGGAGCTGGATGCCCGCACCGACGTGTACTCGCTCGGTTGCGTGCTCTACGAGATGCTCGCCGGCGAACCGCCCTTTACCGGTCCGAATCCGCAGTCGGTACTGGCGAAGCGGCTGAGCGAGCCGGTGCCGCACATCAGGAGCACCCGCGAGGTACCGCTGGCGATAGACCATGCCGTCACTCGGGCGCTCGCGCGCGCTCCCGCCGACCGCTTTGCGACTGCGGCCGAGTTCGCTGCTGCGCTTGGCAGCACATCGGTCGAATCGGGGTCGTCCACTGCACCAGTCACCAGTCGCCAGTCGCCACGAAAGCGCCGGTGGATCGGCGCGCTCATTGGTGCGGTACTAGTGATTCTCCTGGGTGGGTACATGGCGCTGGGCCGGAGTGGAGGCGGAGCACCCGGCCTCCCGGCTTCGGCCGCGGTACTTCCCTTCACTGATCTCAGCCCCGGAAAGGATCAGGAGTACTTCAGCGACGGGCTCACCGAGGAGCTGATCACGTCGCTCAGCCAGGTAAAGGGGATTCGGGTGGCGGCCCGTACTTCCTCGTTTCAGTTCAAGGGACAGAACGCCGACATTCGCGACGTCGGCCGGAAGCTCGGCGTGGGAGCGGTACTGGAGGGCAGCGTACGGAAGAGTGGAGACCGCCTCCGGGTTACGGCGCAGTTGAGCAGCGCCGAGGATGGCTATCAGCTCTGGTCCGAGTCGTACGACCGCGACTTGGCGGACGTGTTCGCGGTGCAGGAGGAGATCGCGCGAGCGATCGTCGGTGCGCTCAGGGTGCGGCTCGGGGGCGGGACCCGACTCCGGCCCGGCGCGCGCGTCCCACCGCAGACCTCCAGGCCTATGACCTGTATCTCAAGGGGCTATTCGCCTGGAACCAACGCACCGGCCCCTCGCTCGAGGAGGCGGTACGTAATCTGGAGGGTGCGGTCGCGCGGGATCCGACGTTTGCGCGGGCGTGGGCCGCACTGGCTCAGTCCTATCTTCTCGTCGTGCCATTTGCCGGTGGAGACCCGGCGCCCACCTGGAAGAAGGCACAGGCTGCGGCGGCCAGGGCACTCGCGCTCGACAGCACGTCGGCCGAGGCGTACACCGCGCTCGCATACGGGTGGACCATTTACGGGTGGGATTGGAAGGCCGCCGAGGAGAACTTTCGCAAGGCCATCGCGGCAGACTCGAACTACCCTACCGGCCACCACTGGTACGGCGACTTCCTGGCGGGTCGAGGCCGCCTGGAGGAGAGCCTGCGAGAGTTCCGCCGAGCGCACCAGCTTGATCCGTTGTCGCGGCAGATAGGCAGCGAGCTGGGCTGGGTGTACTACCAGATGGACCGGAACGACGAGGCCGTCGATCAGTTTCGACAAGTACTGGCGATCGATCCCGAACTACCACAGGCGCATCTCCGGCTCGGCCTGGTTCAGGTCCATCAGCGGCGCTACGCCGAGGCCATCGCATCGCTTCGGCGCTCGATCGAGCTCGGCATCTTCTACCCCCACGCGGCCGCTCCGTTGGCGCTGGCCTATGCCCGGTCAGGCAACCGGGCCGGGGCGGTTCAGATACTTCGGGAGCTGCAGCGGCGGCGGGCGGCGGGAGAGCTGGTTCCCGCGATCACCATAGCCGTCACGTACGGCGCGCTCGGGGACCGGAGCCGGGGAATAGAATGGCTGCACCGAGCCATTGATGAGAAGGACATCTTCGTGCCGGAGAACTTCTCCGATCACTGGCTGGATCCGCTCCGGGACGATCCGCGGTTCGCCGAAATCGAGCGGCGAATGGGTCTGGGTCGCCGATGATGACCCCGTGACCGCAGTCGACCCCAAGCTGGCCGCGGCGCTCAGTGATCGCTACCTCATCGAGCGCGAGCTCGGTCGCGGCGGCATGGCTACGGTCTACCTCGCGCGCGACCTGCGCCACGATCGCCCGGTGGCGCTCAAGCTGCTCCACCCCGAGTTGGCGGCGACGCTGGGACCGGAACGATTCCAGCGCGAGATCCGCCTGACCGCCCGACTGGATCACCCGCACATCCTCCCCGTACTCGACTCCGGCTCAGCTGCGGGTCAACTGTGGTACACCATGCCCTACGTGCGGGGCGAGTCCCTGCGCGACCGGTTGCGACACGAGAGCCAGCTGCCGGTCGAGTTAGCGCTGGAGATCACCCGCCAGGTTGCCTCGGCGCTCGACTACGCCCACCGGGAAGGGGTCGTCCACCGGGATCTCAAGCCCGAGAACATCCTACTCAGTGAGGGACAGGCACGGGTGGCTGACTTCGGCGTGGCCAAGGCACTCGCGCTCGATGGAGAAGAGCTGACCGTGACCGGGCTCGCAGTGGGTACGCCCGCATACATGAGTCCCGAGCAAGCCACCGGGAGCGCGGTGGATGCGCGGACCGACGTGTACGCCCTCGGGTGCGTGTTGTATGAGATGCTGGCCGGCGACCCACCCTTCACGGGACGGGCGCCGCATGCCCTGCTCGCTGCCCACGCCACGGAGACGCCCGAGCCGATCTCGAGGCGGCGGCCCTCGGTCCCGGCACGGCTTGCCGCGCTGGTGATGCGCTGCCTGGAGAAGAATCCTGCCGATCGCCCGCAGACAGCCGCGGCGCTCCTCGCCGAACTGGGCACGATCACGACGCCCGAGTCGGTGCCAACTGCCGGCATCGAGGTACGGAAGAAGTCGCCAGTCGTCAGTCGCCGGACGTGGAGAGTCGGAATCGGTTTGGGGACGCTGCTGCTCGCGGGGCTTGTGGCGGTGTTCTGGCCCCGCGCGACCGGTGCCAGATCGCTGGACCCGAATCTGGTTGCGGTGGTTCCTTTCCGGATCGCCGGAGCCGACCCCTCGCTCTCCTACTTGCGCGAGGGGATGCTCGACCTTCTGGCGGCCAAGCTCACCGGAGATGGGGGTCCGCGGGCGGCCGATCCCCGCTCCGTGATGAGCGTCTGGCGTCGGCAGGTCGGGGATGAACGGCGCGATCTCCCTCAGGACTCGGCGATGCTCCTCGCCCGGCAGCTTGGGGCCGGCCGGGTCCTGCTCGGCGGCATCGTCGGCACTCACGACCAGCTGGTGATCAACGCCTCCCTTCTCCAGGTGCCGGGCGGAGATGCCCGCGCTGTGGCGAGTGTCAGCGGGAGAGCCGACAGTCTCGGAGTGATGATCGACCGGCTCACCAGCGAGCTCATCGCGCGTGAAGCGGGCGAGGTAACCCAGCGGGTGGCCGACCTCACGAGCACCTCGCTGCCGGCACTTCGAGCCTACCTGCAGGGCCAGGCAGAGTACCGCCGGGGTCGGTACGGGGCGGCGGTCGAATGGTTCGAGCGGGCGCTGGAGCAGGATTCCACCTTTGCGCTCGCGGCGCTGGGGCTGGTCTATGCGGGAACCTGGGAGGCGCCAGCCACCATCGATCGCGCCATCCGAATGACTTCCAGGTTGCGGGAGCGGCTCAGCCCCCGCGATCGAATACTCCTCGCCGCCTTCGCCGGTCCGCATTACCCGGCCCCCTACCCGTTTGTCGAGCAAATCGCCGCCTGGGAGCGGGCCACCGAGGTGTTGTGGGATTCACCCGAAACCTGGTATCAGAAGGCGGACGTGCTCTTTCATCGGGCACCAGTCATCGGCGCCGAGTGGCCACTTCAGCGTGCAGCGGCTGCCTTCCGCCGAGCCATCGAGCTGGATTCCAATTTCGCCGCCCCACTCGATCATCTGGTCGAGACCGCGGTGCTCACCCGTGACACCGCAGGAGTCCGCCGCCTGGGAACCCTCTACCTGGCTCGTTTCCCCGAGTCCGAGGTCGCCGACTTCGTGCGCTGGCGGATGGCGGTGGTTCTGGGCGGCGATTCGGCGCGAGCGGGGCTCCAGAGCGGATTCGACCGCATGGATGTCAGGAGTCTCGCCCGCCTCGTGACATTTGCGCAGCTGAGCGGGATCGGCCTCGAGGGCATGGAGCCGGCGTCGGCCGCACTTCGCCGCAAGGCCCGCCTCAGGACGGCTGATCCGGAAGGCGCTCATTGGATTCTAGCCGGTCTCGCGCTCAACCAGGGGCGGCCGAGCGAGGCGCGTGAGGCGGTCGAGGCGGCCCGCGAATTCAGCCCGGCGCACCAGGTGCTCTGGAATCACGTCTTGAATGCGTTGCTCGGCGAGGGCGACAGTATCATCGCGGTGAATGCCGTGCGACGGCTTCTTCCAGGTGCGACCGCAACTCCTACCAGCGGTCCCGGCGGTCGCGCCGAGCTGGACACGGACCTGTGTGTGCTTGCGCTCTGGTACACCCAGCAGGGCGAGTGGGGTCTCCCACAGCGGGCGGTGTCGCGGATGCGCGAGCCGGGTAAACCGGAGGACGTTGTCCCCTCGTGGCCGCCCAATCAGGTGTGCGCGGCCGTGATCGAGGCGGCGGTGGCGGTTGGCCGTAAGCGACCGGATGCCAGACCGGCCCTCGCGCGAGCAGACTCGCTGGTGAGGCTGGGCTGGTTTGCCATGGCCCCGATGAACCTTCTTCTCGCTCGGCTCTGGGAGGCCGAGGGCGATCTCCCGCGCGCACTCGCGGCGGTGAGACGCTTTGAGTATGACGACCCGGTCGGCCCCGGTTATCTGGGAACCCGCTTGCGCACGGAGGGCCGGCTGGCCGCGCTCGCCGGGGACCAGGACGCCGCGGTCCGAGCGTACACCCACTACTTGAAGCTGGTGAATCGGCCCGAGCCGCGGGTCCAGCCGCTCGTTGCGGAGGTGCGAGAGGAGCTGGCACGCCTAGTGGGCGAGGCGCCGAATAGGCGGTAAGGCGGTAAGGCGGTAGGTGAAGCGGCGGTAGGTACTGCGGCGGTATATACGGCGGCGGTACGGGCGTATCTCGGCCCGGTGCGTTAGCCCTTCTGCGTTGATTAAGACGCGGGGCAGGAGATGAACTCGGGAAGGCAACTACCATCGCGCCGACAGGCCGGTGGCACTCGACTTGCCATAAAGGTGCATCTGGAAGGTCTTCCTTCCTCGACGAATGAACAGTCAAGCACTTACGACGCCGACAGCCTCGACCACGCAACAAGAACCGGAGCAGTTCTGATGGCGGGATCCTACAGGCAGTGCGATGCGTGCGGCAAGCGAGCCCTCAGCATCGCCATCCGGTGTCCCGGCTGCGGCCGCGAGTTTCCCGCCAGGGTGGTGCCGAAGAGCGGCGACGGCCTCGAGCTGGGGCGTTTCCTCACGCCGAAAGGGGTAGCGACGGCCCTCGCCCTAGTGGCAGTTCTCGCGTCGGCCACTCTCGGCCGAGCCGGTCAACCCCGGGAGGAGAAGGCGGAGGTGGGATCCTCAATGGCGAGAACCGGCTCAGAGGTGGAGTCCTCTATGGTGAGAACGGGCCCACTGGAGACGGCGACGGTCGCCGCGCTACCAGCCGAGCGCGACAGCGAGCTTCGCGTCGCACGCGGCTGGACCAACGTGCGGAAGTCGCGGAGCGTGAGAGCCCCGGTCGAAGCCGTGCTCACGCCGGGCGACACGGTGCTGGCGGACTCGCTCGAACGGGGATGGTACCGCGTGGCACTGGAGGGCGAGGTGCTCGGCTACGCCCATCGCTCAAAGCTTGCGGCGCTGGGAGCGGCAATGGAATAGAGTTGCTGAGTGGAACAAACATGTGAGCTCCATGGGATGGTTCATTGATTTCCTCACCTGCAAAACGTAGGATACGCGACTGGTCCAGTACGGTAGTCCTGAACTCGAAAAGTTCCTATCTGGAGAGCTCTCATGACCCGTCGCTTCCCCCTGCTCACACTCGCCGGTCTCCTGGCACTCGGTGCCTGCGCCGAAGAGGCCCGCGACCCGGTTAGTCCCTCGACACCTTCGCTGGCCGAGTCGAATACCGCAGTCCGTGGCATCAACGTCGTTCTCAAGTCGCGTCCCACTCAGAGCCAGCTCGCCCGGCTGAACAGCATCGGCCGGGTGAAGACCATCTTCAAAGAGATCAACGGCCTGACCATGGCCGCGAAGGGAAGCCAGCTCAGGACCATCCGCGCCCTGCCGTTCGTCAAGGCCGCGGCGTTCGATGAGGTAATTCACATCCCGCCCCCGACCGACCTGGTCCCGGTAGCCGATTTCACCGGCGGCTTCAGCACCTGGAATCAGGATGCGATCGACGTCACCATAGCGCCGCTCTCCAGCGCGCGCGATGTGTCCCAGACCGGAGAAGGCGTCTATGTGGGGGTCCTCGACACCGGGCTTCTGTGGACCTGGCGGCAGTACTTCCCGGAGGAGCGGATCGCCACCCAGTTCGCCCGCACATTTGTGGGTGGCGGGGCAGACCCTGGCAAGGTGGTCGAGCAGGACGGCAATCAGTGGCAGCACGATATCTGCTCCCACGGGACGCACGTGACCAGCACGATTCTGGGATTCCAGGCGGGTGCGCTCAGGATCCAGGGCACCGCACCTCGGGCGACCATCATTCCGGTCCGGCTGCACACCGCGGGCAGCGCGAACGCGCAGATCAGCTGCCCCTTCTTCACTTCGGTGGCCACCGCGGCGTTGATCTACTTCGGCAATCTGAAGCGCGGACCGTTGGCCGGAGAGCCGCTGGTGGTGAACAACAGCTGGGGTGGACCGCCCGACCCGCTGAAGCAGGCCGCGGTGGACTACGCGCTGGCGCAAGGGGTCTTGCTGGTGTTCGCGGCGGGCAATAGCGGGGATGCGGGGATGTCCCATCCAGCTTCCTATCCGCCGGTGATCTCGGCGGCGGCGAGCGGCTGGGTAGGCGAATGGAAGCCATGTGCACCAACTGGCCCCGGGGCCGACCCGCTAAACTGGTGGGTCGCTTGTAATGTGCCCGAGCCGACCGATCCGGACGACTTCTACATCACCGATTTCTCCGCGCGGGAGCTGACCGGGCAGGACCTTGATGTGGCTGCGCCGGGTTCGTGGGTCCTGGGGCCGTTCCAGACCCAGGCCGGCAAGCCCAGCTTCTTCTTCCTGGGCGGGACCTCGATGGCGGCACCCCACGTGACCGGAACGGTCGCGCTGATGCTGCAGAAACGTCCGTCGCTCACCCAGGCTCAGGCCGAAACCATTCTCCAGAACACGGCCATCGGGATCGGCGCGGGTTGCCGCGACGTGGTACCGTTCCCGGGATTGCCCGAGACGGAGATCTGCTGGCCGGCGAATGCGACCGGTGAGGGATTGCTGGATGCAGATGCGGCGGTAGCGGCAACTCCGTAAAGAGCGGTGAGCGGTAACTGGTAACGCAGTCTAAAGCGTAGCGAGGGACCTGGTTCGGGGGCAGTAATAGCCCGCTGACTAGGTCCCTCGATTTTTGCTTGGTGCCTCGCACAACCCCAACCCACAGGCCCTCGGTGACCCTTTGCTGAGTGCCACCGGAATCCGATATCGCGCCGCGCTGCTCCCGGAGCGAGATTATGGCCTTCCCTGGACATGGGCACGGGATGGCTGACTCGTCGCTGGTGGGCTTGGCGGAGGCGCTTCGGGACCGCTACCTGATCGAGCGCGAGCTTGGCTCGGGCGGGATGGCAACGGTTTACCTGGCGCACGACGTCCGGCACGACCGCAAGGTCGCCCTCAAAGTCCTACGTCCGGAGCTCGCCCTTTCACTCGGGCCCGAGCGCTTCCAACGCGAGATCAAGCTCGCCGCCCGGCTCCAGCATCCCCACATCCTCGGCGTGTTCGACTCCGGCGACGCCGCGGGGCGGCTCTGGTTCACCATGCCGTATGTGGAGGGCGAGTCGCTGCGGGACCGCCTCCGGCGCGAAGGGCAGCTCGCCGTCGACGACGCGCTCCGGATTACCCGGGAGGTGGCGGATGGCCTCGACTTCGCTCATCGCCACGGTGTAGTCCACCGGGACGTGAAGCCCGAAAATATCCTGGTGAGTGATGGTCACGCGTTGGTGGCCGACTTCGGGATCAGCCGCGCGCTCGCGGCGAACGAGGGCGACGAGGCGCTCACCGAGACAGGCGTGTCGGTGGGCACGCCGGCCTACATGAGCCCCGAGCAGGCGACCGGCCAGGCGGTGGACGCACGAACCGACGTATATGCCCTCGGCACCGTACTCTACGAGATGCTGGCCGGCGAGCCGCCGTTCACCGGACCCACGCCGCAGGCTGTCATCGCCAAGCGATTCCACACCGATCCCGTGCCGATCCGCGCCGTGCGACCAGCGGTGCCCGAGCACGTGGAGCGCGCCGTGGCCCGCGCGCTCGCCACGGTGCCCGCCGACCGCTTCGTGTCCACCGCCGAACTGGCGCGGGCCCTCGAAGCAGATGCTACGGCGGCTGCGCGGGCGACCGTGCCGCGGGGCCGTGAACACCGCACCAGCAGGGGCGTTCTGCTCCTCGTGCTCGTCGTACTGCTCGGCCTCGGCGTGTTGTTCGGCTTGAACCGGGGCCGCGGTGCCGTGAACGAGGGCGATGGGCTCCGGCGGGTGGCGGTGCTGCCGTTCGACAACCTGGCGGCGGCGGACAAGGTCTACTTCGCGGAGGGAGTTACCGACGAGATCCGTGGCAAGCTCGCCACCGTGCCCGGCCTCCAGGTGACCGCGCGCACCAGCTCGGCGCAGTACGCCCGGAGCACCAAGCAGCCGGAGGAGATCGGCCGGGAGCTTGGCGTCGCCTACCTGCTGAGCGGGACCGTGCGTTGGGACCAGGAGGGTGGGCAGAATCGGGTGCGGGTGAGCCCGGAGCTGATCGAGGCGGCGACCGGCGCTACCCGCTGGCAGCAGTCGTTCGACGCGCCGATGACAGACGTGTTCCGAGTGCAGGCCGATGTGGCGGAGCGGGTGGCGCGCGAGCTGGGGGTAGCGCTCGGCGCCGCGGACCGGCGGCACCTCGAGACTCGCCCGACCGGCGACCTCGGCGCATACGATCTTTACCTCCGCGGTCGGTACGCGTGGCATCAACGGACGGCGCCAGGGCTCGACCAGGCGCGCCGCCTGCTGGAGCAGGCCATCGCCGCCGATCCGACTTTTGCGCCGGCGCACGCCGCCCTGGCGGACGTGTTCGCTGTTCTGCCGCTCTGGAGCGACCTGCCGCCTGACCAGACCTATCCTCGAGCGCGAGCGGCGGCCCTCGAGGCGCTGCGGCTCGACAGCACGCTAGCATCGCCCTATGCGGTGCTCGGCGACTACAACGCGATGTACGCCTGGAACTGGGCCGAGGCGGACCGGAACTTCCGCCGGTCGTTGGCGCTGGATCCGAACAACGCCAACACCCATCACTGGTATCACGGTGACTATCTGCTGGCCATGGGACGGTGGGACGAGGCGATCAGTGAGGGGCGCCGGGCCCGCGAGCTCGACCCGCTCAGTCTGACGATCAACGGTGCTGCCGCACGGTCGCTCTACACGGCGGGCCGCACCGAGGAATCCGTCGCGGAGCTACGGAACGTCGTGGCGATAGACACCGCCTTCCCGCTGAACAATGAGTACCTTGCGACGATCTACGTCGCGCTGGGTCGCTACGACGAGGCGGTACCCCTCCTCCGCCGGGCCGTTGAGCCGACGGTGCGGCTGTCGGCACCCCTCGCAATTCTGGGCTACGCGCTCGCGAAGAGTGGCCAGCGGGGCGAGGCAGAGCGGATCCTCGAGGAGCTGCTCGAGCGGCAGCGGCGCGGGTACATCGCCCCGACGAGCCTGGCTGTGCTGCATGCCGGGCTCGGCGATACTACCGAGACGTTCGCGTGGCTCCGGCGCGGGCTCGAAGCGCACGATCCATTCCTGATCTACAACTACGTGAACGACCCAGTGATGGCTCCGTTCCGCAGGGACCCTCGTGGGCAGGAGATCATGCAAGCGATGGGACTCGGCGGTCGCAATCGGTAACGGTCGACAGCAGCCGGCTATCGCTCGACGCTCGCCGCGCTCCGGTAAGATTCGCCCACATAGGTGCCGCGCACGACCCGATGCTGCCGAGCGGGGGACGATCTGTGGCTGGCTGACGTGGAGGAAGCGCAGCAATAACGTTGTTCGCTTCTGACCCGGGCCTAGGGCAAGTAGTAAACCGGATTCGGCAGCTTGAAGGTCCGCTCGGCGAAGCCTCCCGCGAGATCGCTCTCCTGATCTCCCAGGCTCAGAATGATGGTATAGCCGTGGTCCGCAATCTTCCGACGCTCCGGTGACTTGAAGTCCACCGCACTCTTGAAGTGGGCACCTTCGGGGAGCAGAATGACACCGGTCGGATCGTAGCCCTGCTCCCTGAGGTTTCGCTCAGTGGCCTCGCGAAGGTTGGGTGGCCGGCCGCTGATGAAGAACACCGCCACGCCGAGCTCATGCGCGCGTCGGGCCAGCTCTCGGGTGGGAGCGAGCGCCTGCGACTTGGCGAGCGCCTGCCAGGCCCGGAGACCACAGGGACCCTGCTCGAGGTCGCACCCTCCGCCGACGACTCGACCCCACCCGTTCAGGCGATAGGCAGGCCAGTTTGAGAGCGACGTCTCATCGATGTCGAGTACGACCGCCGGCTTCTTCGCAGTTTTGGACCGCTGTTCCAGCCATTCCTGTGCCCGAGCGACAACCGCCGAGAAGTCCCTGTCGTATCGCCCGGAACTGATGTACTCCTCGACCTGCTGCTGCGCTTGGTAGAGACGCGGTACGTCCGACGGAGCGGTCGCCGGAGCCACGGCCACGGGCTCGCCCTTGCGAGTTGCAGTCCCGGCGCACGCGAGCGCGAGGGCGGTCAACGCGTGGACGCGAAGGGTTCGAAGCCAGGATGAAAGATTCATGGCATGCGCTCCGTGCCGCGGGGAGGGTAGCTTCGGCTCTTCCAAATGCCGCCCACATAGGTGCCTCGCACGACCCCATTGTCGGCCCCCGTGACCAGCGCTTCCGCCAGCGTCTCGACCTCACATCCCGCGAGCGAGGGGTGCTCGAGGTCGATCACAACCAGATCGCCCCAGTGACCGACGTCGATCCGACCGGCGGGGAGCCCCAGCGCCCTGGCACCGCCGGCCGTCGCTGCATCGAGTACGACTGACGCGACCTCCCCTTCCCCAGTCCGCAACAGCCCGCGTCTCTCCTTGCGGAGGCGCTGCCCGTACTCCAGCCAGCGCATCTCCTCGATCGGTGAGATCCGCGCATTCGAGTCCGACCCCAGGCTCAGCCGTTCCAAGAGGTCGGGGACCGGCTCCAGCACCGGCAGCCCGTCGCCCAGGTTCCCCTCGGTGAGCGGATTGACGCACACGGTCCCACCGGCCCCGAGAAACTGCCGCAGATCCTCGGGTGCGGTATGGGTGCAGTGCACCGCGGTCAGGTTCCCGCCGATGTCGAGCGTGTCGAGCAGCACCCGCATCGGCGCTCGCCCGTACGCCGCCACGCACTCCTCGATCTCCCGTCGCTGCTCCTCCACGTGCATGTGGAACGGCAGCCCCCGCCGCCGCGACTCTGCGTGCAGCGCCGAGATGTCCTCGATAGTCGCGGCGCGGATGCTGTGCGCCACCGCGCCGAGGCTCTGGGTCCGGCGATCGAGGATCGACTCGAGCCGGTCCATCTGCTTCCAGTACGCGCCCACATCGGTGGACCGGAAGCGGCGCTGCGCCGGGCCGAGCGGCTGGCCGATGCCGCCGGTCGCGTAGTAGGTCTGGAGCAGCACGATGCGGATGCCGGCGGCGGCCGCGGCCTCGAGCACGACGCGGTCGAACTCGTAGTCGGTCCCGTCGCCTGCGTGGTGGAGATAATGGAACTCGCCGACGGTGGTGGTGCCGGCGTCCCGCATCTCCTCGAACGCCTGGACCGAGAGCCGGAACAGCTCGCGCTCGTCGAGCCGCTCGACCAGCGCGTACATCGCCTCCCGCCAGGTCCAGAAGTCGCCCGACCCGGCCGGGAATCGCTCGCCCTGCCCGCGGAGGCCGCGCTGGAAGGCGTGCGAGTGGGCGTTGACGAAGCCCGGCAGGAGCGCGCAGCGCGGGTGACGGTCGGTCGGCGTCCGGCCGGCGGTCACGGCCTCGATCCGGCCGTCTTCGCCCACGACCACCTGTAGGCCGGGCTCGAAGCGGCGGCCGGTCCAGATCAGCTCGGCTTCGATGACCTTCACTCATGACGGCGGCGCGCAGGCTCGGTGGACGACGCGAGTCAGCAGCTCCCCGGCGCGGACGAACTCCGCCACCGGCAGCGATTCGTTCGGCTTGTGGGCGACCTCGATCGAGCCCGGCCCCCAGATGACGCAGTCGAGTCCGAGCCGGCTGAGCCAGCCGCCGTCGGTGCCGAACGGCGCGCTGCCGGATCCCGTCTGTCCCAACTCGCTGGCGAGCAGGCGAACGATCGGTGCGTTTTCCGCGACCATCATCGGCGGGGTCTCGCCCAGCAGCGCCAGCTCGAATGGCACCCGCAACGCCGACTTCTGCACCACCGCTTGTATCCGCCCAGTCATCTCGTCGGCCGACATCCCTGGCAGGAGCCGCACGCCCAGATCGAGCACGCAGTCGGCCGGGACCACGTTGACCGGCCCGCCGCCGACGACTCGAGCGACGTTGACCGTGACATAGGGGACCTCGGGGAAGTGCTCCGCGTTCGGCGGCCGCTCCCGCTCGAGCGCCTGGCGCAGCTCGGCGAGGGCGACGATCGCCCGGCCGGCGGCTTCGACCGCGTTCACGCCGAGATGGGGGAGGCCACTGTGGGCGGGGACGCCGGTGAACGAGAGCCGGAGCCGCAGGTGACCTTTGTGCATGCGCAGCACCCGGAGCGAGGTCGGTTCGCCGATGATCGTGGCCCGCGGCAGCGGCGGGAGCGCGCCCGGTTCGTCGATCAGGCGCCGAGCGCCCAGGGTGCCGGTCTCCTCGTCGTGGGTAAAGAGCAGCGCGAGCTGGTGCCGGAGCCTGGGGACGTCGGCCGCAGCGAGCCGGTTGATCGCGAGGGCGACGAAACCCTTCATGTCGGCCGCGCCGCGGGCGACGTAGCACCCGTCGCCCCGGGTCAGGGTGAAGGGGTCGGACTTCCAGCCGTCCGATTCGGCAGGCACCGTGTCCATGTGCCCTGAGAGGACCAGACCACGATCGCCGTCTTCCGGCCCGGCCGCCACAATCAGATTGAGCTTGGCGCCGTCGGCCGTCGGGTGCCGAGTGATGCGTACGCCGGGACGGTCGAGATAGTTGCCGATGAAGTCGGCGATCTCGCGGTTGCTTTTGTGGCTGGTGGTGTCGAAGGCGACGAGGCGGGCGAGAAGGGCCTCGTCGGAGAGGGGCTCGGCGGTCATCGTTCGGCGGAGATGGGTGGCGCCATGGCGGTACGAAGGTAAGCCTGCGCCCATCCTTGCTGGCAATCCCCCAAGGTCCTCGACACATTTAAGCCTCTCTTCCACCGGCAGCCTGTGACACCCAACGACGTCGCTTGCCACCACGCTAGCCGGCCGCCGCGCGGCTCGATCACCCTCACATCCTCCCTCTCCCGGGGCGGATCAATGTACTCGCTGGCCGGAGGGAGGCCGCAGTCGACCAGCTCGAGGCCGCCCTCTCCCACCCCGGTCCGCTGTTCCGCGCATGGCTCCGGGTTGACCCTACATTCGCGCCGCTCCGGGGCAACCTGCGGTTTCAGCGGCTGGTGAACGGCTCATGACCGCGGACCTGAGCGCGCGACTGCAGGGGGCGCTGGCCGATCGCTACGTGATCGAGCGCAAGCTCGGCCGGGGCGGCATGGCCACGGTGTACCTGGCGCGGGATCTCCGGGATGACGGAGCTGTCGCGCTGAAGGTCCTTCACCCCGAGCTCGGCTACACGATTGGCGCCGACCGGTTCAAGCGCGAAATCCGGGTCGCGGCGCGGCTGCAGCATCCCAATATCCTTGGCGTGCTCGACTCGGGAGAGACACCGGGCACCGGGGAAGCAGGAGACGTCCTGCTCTGGTTCACGATGCCCCTGGTCGAGGGAGAGAACCTGCACGAGCGGCTGCAGCGGGAGCACCAGCTCGCGCCCGACGAGGCGATCCGGATTGCGACCGAGGTGGCAGGTGCCCTCGCATACGCGCACCAGCAGGGCGTGGTCCACCGCGACATCAAACCTGACAATATCATGCTCTCGGGTAACCAGGTGCTGGTCGCCGACTTCGGCGTCGCCCGTGCGGTCACTGAGGTGCAGGAGAAGCTCACTGCGACCGGGATGACCGTCGGCACCCCGACCTACATGAGCCCGGAGCAGGCGAGCGGCGACAAGGCAATCGACGGCCGGAGCGATATCTTCTCGCTGGGCTGCATGGTGTACGAGATGCTGGCGGGCGTGCCGCCGTTCAAGGGGCCGAACCCGCAGACCACTCTCATGCTGAGGTTCATGGGGCCGCCCCGGCCGCTCCGCCCGGTGGTTCTGGTCCCCGAGCACGTGGAAGCGGCCATCGTACGCGCGCTGGCCAGGGATCCGACTGAGCGATCCGCCACCGCTGCGGAGTTCGCGGACGCCTTGGTGGGACATCAGACCGCGCCACCGGCTCAGGCCGTTGCAAAAAACTCGACGAGAAGGGGGTGCGCCGGCATGCTCCTGCTGGCCACGGGAGTAGCAGGATTAACCGCCCTCATTCTGGGGACCTGAAGGATGCCGTGCGGTGGTGCCGGAATTCGGGTCTCGCGGAATACTGAGGAGCCTGGGCGGCACGGTTCAGTGCCCTAGTACCGCCCCCGGCTGGATGACCAGGCCCAGTAAGGAGGGCGGGCAGTCAGTCGGTCAGTCGGTCTCTAGAGCAATGTTATCCTGAGCGCAGCGACAGATCCTTCGCTTCGCCCAGGATCACAATCTTGGGTCAGGTGAGGGGAGCTCCCACGGGGAAGCTGATGGGCAGGTCATCGGCAACGGCAGACTCGGCTGCCGCATCCAGGCAATGGGGATGGCCGAAGCCGCTGGCGCTGACTCCACCGCCATCGATGTCGTAGATGATGTTGTCGGTGCCGCTGGGTGCGACCCCCGCAGGAACGTTGCTCAGACCGAGATAAAAGCGAGTCTTCCACCCGATAGCATGGTCCGCACACGAAGTATCGCCGCTCACCCCTACGGCCCCGACGAGATTGCCGGCTGCGTCGTAGAGCGGAAACCCGCCGCCGAACACGTTGGTCCCACCGATGCGCTTTCCGACCATGTAATCGTCCGGAGAGCCGTAGTTCTCGATGTTGCCTCCATACGCCACATCTTCATTGATCGGGTTTGCCTCCTGAAGACCGAAGAGACTTCCGCCGGGCTGTGTCGCCGTATACAGATTGGCGGTCGAGAGCGCCAGACCGCCGAAGCCGAGGTAGGCGGCATCAAGACTGAAATTCATCGCGGTGTTGGCCTTTTGCGCCGAGATGAGCCGGCTCCCCTGCCACTGGTCGCCTTCGCCCGTTCCGCTGTAGACCACCGCGACCACCACGCCCGCCGTGTCCACCACCGTCGCCCACATGTTCAGGTTGAGGCCGGCGTTTCCGTCGGGGACTCCATCCGCGCTCACATCGACAGCCTGCAAAAGGGCGGCCTTCAACTGGTCGTGGGTTACCACCGGCACGGGATCGAAGCTCGGGGGTCCGGTGATGGTATCGTCATCACCACACGCGCCGATTCCCCAAACCAAAGCCATCGCGACAATCGCCGAGCGCCACCGACAGGTTCGTGGGCCCATTGGAAAGCTCCAATCTTTTGTAGTGACGAGAAAACAAGAGCGGGCTCTGACTAAGCCACCAACGTACGAGCCAGTTCTCACTGGGTCAAGCGAGTCATACCGCAACAGAGGGACCTAGTCGGTCGAGGTAATTGCTGATGAAGTCGCCGATCTCGCGGTTGCTCTTGTGGCTGGTGGTGTCGAAGGCGACCAGGCGGCGCAGGAGGGCCTCGTCGGAGAGCGGCGTGCGGGTCATCGTTCGCCGGAGATGGGTAGCGCCATGGCGGTCCGGGCGGAGCTGGGGATGGTGAAGTGAGCGGTAAGAAGGTAAGGCGGTAAGGCGGTAGCGTGGAGAATTATTCGTCCGCCTGACCGAGCTCTCGAAACGGCGAACTATGAGTTGGCGGGTCAGAGCGACGTAAAGCGATTCGAAACCGATGGTCTGGCGGTCAGGGCTCGACCCGCCCAAGTTCGTCGAGCAATGCAACAGCACATCCGCTTCTGCAAGTCAGCCGATGGCGTGCGGCTCGCCTACGCGACGGCCGGTAAGGGTCCGCCGATCGTGAAGGCGTCCAACTGGCTCAGTCACCTGGAGTATGATTGGCGGAGCCCGGTCTGGCGTCCGTTCCTGGAGCAGCTTGCGCGTCGCCGGACGGTCATCCGCTACGACGAGCGGGGGTGCGGGCTCAGCGATTGGTCGGTCGGGGACCTGTCGTTCGAGACCTGGGTGCGGGACCTGGAGGCGGTCGCCGACGCCGTCGGGCTCAAGCGCTTTCCCCTCCTCGGCATCTCGCAGGGGGGGCCGATCGCGATCGCGTACGCCGTCCGCCATCCCGACCGGGTCAGCCATCTGGTGCTCTACGGTGCCTACGCCCGGGGGATGCTGAAGCGCGATCCTACCCCGCTGCAGGTGGAAGAGGCGGCGACGCTGATCAGCCTGGTCCGGGTGGGCTGGGGACGGGAGAACCCGGCGTTCCGGCAGGTCTTCACTTCGATGTTCATTCCCGACGGCACACCGGCGCAGCTCCGCTGGTTCAACGATCTCCAGCGGGTCTCCACTTCACCCGAGAACGCGGCGCGACTCATCGCCGAGTTCCATCAGATCGATGTCCGCGACCTGGCCACCAAGGTCTCGGTCCCGACGTTGGTCCTGCACGCCCGCAGCGACGCGCGGATTCCTTACGAGGAGGGGCGGCTGCTCGCGACGCTCATTCCCGGCGCGAGGTTCGTGACCCTCGAGAGCCGGAATCACCTGCTGCTCGAGGGTGAGCCTGCGCTCCGCCAGTTCATGGAGGAAGTCGACGACTTCTTCGACACCGTGCCCGACGCCGTAGCCCACGCGGCACCGGTCGCTTCGTTCCCGGAGCTCACGGCACGCGAGTCGGAGGTGCTGGAGCTCATCGCCCGCGGACTCGACAACCCGGTCATCGCCGAACGGCTTGGAATTACCGCCAAGACCCTCCGCAACCACATCACCAACATTTTCTTCAAGCTCGACGTCACCTCGCGGGCCCAGGCCATCGTGCGGGCTCGCGACGCCGGACTCGGCCGCAGCGAGCCCGATCGGAGCTAGCCCGGCCCGGTAGTCGGCATCCTGGGACGTCGGTCCCACGAATTCGTCGCTCCCTGTTACCAGCTCGCACAACACCTGGGACCACCGCCTCATGACGGTTCCGCTGGGGACTCGTAGGTTGTCCGCGGTCGAACGTCCGCGGCGCATCAACTGCGTGATGACGAACGCGAACACCAACACTCAGCTCGAGGAGAATACGACAATGCTTACATCCGCTTACTCTCTGCTGAACCTGCTCCTCCTGGGCTGGGTGCCGATGGTCGAGGCGGCCGGCCACATGGACTGCGACGATCCGGTGCCGATCGATGTTCGCGTAATTACTGAGGGCACGCGCTTCAGGCCCTTCACGGGTGCCAGCGGGAAGTATTCGGTCTGCTATCTCAGCTGGGAGGGTGAACCGATGCCGCCCCTGGTCATCTTCGGCCCCACCTGGGTGGCGGAGTCCGGACACACCTTCAGCTCTCCCAGGCAAGCCGCGGCGCAGTATGCCGAGGAGTCGTCCAAAGGAGTTGAGCGGTTACCGGGCGCCCGGGGGGCGTACATGGTGTTCGATCCTGCGACGCAGACCCGGCGCGTGTTTGTGGAGTACGGGGGGATGGTCTACATGATCGTGTCGAACGACCGGGTGCCTCTCGCGGTGTTGGCGGAGGGGATCCTGGGAGGAAGTGCGCTCGTGTCTGAGAGTCCCAGCGCCCCGCCATCTGGGGCAGCGGTCCTACTACTGGAGCTGCCCGCCTGAAAAGAACCCGCCGGCCTGGGACCGGAGTCTCATGTGCTCCAGCGACGTGATCCCTACGTTGGCGTACGCGGTCGGAAGGCCGCCGAAAGAAATCCTGGTGGCGCCGGGCCGGTGCCGGCGCAGATCCCTAACCGACGTTTCCGAGGAGACTCCAACCATGGCACGCTGGAAGCCCGACCCCACGTTCTACCCG
The DNA here is from genome assembly GCA_963740175.1 of uncultured Gemmatimonadales bacterium. Classification (GTDB taxonomy): domain Bacteria; phylum Gemmatimonadota; class Gemmatimonadetes; order Gemmatimonadales; family GWC2-71-9; genus CAVVWJ01. Next base: position 72,747 of record CAVUDL010000008.1, read on the forward strand.
AGCCCTGCCCTTGCGTCCGAGGCGCCGGCCGAGCGGCTGGCTTACGTCGCACTGCTCGCCTCTGCGGAGAGCGGACGCTGTGATGCGCTTGGCGTGGTGGACACCGATCCGAGCTCCAATTCCTACGGCCGGCAGGTGGGCCAGGTGGACCTGCCCGATGGGGGCAACGAGCTGCACCACTTCGGCTGGAACGCATGCAGCTCGCACCTCTGCCCGTACGCGCCGAACGCCCACGTGGAGCGCCGGTACCTGATCCTCCCGGGCACGCACTCGTCGCGTATCCACGTCATCGACACCAAGCCCGATCCCCGCAGGCCGGAGCTGGTACGCGCAATCCCGGGCGACGTGGTGATGGAGCGGACCGGCTATGCGGCGCCGCACACGGTTCACTGCGGACCCGACGGCATCTACGTCAACGCGCTCGGCGCGGTCGACGGCAACGGACCCGGCGGCATCTTCATGCTGGACCACGAAACCTTCGAGGTGAAGGGGCGCTGGGAGCTGGAGCGCGGACCGCAGCATCTGGCGTATGACTTCTCCTGGCATCTCGGCTACGACACCATGATCACTAGCGAGTGGGGCACGCCGAACATGGTGAAGGACGGTGTCAATCCCGAGCTGCTGCTGGCAGGCAAGTACGGCCACGCGCTGCACGTCTGGGACCTGCGCCGGCGCCGGCATTTGGAGACGCTGGACCTCGGCCCGGAGCAGCAGATGGTGCTCGAGCTGCGCCCCGCCCACAATCCGGCCCGCGCCTATGGGTTCGTGGGCGTGGTGATGTCGCTGGAGAACCTCTCGTCCTCGGTCTGGATGTGGTATCTGGACGGGGACCACGGCACCGGCCGGTGGAAGATCAAGAAGGTCATCGAGATTCCGGCCGAGCCCGCGGCCGAGGAGGATCTCCCACCGCTGCTCAAGGGATTCAAGGCGGTGCCGCCGCTGGTGACCGACATCAACCTGTCGGTGGACGACCGCTTCCTGTACGTCTCGTGCTGGGGCACGGGCGAGATCCGGCAGTACGACGTGAGCAATCCGTTCCAACCCCGGCTCACCGGCTCGGTGCGGATCGGCGGCATCGTGCGGCGGGGCACGCATCCCTCGGATCCGTCTCGTCCGCTCAACGGCGCGCCTCAGATGGTCGAGGTGAGCCGGGATGGACGCCGGGTGTATCTCACCAACTCACTCTACACTCCGTGGGACGCGCAGTTCTATCCCGACGGCATCCGGGGCTGGATGGTCAAGCTGGACACGCGGCCGGAGGGTGGCATGGCGATGGACCCGCGGTTCTTCGTGGAGATGGCGGACGGCATACGTCCGCACCAGGTCAGACTCGAGGGCGGCGACGCGTCATCCGACTCGTTCTGCTATCCCTCATGACAGAGACGGTGTGGCCCTGGGCGGCGCTCGCGCTGCTCGGGGCCGTCCACGGGCTCAACCCGGGGATGGGCTGGCTGTTCGCCGTCGCGCTGGGGCTGCAGGAGCGGCAGCGGCGGGCGGTATGGGGCGCACTGCTCCCGATGGCGACCGGCCATGCCGCAGCCATCGCCGCGGCGGCGGGCGTGGCGGCGGTGGTGGGGCTGGCGATCCCGATGGACGTGCTCCGCTGGGGAGTATCGGCGGCACTCCTGGGCTTTGGTGTGTTGCGGCTGTTCCGGCATCGCCATCCACGGTGGGCGGCGATGCGGGTGAGCCGGCGTGACCTCGTGTTGTGGTCGTTCCTCATGGCCTCAGCGCACGGTGCCGGCCTGATGGCGCTCCCACTGGTGCTGCAGGTGGCTCCGGGCAGCGTCGCCCCGCACCATCACCTGGCCACCGCCGGCGTAGCGTCGGCGACTCTCGATGCGGGGCTGCTCGCGATGCTGGTCCACACGACCGGGTATTTGTTGGTGACGCTGCTGATGGCTGTACTGGTGTATGAGAGGCTCGGTCTCAGGATCCTGCGGACGGCCTGGGTCAACCTGGATCAGCTGTGGGCAATGGCGCTGATAGGGACGGCGGCGATAACGGCGCTATCCTGAGGGCGTATCGGAGGTGGTGGAGCAGCTGTTCGAAGGGCTCTACAGCGGCCCGCCGCGCCACTCTGGCGCACGCTCCCCGAACGCTGTAGCCACCGCCTCTCGCGCCAGCAATCGGGTGGAGTCGAGCGGAGGTAGCGGGGACACGTCCGGCGTGATCAACAGCGGAATCTCGGTGCAGCTCAGAGCCACCGCGTCGCAGCCTTCGCGCTTCAGGCCGTCGATGATGCGGACATACTCCGCTCGCGAGGCCTCGACCAGCCGGCCCTGGGTCAGCTCGCTGAAGATGACCTCGTCCACCAGCGCGCGATCGGCAGGAGCAGGAGTCCGCATGGCGAGGCCGTGGCGCGCGAACGCGGCGGGGTACACCGGCCCTTCCATGGTCCATTTCGTACCCAGCAAACCCACACAGGTGCGCCCGTCCACCTTGGCCCGCTGTGCCACGATCTCAGCGATGTGCAACCCCGGAAGCGGCAGCGGCTCGCGACACTGCTCGAGCGCCATGTGAGCGGTGTTGTCGGGACACACGAAGAAATCGCAGCCCGCATCGGCCAGCCGCTGAGCGGTACCCGCGAGGTACGCCGCCACGGCCGACAGGTCGTTCCGCTCGTACAGCTCGAGCAACGGGCCCATCGGCCAGATCGAGAGCGTGATCTCGGGGTGCTGGTGCGCGCCCAGCCGGCGGGAGGCCTCGCGCACCATTTCGAGAAAGCACAACGCCGCTCCATCCGCGCTGTGCGCCAGGATTCCGATGTGCTGCATTCGCGACGCTCCGTCATCGATCGTTGCCCGCGGGTTTAACCTTTGGACGCTAGTCTTGACGCGATCCGGGCTCGGCGGTATTCGCCGGAGATGGGCAGCGCCATGGCGGTACGAAGGTAACCAATCGGCGGCCCACCCATGAGAGCCTGCCCCGAGCCATCGAGGGGGGGTGGCAGTCTACTCTGAAGGTCCAAGGACCCGAGCTTGATCATAGAGGGCCACGAGTGTGGCCCTGCTTTCCGCCTTCCTTCTGTGGCCTGCCGTCGAGATTGCCGATCTCGGCGGCGGCCCCATCCAACTCGCCACTGCGCCCTGCTTGCAATGGATCATGCCCAGATCGCCGGTCGTTTCAGACCCCGTCAAAGTTTGGGCTGAGGCTTTCCGCCCGGTTCCTCTGTGGTGCACGGGGAAACTCCACTGTCATCGAGCCCGCTGTGCCCTGTGGCCAGTGCAGCTGAGCCTAGCCTCTTCAGGCAGTCCTCAGGGCTCGCGTCAGGGGTGAAGGGGGACTCGTGGCCCGCATCCACGCTCGGGCTGATGCCGGGGCCTGTCGGCGACTCGCACGCAAACAGGAAGAAGGCCAAACCGAGGGCAATGTAGGGACTGCGCATTAATGCCTCCTTGCTGGGGAATTGTTGGGTTCTATCCTTGACGCGCAGATCCCAGGAAGAACCCGACATGATACCCTGAGAGGACCGACACGAGGAGAACGGAGGGCAGACGCGGGTACGATGAAGCGGGACTGTTGCGCACGCCTCTTACAAATCCCATCTTGGACTGAGGAGTACCCCCAGACTTGCCAGCAGGTCACATGGGACGTAGCCAGGTCGGCGAGCAGATCACCGATCTCCTCCACGAGATCCGCGGGGGCCACCCCGAGGCCACGGACCGATTGTTCCACGCGGTCTACGGCGAGCTCCGCCGGATCGCGAGCCGGAAGCTTCAGGGTGAACGGCCTGGCCACACCCTGGGCACCACCGGCCTGGTGCACGAGACCTACCTCAAGCTCGCTGACCAGACTCGGGTCCAGTGGCAGGACCGGGCCCATTTTTATCGCGTAGCAGCCGTCGCGATGCGCCGGATCCTGGTGGACTACGCCCGCCGGCACCGAGCCAAGCGCCGGGGCGGCGAACTGCAGCGGATCACGCTGGACGAGAATGCGACGGCGGGGGAGCGGGGTGAGACCCTGCTGGCGCTCGATGAGGCGCTGGAGCGTCTGGCCGGACTCAACCCACGGCTCGGTCAGGTCGTCGAGTGCCGCTATTTCGGCGGGCTGACCGAGGAAGAGACCGCTGAGGCTCTTGGGGTGACGACGCGGACGGTTCAGCGTGACTGGGCCAAGGCGCGGGGCTGGCTGTACTCGGAGTTGTCCGGCGAGTAAGGTGCCCAATGAATCGCTTCGGAGGTGACCGCTGGGCGGAGGTCGAGTCGCTGCTGGACCAGTTGTTGGACTCCGAGCCAGACACCCGTCCGCAGCTCCTGCTCCGCATCCGCTCCGATGATCCGCAACTCGCGGCCGAGGTCGAGCGCCTGCTTCATGCGATCACTGAGTCAGATCAGTACTTCCGGGAAGCGGCGGCGAGCTACGCCTCCACCCTGATCGCAGAGGTAGGCGGGCGTAACGAGGTCCCGCCGGGCACACTGCTGGGGGCCTACGAAATCATCAGTGAGCTGGGACGAGGCGGAGCCGCTGCGGTGTACCTGGCGCATGACCGCAAGCACGATCGTCGGGTGGCGGTCAAAGTGCCCCGGGGTGAGCTGGCCGCCGTACTCGGCGCCGAGCGTTTTCTGCGCGAGATCCGGGCAGCCGCGCAGCTTCAGCATCCCAATATTGTGCCGCTGCACGACTCCGGCGAGTCGGACGGCGTACTCTACTACGTCATGCCGTACATCGACGGCGAGTCGCTGCGGCAGCGCCTGAAGCGGGAGCCCGAGCTGCCGTTGAGCGACGCGTTGCAGATCGCCGGCGAGGTAGCAGATGCATTAGATCATTCCCACGCGCACGGTCTGGTCCATCGCGACATCAAGCCGGAGAACATTCTGCTAAGTGGTGGGCACGCGCTGGTGGCCGACTTCGGGATCGCCCACGCGATGGCTTCGGTTGGACTGGAACAGCTGACCGAGACCGGCGTGATCCTGGGAACTCCCGAGTACATGAGCCCGGAACAGGCGGCGGGCGAGTCTCAAGTGGATGGCAAGAGCGACATCTACAGCCTGGGGTGTGTCGTGTACGAGATGGTGGTCGGAGAGCCCCCGTTCACCGCCGCCACTCCCAGTGGAATCATGGCCCGGAAGATGGTCGATCCCGTTCCCAGCATGCGAACCGTACGACAGGAGCTGCCACCCCGGGTGGAGCTGGCGGTGAACAGGGCCCTCGCCCGAATGCCGGCCGACCGGTTCTCCACCGCCCGGCAATTCGCGGTGGCGCTCAGGGGGGACTTACCGCCCGGCGATTCTTCTCAAAAATCGGCAGGAGCTTTCAGGCGCCAGGTATCACGCCTGCTCGAGATGGCTCGCCCAAAGAAGCGCTGATTGGACCGAAGGCTTTTCGAACCTCAAAGAGCCAAGGGCGCACTGCCTCGTTCCTCAAAGTCTTTCTCGAGTACCCACAGCGCGGAGCTTTGCGGGAGCCTGCCACATATGGCGCGCGGTGCCCAGCGTTGCGGCAGGATCCACCGGCCCACTGCAGCCGCGATGCGATCTCGGCGAGTGCCCCAAGAGCAGACGTCTTCGGCCTCAATCGGTGAGCCCAGCGCTCTACGTGCGTGATAGCAGGCAGAAAGTCTTTCTTCGCTCCATTACAGCGCACGTGCGCCACGACCAGGTTCTCTATGTTGTTGTTCGGAACGCGAGTCCAGGGAAGGAAATGGTCGACATCGGATCTCGCGTCCAGCACGCTCTTGCAATAGAAGCAGCGTCCTTGCTGCAGGTCCGTAAGGGACGGGCGAACCCGGGCCAATGCGACCCGTTCCTGTCCAAACAGAAAGTCGTGCAGGATCCGGTCGTCTAGCCGGTTGAGGTGGGCCACCTTCAGGGCCCATGATCGCTGGATCAGCGGTCGGAGGAGGCCGTTCAGCTGGATGAGAGCCGAGGCTACCCCCGGCCGCAGGATGATCCGGTTATCGAAGTCGTTCGGCTTCCCTCGGATGTATCGCTGCACGTCCCCGCGGTCTGCCTCAGCGGTCCAGTTGATCTCATATAGGAATTGCTCGGTCTCCCTTCCTATGGTTTGCAGCCGGGGTAATGGCATCTCTATCAGGACCCGCTCGGTTTCCACAAGCAGCTTCCCATAGGCGACAGGGTCGCGGATTGCCGCTTCACCGAGGCTGGTCCAGGCCCTCTGTTTCTGCTGCTTGTATTCGTCGATCAGACGGATGATGCGTGCGTCTCGTGACCCCCGGCTGTTCTGGCGGGGAACACCCCCGTCAAGTAGGGGAAGTGGCCTGACCTGAGGCCAGTAGACAGCGAGCACCTTGGCAGCCAGCTGACGAGTGGTGATCGTGAGCGTCCCGGCTGCGACGTCGGCTCCCATCTCCAGACAAAGATCGAGAAACCCAAGGAGAACTGCGTACTTGTACGTGGCCGTGAAGGATCCCTCGTCCAGTAAGGCGATGATACGCTCACCGACAGCGAGAGGGCTCGTCATCCAGTTTTGAACCACCACCGGGCAGCTACCTGGGGCTTCTGGATTTCCGCACTCCACAGAACCACAGTTTTCGTCTGTCTATCGAATGCCATCACGGCTCCCGGCGAACCATGCTCTTCGATGTTCTTCGCGACACGCTTCTCCAGGGCACGTTGGGCACTTTCTCTGGATGAGCAGCCCACGGCCCAGATCGTACCAGTCCAGGCCATGGTCGAGGCGACCTCTTTCACGACGAAACGCCGGGGCCGGCGCTCGGTGCTGGACCGTTTTCTCTTCCTGCGTACCGACGCTGCCTTCGGTGTAGCCTCAGCTTCTTCGCCAGTTTTTGTGGGGTCGGCTTGGAAGCCGGGGGCGTCTCGTCCCGGCACGTCGCTCGCACCGAGCTCCTGCAGCACGGCGATCAGACCGATCGGAGGTCCTTCCATCCTTACGCCCCAGCCGCTTCGGAGATAATACGGGGTGTTTTCCAGAATCGGGATGATGGCACCGGTGATCCGGCTCATCCCGCCGATCCACCGACTTACCACGAGACCGCACCCCACGCAAACGCCGGTAATCCCACCCGCGCTCAGGTAACCGGAGAAGGAATGACCCAGGACCTCATCCTTGCACTCCGGGCAGCTGCCGCGCAGATGTGGCCAATATTCCCACAGCCGGATCAGTGCGGCCACCGGGAGTAGGCGGTCCTGCACGCCGAAGGTGAAGCTGCCTTTTGCCGTTGTAACGGGAACCCACCGATACTGAGCCACAAGCTCGCGGCGGTACTGATACACAGCTCTAAACAGCCCGGCATAGGCCGGGTTCCTGGTGCCTTCCGATTCCCAGGGTGGAACAAAAAGCTCGGTGCTGTCTGACGACATGGATGGGCCCTTTCGATGTGACGTGCCGCCTCGTTCGCGCATGGATCCAGCCCTTGGTGGGGCTGGCCGGCAGGGCCACCGTACGTCCCGGCAGGCGCTGGGACAGGGCTACGGTCTGGCGGACGGGTCAGGGAGCCGGTGCTCTCGCCGTCCTCTGCATGCTGGCCACCGAGGCGGAGGTGGCCGTAGAAACTGAACAACCCGCGATCTGAGGTCGCGGGCTGTTTGCCGCGACTTAGACGGTAGTTCCGGATCGCTCCGGCGCGCGGCCCGTCAAGTCGAGGAAATCACCGCGCGACTCAAGATCGCTTTCGCTCGAACTCTCGTCAAGATGAACTGGCTTGCACGCTAATTCTGGGGGCGCCGGCTCACCTTTCTCGCATACTGGGCTTTCAGCTCCCGGTTAGCCATGGCTCTCGCACCCTGATACTTCCGGTCGCTGGCCTCATAGACGTGAGCCTCCAGCCGAACGGCCTCGGCCTCCAGATCCTCCATCTCCTCCCCCATCTCAGGGGCCATCGGGCACGCCGCAATTCCGGCCAGTGCCTCTCGTAAGCTGGCAGCCGCTCCCTCGAAGTTGCCTTCGTCAGCGCGCCGGATCGCCTCCTCCCGCGCCTTGGCAGACTGGAACCGCAGGAACGTCTGCTCCACCACTGGTTCGATGCGGTCTTCGCCATCGAGATTCGCCACGACCGGCATGATGATACGTCCGGTGCTCGACACCAGCCTCGCTCATGACGTCCGCCTCGATCCGGACCTCACCCAGCTGCACCTTTCCGAGCTCACGAACATCCTCGACGTGGAAGACCATGCCGAGCGCTCTGGGCGAGGTGGCGTAGAGATCATTCAGGACTACCCGCCAGGTGCCCTCCGCAGTGGACTCGACGGGATACGACTGCATGAAGCTGACGCCGGCGGCATGGGGATGGGTCAGCCGGACTTCGATCTCCACATTCTGCGCCGCCAGGGCGACTAGCCCCTCGATCTCGCCCTGGAAGATCGCCGCCATCTGGTCGTACGATTCGACGTACCAGTAGTTCCCCGCCCCGGCGGCAGCCATCGGCTCCAGCAGATCCTCGTTGAAATGGGCACCGAATCCGATGCAGGTGGTACTCACCCGGCGAGCTGCACCGCTCTTCGCCAAGCCTACCAATTTCGCCGGATCAACGACTCCGGCGTTGGCCTGGCCGTCGGTAAGAAGGACGACACGGTTGGTGCCCTCCACCAGCGACTTCTCGACCAGCTTCCGACCCTTGAGCCAGCCTCCGGAGAGGTTGGTCGAGCCGCCGGGATACACGTGCGCGATGGCCTCCAGCGCCGATGGGTCTCCCGCCGGCGCCGGCCCGAAGATGGTTTGGACTTCCTCGTCGAAGACCACGACCGAGAGCCGATCCTGGTGGCTCAAGAAGGAGGCAAAGCGACCGGCCGCTTCCTTCGCGGCGTCGAGCGGAGCGCCGGACATGGAGCCGGAGCGGTCCAGGACCAGGGCGACATTGATCGGCGGCCGAGTGACGGGAGCTTCGCCGGTTAGGGTAACCAGCATGCCGACTTGGTGGGCGTTCTGGGTGGTCACGAATCGGGTGGACAGTCGGATGTCGGCCTTCATGCGGGCTCCAGGTAGCGGTCGTTGGATACGGCTAACACTCTCACTGCCTCGATAGCGTCACTGACGTTCCGGTAAACCCAGATCCCTGAAATTGCCCGGTCCACTGGGTCTCCCCCACGACCCCGGTCAGGCTGAGATCGCTGAGTCCAGTCGAATGGAGCGACAGAGCGGCGTTAGGCTCGGTGTACGTTCCGGTTACGGTGATGGCCAAGGAGCCTCCGGGTCCGGTGATGCTGCCGTTCCCGGTGACGTTCCCGCGAGGCTTCCTGCAGCGTCACCTGCAGAGACCCCGTGCCTCCACCCTCCAGCGGGAAATTCCCCTGCCAGGTGCCCTCGATCTCTATGGGATCCGGGCCGGAGTTGTCTGATCCACAGCGCCGTGGTGAGGAGGGCTAAAGCCAGCAGAAGTCTACGCATGGGCGGCTCCGGTCATCTCACAGTGGAGTGAGACAGTTGATGCGTAATCGTGGGAACAACGGACTCTCGGAATCAGCAGCATGGGACAGTTTAGGTGAGGGGTGTGACAGGCAGGGCTACTGCTTACGGGCTATTGGCTATTGGCTATTGGCTATTGGCTGGTGCGACTCAATCCAGCGACTGACACGCTATTGGAGAACGGAGATCGGAAAGCTACTCGCGTACCCGCAGAGCCCGGCGGCTGGCGGTTGCTCAGGCATCGGAGTCATGGATCAGAGACATTGGACGCTGAGCCTTGTCTGCACGGGGAGTATCCGCGGTCCGGAGGACCGCGCCAATGTGTAGCCCGGCCCGTGAGGGCCGGGCTGAGCCACGAACCCACACTATTAGGCCCGCCCAACGGGCGGGCGTCTCTAAGTGAGAGGCCTACTTAGGCTGCCGAGCTCGTGTGGCGGCCAGCTGCACCAGATCGCTATGGCCGCCGATGCCGAGCAGTTGGTTGCGGAGCTTCCGAGCTTGATCCCGGCTGACCACGTGGGAATGAGCAGCGGGGTTTCGATGACGGGCGAACGCCTGTAGGACTGGCCCACCTTTGGTCAGCAGCCATTCGCCTTCAATGAGCCTTGGCCCCAACGCGTCGCGAATCGTCTTGTTCTCGGCCAAAAGCCGACCCAGCATCCCCAGGCCCGGAGGAGTTCCCTTGGTGATGTCGATCGACCGGTCCTCGATGACCACCCGCCGTTCTGCTTCCGGTGCCGACGCAAGTGCCCGCCGAACTAAGCCTGTGACCTGAACCTCGAGCGCTTTGGCCAGATTGACTACCACGCCGGAGAAGTCGAAGCCGGCATCTGCCCGGTGGGTACGGAATATCTGCTCCGCAGTTGCGATGAAGGTGCGAGTGGAGAGGTCCAGGCCATTCCACGCCTCTTCGCCAAGGACATTCTCTCGAAGGTCTCGTTCGATCGCACCGAGGCCGGTACGACCGGCATCGGCTTCGGCCCAGAACTGGCCGTCGAGCAGCGACTCGCGCATCGCCGGCTCGAAGAACCTGGCCCCGTCGTCCCGGCTCACGATCAGCGGAAGATTCACCATCCCGCCATACAAGGAGACCGCCCGATCCTTGTAGTGCGTGTTCCTGAGCTTCTTGAGCTCGGCGATCACCCCTACCGTGTCATCCAGGATCAATCGCCGAATGTCACCCAGTCGGAACCAGCAGTCGCAATTGAGACGGTTCTCCAGGTAGTAGGCCGGAACGTGATCCGCCTCATCCTTGGTCACGTTCTCCGGCGTGATCTCGTACACGTGCCCCACGTACAGCGAGCGATAGTCGGTGAGGTACAGGTGCAGCTCCCTGTCGCTGTCGCCTGAGTCCGTCAGCTCCTTATCCAGCGCAAGGATCTCCGGTAGATGCGGCAGGTCATCCAGCCGGTTTTTCGACTTCACCTTGCCCCACCAGACGTGCACATCCTCTTCCTTCAGCTTTCCGGCCCTGAAGCCGGCGATGCTGTCGAGGAGAACGCGTAGATGCGCGTCCATGGCGTCTACGGCATAGGAGGGATTCCAGACGCCAAGCAGGTGGCGCTCGGTCACGAGACGAGCTCCTTCATTGCTTCGAGCCGCTGCTGGAGCGCAACCCTGATCCCGTCCGGCTCGAGCACCTGCACGTCGGGACCGTACTGGAGCAGGTGTCGCACCGCCCATTCGGGATCGGCCAGCGGATGCTCGACCACCAGGGTCCCGTCGCCATCCACGCTCTTCCCTTCCCGCTCGGCGATCCAGCGCGCGATCCTGGCCGAGTACCGCACCCGCAGGGTCCCCGCGTCGGCGGCCTGAAACGCCCGGCCCTCACGCAGAATCGCGTCGATCGAGAAATCGCGGGGCGAGTCGAAGCGGGCCTCGAGCTGCTCGACTCCTTCGATCCGGTCCAGCCGGAAGATGCGTATGCTGTCCGCCCCCTCGTCGCGGGCGACGGCGTACCACATCCCGCTCGCGAACACGATGCCATAGGGGCAGATGATCCGGGCCGCGGCCTCCTGCTCCGCCGCCTTCCGGTAGCGCAGCCGTACCCGGCGACGCCCGCGGAACGCCTCCCTGAGCCGGCGCAGGTGGTCGAGATCTCCGGCCGCGGAGAGCGTGGCGTAGCGGAGGTCGCTGGGGACCTCCTCGTCCGGCAGCTTGGCGATCACCGATTCCAGCCGGTACCTCGCGCGTGTCGATGGCGAGGTGCTCCTCCCGCGGCCGCTCCTCCCGCAGCATCGCCAGTCCCAGCTCGAGGGCGCAGAGCTCGCTCCGGGTGAGCCGCATGGGGCGGAGAAAGTGGTTGGGCACGATCGAGATCGAGTCGGTGTCCATGAAGATCTGAAGTCCCTCGACGAATCCCCCCGGCACCTCGAACCGCTGGGTGATCGAGTCCAGGTCGTGGAGCAGGAGCGAGCGGTCGATGCCCACATCCCAGGCGAGGTCCTGGATGCGGTGGGGCTCCCCGTCGGCCAGGGCGGGGATGAGGTGGAGGATGCGGCGGAGCTGGTCGGAGGCGGTCATGAGCGGGCAGCGGGGCAGCGGGGCAGCGGGGCAGGTCGGAGAGTGATGGGCCAGGGTCTCGCGGACGAGGCCCTGGTACTCCTCCACCAGTGCGCGAGGAGAGACGGGCACGACGTCGCCGGCGAAGGAGAGGAGCCAGCGGGCGAAGGCGTCGGTGCGCCGCACCCGGAATCGCCGGTCGTGGGGATAGCCCGGCACTTCCTCGCCGAGCCGGATGGCGGCCGCGGCGGCGCCGGTGCTGGCGCGAAAGCGGACGACCGCGTCGATGGCGTCGCCGGCGCCGAGCTCCCAGGCCTGGCGGGAGCGGGCGTGGGCCCGAAGGTCGAAGCCGTCGGAGATCTGGTAATCAGAGGTCCCGGGGCGGCTCGCATTGATGCTGGGCTCGGTGATCCGGTTGACCCGGTAGTTCTTGACCGTCTCCTCCCCGGGAGCGCGGGCGGCGAGATACCAGTGCTGGTTCAGGAAGAAGAGCCCGACCGGCTCGACCGTGCGGCGGCTCTCCTTGCCGTCACCCATCCCGTGGTAGGAGAAGGTGACCTGCTTTCGTTTCTCGAGCGCCTGGCCCAGGGTCGCGAGCAGCTCGGGCGCGGCTTTGGCCCTGGCGGGCACCAGCTCGGTGTCTGGCGGCGCGGCGGCATCCACCGGCAGGTCGGCCGCGAGCTTTCGGAGCGCCGAGTCGGCGTGCTCGGCGAGGAGCGGATCGCCGAGCTGGCGGACCCGCGCCGCGGCGGCGACCACCGCGCTCAGCTGGTCGGGCTCGAAGGTCAGCTGGGCCAGGGCGTGATAGCCGTAGCGATCGACTTTCTTCGGCTTGCTGGTGCCGCTGGGAGAGCGGAGCGCCAGGTACGGGAGGTAGAAGTTCTGCGGCTGGAGCCGGTAGCCCACGGTCTCGCCGTCGCCTGCGGTGACGGTCTCGATGGGGATACCGAAGGCGCGGAGCTCGTCCTTGTCGCGCTCGAAGGTGCGGCGGAGGGCGGCCTTGTTCTGGCCCAGGGTGTAGCCGGGGACCTCCCGGGCCAGCTCCTCGAGGGAGACGGGGAAGCGGCGCCGGAGCAGGGCGGCGAGGAGGTCGATCCAGCGCTGGATTTTTGCTGGCATATTGTCATCCTGAGCGCAGCGAAGGATCGCTCCACGAGGGCCGTACTCTTAATTCGGGCGAGGAGTCTATTCGCTCGGGGCTTTGCCCCTCGCCTGCATCATCATTTGCGCGTGGACGCGCACCCGGCCCTCACGGGCCGGGCTCCTGATTTGGCGCGGTCCTGCCGGACCGCGGATGTTCCCAGCGCCGAGAAGCGTTGGCGTCCAAGGTCCCGGATACATGACTCCGTCGGCGACACGAGCAGGTGGGAACCTCGGAGCCTGCCCTGGGCCGGTATGCTGAGGACCCAAGCTGTCGAAGGTCTTGATCCATAACTCCGCGCTCCGCGCGACCAGGCGACGGGGCCCTAAGCCGCATGGAATGCCCGCGGTCCGGAGAGCCTGCCTTAAGCGGAACGAGGGGGCGCCTGCGGGTCAAGGATCAGAGACCTTGGACATCGGAACATCTCTGCAAGCGGAGCATCCGCGGTCCAGCGGACCGCGCCAAACGTAAGCCCGGCCCGTAAGGGCCGGGTTGGCGTCCACGCCAAAGAATCATGAAGGGCCGTCCGACAGGACGGCCGTGGACGACGCACCGCGGAAAAATGGTTACGCCTGCCGGTCCGACATGTCCGATGTTAGGCCATGGGCTCTTGCACAGCTTCCGCCGAGGACCACAAATTATGGGCATGGCTGCCATTCAGCATTCGGTTACGACGCTCGACGAGTTCTTCGCGCTGCCGGAGGACAACACCTGCCGGCACGAGCTGCTCGACGGCGTGTACGTTGTGACTCCGTCCCCTACCTTCCGGCACCAGCAGGCAGTCATGGCGCTGTGGCGTGGGCTTATGCCGGCGCTGGCAGAGCACCCCGACCTGCTCCTGTTTCCGGTGCTAGGGGACATTGTACTCGGTCCGCGCACGGTGGTGCAGCCGGATGTGTTCGTGATCCCGAAGCCTCTCTCGGCAGACGTGCACTGGCGCGACGTGGCCCGTCCTCTCCTTGCCATTGAGGTGCTTTCCCCGGGCACAGCGGGTCGCGACCGCCGAATCAAGCGCCGGCTGTACCAGCAGGCTGACGTGCCGGAGTACTGGATCGTGGATCTCGACTCCCGGCTGGTGGAGCGCTGGCGCCCGGGCGACGAGCGGCCGGAGATCCTGCAGTGAGACGCTGATCTGGCAGCTTCCGGAGTCCACCGCGCCCTTCGAGCTGGACCTGGCCGCATTCTTCGCCAAGGTTCTCGACCCATGATGTCATCCTGAGCGAACCCATGTGTCATCCTGAGCGAAGAAGGATCTCCGCGTGATCCAGGATCCTTCGCTACGCTCAGGATGACAGCAGGCGCTCAGGAGACCGTGGCTGCCCCGCGTAATGAATGATCCGGCACAACAGATTTACCAGCTTCATCTCCTCCACCGTCCGGCACCGCACCCGCGGCAACTCCGATGAGCCCACCACAATCGCCAGCGCCTGGGCCCGCGATATCGCTACGTTCAGCCGGTTGGGGCTGAGCAGGAACTCCGCGCCGCGCGGCGCCTCCTCCAAGGTGGAAGCACAGAGCGAGACAATCACCACCGGTGCCTCCTGGCCCTGAAACCGGTCCACCGATCCCACGCGGGCACCCTTCGGCAGAACCTTGGTCAGGCAGCGCACCTGGGCGTTGAAGGGAGCCACGAACAGGATATCCGCCAGCGTCATCGGCCGCTCGACACCCTTGTTGTCCACCACGGTCCGGCGGAGCAGCTCCTTCGTCATGGCTGCGATCGCCTCCACCTCCTCCTCGCTCGACTGTGAATTCCCGTCATGGCACACGGGCACCCAGACGATGCCGTTCTCGGCGGGCACGAGCGTCGAGCCCTTATCTGAAACGACCCGATGTCGCTCGGCGTTCTCCACGCTCTTCAGCCGGCCCTCGTATACCGCATCGGAGATGAAGCGGCACACGCCACTGTGCATCCGGTAGGAGACACCGAGGAAGACACCCAACTCGGGAGGGATGGTGGCATGGTCCTGGAGCACGTACTCCAGGCAGGAGCGGCCGGTCTCGCCCGGGTGGCTGCCCTGCATCGGCTGGGCACAGCTGCATCTGGTCGCCGACCAGGATCAGGTTTTTCGCCGACTGGCCCACCGCGACGGCGTTGGCCAGGCAGACCTGGCCGGCCTCGTCGATGAAGAGGTAGTCGAACTGGCCCTGCAGATCGTCCCGGCTGAACACCCAGGCGGTGCCGCCGACCAGCACCCCGGGCGCCAGGCTGTCCGCCACCTCCTTCGACTCGATCAGGTCCACGGCGCCGCTCATGACCAGCGGCTCCTCTCCCCCGTCCTCCTTGTTGCCGACCTTGTAGATCCCGCCCGACTCGCCCGCTTTGGTCCGCGTCTCGACCACAGCGCCCAGCAGGTTGAGGATCACCTTGTGGCTGGTGGCTGTGACGCCGATGCGCTTGCCCTTCCTCATCAGCTCGGCGATGACCGCGGCGGCGGTGAAGGTCTTCCCGGTGCCGGGCGGTCCCTGGATGCAGAGCGTGGTGCCCTCCAGCCGGCCCACCAGGTCGCATACGTTGGAGAGGAACTTTTCTGAGTCGG
>CAVUDL010000009.1:0-123902 GCA_963740175.1 uncultured Gemmatimonadales bacterium
CGAGGACCTCGACTTTTCGCTGCGCCTGCAAGCAGCCGGTTACAAGGCACTGTACGTGCCGGCCGCGGTGGGATTCCACGAGGTAAGCCACACCTTTGGTAAGGGCTACACCCAGGAATATGCCCGCACAAAGTCGAAGCACTGGCTCCGGCTGATGCGACGGCATGCTTCAGCTTCTGATTGGGCCGGATTTATTCTGCTCGGCGCACCGAGAGCACTGGTAGCGATGACGTTGCGCGAGGCCCGCCGGGGAATCTGCGCGCGTTGCTGGGCACCGTGCGCGGTGTCTTCGACGTTTCGTCCCAGCGCTAGGACTTCCTGACCCCCTCCTCGACAAGTGCAAAGCCGCCATCCTCCTCGTACTTGGAATAGGAGAGCGGGAAAATGTCAGCCGTAGCCTCAGAGACGCGCCCGATCTCTTCGGAGGTCAAGCGGTGCTTCCAGTTCTCCAGATTCGCACGACTATTCAGCTGCACTGAGTGGGGATTCTGGGGAGCAAGTTCCGTGGGATTCTCCTCCGTGCTCGAGCTAATCACGCTCTGCTTGGCCAGAGGCGTAAAGGAGAGCCCGAGCGCGTTATACAGCTGCTGAAAGCCAGTAACAGGGTTCAGAGACAGGTCCTCGTGCCTGACGACATGGATTTCAGGATGGGCAGCCCGATACTGTGCCACCGTGCCATAGATGATGCGCCAGAGCAGGCTCGCCTGACTGATGACATCTATGCGCTGTTGCCGAGCGCGTTCCATCTCAGCGCGATATGAGGACAGTAGCTCGTCCATCAGCAACGGCTGGGCGAGAAGATCTCCGAAAAGCGAAGCTCCAGTCGAGGCGCTTGAGGCTGCTCGCAAAGGCAAGCGGATGACGTACCACGACTACCACCTGGCAGTGGAGCCGCCTGACAAACCATGGCACTGACAACACGGCAAACGGGTCTTTGAGTAACGGGCGCTTACCCGCCAGCCTTGCTCTGAGGAATCCGATCGCATCCCGCATCGCCCGTGGGACGTCTTTTGCCGGATGAGATCTCAGTTGCGTCCAGTAGTGATACCGGTAGGCCAACGTTTCCCTTATCGGAAGCAAGTACTCCGATTCATTGGCTTCCGAGACATAGGGGTACAGCCAGGGCACCCGCGCACGCATCACACCGGTTGGATGGAATCGGTTGAAGGGCTCGTTGATCAGCCCCGCCTGGCGACTGGCCGCCAGCATCCTCCCCACCCACGAAGTTCCCGACCGGTGCGCGCCTGTGACTAAAATGGGAGGCAATTCCAATTCGGTGGCCGCCGAGTGATGGGTCCACAGGTGAGAAGGGATTGAAGCTGGTGCTGGCTCGGCCTTCAAGCTGCCGCAGCCCGGGTTCGACGTCAACGATGGCAGACCCCCGGCGAAGTGCAGGAAGTCTGGCAGCCCGCACACTATCAAGGGAGCTGCAGAAAGCCGCGGGTGCCCCGGCCCCACCTCAAAGTCTACATTGCGGGCCACTCCGAGCGGCCCGGAGGATGCTATGAAGCCGGGCCGGCCTGTCCCTTGGCGATCTACGATGCGAGCGACAACCTGACCACATCCCCGACGATCCTGCTGGACGCGCACGTCCACCTGCACCGGTGCTTCGATCCGGCGGGGTTCCTCGACAGTGCCCGAGTCAACTTCCGGGCGGCCGCGCAACGGATTGGCCGATCGAACAGCATCGGCTGCCTGTGGCTCACCGATCCCGCTGAGGACCGCTCGTTTCGCCGGCTACACCAGGCCGTTCGGAACCGGCCGCTGAAAGGCTGGTCTCTGTCGTACACTGCGGAGCCGACTTCGCTGGTGGCGAGCCACCAATCGGGAGACACGCTGCTCCTGTTGGCAGGACGGCAGATCGCGACGCAAGAGAGGTTCGAAGTGCTCGCGCTGGGTAGCGAGGCCGATTTTCCCGCGGGCCAGAGTCTGAGCGACACACTCAGCGGCGTGCGGAGGAGTGGAGCGATCGCCGTTATCCCGTGGGGTTTCGGAAAGTGGTGGTTTCGCCGCAACCGCCTGCTTGCGGCCACACTGACCTCATCGCCCGCCGAGGGGTTGTTTATCGGTGACAACGGTGGAAGGCCTCGAGCCATAGCTCGCCCACGGCTCTTCGAGCTGGCGGCATCGCGCGGAATCTACAACCTGCCCGGCAGTGACCCTCTTCCCCTTCGCTGGGAAATCAACAAACCGGGCCGCCTCGGTGCCGTGCTCGATGGGCCGATGGACCTCTCGCGCCCGACTGCATCGCTGCTCCGAACCCTGCTGACGCTGCGAGCACAACCGCCTCTCTTCGGCTCTCGGGAAAGTCTGGCGGGATTCGTGAGGTCTCAGATCGGACTGCGACTTCAGCGGCGGCCCGGCCGTGCTCCGGCCGAAACGGCTGGCGGCAACTGATGTGCGGCATTGCCGGAGTCGCCAGCGTCGCAGGAAAGTCGGGCATCGACCTTGGTCGCTTACGTGCGATGACCGATAGCCTGCTCCATCGCGGCCCCGATGAGACCGGCACCGAGATCTGCGACGGTGTAGCCCTGGGCATGCGGCGGCTCTCGATCATCGATCTGGAGGGTGGCAGCCAGCCGCTCTACAACGAAGACCGCACCATCAGAGTGGTCTTCAACGGGGAGATCTACAACTACCGGGAGCTTCGCCAGGGTCTGGAAGCCCGCGGTCACCGGCTGGTAACAAAGACCGATGGCGAGGTGATTGCCCATCTCTGGGAGGAGCTCGGCCCCCGCTTTCCATCCGTACTCAACGGGATGTTCGCCATCGCGCTGCACGACATGCGCGCCAACCGGGTGGCGCTGGTCCGAGACCACTTCGGCATCAAGCCGCTGTACTACGCCTGGGGTGAGGGCCGACTGGTGTTCGGTTCGGAGGTGAAGGCGGTGCTGGCGTCGGGCATTGTCCCCCGCGAGCTCGATCTCGATGCGTTGGGCGAATTCCTGTCGTGGGAGTATGTCCCCGCACCACGGACGCTGCTCCGAGGCGTGAGGAAGCTGCTGCCCGGCGGGATGGTCGAGCTCGATCTCATCTCCGGAAAGCTGCACGAGTCCTCCTGGTGGCAACTGCCGGCTCCAAACGGTGCGGCAGGCCTGCCCGCAAGTCAGGCGGAATGGGAAGAGGCGATCGACGCAAAGATCCGTGAGGCCGTGCAGCGCCAGCTGATCAGTGACGTGCCGCTGGGGGCTTTTCTATCGGGAGGGGTTGATAGCTCACTGGTGGTCGCCGCGATGGGTGGGGCGCAAACCTACAGTATTGGCTTCGAAGATCCGAGCTACGACGAAACGGTTTGGTCGCGCCAGGTCGCAGCCCATCTCGGTGTGAACCACACCATCGAGGTGATCAGGCCCGATGCGCTGGCGCTCTTCTCCGAGCTGATGCGGTATATGGATGATCCCATCGCCGACGTGTCCATCTTCCCCACCTACCTGGTCTCGCGGGTGGCCCGGAGCGCGGTGAAGGTGGCACTGTCCGGCGACGGTGGCGACGAGGTGTTCGGCGGGTACGAGGCCTACGCGGCGCAGGCGGCGGCGCGACTGTGGCACCGCATCCCTGGCCCGGCCCGGAAAGCGGTGGCCCGTTTCATCGCCGGCACCGTTCGCCCCACCGCCAGTAAGAAGGGTGTGGTGAACACGGGGCTTCGTTTTCTCGAGGGCAGCGGCCACGACCCGCGACTCGGGCATGCGCGCTGGCGCCTGTTCGCCGGAGAGGGGCTGCGGCAGGAGCTGTTCACGCCCGCGGCGCTCGCGGCCATGCCGACCTCGGTGGGAGACCACGTGCTCCGGCTGGCGGATGAGGCCGGCCAGCGGGGCGAGGTGGATCGTGGGCTGTATGTCGACTTACGGAGCTATCTGGCCGATAACTGTCTGGTCAAAGTAGACCGAATGTCCATGGCCTGCTCACTCGAGGTGCGAGTGCCGCTCCTGGACCCGGAGCTCGTTACCCTGGCATCTCGGATGCCCGAGCGGTACAAAGTGGCCGGTCAGCGGACGAAGGTCCTGCTCAAGCGGGTGGCTGCGCGCCATGTCCCGGAGCGCTGCGTGTACCGTCGCAAGCAGGGCTTCAGTGTGCCGATGAAGCAGTGGCTGAATCGAGAATTCCGCCCGCTGGTGGACGAGCTTCTCGCTCCGGATCGCCTGCGACGGGAGGGAATTTTCCGGGTCGATACGGTGGAACGGCTCAAGGCCGAGCACGCGCGGCAGGAGCAGAACCACAGTCATGTGCTGTGGGCTCTGCTGGTGTTTCAGGATTGGAGAGTACGATGGGCGGTGTGATTCATCGGGATCCAGCCACAGCGGCTGCCACCTCTTACGATCTCATCGTGATCGGAGGTGGGGTCTACGGCATTGCCGTTACCCAGCGCGCGACTCGTCTGGGCCTGCGCCCGCTGCTGATCGAACGGGACGATTTCGGCGGCGGGACTTCCGGTAATTCCTTACGCATTCTCCACGGCGGCATCCGATCACTTCAGACGCTCGATCTCGCATGCTTTCGAGACATGTTCGTCGGGCAAAGCTGGTTCCTCCGGCACTTTCCGGAGCACATCGCGGCGCTGGAGTGTCTGATGCCGCTCTACGGGCGCGGGCTGCGTCGCCCGGTTGCTTTTCATGCTGCGCTGGCGCTGGATCAGATGCTACGACGACGATATGGGGCCGGACACCCGGGTGATCTCCCTTCTGGGAGAGTGTTGGACGTGGAAGAGACCAGGGAGCGATTCCCCCTGGTGCCGTTACCGGGGCTGCAGGGCGGCGGCGTCTGGTACGATGCCGTGATGCGTCACCCGCAGCGCGTCCTCATCGATTGGCTTCGCTGGGCTTGCGCGGGTGGCGCAACGGCGCTGAACCGGGTTGCTGCGCAACAGCTCCTCGTCAAGGATGGCAGGGTTGCCGGGATAGTGGCACAGGACCGTACCACTGGCACATCACTCCGGTTCCGTGCCTCGACTGTCATCAACTGTGCCGGTCCCTGGAGTGAAGATCTGAGTCGCGCAATGGATCCCCAGACGCCAGGGTGTTTCCGACCCACGCTCGCCTTCAATTTGCTCTTGGACAAGCCACCAATTGCGGAAGGTGCGGTGGCGGTCGCAACTCCGACCGGCAGCCGGCGGACGTATTTCATCGTGCCGTGGGGCACTCAGACGCTGGTGGGGACGTACCACGGCCCCTGCTCTGCTCTGCCCCGCCGGCCCGGTCCCTCGGCGGAACAGATCGAGGAGATGCTGCGTGAGCTTAACGCGGCGGTTCCTGGCTGGGACCTCCAGTCCAGTACCGTTCTTCAGGTGTACAGCGGGCTGTTGCCCGGCAGGTCTCGAGAAGGCGACGAAACGCTCGCGACCAGTGCAACCCTCCACGATCATGGACGCGGCGGCGGCCCCCAGGGACTCTTTACCGTCCTGGGCGTGAAATTCACCACCGCTCCGGTTATCGCGAACCGCGTGCTCCAAACGGCGGGGTTTCGTGGCCGGCCCGTCAGTGAGGTGCCGCGCCCGCCGGCTCGAGAGATCCCCGATCCAGGCAGCTTCCGACGAACTCTCGCAACCACCCCCGGCAAAGCCGTGGAGTGGGTCCGCAGGTTGGTCGCCGAGGAGTCGGTGCTGTCGGTCGAGGATTTCCTGCGCCGCCGTACCGACTGGGCGATGGACCCGCGGGCGGAACGTGAGCTCGAGGCGGTGATTCAACCACTCATTCCCGAAATGGGGGCTGCACCTGAAACTCTGACCCAGGCGAGGGCCGGATGACAGCGATCGCCACCGCACCAGCCGCGACTCCGTGGCAGCTGCAGCTCTACCGGAAGTCGCTCAAGAAGCAGCAGAAGATCAAACTGCTGCTAGACCTGCTGGGTCCCCTCGAGGGCCAGCGCTGTCTTCTGGTCACCAATGGCGACAACAACGGGGCGATGAATCTGGTTCTGCGCGCTGCCGGCGGTTCCTGGAGCTGGGCCGAGATGGAAGAGGGTGGCATCCCCGCCATGGTGGCCCTGCTGGACGAGCCGGTGGCACCCGCGAGTCCGCAACGGCTGCCGTTCTCGAGCGGAGCCTTCGACCGGGTGGTGGTCATCGACGTCCATGAGCACCTCTCCTCGGTCTCCCGACTAAACCAGGAGATCGCGAGAGTGCTCGCTGCCGGCGGACTCGCGGTCGTGACGACGCCGAATGGCGCGGCATGGCTGCCGGTAGCGGTACTCAAGCGGTTGTGCGGGATGCATCCCGAGCACTATGGCCACGTGGTACAGGGATACACCGCAGATCAGCTCGAGCGCATGCTTCGGGAGGTGGACCTCACCCCCGGGCGGCGTGGCGCCTATTCGCGCTTCTTCACCGAGCTGGCGGAGTTCGCCATCAATTTCGGCTACGTGAAGATCCTTGCCCGGCGCAAGAAGGGACCTCCGGTTCAGACCGGGACCATCGCTCCCGCGTCGGCCGAACAGCTCCGCGCGGTGGAACGAACCTACCGCCTGTACGCCATGATCTACCCGTTCGTGCGAGCCTTCTCCAGCCTCGATGCCCTGGTGCCGGGCCGCGGCGGTTACGCGGTCGCCGTAACCGCGCGGAAGGCCGGATGAACCCCATGCGCACAGTGCTGGTGACCGGGGCGGGTGGCTTCATCGGGGTCCACCTGGTTCGACGACTGGCGTCACTCGGCATGGACGTTCGTGCCCTCGACCTGCGGCCTCAGGTCGGAGGTGGAGACGAGGTGCGGACCTACCAAGTCGATATCCGCGACCGCGCGGCGGTGGCGCCGCTGTTCGAAGGGGTGGACACGGTCTTTCACCTGGCCAGCCTGCACCTCGAGGTGGGCGCGGACCCGGCGGCCTTCGACGCGGTGAACATACGCGCAGCCGCCGACCTGGTAACGCTCGCGGGCGAGCGCGGCGTGCGCCGGTTCGTGCACACGAGCAGCGTCGGCGTCTATGGCGATGCCGGGCGTGGCCCGCCGTTGCGCGAGGACGCGCCCAAGTATCCCGACTCGCCGTACGAACGCTCGAAGCTCAAGGGCGAGCGAGCTGTCCTTGCCCAGGCACGGGACTCAGGTCTCGAGCTCATCGTGCTTCGGCCGGCGTGGGTCTACGGACCCGGCTGCCCTCGAACGGCCAGGCTGCTGCGAACCCTTGAGAAGGGACGCTTCTTTTACTTCGGCCGGGGCGACAACGTCCGCCATCCGCTTTACATCGACGAGATGATCGACGCCTACCTCCTCGCCGCTGACGCTACCGGGGTGAAGGGTCGGATCTTCAATGTGGGCGGGCCGCAAATCATGCCGCTCGCGGAAATGGTGGAGGTGTTCGCGCGCGTGGCCCAGTGTCGGGTACCCACCCTGCACCTGCCTATGGCGCTGGGATACAGCGTGGGGTGGGCCGCGGAGCTGGCCTTCCATGCCGGCGGTCGCGAACCTCCGTTCTCCCGACGGAGTCTCGCCTTCTTTCGCAGCAACAACGCGTGGGACATCTCTGCCGCCCGGGTGGAACTGGGATTCGAGCCCACGATCCACCTCGAAGAGGGTGTTCGACGGACCCTGGCGGGCGCTCCTCGAGATCCGGTAATGGCCAAGTGACCCTCCGACAGCTGGGAGTTGCCTGAGCATGTGTGGAATCTGTGGCGTGACCGGTGGAGTCATGGAGCGAGAGCGCCCGCGGGTGCGGGCCATGATGGACGCACTCGCGCACCGCGGTCCGGACGACGCCGATCTCCATGCCGAGACGAATGCCGTGCTGGGACATCGCCGGCTCACCATTATCGACCTGAACGCGGGCCGCCAACCGCTCGGCAGCGACGACGGTAGCCTGTGGATCACGTTCAATGGCGAGATTTACAATTACCGGGAGCTTCGCGCCGAGCTCGAGGCCGCCGGATACCGATTCCGTACCGCCAGCGACACGGAGGTGCTGCTCCGGCTGTATCAGCGTGACGGAGAGGCTTGTCTCGCCCGGCTCCGTGGCATGTTCGCGTTTGCCATCTGGAATGCGCGCACCGAGACCCTCTTCGCCGCACGAGACCGCTTCGGTCAGAAGCCGTTCTTCTATGCCGAACGGGGTGGCCGTCTGTTGTTTGCTTCTGAGATCAAGGGGCTCCTCGCGCACGGCGACATCACCGCGGAGCCGGAGCCGGTGGCCATCGACTACTACCTCGGCCTGCGATTCGTGCCTCCACCGCTCACCATGTACCGGGGTATCCAGAAGCTGCCGGCCGGTCACTGTCTCACCTGGCATCGCGGAACGCTGGCGGTGCGACCCTACTGGTCGCTCCACTTTGGTCACGATCATACGCGGAAGGAAAGCGACTGGATCGAGGAGCTCCGGGAGCGGCTGGATGACGCCGTACGAAGCCATCTCGTCAGCGACGTGCCTGTCGGGGCAATGCTGTCGGGTGGACTCGATTCAAGCCTGGTCACCGCCCTCATGGTGCGGCATCTGGAGGGTCGGGTTCCGACTTTCGCGATCGGCTCGGACCAGCCCACCTTCGATGAGCGCCCCTTTGCTCGTCAGGTCGCGGATCACTGCGGGACCCTTCATCATGAGCAGGCCGTGGCGTCGGACCTGCTGGCCTCCATCCCGCGGCTGGTGGCCTGCCTGGATGAGCCTTCCGACCCGATCGCGGCCTGTTTTCACGAATCCTCCGCGCTCGCCTCGCGGCATGTGAAGGTGGTGCTCGGTGGCGATGGGGGGGACGAGCTCTTCGCGGGTTTCGACCGCTACGTCGGTTTTCGCTGGGCCGGCTGGTACCGCGCGCTTCCGGAGCCGTTGCGGCGAGGAGTGGCTGCTGCGGCTGCCGGAATCCCGGACTCGTTCGCCTACAAGGGACCGATCCAAAAACTCCGTTGGCTGGCCACCGTAGCGGAGGAGCAAGGCGGGCGCCGCTACGCCCGCATGACGACCTTCTTCCGGTTCGGCTCCGAGGAGAAGCGGTGGCTCTATGGGCCTCAGCTTCGTGGACTGCTGGAGTCCTGCGACGCGGAGCAGGCGATCATCCGACCCTTTGAGGCCCTCGCAGGCGAGCCCGTCCTGCGTCGCATGGGATTCACCGACGTGGTTACCAAGCTCCCGGAGCACACCCTCATGCTCACCGACCGGCTGAGCATGGCCCACGGACTGGAGACGCGCTCGCCACTCCTCGATCACCAGCTGGCGGAGTTCTGTGCCACCATGCCTCCGGAGCTGCACGCGCGGGGGAGCGTCACGAAGTACGCGCTTCGAAAGGCCGCACGCGGGCTCCTGCCGGCGGGAATCATCCGCCGCCCGAAGCAAGGGTTCATGTTCCCGGTTGCCTACTGGCTCAGCGATCAGACTCTACCAGGAATCCGGCGTAGTCTGGTACAAGGACCGGCGGTGCGGAACGGATGGATACGGGCCGACGCGGTGGAGCGGCTCTGCGCCGAACATCTGGCGCATCGGGCCGATCACCACGTGCGGCTCTGGATGCTGCTGAATCTGGATGCCTGGTCCCGGATTTACCTGGATAGCGAGCCGGCAAGCTCCTCGCGAGTAGGCGGCGACGCCACGGCAACCCTGGCGTGATCGATGACAAGTCTCGGGCGTGCTGCCCGGCGACCCCACTCGAGCAGGCCCAGGACCGAGCGGACGGAACGCTCGTAAGCGGGCCGTGAGTACTTCTGCTGGTACAAGGCAAGCGCGGCGCTGACCACCTGCTGCCGACGTCCCTGATCCTGAAGCGAGTCCAGCATCCCCTGGGCCAGGCCTTCCACGGTGGGCTCGACCAGGAAACAAGCCTCATCAGTCAGCACCTGGGTATGCGAAGGGATCCGAGTGGCCACCAGCGGAATGCCACTCGCAAGCTGCTCATACACCTTCAGTGGTGTATTGGAGCCGCGATCCCGGGGTGAGACCAGGGTCGTAGCACGATGGGCGAACCGCCGGGCCACCTGCTGCGGTACTCGCCCTGCCACGACACAGTGCCCCTCCAGCCCGTGCTCCGCCGCCAACGCACCTAACCGCTGCACCTGCTGGGGCAGGCCACCCATCACGACAAGGAAGGCGTCGGCATGCCGCTCGCGTAGCCGTGCGAACGCCGCCAGGAGCAAGTCCAACCCCTGGTACGCCTCGAAGCTGCCAGCGTAGAGGATGAGCGGCCGGCCTTGCGGTACCGACGGTTCCACCGCCCCGGTCTCGGGCACCTTGTGCGAGCTCTGCTTGAGCCGCACCTCGTCCAGGATCGAGTTCTCAATGAGAAAGTGGCGGGTGGGGTCAGGCATCTGGTCGATCGCGATCCGGGCGAGATCCGGACAGATCGTGATCACCGCGTCGGCACCGGTGAGACTGGCGCGCTCGAGTTGCTCGAACAGCCAGATCAGCACCCGGGACGACGTGTACTGGAAGTTTTCGAGCTGCTGGGGCAGGCTCGAGTGCATGTCGTAGACCAGCTGGAACCCAAACAATGGCTTGAGAAGCCGGGCGATGAAAACGCTCTCTTCGTGCGCGACTACGAAGTCGTACCGGTTCACCAGCAGGAGTCCGATCGCCCAGAGAGCAATGAATATGTCATGTACCGCCTTGAGCGCGGACGGTCCCATCCGCACGGTGCCCAGCCAGCCGAGCGCGGGGGTCCTGATCAGCCGGACACCCGGTAATTCCACGTCCTGGCCCTGCCCGTAGGTGAGCAGATCGGTGGACACACCCAATTCGGCCATGACCAGGGTGCGATGGTAGACACTCAGCGGAGTTCCCCGAGCGGTGAAGAACGGCTGCGGCGCAATGACGAGAGCTCTCATGTCGCGATACCTCGATCAGACTCGCGCGGTTATTGACCGATGGACCGAATGGTCCTGCTCCGAGAACGAACCTTCTCCACCGACGTCGGATTCGGGACTCGGTATTCTCCGGCCTGGCATGTCTGATTGCCCGGGGAAAAGCAAAAGAGGTGCCAATAGCAGCAGTACAAGAATCATCCTGGAAGGAGTCGCGAACGGGAGAAAACAGTCGAGGAGTGGCGCCTAATTTCGTCATGGAGTAGGTGCCAGGCTCGAAATCGAGATCCTGACTCGTTAGAGTGAGGGATGGTGCATTCCTTTGCAGCGCTGACAGTGGTTGTGGTGCAACACGAGGGCGCTACGGTCTAGCGACTACGCCACGTTTCTGTGGTATTCCGGCTCCGGGCAACACCCGATCACGCCAACGAGCTCAGAGTCGGGGCGCTCTGGCGGGGGCACTCCGAGGGCATGGATCGGGGGTCTGGGGGCGGGTCCTGTTGGGATTGACGCTGGGAGTGATGATGGCAGGCTGGCCCTACTGGCTGCGGCGAATGAGAACGGATGTCAGATTATTGCGTCGTTAGTAGTAGAGCCTCATGACTCTCACCCGAATTCCAAGGAGCAGGAACGTGCACCGCAAATTCATCGTCCGACTATTATGCGCGGTCAGTACTCTTCCCTTGGCGGCAGCCACTTCGGCCGCAGCCCAGAAGGTTTTTCTCTCACCGACAATCGGGGTCTACATCCCGACAACAGAGTTGATCAAGGCGGCGAATGGCGAAGAGTTCAAGCAAGAGGTTGCCCTCGCCGTAGGTGGCAGACTGGGTCTTAACTTCGGCCCTCGTTTTGGCGTTTTCACGTCGGTGTCATATGTGCCCAGTAGCCTGCGGTTCAGCTTCAACGAGAACGAGAGCACTCTCGACGCCAACCTCCTCTTCGGCACGGCTCGAGCGACGGTCTATGCTATTCCAACCACCAGTCCCGTGTGGCTCAGCTTCAATGGTGGTGCCAGCCTGATCAAGCGGGGCGGTGAAGCGTATGAAGATGTGGAGGACCAGACGGATGTCGGCGGCGTGGTAGGGGCAACCATCGGGTTCAATCTCGGCAGCTTCCTGAGCTTTTACGTGGCCGCGGAGGATCACATCTACGGGACGACCTTTGTGGAGGCAACCACACTCGAGGAGAAGCGCACGCAGAACGATGTCCAGCTTGCGGTGGGCTTTGGAGTCCCGCTTCAGAAGTAGGGGCTAGACGCCTAGCTCAAGCTGCACCTCAATGCTGAATGTGAGGCAGCACCGAAAAAGCTGATGAGTCTCTGAGCTAGTTGAGAAGGGATTAACCGAGCGGCGAAACTACGGCAGTTAGTTGAAACGCGACGCAGCCCGGCTTCCTCATTGGGTTAACGGTACCCACGTCGCTTCCTACTGAGACGCAGCGGTTAGCTCACTTCGAGG
This sequence comes from uncultured Gemmatimonadales bacterium, assembly GCA_963740175.1. Taxonomy (GTDB): domain Bacteria; phylum Gemmatimonadota; class Gemmatimonadetes; order Gemmatimonadales; family GWC2-71-9; genus CAVVWJ01. Next base: position 12,158 of record CAVUDL010000009.1, read on the forward strand.
TGGGAGCCGCCGGTTTCTGCCGGAGCTCCTTGATCAGCTCCTGCCGCTCCTCCTGTTCGCGCTGGGTCAGCCGGTACGCCACGTAGTACTTGTAGATATTGGCGACATAGGTGACTGTCTCGGCGCCGATGCGCCGGGCTGCGACCAGCTCGACATTGTTGCGCCACACGTTGGGGTTGAGTCCCTGGCGGGCCGCCTCCGCCCGGAGCCGCCGGACGCGGCCCGGTCCCGCGTTGTAGGCGGCAAATGCGAGTAGCATCTTGTTGAGGGGATCGATCGAATCACTGGCGAAGTTTTGGTCGATCATCATGCGGATGTACTTGACGCCTGCGTGGATGTTGGGGTCGATCTGGTTAATGTCGCCGACCCCGAGCCCCTCTCCGGTGGCCGGCATCACCTGCATCACGCCCACCGCGCCTACCGGGCTTCGCGCGCTCTGCTTCAGCCTCGATTCCTGGTAGCCCTGTGCGAGCACGAGCATATAGTCCAGTGAATACCGATCCCCGTATTTCCGGAACAGGTCCACCACCTCCTGGTAGCGCTTGATCGCATCAGGGGACCGGGCATCTGTCAAAAAGCGGGTAGAGCCGGTGTACTTCTTGACGAGTTGGTTGCCCAGCAAGGTACCCTGGCCGTGTCCCTTGGCGAACTCGTCGATTTCCTGTTTGAGCTTGGGACTTCCTTTGCGGATCAGCCATCCGACATCACCGCCTACGTTGACCTGTGCTTCCTCGTGGACGCGGAGAGCTGGGAGAATCTTGCTCCAGAGGCGGGCCGCGTAGCGGTCCACCACGGTAATGTCGATCAGTCCCGCATTGACCATTTCCAGAAGGTCGTCGTCCGCCAGGTCCTCTGGAGCCGCCTCGAGCTTGATCGGCGGTTTACCCTCGCGGGCGAAGCGCGCATTGAGCTCCTCGAGATGACCCCAATAACTCGAGGACCGTCGTACCACAATGTGCTGGCCGGAGAGATCGCCGAGCGAGCTCACCGTCGGCGACCCGGGTCCCGTGACTGCCACCTCCTTCATGCCCCGGAAGAAGGGGCCGCCGCCGTCCACCTGCGCGAGACGGTCGGGAGTGAGGGTGAGGATGCCGGCGGCTATGTCGCCCCGACCTGCCAGGAGACCGGGGATGAGCTGGTCGCGCGAAGTGGGAATAAAGACCACATGAATGTTGACGTGCCGCCTGGCTCGATACTTCTCACTGAGCCAGTCTTCGAAAGCGCGCAGCAGTTCGTACTCCACGCCGCTCTGCCGGCCCCGATCGATCCAGTACTGGGTACGGGTGGGCGTGATCAGAACGCGGATCACGCGCCGGGCGATCATGCTGTCCAGATCGCCGGTCCAGGCGTCGGCGAGAGGCCGGACGAATGGCGCCACCGTGGTGGGCATGGTGTCGGCCCGCGCGCCGGAATCGGCAGCCGATTGCCTACCCGCCGCTCCAGAGGGTGCACCGGGCTCGGCGGCAGGGGTGGAGTCACGGGATGCAGTTGATCGCGCGGTGTCAGTGCCGGACGAGCCGCCGCACCCCCAACCAAGCGCAGCGGCCAGAAGAAGGCCGAGCAGACTTCTGATCATGTCTCAACCCGCGAATGGGCCGTTTGACGTGGACTCAATGTCCCTAGGGCGCTCCGGGAACTCGGGAATCCTCGGCGGCAGGCCCCCTCCACGCCGCCCGGCGGAAGCCAGATAGAGCTTGTCTATTGCTGGATGTCCACTTGGACGATCTCGGGGGTACCCTGCCCTCCCATTCCCAAAAACTTCTCCATCTCCGAGACATTCGGCTTGGGCGAGATGAGGAGCACCGCGGATTCGTCGGGATTCAACATGCCGACGACCTTCTTCAAATCCTTCTCCGACAAACGGCTGGCGGGCCCATTCGGCGGCGCGTAGGCCTGGGCTGAATCGGCAGCATTCGCCGGCAGCGCGCTCAGCCTTGCGATCGCGGTGTCGATGGTCTCGCTGGCCACCATTGCCCTGTCGGAGCCGCCGGCCTGATTGTGCCGCTGCTTAACCTCTACCTTGCCCGTCTTGTCTTTCACGAGGACCGCGTAGGCTTCGACCAGGTCGTAAGTCTTCTTGTTCATGTGCCTCATTATGGTCGCGGCTGCTTCTGTGTCTCCCCAGACAGCGTAAACCATCTTGAGTGGTGCCTCTTTCTGGGCCTGTGCCGACCAAGGGCTGGCGACCAGCAGGAACGCGGTAAGTGACAGGTACCACGGGCGATAGGTGCTCATGCTGTCCTCCAAGGAGTCGGTAAGGGGGGAGAGCGATGTCGAATCTAGGAAGACGGAGTTGGATCCACACTTGGATGTTAGTGCAGGTATCGCTTTCTCCTGCCCGGCTGCCGGCAGGTGGTCGAAAACACCTGCCGCCAAGCGCGGGACGCCGGATCTCTGGCAGAGTGAAGCCCTGAAGAGGAGGCCCGGCGTAAAACCTGCCGGACCCAATAGTCTTACTGTGTCGAGCTGAGATCAGGGCGGTCTCGTCGCAATCTACCCGGCCTACACCTGCACCCAGTTGGTTGAGCGCAGTGTCACGGTAGGCAAAACCAGTTGTCCGGCAGCAGCAACGTCCCCGACGACTGGCCACCGTGCCGCGCCCGGCCAAAAGCGGAATTCGCCACGCTTCCAGGAACTCTCGGGTTCGGGGGCCATGCTCGCCATGCTTGCGCCATTCATCTCGGAACGTGAGTAGCCCAGGCTACACCAAGGTACAGTAGCTCGGCGGTGCGCGCGGTGCGGTATTGCGATCCCTTGCCGCCGCCGTCGCGGAGCTAGCCAGACGAGCTCCGGTCGACTGCAATGCAGCCCCTGATGGTTTCCAGGGTTGGTTTTGTCGGCCACTGGTTCATATAGCCGAGCAGAGCACAACGGCTCCGGCATCTCGAGGGAATATCCGCAGCAGCGGAGGGCTGAGCGGAACTCCTACACACTACTTGCGAGGCCGTCATGAGAGCCGAACTAATCGAGACCGTCCAGGCGGAGTTGAAGCGGTTCGCGACCGACTTGGATCTATCAGAAGATCAGAAGACCCAGCTTAGAACGGCGTTGGAGAACGCACACGAAAGGATCGAAGAGGCCCGCGAAAGGAACCCCTCTCGACTCGAAGTTATTTCCAAGGTCAGGGAAGCTCGCAGCTCCATTCGCGAGCGGGTGGTGACATTCCTGACCCCAGAACAACTCAAGAAATGGGATCAGGAAGTGACCAAGGCCAAGACTTTCCTGGGCGAGCAAGTGGAATAGTTCACCAGGCTTTCCGCCGGGCGGAGTGCCTCCGCCCGCCCGGCACCCTCTTGCCAAAGCGCCCCCCCAAGAACTTACGTTCCTTGTAGAAGCTCCGGCTGATTTGCTCCTCAAGCCTGGAGTTTCGAAGTCCGCAACCAACATCACCCCCTCTCATTCCTGCACACCTGTTCGTTGAACTCGATCTGAACTTTCTCCCCACGGTTTACGCTATAGAAGTGAAGCCCGCCCCTATAAACTTCTGCGTATAGGGGCAGCCGGACCTGAAACTGAACCATCAAATTCGACCGCCTCGAAGTCTCCCTCGTCGAGTGTCGGCGGGATCCACGCAACGGAGGAGGAGAATCGATGCCGATGTATCTCACCCGATTCAGTTACACGCCCGAGACCTGGGCAAGGTTGGTCAAGAATCCCGAAGATCGCCGCGCCGCAGCCAGGCAGTACATCGAATCGGTTGGCGGAAGGCTGCACGGCTTCTGGTACGCCTTCGGGGAGCACGATGGTTATAACCTGTGGGAGGCACCGGACAACGTCTCGATGGCGGCCACGGCGATTGCCATCGGGGCTGGGGGAGCCCTGAGCTCGATCCAGACGACCGTTCTACTCACCGTCGAAGAAACAATCGCCGCACTGGAGAAAAGTTCGTCGATCGCTTATCGCCCGCCGGGAAAATAAGGAAGCTTATGGGCCGAATGCGGCCTTCTGGGGCCAACCAGGACTCTCCTGATCCAGAGGGGTCCGCTACGACCAGCCGAATTCCAGCAACTTGCCACCATTTACGCGAGTTCGTGCAAGCCTGGCTCCCGGCTCCGAATTCCTCGGTCAGCCGCTCGCCGGACTAACGGAAGGACGCCGCGCGCCGTAATTTCACGCATCCGGTCTAAAGAGTTTCCACAGGAGGTCTAATGCTGCGCTCGATACTCCACCGACTGATGCATCGACGCCAGTTTGTGCCGGCCTTTGCCCTTGTGGCACAGGCCATGCTAGTATCGTGTGGCGACGGCGCCGACCCCGGCAGCATGACCGCCCTCTCGATCAAACTCACGGACGCGCCGGGCGACATCCAGCACGCATTCGTCACTATTACCGAAATCCATCTGGTGGGTCAGGAAGGCCGGCTCGTGCTGCGCGACGAGCCGTATACCGCCAACCTTCTCACCCTCGCCGGGGTGACGGCCGACCTCGTGACGGACGCGGCGGTACCATCCGGCACCTATACCGAGCTCCGCTTCGTGATCAGCGGCGCCTGCATAGCGGTCGAGAACGAGAGTGGTGAGACCGACATCTATACGACGACGGACTACGACTCCGATCCATGCGGCGGGCCCGCCACCGGTACGCTGATTGCGCCGAGCTACGCCGCGTCGGGCCTCAAGGTGGTGCTGAACGCCGGCGCACTCGAGATAGCCGGCGCGCAGAAGGTGCTTCTGGTGGATTTCGACGTCGAGCAGAGCTTCGGACGCGAGGCGGGACAGTCGGGGCGGTGGGTAATGCATCCGATCGTCACCGGCGGCGAGATCGAGACCACGGATTAGACCTGCTTCCATCACGTGTACCAGCATGCCTTCGCCCTGCGGATTTCGCCCCAAAGCAGTGGCCGGCGCGACCTACGGGAGCCAAAAACGTCTCGTTGGTCGCCATCGCGCTCGCTTTGCGTACGTCGGCGCGGTGCCTGATGACTGCTTCACCGACCGACCTGCGACCGGCGCTTCCGGCCATCGTCGATTCGGCTGGTGGTGCATGGTCGGGTTACTGGGAGGGGCCGCTCTGCCGACTAGGGCACTGGGGCAGAAGCCAGAGCCGACGGGCGTGCAGGTGCAGATGCGGCACACTGACTTCCACGTCGACTCGAGCATCGTCTTGCGCATTGATTTCCTACGCGGGGAACTGCAGCGCACATCTGCCGAGCATGCACCATACTTCGACGATAAGAACTCGTTTACCCTTGCTATAGATTCTGCTCGGATCGCGATTGCGCCGCGGACGCTCGGCGATTTGCTGAACCGCTATACCTTTGCCTATCCGGGGTCACCTCTCCGACGTCTCACCGTCAGCGTCGAGAAGGGCCAGATCAAGCAGCAAGGCACCATGCGCGGAATCTCGTTCACGATCCTGGGCGATCTGACGTTGACCCCGAAGGGGGAGCTCCGCCTGCACCCAAGCTCAGTGAAGGTAGTCGGGGTGGGAGTTGGCGGTCTCATGAAATTTTTCGGACTGCATCTCGAGAAGCTGGTGAAACTGCATGGAGTGCGAGGTGTGCGGATCGACAAGGATGATTTCTATCTCGATCCTCCGAATCTCCTGCCACCCCCGTTAGTGAAGGGCCGAGTGGGTGGAGTCCAGGTGAGCGATACTGCAATGGCACTGACGTTCCAACCAAACGACAGCGGTGGCGTCAAGTTGTTGACGATTCCCGATCCCAAGGCTAGGAACTACATGTTTTACCGCGGAGGAGTACTCCGCTTTGGCAAACTGACCATGCACGACGCCGACCTGTTGATAGTTGATGCCGAGCCCGAAGATCCCTTCGACTTCTTTCTGGACCATTACAACGCCCAACTAGTGGCCGGTTACGAGAAGAACACTCCGGATCATGGCCTGATCGTATTTATGCCCGACTACAAGAGGACGCCGGCACTGCCGCGGGAGCGTAGCGGGCCTCGGGAGAACAAAAAAACAAAGGCCCACAGCGATTCCCGTGCACCTGGCCGTTAGCTGGCGCGCATGACCGTCAATCCGCTGAAGTTCTGACCCATATGCAGGGCCATGTCGGGCGTTCCAGTTGTCCCTCCTGGGCTCGAGCCGAAGGCCACCTTTGGGGGTGAACCAGGACTCTCCTGATCCAGAGAGGCTACTGAAATACTCCGAATTCCAGCAACTTGCTGACCTTTACGCGAGTTCGTGTCACCCGATGCTGAGCTTTGCTGGGTTTCATGCTCGACTTTGCTAAGGTTTGCTCACTCAATGTCAGAGTTTGCTCATAGCCCGAAATCCTGCAGCCCAGTTTCGTCAACTCCGCGAGCGGCCAAAATGAGAGGCCAAATAAGGATTACCCGCCCGCGATTAGCCGCTCGAAGCGCGGATTGCCCCGGAGAGCGTCGAAAGTCGGATCGATCTTGAGCCAGCCAGGCGAGAGGTAGTAGGGGATCTTGAGCAGCGACTCGAGCTGGTCGAGTGCCTTGTTGGGCTGGCCCAGAAGCAGGTAGATGCGGAGCAGCTGGTGCTGGTTGTAGGCTCCAGCGAAAGCATCCCGGCTGACCGGCAACAGCGCCAGGCCCCGTTCCCCCGCCGCGATCGCCTCGTCCTTCCGGCCCAGATAGGCGAGGGCCAACCCCCGGATGACATGCCGCTGGCCATCCTCCGGGCTGGCTCGGAGCTGCTCGGCAATCGCGAGCTGAGCCGAGTCGGCATACACCTTCGCCTTCGCCGAATCCTTGCGGAGCCAATACGTCTGCGCGCGCACGATGCCCCAGGTCCCGCGATCGTCGTCGAAGGCACTCGGCGGCAGCGTGAGGAGCTGCCGCTGCTGGGCGTCATCCAGCACCCAGTAGAGGTCCCAATAAATTCCGAAGAAGACGAGCAAGGCCGCGGAGTCGACGGTCCGGAGGCCGACGCGCACGACCGCTTGGGCGTCGGCCAAGCGCCCCTGAGCCAGGGCCACCATGGTCTTCTGCTCGATGACCCCCAGGTTGGTGGGAGCGAGCGCGAGGGCCCGGTCAATCGCCGCCTGGGCTTCGGAGTGGCGGCGAAGCCAGAGCAGCGTGAACCCGGTCCGCCGCGCGGTGTTGGCTGAGCGCGGGTCGAGCGTGGCTGCGCGCGTCAGGTACTGGAGCGCCGCCTCCCAGCGCCCAAGGCTCTGCTCGGCCAGGGCCGCACCCACGAGAACATCGACGTTGGTGGGCGCCAGCTTGAGTCCCGCCTCGTATGCCTCAAGCGCCTGCCGATTATCTACCGGCACAAAGCGGTAGTAGTCACCCAAGGCTACCTGCCCTTCGGGCCGATCAGGGCCCAACGCCCGCGCTCGGTTCGCCGCGTCACGGGCTTGCGCGGCCAGCTCGGGCGTAGGGGTTCCGTTGGTATACAGCAGGGCATAGGCGCGGGAGAGCTCACCCCAGGCAGGAACAAACGTTGGGTCCAAGGCAACTGCCTGCTGGTAGAACCCGATGGCGCGCCGCAGACTCGCTGGATCGGCTACCGACATGCCTTGTGAGGCAGCCTCGCCTTTGAGATACGCATCGTACGCCGCCAGGTTCTCGGTAGGTCTGACCGCGAGCTCGTGGCGCACACTGTCGCCCAGCGCCAGATTGAGCGCACTGGCCACTTTCGTCGCGATGTCCGCCTGCACCTGGAAGACGTCAGTGAGCGAGGCATCGAACGGTTGCTGCCACTTAGTAGTGGGCGCTGCCCCGGGGTGGACCCGAATAAGCTCGGGGCTGACCCGGACTCGGTTCGGTCCGCCGCCGGCCTTCTCCCACCGCACCGTGGCCGTAAGCAGGTAATCGGCCCCCAGCTCACGGGCAATCTGCTGGGGTGCCTTGGTCGTCTTGCGGTATTCGTTCGAGCTGGCTCGCGCGATGACGGCTATTCCGGAGACCTGCGAGAGCTTCCCCCGCACCTCGTCCGTCATGCCGTCGGCAAAGTAGGCCTCCGCCGAGTCGCCCAGGTTCTCGAACGGGAGCACGGCGAGCCGCTTGGGTCCGGCGCTCTCCTCAGCGACGCCATGCGAGCGTCGCCAAGCGAAGAGCACACCCAGGCCAACGAGGAAGCCGAGGGCGAGTGTGATCGCAGCCATTGGAACCCGTCGCGCCGCGGGCGGCGTCGGCCGGGATGTCATCACCGGTGCGGGAGTGGTGCTTGCCTCTGCTATCCCGCTCGGTGCGGAGCCAGTTGCAACCGCAGGACTGGTCACGGCGGCCGATGCCAGTGCCCGCGCGAACTCCTCTGCCGAAGCGAAACGGTCCGCCGCTACGGGCGCCAGTGCCCGTGACACCGCGGCGTCCACCTGCTCCGGCACACTCGGCCGTGCCTGCCGCACCCGTGGCACCTCGCCGCTGAACCGCTTCGCGATGATCGCCTGCGCCGTGGGACCGGTGAACGGCGGCTCGCCGGCCAGCATCTCGTACAGCACGCAGCCCAGCGAATAGACGTCGGTGCGCGCGTCCAGGGTCTTGTCGCCTGCCGCCTGCTCGGGACTCATATAGGCCGGCGTGCCCACCGAGAGGCCGGTCTCGGTCAGGCGATCGTCCGCGCCCGCGAGGGCCCGCGCGATGCCGAAATCGGCGACGAGTGTAGAGCCGTCCGCGGTGAGCAGCAGGTTCTCGGGCTTGATGTCCCGGTGGATCACACGGTGCCGATGCGCATACTCGAGGGCCCGGGCTGCTTCGGTGGCGATCCGGAGCGCCACGTCCACCGGCAGCTGCCGCTCCCGCCGGAGCCGATCCCGCAGCGACTCCCCCTCGACGAACGGCATGGTGAACCAGAGCTGGCCGGCGGCCTCGCCCGAGTCGTGGACGGTGAGGATGTGCGGGTGCTGCAGCCGGGCGGCGAGCTTGATCTCGCGCTGGAAGCGCTCGGGGCCGAGCGCGTGAGCCAGGTCAGGGTGCAGGACCTTGAGCGCAACCGGCCGGTCGTGGCGCAGGTCGTGGGCGAGAAAGACAGTGGCCATGCCGCCGCGCCCCAGCTCGCGCTCGAGGGTGTACGATGCGGCAAGGGCCGTCTGCAGCTGCGTGCGGAGGTCCGTCAACAAGCTCGGCTGGTTCGAGGGAGAGGAAAATGTACCCGGCCGGCGGGCCTGCTGCCAGCGGCGGCTGGTTGACGAGCGCCTGCGCGAATTACCCAATGCTGTTCATGCTGGACTTCGCCCTGCAACTGCAGCACACTGGATGCCGCGCCATGCGCCCCCGGATTCGCTGACCCGCGCGGCGAGCCGTCCCGGTCAGCAGCGGCCCCACTGTCGAATATCACCCCCGCCGTTCGACATTTAAGGAAGCCCTGCTCCGCACAGGGCACCCCCCACCCCATCCACCGGAGAGTTACAATGTTGCTGATCCGCGAGGTGTTCCACTGCCGGCCCGGCAAGGTCCGCCCCCTACTCGAGAAGTTTCAGGCGATGAACCGCATCATGGCCAATACCGGCCAGGGCAACATGCGCCTGATGACCGACTTCAGCGGGGAGCGCTACTGGACCCTGGTTGCCGAGTTCGAGACACCCGGCATGGCCGAGTTCGAGAAGATGATGCAGGGCGGAGGAATGAGCGAGGCGGACACGAAGGATTTCGAGCGCCTCATGGAGGGGTACCATGACCTGGTCGAAAGCGGGCACCGGGAGATCTACCGGCTGGAGCCAGCCACGAAGGCTTGAGCTCTGGGCTCGAGCCGATGGTGGAAATTGCTAGGGTTCATCCCCCTACTTTGCTACTTTACTCGCTCAGATGTCGGAGTTTGCGAAACGCGACCAGCACCTTATTTCCAATAGCTTGGGCGACCTAAGTGGCTCCGAGCGCGCACTCACATCGGGGCCACCATCTCTGGCGGCCCACCTTGCAGGCCTTTACGGCCGCACTCGCCAGAAGGAGACCACATGAGGAGCAACACGATTCCGGGCGTCGGGCTGTGCACCGCGCTCCTGTTCCTCGGCTGCTCCCAGGATCGCGACCGCGATCAGCAGCGCGCGGCTCGCACCGACACGGGTGCCACGGCGACTGAAAAGCCCGCTCCCTTCGATAAAGGGCCGGTGAAGATCGCCCTGGTTCAATACAGCGGCGCCGGTGACTACTTCCAGCAGTGGACTGAGGGCGCCCGGGAACAAGCGGACGCCGTCGGCTTCAGCATGCAGCTCTACGACGCCCGGGCCGACGATGCCAGACAGGCCGCCGACATGAAAACGGCGATCGAGTCTCGCGTTGCCGGCATCATCGTGGACCATGGTCGATCCGCCACGATGTGCCCGCTGATCAACCAGGCCACAGACGCCGGCGTCGCCGTCGTGGTGTACGATGTCAAGGTGGCCGATTGTGCCCCCAAGGCCATCGAGACCGCACAGAACGACGCCGATCTCGCCACCCTCGTGCTCACCCAGATGGCCAAGGACATCGGCGATGGCGTTCCAGTCGGCTATGTAAACCCGTTTGTCATCGCCCCACTCGAGCGGCGCGATGTGGTGTGGAAGAAGTTCGTCGCCGATCACAAGTGGGACCAGCAGTTCGCGGTCGGGAAGTTCAGTCACGCCGTCGCGGCCGACAACGCTCAGCTCGCCGCCCGCGCACTAAAGAGCCACCCGGGGGTGAAGGCCGTCTTCGCTCCCTACGACGAACTGACCAAGGGCACTGTTACCGCCGTCGAGCAGAACAAGCTGGGCTCCAAGGTCGCTGTCTATGGGATCGACATCTCGGATGCCGACATCGAGCTCATGACAAAGAAGGACAGTCCGTGGAAGGCGACCGCCACCACCGATCCAAGCGCCATCGGTGCCGCCGTCACCCGAACCCTGGCCCTCCAGTTGGCCGGTCAACTCGGCCGCAGGCAGGTCGTATTCCCCGGCGTCCTGGTGACCCAATCCTTCTTGTTGAAGGAACAGATCAAGAGTATGGACGGGTTGCGGGCCAAACTGCCCGATTTGAATTTGGCGAGTGTCGCCTCGGCACCCTGGATCAAGTCCATTACTTTCTGACGCGTAGCGTCACGCCTCGTCCCAGTGGGAACCTCTCGTCATTCCTTGTAGTAGCCAACTCCGCAGTTCTGACCTGCGACCTTGGTATAGAAGGTATGCTTCTCGAACGGCTTGTCCGAGCCGCCCGGGCGAGGCCACCAGTAGGTGACCTCCTTGATCTTTCCTTCCGCGGCGTTCCCCATGATCTCTTTCCCAAGCGGATACCCCTTCTTGCCGACAATCTCCTGCAAGTGTTCACCTCTCAAAGAGGGATGCGCGGTGAGAACGCCGTCCGTAGCGTTGGCACAGAACACATAGAGATCACGGTCCTTGAACCCGCCTTCGCCCTTATTGAACATCTCCAGGGCTTTCTCCTTGTCCTGTTTCATTGCGACAACCGCTCTTTCCAGCATTGACCTGGCTTCCTTTTCACCGCCAACGGCCTGAGCTACCAGGATCGAGGTTGGAGTGAGAAGAGCCAGAATCGCGGCCGGTCCAATGACGAATGCTAGGTGGCGCCTCATGATTTCCTCTCTGGGCCAGCAATGAGATAAGTTTGCGTACGACTACTTCATCGATCTGCACTCGGGCTGCCAAGGATTGATCCTGAAGGTCTGGCTGTCAATCCCACCGGTCAACAAGCGCAGAAGCACTCGTCTCTACCCAGACTCGGCACCCAGGCTCCCCTCTGGGCAAGCTCTGGGCACGAGCGCCAGGCCGAAGCCCAATAACAAGCCGGTGCTGTTGCACCGGCCATTGCCCCTCCTCGGCCCGAGCCGAAGGCGGCCTTCTGGGGCCAACCAGGACTCTCCTGATCCAGAGTCCTCCTGCCGGGGCAGCCTTTCCGGACAACTTGTTGGGGATCGGCCACTTTCCGAGCATCGGTGCCCACTTCCCTGCCGGAGTTTGCCTGCATATGCCCGGAGAAACCACGGCGAAACTACGGCGGATCTCCTATAGTTTCCGCCCTATGCGGGCATGGCGACTGCTCCCCTGGCTGGTCACTTACGCGGTAGCGATGGCCTACGTCGAGTCGGCCGTCGTGGTGTACCTGCGAGCCATCTATTACCCGCGCGGCTTTTCCTTCCCGCTGGCCCCCATGCCGCCGGACATGGTCGCGGTCGAGATAGGTCGGGAGGTCGCTACACTAGTCATGTTGCTCGGCGTCGCCATGCTGGTCGGAACGGAGCGGGGGGACCGCTTCCTCGCGTTTTGCGTGGGCTTCGGCGTCTGGGATCTTTTCTATTACGTCTGGCTGTGGCTTCTGCTTGGGTGGCCGCCGTCCCTGCTTACCTGGGATGTGCTCTTTCTGATTCCGGTGCCGTGGATCGGGCCGGTGCTCGCCCCGGCGGTCGTGAGTAGCGCGCTTGTGATCGGGGGACTGCTGTTGTTGCGCAAGGGGACGCGCGGTGAGCCCGTCAACCTTTCCGTCCCACTGTGGATTCTGCTAGTCACCGGTGGGCTGCTGGTGCTCAGTTCCTTCGTGCTCGACTTCCGCGTTGCCCTGCTCCAGCTGGAGCCGCCACCCTTTCGGTGGGGATTGTTCGGCACCGGCGTGGCCCTCGGCCTGGTCGCCTTGGTCCTGGCGCTTCGGAAGAGGTCGTGACCCCGAAGGCTTCGTCCCAGGGGAGCTGTCCGCCGTGCCCGCGAGTCAGGCGGGGTTCTCCCGCACCACCTCCGCCAGCAGCCCAATTGCATCGCGCAGCTGGTGATCCGACAGGTACGGTGCAGGTCCGAGCCGGAGGACCTCACCGCGAGCATCGGTCCAGACCCCACGTGCATGGAGGCTTCGTGCCAGCGATGCCGCGACAGGCGACCGGAGCGCGAGGAAACCACCAACCTCCGCGAGCGGGCAGGCACGGTCGCGGCTCAGGACTGCGGGATCGAGATCGAGCGCGTCGAACGTCGAGGCGAGCAACCCGATTTGATGCTGGCTCACCTCCCGCAGCAGCACAGGCGTGAGCCCACGCTCACGGAAGAAGTCGAACACCGCGACGGCCCGATAATGGCTGGTCGGATCGTAGGTCGCGCCGGCAAACCGGTCGCCTCCCTGCCCATAAGCCACGCGCTCCGCGCGCTGCCGATCCGCCAGGACGGTGAACTCGCTGAACCACCCCGTCACCACCGGCCGAAGCTCGATGTCAGGCGGGATCCTCAGAAAGCAGTTGCCCTCTCCTAGCTGACAATACTTGTACCCGCCGCCCACAACGAAGGCATCGCCGAGTCCCTCGTCGCCGACCGAGACTGGCAACACGTTGAGCGCGTGATACGCGTCCACCAGCAGCCTGCTCCCGTGGCGCCGGCAGCTCGCCGCCACGTCAGCGAGCCCACGGGCGATGCGCCCAGTGTCGAAGAAGACGGCTGAGACCAGAACCAGGGCTGTACGATCATCCACGGCGCGGCTGAGTCGTGTCGCCAGCGACTCGAGCGGAGCCTCGGGAACACGGACAATGGTGAGCCCCTCCTCCTCCAGGCGGTCGAGCTGCCGCCGGATACTATGGAATTCACCGTCGGTGGTGAGCAACCGGGGGCGCGCTTTTAGCGGCAGGGCGGAGAGGACGCGGACCACCAGCTCGTGGGTGTTCGCCCCCAGCGCGATGCCGCCTCCCGCGTCTCCCAGCAGCCTGGCGAATCCCTCGCGGACCCGCTCAGCCTGCACGAATGCCTGCTGCCACTTGTCATCCACGTACCGCGCAGCGTCCTGCCATGCTCTGATCTGGCCGTCGAAGCCACAGTCCGGCCAGGCCTGGTGGGAGTGCCCAGTGAGCAGAAGTCGCTGAGATACCCCGAATCGGGAATAGTGGGGCGCGAGGGCGTTGGGTGAGGCGTAGAGGGACGCGGGGTCCATTGGCTGATCTTCCGCCGGTCAGAGCTCGGTTCGAATCGCCCACAGATCCGGAAACAGCGGCCTATTCAGGGTGGCAAGCAAATAGTCCGCCCCCGCGCTTCCCCCGGTACCGCGGCGGGTCCCGATCGTGCGCTGCACCATCTTCACGTGCCGGTAGCGCCACTCCATGAGCCCCTCATCAAGATCCACCAGCCGCTCGCACAGTTCAGCCAGCGCCGGCTGGCTCCGGTACACGGCGATCAGCACCTCTCGGAGGGCGGGAGAGGATTCCACCCGCCGCGTAACGTCCCGCTCGAGGTCGGTCCGTGGCACGGGGCAGCCGCTAGAGGCCAGGTGGTGCAGGAAGGTATCCCACAACGAGCCCGACTTCAGGCGCCGCTCCAGCTGCTGGCGGACTTCGCTCCCGACGGGGTAGCGCTCCATCGCCTTTGGGTCCTTCCAGCCGAGCGCGAACTCTAGTTCCCGAAATTGATGCGATTGGAATCCGCTCCCGGACTCCAGTCGATCCCGGAACGAGAGGAACTCGAGCGGAGTCATCGTCTCCAGGATGTCGAGCTGGGCGACCATTACCTTGAGGATGGTCAGGATGCGCTTCAGCGTCTGCCGTGCACGCGCCCCATCGTTTCGTGCGAGTAGCTCGTTGAGGTGGTCCAGCTCGTGAAGGATCTCCTTAAACCACAGCTCGTACACCTGATGGATCACGATGAAGAGCATCTCGTCGTGCTCCGGCCCCTCCGACAGCGGTTGCTGGAGCGCGAGTAGCTCCTTGATTTTCAGGTATTCGGGGTATGAAGGCATGAGGAGGCTCGATGGTTACGGGGGCAGAGTGAGCTTCGACCTGGGCTCGTCGCGCAGGACCTGGTGCGTGTCTACCGCAGTCGGGGCGTGTAGCGGTTCAGCGTCGCGTACTCCGCCGGCCAGGGCAGCGTGTAGCCGAGGTCGGCCGCGGCATGGCGAGTCCAGTACGGGTCCCACAGGTGGGCCCTCGCCAGCACCACCAGATCGGCGCGGCCGGCGGCCAGGATGGTGTTGACGTCGGCGGGCGACGAGATGTTCCCCACCGTCATCGTGGGCACCCGCGCTTCGTGCCGGATCCGATCGCTGAACGGGGTCTGGAACTGGCGGCCGTAGACCGGCTTGGCCTCGGGGACGGTCTGCCCGGCGGAGACGTCCACGATATCGGCCCCGGCGGCGACAACCATCCGGGCCACTTCCACCGCGTCGTGCGCTTCCATGCCTCCAGGCGCCCAGTCCACAGCCGAGATCCTGACCGACACCGGTTTGGCCTGGGGCCACTCGGCGCGGACCCGCTCCACGATCTCCAGCGGGTAACGCATCCGGTTGGCGAGAGAACCACCGTATTCGTCGGTTCGTCGGTTGGTGAGGGGCGAGATAAACGAGGCCAGCAGGTACCCGTGCGCTAGATGCAGCTCCAGCAGGTCGAACCCGGCGGCGTCGGCCATCCTGGTGGCCCTGAGGAAATCGGCGGCCACCTGGTCCATGTCGCCTCGGGTCATTTCCCGGGGCGTCTGGTTGTGCGGCTTATAGGGAATGGGAGACGGCGCGACCAGCGGCCAGTTTCCGTCGGGCAGCGGCTCGTCCTCGCCTTCCCACAGGACCCGAGTGGAGCCTTTCCTGCCGGCGTGCGACAGCTGGAGGCCGATCTTGGCCTCGCTCTCCCGGTGCACAAAGTCCACGACCCGCTGCCAACCGTCGACGTGGGCCGGGAGATACATGCCGGCACAGCCGGGAGATATCCGGCCCTCGCGGCTCACGTCGGTCATCTCGGTCATCACCAACCCGGCACCGCCGATCGCCCGGCTGCCGAGGTGCACGAGGTGCCAATCGTTGGGAAGGCCATCGTCCGCCCGGTACTGGCACATCGAGGACACCACGATCCTGTTGGGCAGCACCATCTCACGAAGCCGGTAGGGGGTGAACAACGGTGGCGGGCAAGGATCGACCGTCACGGGCCGCCCACTCTGCTTGCCGGCCTGCTCGGCGAACCAGCGGTCCACCTGCATTACCAGTGTGGGATCGCGCAGCTTCAGGTTCTCGTGGGTGATACGAAGGCTTCGGGTGAGCAGGTTGAAGGCAAACTGGAGCGGCTCGGTGTCGTGGTAGCGCTCCATCGATTCGAACCACTCGAGGCTCGCCTGGGCCGCCCGCTGAAGGCTCTCCACCTGGGGCCGGCGCCCGGCCTCATACGTCGCAAGCGCCTCTGGAATCGAGCGCTCGCCCTCGAGCGCGGCCGCCAGCGCGATGGCGTCCTCCATCGCGAGCTTGGTGCCCGAGCCCACCGAGAAGTGCGCGGTATGCGCGGCATCTCCCAAGAGCACCACGTTTCCCGTCCACCAGCGGGCATTCCGCACGGTGGGGAATCGCCGCCAGATGGAGCGGTTCGCCAGGAGTGCGTGACCCTGCAATTCCTCGGTGAAAAGCTTCTCCAGGTATGCAACCGTCGCCCGCTCGTCGTTCTCGTCGAGACCGCTCGCCTTCCAAGTTTCCTCCCTCGCCTCGACGATGAACGTGGAGCGACCAGGGGCATACTGATACGCATGGGTGCGCCAAAGCCCCACCGGCGAGTCTTTGAAGTAGAAGGTGAAGGCAGGGAAGGGTCGGGTGCTGCCTAGCCAGACGAAGCGGTTGCGGCGCCAGTCGAGGTGCGGTTGAAACTGATCCGACAGGCGGTCGCGGATCGGGCTGGCTGCTCCGTCGGCGACAACGATCAAATCGGCGTTGGGAAGGCCGCAGTCGGAAAGATCCCTGATCTCCCGCTGCCAATGCAACTCAACGCCGAGCGATCGCGCTCGCCTGGCGAGCAGGTCCAGCAGGGTCTTCCGTTCCACTCCAGAGAAGCGATGCCCCGTCGACCGCATGACAGTGCCGCGGTAGTGGATCTCGATGTCCTCCCAGCGCGCCGCGGCGGCGCCCATGGCCTGGTTGGTCTCAGCATCGGCCTCGCCGACGTTCTCCAGGGTCTCGTCCGAGAACACCACCCCAAAGCCGAAGGTGTCCTCAAGCCGGTTCCGCTCGTAGACCGTCACCTGGTGGCTCGGGCTGTCGCGCTTGAGCAGGATGGCGAGATAGAGGCCGGCGGGCCCTGCCCCCACGATCGCGACCTTCACCTGGCTCCCGGCTCCCACGGCGGGGCCACCATCCGGCGGCGGCCGTCGTTGCTACGCGGCGTATCGTCCCCTTCGAGGTCGGCGTGGTCCCACAGTTTGCAGGTCACCGGCTTGTGCACCTGATCGAGGCCCTCACAGTAGTTGGTGAAGACGCAGCGCCGCACCTCATCCCCCAGACCCAGTCTGAGCTTCCGGAACCAGTCGGGGTCCGCCAGGCTCTGCCGGGCTGACGCGATGACGTCCGCCACGCCGGCCCGGAGCAGCTCCTCCGCCTGTTCGAAGGTCGAGATGCCGCCCGACAAGACCACCGGTGTCGAGCAACCCGCGGCGCGCACCGCCTCCCGCACCGCGCGGGCGGCCGCCCGGTTCCTGCCGAACGGGCCTCGTTCGTCCGACCGCACGGTCGGCATACACTCGTAGCCACTGGGCCCCGTGTAGGGATAGCGAGCCCAGCCCACCCGTGGCTGCTTGGCGTCCTCGAACTTGCCCCCGCGAGAGAGCGAGAGGTAGTCCATCCCGGCCCGCGCAAACTCGGCTCCGAACCAGGCCGCATCCTCGGGGCGGTTGCCTCCGGGAATGCATTCTTCCCCCAGGAACCGGCACCCCACTACGAATCGCTGGCTCACCGCTGCTCGCACCGCGCGGTAGACCTCGAGCGGCAACTTCACCCGGTCCTCACGGGATCCGCCGTAGCCGTCATCCCGCTGGTTCAGCACGGAGAGAAACGATGCCATGGTATAGGCGTGGGCATAATGTAGTTCCACTCCATCAAACCCAGCCTGTACGGCACGTGCCGCCGCTTGAGCGAACAATTCCGGCAGTACCCGTGGCAACTCCCGAATGTGAGGTAGCCCGGTATCGGTGACCCGCTCCCGCTCGCCGAATCGCAGGCTCTCGAGCTCTCGCTCATTCAGGAACTTGGGCCACTCGGCCTCCGGCAATCGCGCCAGCGCCTCGCGGATTGCGTCGTCGGGGCCTGGCAGCAGGGCGCGGTGCCGGTCGGTGAGGACCAGAAACTCCCGGAAGTATCGCTCCGGCACCGGCCGGCGGCGTATCCGGAGGAAATCGATGATCTGAATGAACAACCGAGTCCGTCCGCCGCTCGCCCGCCGGACGGTGCGCACCAGCTCGGCCAGGCCGGGGATGAACCGGTCGTGCCCGATCCGGAGGAGCGGTCCGCTGGGGATGTCCCGGATTCCGGTGGCCTCCACGACCAGCGCCCCGGGCTGCCCCCGCGCGAAACGTTCGTACCATGCCAGGACCTCCGGGGTGACCAGCCCGTCCTCGGTGGCCCGCCACGGCACCATTGCCGGAACCCAGGTGCGCTCTGTCAGCTCGAGCCGGCCGGAGCGGAGAGGGCTGAACCAGAGCGACCGGGCCGCCTCTTCCGCGGTGGGTGGATGAGTCGGAGGGATGGGATGTTTGATGAAGGGCTCGGGGTGCCACATGGTTTTCCCTGGCTCACAGCCAGCGCAGCATCCGGGAATGGACGAAGCCCCACCCCACCATGACCAGGAGGAACGCGACGACCGCGACGAAACCGTAAGTCGACTCGCTGGCGGGAAACAGATGGACGAAGGTCATCCCGTAGATGCTGGCCACGAAGTTCGGCACCATGATGATGACGGTGATGGCGGTCAGGCGTTGCATGATACGGCCCAGCCGGTTGAACGCGCTGAAGACGTGCACATCGAGGGCGGCCGCCAGCAGGTCCCGATAGGTGTCCAGCTCTGCCAGAACGTGGTTGGCGTGGTCCTGAACGTCGGCGAAGTATGGGCGCAGGCTCTCCGGAACGGCCTCCTCCCGGCGAAGCACCTCGGCAAGCACGTGGCTCGTCGGCGCGAGCAGCCGAGGCACGCGAAGCAGCTCTTTGCGAAGGCGGAAGAGGTCGGCCGCCGCTCCTTCCGCACCCGTGAAGATCGCCTCCTCGATTCCCTCGATCCGTTCGCGCACTCGGTCCTGGATCGCGAAGTAACGTCCACCAGGCTCTCGAACAAGGTATACACGAGGCCCGCGATCCCGGGCACCTGGTGCCGCTCGTGATGCTCCCAACGCCGGCGCGCTACCGTCAGTGCCGTCAGCACCGCCGCGCCCCTGCGATGGATCGTGACCAGGTAGTTCTCACCCCAGAACAGGTTCAGCTCTTGCGGCAGGATCACGTCGCCGGACTGTTCGGCGGCATAGACCACAATGAAGTAGTAGCCGGAGTAGGCATCGCACCGGGGACGTTCGTGCGCCCTGGTCACGTCTTCGAGCACTAACTCGTGGAAGCCGAAGCTTTGCCGGAGCAGCGCGACCTCGGCAGGACCCGGATCGCTGATGTCGAGCCACAACCGATTCTCGCGGTCGGCGAGCAGCTCGCCGAGGCCGTCGATGCCGACCTCCGCCGGTAAGGCTTGGTCGGATCGATCGAGGACGAGTCGCATGGCTCCCATCGTGCCTCCTCGCGTGACGTCGGGCAGCTGTCGCTCTTGGCTACGGTTCGATTCTACTCCAGCACAATCTTTCCGGCTACGGTCGTCCACATCCCGGAGGTCTTCAATGAATCCCGTATCACGCTCAGCCTCCTGCTCGCGGGGGCTTCGCCGGCCTCGGTCGCCGCTCAGGAGCACGAGCATGCCGGCGCCTAACGGTTAGGGCGGGTGGAATTCCCGGTGTCGTGTGCTCCCGAAGCCCAGCGCCGCTTCGAGCGGGCCATGGCCGCGCTCCATTCCTTCTGGTGGGAGGAAGGACCCAGAGCCTTCGGAGCGGTGCTGAAGGCCGACTCCACCTGTGCCATGGCACAGTGGGGTCTCGCCGTGAACGCCTGGGGGAATCCCTTCGCCGGCGGGCCGAGTGGGGAGCACCTCCGGACCAGTGCCGCCGCGGCGGCCCGCGCGGTGGCCCTGGGCGCACCGACCGCCCGGGAACGCGGATTTCTCGCGGCCGCCGCGGGGCTCTATCGCGATCACGACCGCGTGCCCACCCCGACGCGTCTGCGCGCCTATTCCGATACCCTGGCGCGAATGCACCGCGACCATTCAGCCGACCCGGAGGTTGCGCTGTACTACGCGCTGTCGCTGGTCGCCACCGCGTCACCGACCGACACCACGTTCACCCGCCAGAAGCAGGCGGCGGCGATTCTGAATCCGCTCTTCGCCCGGTACCCGGACCATCCCGGGTTGGCTCACTACATCATTCACGCCAACGACTCACCACGGCTGGCGAACCTCGGCCTCGATGCCGCGCGGCGCTACGATTGCCCCGGACGCACCGCACGCCCAGCACATGCCCTCTCACATCTTCGTTCGGCTCGGGTTGTGGGATGAGGCCGTCGAATCCAACCGGCGGTCCTACGCCGCGGGAGTGCACTATGCGCAGGCGCAGAGACTCAAGGGGGTGAGCTACAGTGAGTTTCATGCGATGGACTACATGGTCTACGGCTACCTCCAGCCGGGCCGCGACTCCGCGGCGCGCACCATGGTGGCCAAGGGTCTGACCATCACCGAGGTGCGCTCGCCCTCACCGCTGCTCGGCAACTACAACCGGATCGCGATGGAAGCTCGGCTGCTGCTCGAGCGGGGCGAGTGGCGCGCGGCCGCACAACTGCCGGTGCGCACACCGGACGTCCCGGTATCCGAGATGTTGAGCCGGTTCGCGCGCGGCGTCGGTGCCGCACGGCTCCCGGAGCCCACGCAGTTCGGCCAGGAGGTGGAGGCGCTCCAGCGAATCGAGCAGGTTCTGGCCAGTGGCAACGACTCGTATTGGAGCCGGATCGCGGGGATCAACCGCCAGGCTCTGCATGCCTGGGTGGTCCTCGCTTCCGGCGACACCACTGAGGCGTTGCGGGAAGCCAAGGCGGCGGCGGAGCTGGAGGACGGCACCGAGGAGGCTCCGGTCACGCCCGGCGAGCTCATCCCCGCCCGCGAGCTGGAAGCCGACATGCACCTGGTGGCCGGTCACTACGAAGCGGCCTGTGCCGCCTACCTGGCGACGCTGAAGCGGGAGCCGGGCCGCGCCCGGTCGGTTTTCGGAGCCGCGCGGGTGGCGGAGCTCGGCGGCGACCGCGCCCTGGCGGCGGCCGGGTATCGCGATTACTTGCGGCTCATGGAACGGGCCGACGCCGGCCGTGGCAAGCTCCGGATTGCGCGTGCCGGGGCCGGGAAGCAGTAGGCTGCGGTTCGGTCAGCGCACGCCGTTATCGACATGTGCGACCGACAAGCCGGCATACTTCTCGATCGTCAGGCGAACGCTGGAACCAGTCTGGAGGTGGAGCGGCCCCACCCAATAGCCCCGGTTGAGCTCCCGGTGGACGAGAAAGAAGTTGAGTCCATGGACGCATCGCGTCCGCGACGTCGGGACCTCGAACAGCCCGGACTCTTTCCCATCGATGACGCCGAGCCATTCCGCCTCGCCGTCCCCGCACAGGAGGTACACGTCCACGCTGCTTCGGTTGTGGCTGTTCACCGAAATCGGGATGGAAACCGACTCGGCGGCACCCTTTGGGATGGCGCACCCCAGCGACATGGTCGCTGCTAAAGCGAGAGGCATCCTCATGTTCGGTCCTTCTATCACGTCAGGGTAGGCCGGCGCTCGACGCCGGCATTTGAGACCCCACGAGCGAAGGACTATCTTGAATGGGTGCAGTGATCCCGAACTGATCCCTGAGTGATCCGTCCGGTCTCTGCCATCTCAGGTGCCTCTTTCCTCTATATGATCGAGCTCCGCGCGCTCGGAACGCTCGCCCTGCGGGACTCCAGCGGCGAGGACCTCCATTCGGTCCTCGCGCAGCCGAAGCGCGTCGCTCTTCTCGCCTACCTCGCCATTGCCCGGCCTCGCGGCTTCCACCGCCGGGACACGCTTCTCGCACTGCTGTGGCCTGAACAGGACGACCAGCACGCCCGCTGGGCGCTCAACCAGGCGCTCCGTCACCTGCGTTCCGCACTTGGCAAGGAGGTGGTGCCGAGCCGGGGGGACGGAGAGGTAGGTATCTCGCCGGAGCACCTCCGGTGCGACACGGCAGAATTCGAGGCGGCCATAGTGGCCGGTAGCCCGGCCGATGCGCTGGGGCTCTACCGGGGCGATCTCCTGGCCGGATTTCACGTCTCAGGCTGCAGTGAGTTCGAGCACTGGCTCGAAGAGGAGCGGGCCTGGCTGCGTTGCCGGGCAGCAGGGGCGGCCGCCGCCCTGGCCCATCGGGAGGAGGGCCGCGGCGAGCCGGTGGCCGCGGGTCACTGGGCCCGGCGCGCCTTGGCGCTCGCCCCGGACGACGAGGGCGAGGCCCGAACCCTCATAGAGCTGCTGGGCCGGCTGGGCGACCGGGCGGGCGCCGTCCAGGCCTACGAAGAGTTCGCTCGCCGGTTACGCGTAGAATACGAGGTCGAGCCCGCGCCCGAGACCTTGGCCATGATCACGACAGTAAGGACGCGGCAGGGCGCGACAGCGCCTTCGCCACCAGCCGCGGTCGATCGGCCACCCGGCGATGTCGGACAGGTCGCGCCGGAGCCGCCAGTCGAGGCGCCACGGCCGCTCACAACAACCCGTCGCCCCTGGCGGGTCCTGCTGGCACTCGGCCTGCTGGCGCTGGCAGCGGTTGGCGCCATGATCTGGGCCCTGCGGCCTGCGCCCCCGGTTGCCCACCCAACTACCGTTTCCCCGACCACCGTTGCCGTCCTGCCCTTCACCTACCGAGGCAGCCAGGAGTTCGCTTACCTGGGTGAGGGCATGATGGACCTGCTCAGCGCGAACCTCAACGGTGCCGGCCAGATTCGGACTGTGGATCCCGACGCCGTTCTCGCTCTCTTCCGGCAGGCTGGCCGTGCCCGGTTGGAGCCAGAGCAGGCGCGGGACCTGGCTGCCCGGCTGGGCGCGGGCTCGTACGTCCTGGGAAACGTGGTCGAAACGGGTGGCCACCTCCGCATCAGTGCGCTGCTCCACTCGGGCGACTCGAAGGAGGGCCGGGGCCAGGCCCTGGTGGACGGGGGGTCGCGCCAGCTCTTCCAGCTGGTGGACGGACTCACGGCTCAGCTGATCGCCCGGCAGAGCGGCGGCCCTGTCGGGGCTCTGTCACGCCTGGCAGCGCTCACCACGGATTCTCTCACAGCGCTCAAGGCATACCTGGAGGCCGAGCGCCATTTCAGGGCGTGGCGACTGGACTCCTGCATCCAGGCAGCCGAGCGCGCGACCCGGATCGATTCCACCTTCGCCTTGGCCCACTACCGGATGGGGACGGAGGTCCTGTGGACCCGCGGACGAGCGCATGCCGTCGAGGCTTTCGACCGAGCGCTGCGCCACGCCCACCGCTTGAGCGACCGCGATCGTCGACTCATCGAGGCCTTCGCGGCGACTGCCCACGGTCGTCCCGTGGAGGCGGAACGCCTGTACCGCGAGATCGTGACCCGCTATCCCGACGAACTGGAGGCGACCCTGCAACTGGGGCTCCTGCTCTTCGAATGGAGTGGCGTTCTGGGTCACTCCTGGCTCGACGCGCGCGAGTGGCTCGAGCGAGTTCGCTCCATAGATCCCAGCCATCTGGGCGTGATCTTTCCCCTCAGCGCCATCGCGGCGAGAGAACGCCGGCTGGAGGAGCTCGACTCGCTGACCGACCGTCTTCTCCAGGTTTCCTCGCCGCCCCGCTCCTGGCTCCTCCGCGGACAACGCGCCGTCGCCTCGGGTGATACGGCTGAGACAACGCGGTTCATGGCGACGCTGCGGAAGGCTGGTGACGAAATCGCGCAGCCGACCGGCGGCGCCGTGGTCGCTACGACCGGCGACCTGGTGGTCGGGCGCCGGATCTGGCGCCTCTTCACGGAGCCGTCCCGTTCCCGCGGCCTGAGAGTGCTCGCTCACCTCACTCTGGCGAAGATGGAGCTCATGACCGGTCGGTGGAGCGCCGCGAAAGTCGAGATCGACTCCGCGATGGCACTCGATTCCGCCACCGCGCTGGAGCATCGGGCGCTCCTCTCGCTGTGGCCGCTGCAGCAGGTGTCCCGGTCGGAGCTCCTTGCGCTGCGAAATGCGCTGCAACGGTGGAAGGCCGTCCCTGGTCCGTCCAACGAAAGCTCGGTCACGGGCTCGCATGCCCCGGCTCACCCATACCTGCGGCTGTATCTGCTCGGGTTGCTCAGTGTCCGTCTCGACGAGGGTGCACCAGCGCTCGATTACGCCGCCGAGCTGGAGCGGCGGGCGGGAAAATCGTTCGCCCCGGCGTTCGTCCGCCGTTTGGGTCGGGCCGTGCGCGTTGAAGTCGCCCGGGCCCGTGGACGGGCAGAGCAGGCGCTCGCCACATTGGACAGCGCCAGATTCCGGGACCTGACGGACTTGAAAGAAGAGGGCGGCGCGGAGTTGGCGTTCTTCGCTCACGAGTACGAGCAGATTACCCGGGCTGAGTTACTCGATGGCCTGGGGCGTCAGGGAGAAGCTCTCCGGGCGTACCAGGCCATCGCCGACCAGCTTTTCCACGCCGGGGCTCCGGCCCACCTCCGCATGGCACGGATCTACGAGCGGCAGGGCGAGCGGCAGAAGGCGGCCGCTCACTATGCCCGGTTCGCCGAGCTCTGGAAGGACTGCGACCCCGAGTTGCGGCCTCTGGTCGAAGATGCTCGACGCCGAATGGCGAACTGAAGCGGCGGTTCAGCGCTATTTGAGCAGCTCCCCCGCTATGATCAACTGCTGGATCTCCGTCGTCCCCTCGTAGATCCGGAGCGCCCGTACCGCGCGGTACAAGCGCTCCACCGGGTGATCGGCCAGCACCCCGCGTCCGCCTATGAGCTGCACCGCGTCGTCCACTGCCCGCTGGGCCATCTCGGTAGCGAAGGACTTGGCCATGGCCGCTTCGCTGGTGATCCGCTCCTGGCCCTGGTCCTTCTCGAACGCCGCCCGATAGGTCAGGAGCCGCGCGGCCGTTAGATCGGTGGCCATCCGGGCAAGCTTCTGCTGCACCAGTTGGAACTGCGCCAAGGGCGACCCGAACTGCTGCCGCTGCTTCACGTGCATGAGCGCCTCCGTAAGCGCCCGCGCGGCCATCCCGCACGCCGCGGCGGCCACCGTGGGCCGCAACCGGTCCAGCGTCGCAAGGCCGAGTCCGTAGCCGCGTCCCTCGGTGCCCAGCAGCGCATCTGCCGGAACCCGACAATCCTCGAAGGCGATCTCCCCCAACGGATGCGGGGCACTCATCACCTGGGTGCCTACGAGCCGGACTCCGGGGGCATCGCCCGGCACCAGAAAGCAACTGATTCCCTTGGGGCCCTTGGCTCGGTCGGTGGACGCGAACACGGTGTAGAGATCGGCGATGCCGGCGTTGGAGATCAGGGTCTTGGTTCCATTGAGGACGTACTCCGATCCATCGCGCCGTGCAGTGGTGGCGATGCCGGCCACGTCCGACCCTGCCTCGGGCTCGGTCATCGCGAAGGCGGTCATCACCTTTCCCTGGGCGATCGGCCCGAGCCAACGGTCTTGCTGAGCCTGCGTTCCGCTCAACAGAATCGGCGTGGTGCCCAGCCCCTGGAGGGCAAACACCGCGTCGGCAAGCGGTGATGCTTCGCCGAGCGCTTCTCGCATGAGGCAGCACCCGCGGAGATCGAGGTCGAGAATCGGCTGGAGCCAGCCCTCCGCACCCAGCAGCCCGAGCAGCGCCCGCGCTTCCCTCCGGGCGTCGGTGTCTTCGACCGGTTCAGGCCGTTGGGCGATTTTAGCCCGAACGAACGCGCCGGCCTGCTCCGCGAGTTGCGTGTGATGGGGCTCAAGAAAGGTGCGGATCAGTCTCTTGTCGTGCATCGCCTACTCGAACTTCGGATCGCGCTTGGCGCGGAACGCCTCGTAGGCTTCGCGGAAGTTGGGATTCTGCATGCAGGCGGCCTGGGCCTTGGCCTCCCACTCGATGGCAGCAACGAGATCCATCGCGGCCTCTTCGTTGAGCGCCTGCTTGGTGACTCCCAGGGCCGCCGACGGTCCCCGCGCCAGTCGGCAGGCAAACTCAGTGGCCTCTGCCATCAACCGGTCTCCCGATACCACCCGGTTGTAGAGCCCGATCTCAGCGGCGCGCACGGCGCTGATGAAGTCGCCCAGCATGAGGAGCTCACTCGCATGCGCCAGGCCGACGATCCGGGGCAGGAGCCAGGCCGCCCCCATGTCGGCGCCGGTCAGGCCCACCCGCGAGAAGAGGAAGGCGATCTTGGCACTCTCCGCCGCAATCCGGATGTCGCTGGCTGCCGCGATCACAGCCCCCGCGCCGGCCACCGTTCCATTGAGCGCCGCCACGACCGGACGGCGACATTGGCGGATGGAAAGTATGAGATCGCCGGTGAGGCGAGTGAACTCGAGCAGCCCCTCGGCATCCCTCGAAAACAGCGCACCGATGATGTCCTCGACGTCTCCGCCGGTGCAGAACGCTCGGCCGGTACCGGTAATGATGATGGCGCGAACGCCGGACTCGGTATCGAGAGCGCGGAAGGTGTCCCTGAGCTCGGTGTAGACCTCGAAGGTGAGCGCGTTGAGCCGCTCGGGCCGGTTGAGCGTGATAGTCGCGACGGCGCTCCCCGGGTCGACGGTGTAGAGGAACGATTTGGGATGCAGGGTCATCAATGCGCTCGATTAGCGTGGTTCAGCTTTAACCGGGTGGTGTGGCTGCCGGCGATCGACGAGATGTGGATGATCGCCCCGCTCAGCCCAGCACCGCCGTCGCCTCGATCTCCACTACCGCCCGGGGGTCCACCAGCGAGGTCACCTCCACCAACGCCATGGCCGGGAAGTGCGTCCCCATCCGGTGCCGATACACCTCACCCAGCGGCTTGAGATTGGCGCGGTACTGCGCCATGTCGGTGACATAGATCGTGAATCGACCGATGTGCCCTGGCTCGCCGCCGGCCTCGCGGAGCACGGCAAGCACGTTGCCTAACGCCCGGTCGAACTGGGACACGAAGGCAGCGGCCGGCGCTTGGCCCGAGCCGTCTGGCGCGGTCTGCCCCGCGATGAAGAGCATCCTGCCCCCGGCCTGCGCCAGCATCCCGTTGTTCCAGCCCCGCGGCACGCCGAGCTCTTCCGGGTTGATGATCGCGAACCGGCCACTGATCGAGGCTCTCCCGTCCAGGATCAGAACTTCACCATTAGGCGGACGGGTGACGGCAGCGACGGAGAGCGACACCACCGCCGCCGCCACCTCCTCCGGCGAAATCAGCCGAGGCTGGGCCTCGGAGGCGAGGGCTGCCGCCAGCGCCTCTTCCCGAGTGCGGCCGGTCTTGGCCACGATCCGGTCCAGGGTCTCACTGGTCATCTCGGTATCGACGAAGCCGGGGCACACCGCGTTCACCGTCACCCCGGTGCCCGCCACCTCCGCCGCCGTCGATCGGCTGAGACCCAGCAGCGCGTGCTTGGCTGCGGAGTAGGCCGCGAGATACTTGCCGCCGCGTAAGCTCGCCGTCGAAGCCACATTGACCACTCGGCCCCACTTCCGCTCGAGCATCCCCCCCAGAAAGGCCCGGATGCAGAGGAAGGCGCCGGTGGCGTTGACCGCCATGAGACGGTTCCACTCTTCGAGCGTAGTTCGGACCACAGGACTGGAACCCGCGGCGCCGGCATTGTTGACCAGCACCGCAACTGGTCCCAGCTCGGCCGCTTCGCGAGAGAGGGCCTGCACGCTCGCTTCGTTGGTCACGTCGCAGACCACCGCCCTCGCTTGCCGCCCCATCGCCATCAGCTCGGAGGCCTGCCGTTCGATCTGGTCTCGAGTGCGGCTGGCGAGTACCACGTTGAGACCGGCATCCGCCAGCGCGCGGGCGGTGGCGGCTCCAATTCCCCGGCCGGCGCCGGTCACCACCGCCACTCGACCGGCCAGCGTATTCATTTCATCTACCCCGTCCGACGCTGAGCTCGGCCTGGACCGCTTCGTCGAGAATCGCGCCGAGGACTTCGACCGTCTTTCGGCCTTCCTCGGCGGTCGCCTGGGATGGAAACCCGAAGTAGGCCCGGGGACCGCCCGCCTCCTCGAAGCTCTGCTTGCCATCCCGGATGGCACGGGAAAGCGACGCCGGATTAGGTGGCAGCGCTGCCCTGGTGGCCTCGCGAACCAGTTCCGGGCGTTCGGCCAGCACCATCGACGTCTCGAACTGACCGGCGTGGCAGGCGCCGCTCTTGAACTCGTCGCTCAGCCGGAGGGCCCACGGCTTGGCGGCGAGGTTGGGACATGCCACCACCAGCCCCAAGTCGCGTCGTATCGCGTCCACCGCCACTTCCAGGGAGGCGAGGTGTCCTGGATCGAGATGCGCGTTGGCGATGGCCAACACTCCGAAGCCATGCCGAGTCAGGCTGCGGGCGATGTCGAGCACCGTGGCCGTCACCGTCTCCGGGCGGAGCGAGAGCGTTCCGGCGAAACCCTCGGCGAATGCCGCCGCGGTGTACGTCAGCGAGGGAAGCACTATTACTCTCATGCCCCGCGCCGCCAGCCGAGCGGCGCCTGAGCGCGCCATCGCCTGGGCGATGATCACGTCGGTCTCGAGCGGCAGGTGCGGGCCGTGGGCCTCGATGGAGCCCGCCGGAAGGATCGCGACAGAGCTTGGGCCCCTGGCGTCCCGTGCCTCTTCCCAGGTCATTGCGGCAAGCGGCTGCACCGTTATTGTGTCCTCACAGCCATGAACCTCAACATTGCCGACTTCTTTCTCGATGCCCGGGTGCGCGAAGGTCGCGGAGACCGGACCGCGCTGCACACCGATGCCGGACGGTTGAGCTACCGTGAGGTTCAGGCATTGGCCAACCGCTATGCCAATGTGCTCAGTTCGGCGGGGGTAGCTCCGGAACAGCGTGTGATCATCGCCCTGCCCGATGGGCCCGACTACGTGGCGGCGCTGTTTGGCATCCTGAAGATCGGCGCCGTCGTAGTGATGGTCAACCCGGAGCTCAAGCCCGACGCCATCGAGTATTTCTTCGATTACAGCCGCGCCGCCTTGGCGCTGGTACCCGCGGAGCGGGCTGACGCGTTTCGCGGTGCGGCGAGTCGGGCAGCCCACGAGCCCAAGTTGCTGGTCGTAGGCGGCCCCGCCTGGGAGTCGCGCCTCGCTGCGGCATCGGAGACCTGGCGGAACTTTCCCACCCACCGCGATGACCCCGCCATCTGGCTCTTCTCCGGCGGCACCACCGGCCGGCCCAAGGCCGCGGTGCAGCCCCATCGCTCGTTCGTCAACACCTGCGAATGCTACGCCGGCCAGGTGCTCTGCTACACCGAGAATGATGTGACGCTCTCGGTGCCTAAATTGTACTTCGGCTACGCGACCGGCTCCAACCTCCTGTTTCCTTTCGCCGCCGGGGCTTCCAGCGCGCTGTTCGATGACCGCTGCACCGCGGAAGTCATCTTCAGCCGGATCGCGCGGTACCGGCCCACCATCCTGATCACCGTCCCCACCATGATCAACCAGATGGTGAGTCATCCGGACGCCAGCCGACAGGACCTCTCCTCATTACGCCTGGCCACCTCCGCGGGTGAGGGGTTGCCGGAAGAACTGCACGTCAAGTGGGACCAGTGCTTCGGGGTTCCGCTCCTCGACGGCCTGGGTACGGCGGAGATGTGGCACATCTTCCTTTCCAATCGGCTGGGCCGGGTTCGCCGGGGAACGCTGGGCGAGGTGGTGCCCGGCTTCGAGATCAAGGTGGCGGACGAGGCGGGACGGGAGGTGCCCGACGGAACGATCGGCCATCTCTGGGTGCGGGGCGGGTCGCGCGCGCTGGGTTACTGGCAGCAGTTGGAGAAGAGCCAGACCTGCTTCCGTGGTGAGTGGGTGGTGACGGGAGATCTGGTCTGCCGCGGGGCCGACGGCTACTACACCTACGGTGGGCGAGCCGATGAACTGCTGAAGGTCTCAGGCAAGTGGCTCTCCGCCACCGAGGTGGAAGGCTGCCTGCTGCTCCACCCGGCGGTGTCGCAGGTGGCGGTCGTGGGCGTGGCCGACGCCAACGGGCTGGTCAAGCCGTACGCCTATGTGATCGCTCGCGAGCGCCGCGACGGGCTGGCGGAAGAGCTCAAGGCCTTTGTGTGCGATCGGTTGGAGCCCTACAAGCACCCGCGCGAGGTGATCTTCGTCGATTCGCTCCCGACCACCCATCTGGGGAAGGTGGACCGAGGCCAGCTCAGGACGAGACTGGGGCAGTGAAGATCGACTACCGGGTCGACCGCGCGGCCGCAGTCATATCCTTCGCCAACCCACCCGTCAACGGCCTATCGCAGGCTGTCCGGGCTGGCATCTACACGGCTCTCGAACGCGCTAAAACCGACCCCTCGGTCCGGGCCATCGTCCTGACTGGGGCGGGCGGTCTCTTCTCCGCTGGCGCCGATATCCGGGAGTTCGGCACACCGGCGAGCACGGCGGAGCCGACCCTACGACAGCTGATCGATCTGGTGGAGACCAGTGCGAAGCCGGTCATCGCGGCGATCGCCGGAACCTGCCTCGGCGGCGGCTTCGAGCTCGTGATGGCGGCGCATTATCGAGTCGCGAGTGCGGACGCGAAGCTGGGCCTGCCGGAGGTCAAGCTCGGTCTCCTGCCAGGGGCGGGCGGCACTCAGCGGCTGCCGCGGCTGGTCGGCATCGAACAGGCGATCGACATGATCGTGGCCGGCGAGCCGGTGGCGGCGAAAGGGCTGGCACATACCGCACTGCTGGATCAGGTAGTGAATGGCGATCCCCTGGCCGGAGCAGTGGACCTCGCGGCGTCAGCCGAAGTCGCGAACAGGCCGCCTCCCAGAACTCGCGACATCCCGCTCGATCAAATCAAACTCCCGGTTCTGTCCGAGGCCGCCCGGGCCAGGCTCACGACGCAGCGGCCCCTCCGGTCGGCTCCCCTGCGCGCGGTGGATGCGATCGAAGCGGCGGGCAGACCCTTCGATGAAGGACTTGCCATCGAGCGGCGCGCCTTCCTCGAGCTGGTGCAGACCCCGGAGTCGAAGGGCCTCAGGCATGCCTTCTTCGCGGAACGCGCGGCCGCCAAGGTGGACGGCATCCCGCCATCTACCCCCCTCCGTCCGCTCGATCAGGCTGCCGTGATCGGCGCGGGCACCATGGGTGCAGGAATCGCCGTTGCTCTGCTCGATGCCGGCATTCCGCTCTGGCTGGTCGAAGCCGACCAGACGGGGCTGGACCGGGGCCGGGCGCGGATTGCCGGCATCTACGACGGACAGGCGAAGAAGGGCAAGCTCACCGTGAGCGAGCGGGACCGCCGCCTAGCGCTGCTTCGGCCGACCCTCTCCTACGAGACAATAGGCCAGGCGGATGTGGTGATCGAAGCGGTGTTCGAATCGATGGAGGTCAAGCGCGGGGTGTTCATCGCTCTCGACCAGGTGATGAAGCCGGGCGCCGTCCTAGCGACCAACACCTCGACACTCAACATCGACACCATCGCCGGCTTCACACGACGCCCTGCCGACGTCCTTGGCCTCCACTTCTTCAGCCCGGCGAACGTGATGCGGCTGCTGGAGGTCGTGCGCGGCCGGAGGACGGCACCCGAAGTGCTGGCGACGGCGCTCGCGCTCGGGAAGATACTTCGGAAGGTGGCGGTGGTATCGGGCGTATGCGATGGATTCATCGGCAATCGGATGCTGGAAGGCTACACCAAGCAGGCCTGGTACCTGGTCGAGGAAGGCGCAACGCCCCACCAGATCGACTCGGCCATGGAGTCGTTCGGGCTCGCAATGGGTCCGTTTCGGGTTGGTGATCTGGTGGGTCACGATGTGAGCCTATCGATACGCCAGCGTCGCCGTGCGGAACGTCCTGGTTACCTCTGCTCCACCTTGCCCGACAAACTCTGTCAGCTGGGGCGCCTGGGCCAGAAGACGGGATCTGGCTGGTACGACTATGCCGCGGGTCCGCGTCGCCCAGCCCCATCCGCCGTGGTGGAGGAGCTCATCACTGCGCACCGGGCGGAGATCGGGGTCTCTCCGCGCCGGATCGACGACAGCGAAGTCGTCGACCGCCTGGTTTTTGCCCTGGTGAACGAAGGGGCGAGGATCCTGGAGGAAGGGATCGCTGCCCGGGCGAGCGACATCGACGTCGTATATCTCACTGGTTACGGCTTTCCGCCGGCGCGCGGTGGACCGATGTTCTATGCCGACCAGGTAGGATTGGATCGGGTCTTACGGCGGGTGCGGGAGTTCGCGCGTAATCCGCATGGCGATCCCTACTTTTGGACCCCGGCACCGCTGCTGGAACGCCTGGGGGAATCGGGAGGGAGGTCCTGGATGGACCCTCGGTGACGATCACCGAGCGCTCAATGGTATTGGCCAGCTCGTGAATGTTTCCCGGCCAGGGAACCTTCTACCCGAAGGACCTCGCCCCACGACGTACGCCGTGTTGTTGATGATTTCGACTGAGGTCGGCCGGTCCAGACCTTCAGCCAGGACGGTGAACGTGCCCTTCCCATTCTACCTGCACCAGGCGCCGCCCCCAGAACACGAAACGGCGCCATATGTCCGGGACCCTCTTCCTGGGACCCGTGATCTAGCATCCAGGCAGGCTACCTACCTCCGCCAGAGTGCCGCTTGAGAAGGCGGTGGAGCTCGACGCGTGCAAATCGCTGGTCGCCCACCGGAAGTGGCCTCGATAGGGGAAGTTTCCCGCTTCGATGTCGTCCTTGAAGTCCAATCGCCCGGTGACACCCTCGAAAACGCCTTCGCCGCTGCCGGCTACGATAGGATGTTGACAGCGCCCAACGACTTCTCCAGTCAGAGTGGCGCAATCCGTGTAGCTGGCCGTGAATAGATAAGTCGTCTCGAACGTGCCAGTGGTTCCGTTGTACGCACCAACAAAGGTCTCGGTTCCCGTCTCTCTGTATGCCCCGCCCGGCGAGCAGACGCCGGTCTCCACGAAGACGTAGTGACAACCTTCCAAGTCTCCCGTCATGGTGAGGGCATAGGTGGACCCCTCACCCTGGGGGTCGTTACATTCGCTGTCTCCCGCATAAAAGCCGATCCCCGATATCTGCGTCGCTCCCGCACTTTCTAGCTCGAGCTGCCCGTCCGGGCCAGCCAGATTCGGGCTGTCCGGGCTGCATCCGGCACTAAGGGCGAGTGCAACCGACGTGCAAAGTGCGAGTAGTCTGGGTGGGGACATAGTAGAGTGCACCATAACATCTCCGGTTTGAGGGGTGAGAGTTGAAGCGCGCCGCGAGCGACGCCGCAATCGCGTTGCGGTGCCATGGACGCGGGAGTAAGATGTGAGCGGCGGGTTTACCCCTCCTTTACCGCCGCTTTACTCCCATCCGATCCGGACTTTAGCCGCACCATGCTCTTGCTACGGCTGCTGGGCGGGCCGTCCCTATCCGGCAACGGGAGGACCCTCACGGGCCCGGCTACGCAACGGCACCGGCTGGCGCTCTTGGTCCTGCTGGCCAGCTCCCGGTCCCGACCGCAGAGCCGGGACAAGCTGGTCGCGTGGCTTTGGCCGGAGCGCGACGGGGAACACGCCCGCAACCTGCTGAACCAGGGCGTCCACGCACTGCGAAGAGCGATCGGTGAGGCTGGAATCATCTCGGCTCAGGACGAGCTGCGACTGGATCCGGCCGCGGTAGCCTGTGACGTGGTCGCCTTCGAGGATGCGATTGCGGCCGGCGAGGTCGAGCGTGCGATCGGCCTCTATACCGGTCCGTTCCTGGACGGCTTTCATCTGCCCGGCGCCTCCGAGTTCGAACACTGGGCGGATGGGGAGCGGGACCGCTTGCGCCGCTCGTACACCCGCAGTCTGGAGAGCCTCGCGGAGGCGGCCGAGGAGCGGCGGGAATGGAGCAGCGCGGTAGAACGGTGGCGAGCTCTGGTTTCTGAGGAGCGGTACAATGCTCGGGTGACCGTGCGGCTGATGAGAGCACTGGAGGGAGCGGGGGACCGGGCCGGAGCGCTCCAGCAGGCCCGACTGCACACGGTGCTGCTGCAGCAGGAGTTCCAGTCGGGGCCGGACCCGGATGTCGTGGCGCTGGCCGATCGGCTGCGTAACGAGCCGGCGAACGGTGACAACCGCAAGGTCGCTCGGGTAACCACGGATCAGTTCACCTCGCCCGCCGACCACACACCGGCGCTCGACGAACAGTCATACGCATCGCCGAGCCCGGGACCACCGGCTTCCAACTCGCTTACGGCCCCGGCGCCGGTTGCCCGCCCTCCATCCCCCCCACCCAAAAGCCGGCGTCGCCGCTGGGTGGTACCCGGAATCATCGGACTCCTGGTTCTGGGCGCCATCGGCGTAATCGGTCACACTGATCGTCTATCCCTCGACGAGAATTTGGTAGCCGTGGCGCCCTTCGACGTTTTCGATCCGAAACTCGCCCTGTGGCGCGAGGGGCTGGTGGATATCCTCTCGCGCGGCCTCGACGGTGCGGGGCCTCTGCGCGCTGTATCGCCGAGGGTGGCCATCCGCCGCTGGACAGGGCGCGCCGAGCCCGCCGAGGCGAACGCTCTGGGCCGCCGGACCGGAGCCGGGCTTGCGGTGTTCGGGCAGTTAGTGGAAAGCGGGCCTGATTCGGTGCGACTCACAGCGACACTCCTCGATGTGGGCGGCAACCGATCGCTGGGTGAGATCGATCTTCGCGACGCCTTGGCGCACATGGACCGATTGGTTGATTCCACTGCGGTGGCCCTGCTCCGTGCTCTCGGACGCCATCGCCCCATAGGAGCGGTCAGACAGGCCGGGTTCGGCGGAACCTCCCTCCCTGCGCTGAAAGAGTTCCTGCGTGGCGAGCAGCTCTACCGGCGAAGCGCTTGGGACTCTGCCTTGGCCCATTATGAAGCTGCGATCGCCCTGGACAGTACGTTCGCTCTCGCCTATCGCCGGGTGCAGCTCAGTTCACCGACAGCATACTCCTCCCACTCACCCCAGGCGTACGCCTTCCGTGCCGCGGCATTCAACCGAGGACTTCCCACCCGTGACAGCCTCCTGATTATGATGGATTCGCTGCTATTGGGAATGGGATGGGATGACACGGCGCTTTTCGCCCACCGCCGGCGCGCCTTCGCCGCGCTGGATCAGGTAGCCCGGCTCAATCCCAACGATCCCGAGGTCTGGAACAGGATCGGGGAAGTCAGGTTCCACTGGGGGACCCCTGCGGAGTTCACCGAGAGGGAGATCCTCGCGAACCTGGACCGTGCCATCCAGCTCGATCCGGAGTACAGTCCGGCGTACGAACACACAGTCTACCTCGCCATCAGGCTTGGGAGGCTCGATCTCGCCAGGCAGTATGCCGGGACCTACGCCGATTTCGCACCGACCGACATCGCCACTCAGCAGTTTCGCCTGGACGCCCTGCTCCTTGATCCTGCCCTGGCGGCTTCGACTCAAACGGCCAGGCTGATCGATACTTCTGCTGCCGGCCCCTTGTCCCAGACGGTGTTCGACCTGAGCGGCTGGGCGGACTCGGGCGAGACGGTGCTCCGGCTCGCACGCAGCTTGGCGTCGGACACCCGCAGCCTTCCCGGTGCGCCGTGGTGGTTGACCGACATCCGTCGGAAGGAACTCTTGGCAGTCTTCCTCGCCTTCCGAGGTCATTTTCAGGAAGCGCGAGGTGCTTTACCGGGTTCGCCGATCAGAGGCACGGGGTACCCGAACAATCCAGTCTTAGATCTTGCGCTTCTCGGCGCAGTCCCGCCGGATTCGGCCAGAATCGTGGTTCGAGCGCTGGTCGCAGGAGACTCACTCTGGCCGCCCGCCGGACGCCGCTACGCGCTACCCTGGTGGTATGCGGATCGTGATACCGCGGCGCTCAAGCGGTTCGAGACCCAGGTAGTAGCAGGTGCTCGGAGGTACCCGAACCCGGTCGCCAAGGCCTATCTCCGCAATCTGGCCGAGGTGGCCCGCGCATATCTCGTACTCGCCAGAGGGGACTCTACCGAAGGGCTAGGTATGCTCGCTGCGCTTCCGGATTCGCTTTGTGCGCTCAGCGACTGCTTCTTCGAGAAGTTCACGCTGGCCGAACTAGCGGCGGCTCGGGGCCAGGACCGAGAAGCGGCGGCGATTTACGACCGCTGGCTTCGCGCCCGGGACTGGAGCCCCCTCTTCGTGATGGGGCGACTGAACCGGGCGCGGGTCGCCGAGCGCTTGGGGGATCGCGCCCGGGCAGCCGTACTGTACCAGTACGTCGTCGATGCCTGGCGTCATGCAGACCCCGAGCTCCGATCTCATGTAGCGGCGGCGCGGGACGGTCTCGAGCGGCTGGCGGCGGAGCCGAGAGAGTAGGCTACCGTCCTTTGATTAGCGGGCTCCCCCGTGCGGAAGCACCTCCCGCCGAACGCTGCCTCTGCTGTGAATGACCGTGACGCCAACTTTTGCCCACCGTGCGGAGAGATACAGGAGATTCCCCGGGTCAGACTGGACCAAAATTCGGACCAATCTACATCGCTGATTTTGGTGGACTCCAGCAATCGGGGTAACAGTCAAACCGTCTGACCCGAACCTCTCATTTGGGCATCTAGAGCGTCCAGTGCCCGCACAATGGCATCGGCCTTCTCCCGCGCCTTCTCGGGGTCATTCACGCTGTGAATCCCCAGAATACCGCCACGGGTCACCACATAGACAGGAACCACCCCCTCAGAACTCTGTGTCCACTCCTCGACGCGCCACTTAGGGCTTCCTGGTCTGAAGTCCTGTGCCAGCTTCCTCGCGAGCTCCTCGCGTTGCCGGTCCCTCCATAGATCAGGTCCTTCCTCTCTGAGTCTCTCCGCGAGCCAGCTCTCGGCTTCCATCTTGGACCGTATCGGTGACACAAAGCCCTTCCTTTCCCTGACCGGGTGGTAGTTGCATGCCAATCCATCTGGTAAAAGCTACTCCTATAACGTGATTGTCAATCAAGCTCGGGGACGTCCCCCAAAAGAAAATGGCCGGTGGCTGAGCCTTGCCCGTCCGCCTCGCATTCAGGCGCACGGCGGCGGCCCGATCCCGGTCAGGAGCGGCCCACTGTCGAATATCACCCCCGCCGTTCGACATTAAAGGAAGCCCTGCTCCGTACAGGAGCCCCACCCACCCTCATCCACCGGAGTGTCACGATGCTGCTGATCCGCGAAGTTTTCCACTGCCGGCCCGGTAAGGTCCGCCCCCTACTCGAGAAGTTTCAGGCGATGAACCGCATCATGGCCAATGCCGGCCAGGGCAACATGCGGCTGATGACCGACTTCAGCGGGGAGCGCTACTGGACCCTGGTTGCCGAGTTCGAGACACCCGGCATGGCCGAGTTCGAGAAGATGATGCAGGGCACGGGCATGAGCGAGGCGGACACGAAGGAGTTCGAGCGCCTCATGGAGGGGTACCACGACCTGATCGACACCGGGCACCGGGAGATCTATCGGCTGGAGCCGACCACGAAAGGTTGATCGGAGCCGCACCTGGCGCGATGGGAACCGTTGCTGACCTTCGGCGGCGCTTGAGCGGAGAACCTAGCTCTCCAGCACGAGACCCATCGCGACATCTCTTCTCCTGACCCGCTCGATGGCTTCGTTCACTCGTGCGAGCGGCATGACATCCACGATAGCCGCGATGCCATGCTTCGACGAGAACGCGAGCATGTGCGTTGTATCCGCGCGACTCCCTATGTAGTTCCCATAGATGGATCGCCGAGAATTGTTCAGTAGCCCGCCGCTCAGCGACAGCTGCTTCAGCGGCGACGCCACCAGGCAGAGCTGGCCCTCTGGCGTCAGCATTCTTACAAAGGAGTCAATGTCGAAGGCGACATTCAGCGTCGAGAGGATGAAGTCGAACTCCCCATGGTACTCGGTCAGGCGCTCCGCGTCCGAGCTGTCCGCGAATGCGCCTCCCAGCCGCTCGATCAGCGCTCTCTTGGCTGGCGAATGCGAAAACGCGGTCACGCGGTGCCCCATCTTGTGGAGGAACTGTATGGCCAGGTGACCGAGCCCTCCGGCGCCCAGCACCGCCACTCGAGAACCGTCGGCCAGTCCGGCCCGAAGAATGCCTGCGTACACCGTCAGGCCGGACGAGAGCAGAGGCGTTGACGTGGCCGAATCGAGCTGCGGCGGGAGCCGGAAAGCGAACCGAGCATCGACAATGATGTGGTCGGCCAGGCCGCCGTAACGGTCGACGGCAATGACCTTCTGACTGGCGCAGAGTTGCTCGGTGCCCCGCTTGCAGAAGGAGCAACTGAAACACGCCTCCTGCTGGTACCCGATACCGACACGATCGCCGGTGTGCAGGTCGGCGACTTCGGAACCGGCCTCTTCGACGACTCCAACAATCTCGTGGCCCGGGACCAGCGGATACTGCGCGTCACCCCAGTCATTATCGATGAACTGGATGTCTCCCCTCGCGAGGCTACGATGGGTGATCCTCACCAGGACGTCGTGGCCGCCGAGAGTCCTCTCATACAGGAAGGGCTCCGCCGTGCCGCCTTTCTCTCTGATCGCGTATGCTCTGATCTGCATGATTCACTCGGGTGATGTCGGGTTTGCTGCCGATTTCGCGCGTTACTGGATAAGCGATCAAACTCGGGCCTATACTTTTTCTGGAGGTCATTATGCGGCTCACCTTCTCCAAACTCGCGGGAGCACTCTCGCCACTCCCAATTCTGCTTGCGTGCGCTTCCGGTGGCGCCACAGGCCATTCCAATGTGATCACTGCCCCGGAGCTGGCCGGCAGCAAGGACGGGAGCACGTACGAGGCGATCCGTCATATCCGGCCTGAATTGTTCCGCTCCAGGGACAACGGCTCGCTGATGCTCTTCAATGCTCGGAAGCCTGCAGTCGCTGTGGACAATACTCTTATTGGCGGCATCGAGGTGCTACGAACCATTCCGGTTGATCAGGTGGTTCACCTGGAGTACATCAGCGCATGGAAAGCCGCAAACCGGTACGGAATGACTTTCCGGGAAGGGATCCTACTGGTGCAGACCCGAGGCAGTTCCGGGGACCAGCTTTCGATTGCCCGCTAACGGGAGAGGCGCGGGTCTCGGTTGAGCTCAGCTGTCAAGCTCGAGTGCCGACCAGTCCCGCGCCTTTCTCTACCTGGCTCAGCCGCTCATCTACGATCGCGAGGCGCTCCAGCGCTTCGTCGAGCGCCAGCAACTCGTCGCTTTGCTGCGCGACTGCGACCTCGTCCTCCAATGAGAGTGGGGGTACTCCGCCACCACGACGCAGGGCCCGGTGACGACGGGCGTAATCCACCAGAATCCGGCGCATTGCCCAAGAAGCGACCTGAAAGAAGTGCGCCCGGTCGTGCCAATGAACCTGCGGTTGATCCACAATCTTGAGGTAGGTCTCGTGGACCAGGGCACTAGTGTGGAGCGTATGACTCATAAAAAAATTGAATTGCCCCTTCTCCCTTCGCTCCGCTCTGAACAAGCCAGGGCTCGAGCCGAAAGCCACCTTCTGGGGTGAGCCGCAGGCGGGCTGTTGGGCCAACCAGGACTCTCCTGATCCAGAGTATTTCTGCCTCCGTAGTCGTTCCTCCGCGGCGCCACCTCACGTCCAGCTCAAGAACCTCAGGACAACAGCGGCTGCTCACCTCCCAAGCCATCCCATCGGGCTGGCTGCGGCGAATGAGAATGGATGTCACATTATTGCGTCGTTCGTAGTAGAGCCTCATGACTCTCACCCGGATTCCAAGGAGCAGGAAGGTGCACCGCAAATTCATCGTCCGACTATTATGCGCGGTCAGTACTCTTCCCTTGGCGGCAGCCACTTCGGCCGCAGCCCAGAAGGTTTTCCTCTCACCGACAATCGGGGTCTACATCCCGACAACAGAGTTGATCAAGGCGGCGAATGGCGAAGAGTTCAAGCAAGAGCTTGCCCTCGCCGTAGGTGGCAGACTGGGTCTAAACTTCGGCCCTCGCTTTGGCGTTTTCACGTCGGTGTCGTATGTGCCCAGCAGCCTGCGGTTCAGCTTCAACGAGAACGAGAGCACTCTCGACGCCAACCTCCTCTTCGGCACGGCTCGAGCGACGGTCTATGCTATTCCAACCACCAGTCCCGTGTGGCTCAGCTTCAATGGTGGTGCCAGCCTGATCAAGCGGGGCGGTGAAGCGTATGAAGATGTGGAGGACCAGACGGATGTCGGCGGCGTGGTAGGGGCAACCATCGGGTTCAATCTCGGCAGCTTCCTGAGCTTTTACGTGGCCGCGGAGGATCACATCTACGGGACGACCTTTGTGGAGGCAACGACACTGGAGGAGAAACGCACGCAGAACGATGTCCAGCTTGCGCTGGGCTTTGGAGTCCCGCTTCAGAAGTAGGGACTAAACGCCTAGCTCAAGCTGCACCGCCTGCCCGGGGCGACATCCGAATCGTTGTCCCTGTGACACTCTGAGGCAGCGGCTGGAAGAACTCACACAAGAACTCGCAGAGGGCTGCGCCCCAGCCGGCCGGCAGGCGCCCCGGGTCATTCGGGGATGCCGATCCGGCGCACGATCTCCCGGATCTGCGGCTTGTTCCGCAAGGCGGGATAGGCCCTTGCGCAGCGAAGGTACAGAATATTGCCCGCGCGCTGCTCAAAGGCGGACTGGACCATCGCGATGGCTCGCGCGGTATCACCCAGCACCGTGTAGAGCTGGGGAGCGTACCAGCGCCCGCGACGCTGCTCGAGCCAGCGCATGAGGCGCTGTGCGTCTCCCACCCGGCCGGCCCGGGCGTAGCCATGGGCGAGGAGGGCAACAAACTCGGCATTGCTGTCGCTCACCGTCACCGCGCTCTCCAAGGCGGCAACCGCCTCGGGGTACCTCGATTTCGCCAGGTATTCTTCCCCGAAGGCTGCTCTGAGCCAGTCTGGGCTGTTGCCCAGGCGCGCCCGCAATTCCTCGAACTCCGCGATCGCTTCATCGTGACGGCCGGCGCAGGCATAGGTCCAAGCCAGCTGCGCCTTGATGAGTGGCGACAGCGGGTTTCGCTCTTCGGCCAGCTGATAGTGAGTAGCCGCCTCCTCATAGCGGCCCGCTGCGACCAGGAACATCGCATAAATCCACTGGTGCGAGTTCGGATCCAGCGCCAGTGCCCGCTGGATCGACCGTTCCGCGCCTTCCCAGTCCCAATCGTAGTTGAAGAGAACAAACCCCAGCGAAGCGTGGGCCTGGGCCTCGTTTGGATCGAGCTCCAGGGCGCGCAGCGCGGCCGTCTTCGACTTCGGATAGAACTCCGACGCCAGCTCGGAATAGCTGCTGGCAATCCAATGGTAGGCCCGCGCGAGCTTGGCGTGAGCACCGGCCCACTCGGGGGCCAGTGCCACAGCGTTCTCTAGGTTGGCGACGGCAGTGCGCAGTGCCTCCAGCCGGTCGGATCTGCTGAGTTCCGCCGTGACCATCTGCCGCTCCAGATGGTACAGGCCCTGAAGATAGGCTTCCTGAGCCTCGGGGCTCACGGATGGTGCCACAAGTCGGCCCCGTAGTTCGGGCCCGGCCATCGCGTGGATGGCGCGGCCGACGGCGCGCGCGACCTCGCCCTGAAGCGCGATGGCATCCCGGAGTGCCCCGTGGTAGGTGCCGGCCCACATGAGCCCCTCGGGTTCAACGCGGATGAGCTGCACCCTGATCCGGACACTGTCCTCAGCCTGAAAGACCGAGCCCTCGAGGAGGGCATCCACTCCCAACTGGCTGGCGATCACGGGCACTGGTTGATCAGTCCGCTGGTACTGGGCCGTCGATTGCCGCGAGATCACCGTCAGCTCCGGGATTCGACTCAACTCGGTGACCAGGGCCTCGTGCATGCCATCCACGAAGTATTCCTGCCGTTGGTCGCCGGTAAGGTTCGCCAGCGGCAACACGGCCAGCCGGCGGACTTCCAGAGTCTCGGGCCGGAGTTGGTCCCTGATTGCCCAACCAGCGGCCATGATTGCGGCCAGCGTTGTCGCGACCATCCCGACCCGTTTCCAGACCGGCCGGGACTGCCTCGGCCAGGCGGTCACGACCGATGCGCCGTCCGCCGGACCTGCCGTCGCCACACCCAGCGGGGAGCCGGTCGAGGACCCTGCTGGTAGCACACCGTGATCGTCTGGTGCGGCCGCCTGGCTCGCTTTGGGTTCAGCGCGGATCCTCGCCACCAATGCCCGCGTCTCAGCCGATGGCTCCAGCTCGTATTCTTCCTCCAGCCTCCAGGCAAAGGCCTCATAGGCGCGCACGGCGGCTGCCCTGTCGCCCAGCCGCTCCAGCAGAAGAATCAATCGGCGGAGCGCAGTCTCATCGGTGGGAGAGAGGGCAACCGCACGCCGTGCCGCGTCTGCTGTACCGGCGGCATCGCCGTCTCGCTCCCGCACTGCTGCCAACGCCCACTCCGCTTCTCCCGCCCGTTGTCTGAGGCGGCCGCGCTCCTGGTCCAGCCAGCGCTCGAAATCTGGGGCGGCTGGGATATGGAACCCCGCCAGCAACTCGCCCCGATAGAGCGCGACCGCATCAGCCGGTCGCCCCTGGTCTAACGCTGCCTCGAACGCCCAGGCATCACAGTGAACCTGATCCGGCACCACCGCCAGCTCTTCGTCGCCACGTGACACGATCGCCTTCGCGCCCAGTGCCCGGCGCAGGAAATAGATCGACTGCCGGAGAGCGTGTCGGGCCTGCTCGGCATTGTCCTCCGGCCAGAAGAGGGCCAACAGGGTGTCGCGGCGATGGAAGCCGCGCG
Organism: uncultured Gemmatimonadales bacterium; assembly: GCA_963740175.1. Lineage (GTDB taxonomy): Bacteria > Gemmatimonadota > Gemmatimonadetes > Gemmatimonadales > GWC2-71-9 > CAVVWJ01. Next base: position 54,565 of record CAVUDL010000009.1, read on the forward strand.
GTAACGCAAGCGCGAGATAGCACAGGAGCGCAGCGCGTCGGGGTTGCGCGAGAACCGGACTGACGGCTCCGCGATCGGCCGAGGTCAGCTCCAGGGCACCCAGGGTACGCAACTCGAACATGCGAGAGATCCGGCAGGGCGGGGCGTCACCCGGCGGTGACGGTTGGAAGACTGCGAGGTGACGCACGTCGCGGAGGTTGTCCTAACCTAAGCCACCGCCACCACCTCGCAAGAGAACCACCTCTCTACTCGGAAGGTGTCCCATGTCACGCCGTAACCTCGCAAGCCTAACCGTCGTCGCTGTCCTCACGGCAGGTGCATTTGTCGCATGCTCGGAGGAGCCCGTGGCGCCCGGCGGCACCCACCACATGCCGGTGGATGTTGCCGCGCTCGCCCTGGAACCGTTCACCTTCCGCGCACCGCTCGATCCCTACCAGATCCACCAGCTACCGGACTTCCTGATTCATTCGAACGCCAGGAAGGACATCGTGATCCAGAGGGCCGTGTTCGCTCCCGGAGCCGGACCCTGGCACACCCATCCCGGACCTAGCTTCGTCTACGTCATTGAAGGGGAAATCAAGGTCGAGATGTTCACCAAGAAGGATGGTTGCACCGAGACTCAGGTGTTCGTCCCCGGCAACGCCTATGCTGTCGAGGTGGCCGACATGGTTCACCGCGCGGTGGTGGTGAGCGCTGAACCCGCGGTGCTCATGGTCACGCGGTTCAACATCCCGGTGGGTCAACCATTCACGATCCCGGCAGCCGATCCCGGGTGCTAGTGTCCTCGGTCCACGCTAAAGAGGGCAGCATATGCAGTGCTTCGAGACCAGATGTGCTGGTCTTCGATGACAGCTGGCGTAAGTACTTCCTCGCTCGTTCGTTCGGCTGGTGACTCAACGAGGCCTTCCGCCGGCTGAACTTCCAGAGCCTGGCGGGAGCCACAGGCATAAGTTCAGGCGAGCTGCGCAACTGGAGGAAAGCTCCTACCTCCAAACGACGCGCCGCGGCGGGTGGGTGGCTGGAAACCGCAAACGCAACGGTTCTACCAGGTGTGCGACCTGGATCCCTCAGCCGTCGTTTAATTCGAGGGGCCCAATCGGCAACGCCGGTATGGCTAGCCCGAATCACCAAGTGAGCCCGTGGATACTCACGGAGCACTGGCTCACTGACTCACACAGCAACTCATTAGTCCCAGATAGGGAAAGGCCCCTCCTGGGCTCGAGCCGACGGGCCGAGCCGTAAACAAAACGGCTCCCGCTGTCGAGGGAGCCATTGCCCCTCCTAGGCTCGAGGCGGGGACTTCCTGATCCAGAGTCGGTACCGCCGCGGGCAGCGGATCAGGTCAAGTTGCCCGGAAACGGTCACTTACCGAGCATCGGTGCGCCTCCCTGCCCCGAAAATGCCCGGCTCTGCCCGGAGAAACTGTGGCACAAACGGTAGCAGTCGCAGTCGCTCTGGCCCGGGGGCGACTGTGGCTGTAGGCTTGGGATATCCCATGCTGACCGAACTCGAGACCGCGCGGTTGCGCCTTCGGCTCTTTCGGGCCGAAGATCTTGAGCCCTATGCGGCAATGTGCGCCGACCCCGAGGTGATGCGCTATGTGGGCGAGCGCGGCACTTTGAGTCGGGAGGATGCCTGGGACGAGATGGCAACGCTGGCCGGGCATTGGCACCTCCGTGGCTACGGGATGTGGGCCGTTGAAGAGCGTGAGACGGCCAGCTTCGTGGGACGCGTGGGGCTGCACTATCCCGAGGGCTGGCCCGATCACGAGGTGGCTTGGGCGTTGGCGCGGCCGTTCTGGGGGAAGGGATATGCGGCCGAGGCTGCACGGGCGGCGCTCGGGGAGGCCTTCGGCCGGCTCGGGTGGCCGCGCGCCATCAGTCTCATTCATCCCGCGAACACGCGCTCGGTGCGCCTGGCCGAGCGCCTGGGCGAACAGTTGGACGGCGAAGCGGTAGTGCACGGGTGCAGGGTGGTGGTGTATGCGCTCCTGAGCTCCGCCTGGCGTGCTGCCTAAGCCGCGCATGCAGCCGACGGGCGGGAGTGGGCGCCAGCTTCCGCTCGGCCACAGCGGGTGGCCCCCAGAGTGCGAGTAGGGCATGTATGCGAGGTGGATGTCAGCCACGCTCCGCACCGTGCGCTCCGTGTGCTCGACCCCCAGAAAGTTAAGGAGAGCCCAGGCAAGCAGGGGCTGCGCCGGCTCGCCGAGGAATAGGTCCGACGGCGTTCGACGCGGAACCCGCTCATCCCTGCATTGCTGCCACTACCACGCCGGGCACCTTGGTCCAGCTCGCGCGCTTGTCGAGCTGCGTGAGTCGCCGGGAAACGATATGGGCCGTACGGTGGCTCGGAAACGTGGCAGGCTTTGGAACGATGGTGAGCGGATGGCGTAGCACGGCCTTCTCGATTCCCTCCAGCATCGGCGTGTTGTGCACCCAGCCCCTCCCGCTCTGGATGTCGCTCGGCGTCGAGCCCGGGTACGCGCCCCACGGCGGCGTGCCGTACGCAAAGATGAAGCCGCTCCAGCTGTTCACCGTGACCGCACCGTACCGGAGCCGCGCAATCGCGCGCTCGACTGCCTCGGCAACGCGCGGGTCTTTTAGGGACGCAGGATGCACCACAAGATCCGCGGAGAGCGTGCCCCAGAGCCGGTTGTTGGCAAAATCGACGCCCCGCTCGAGAAACTCGACCGGATCGTCGCTGCCTACCTCGGTCTCCGACAGAATCGAGCAGAACGGCTCGGTCGTGAACGCCGGCTCGCGCGGGTCCGTCGAGTCGAGACCCGGAATCAGCGTCCAAGGGAGCTCGCAAGCTCGCGCCGCGCCCACAGCCCTGAGTGACGCGCGGCCCCTGGTGAGTTGCTGCCAGCGCTCCTCGGCTCCTGGGTAGTAGGCCCGGCGGACTGGTGCCGCTGCAAGCGCGTGCTCGATCGCGGCGAGCAAGCCATCCCGTCCGGCCCACCCCCGCGGGGTGACCAGCATCCTCGGTGTGTTGCAGTTGAACGACGCGTTGTTGGCCACGGCGCCAGCTATGCTCTCGGCCTGGAAGGCAAGCTCCCTCTCATTATAGGGGCCAGGCACGACGAGTATCGGGGAGACGTTCCCCAGCTCAGCAGTGACCGGTTTGGAGAGGAGCGGGGCGTTGCGCATCTTGCGCGCATTTCGCTCCGGACCTGGTGGCCCCCACATGAGGTGGTCGTACGTTCGGTCGGTACCCGTGAGGTGAATCTCGTCAATGCCGGTATGCTGGGCGAGGTAGGCGCCCTCGTCCGCGCCGCCGTACACCACCGCGAGCAAGTTCCGCCGGATCGCGTCACCGAATGCATCCTCCAAGAATGGGCCCAGATAGGCGTTGACAGGGTTCATCTTGAGGAGGCACGTCTTCCCCTCGTTGAACATCTTGGTGATGACGTCCATCGCTGGGATGGCGGCGACATTCCCTGCGCCCAGGACCAGCACCGTCCGGCCGTCGTGCGACCGGCCCCGGTAGAAGGCGGCGCGGGAACCGTGCAACTCCGTCTCGTCGATGCCGGTCTCCATGCGCACCTCCACCGTGATGCCGGCGAACAGCACGCCGTCGATCGTGTTAGCGGGGAAGACCCGCACAGCCAAGCGGTCGTCCGCAGTGCGGCGGATCTGACCGATCGGGGTGTTACCAGTGCGTTGGAGCGACGTGAGCGACTCCGCGACCAGCCGGAGATGGCGCACCACGAACCATGGACCAGTCGACCACTCCTCGCCTTCGGCGGGCGTACCCCATGGGATGCGCTTGGCGGCGCAGGCCGCGCGCACACTCTGCTCCGCAATCCGGAGATAGCCGGCCTGCATCGAGCGGGCGAGCGCGATCCGATCCGTGAGCGAGAGCCGAGCGAATGCTGGCGCGGCCTCTCGGAGCCGGGCCACCGCTTCGTCGAGCCGGCGCTGGCTCGTGGGGTGAATGGCCGAAGTGATGGGGATGCCCGCCGGCGCGGGTTGGGGGTAGCTGGGCATGGGCACCTCCGCGTTGGAGACGAGTGCTTGGAGCGTGGTAATCTGCTTGCCCTCTGTCCGCACAGGGTCTACAATAGGCTGGCTGCTTCAGCTAGAAATCAGATCAACTACAGCCGGGGCTCCCGTTCTCCCTCTCCGGGCGGCGTTGGATGTTGCAGCTCCAGGTTCTCGGCAGCCCGTCGGTAAACCGGGACGGTAGACCGTGCGGCGGAGCCGCAGGCCAGCGGAAGTCGCTGGCCCTGCTCGCGCTTCTCGCTGCGGGAGGGCGGCGCGGGCTCAGCCGGGACAAGATCCACGCGTGGCTCTGGCCTGAGATTTCAACCGACAAGGCGACCCATCGCCTAGCCCAGCTCCTCTACAGCCTCCGCCGTGACCTCGGCACCGAGGGGCTGTTCCTCGGCTCGACCGACCTCCGGCTTAACCCTACTGTGCTTACGACCGATCTGGCGGAATTCACCACGGCGCTTGAAGTGGGTGACTTCGCGCGGGCGGTCGGCGCGTACGGCGGGCCTTTCCTCGACGGATTCTACCTGAACGACGCGCCCGAGTTCGAGCACTCGGTGGAGGAGGAGCGGAGCCGGTTGGCGCAACGGCATGCCGCGGCGCTGGAGGCGCTGGCGCGCGATGCGGCCGCCCGCGGCGACGTCGTGGCGGCGGCCGGCTGGTGGCGGCAGCTCGCCCAGGCTGAGCCGCTCAATGCCCGAGTCGCCGTGTGCTACATGGAGGCGCTCTGCACAGCGGGCGACCGGCCCAGCGCGCTCCGCTTCGCCCGGGCCTATGAGACCCTGCTGCGCCAGGAGTTCGACACCGGGCCCGATCCCGCCGTCGTCGCGGCGGCGGAGCGGCTGAGGCAGCTCCCGGTCGGAGCGCTGGCGGTCGGTGCGCCGGCTGCGCCCGCCATCGCCGTGTTGCCGTTCGTGAACCTCACCCCCGGGGGAGAGAACGAGTACTTCAGCGACGGGCTGACCGACGAACTCACCAACGCGCTCGCGCGGGTGACCGGCCTCCGCGTGGCGTCCCGCACATCCACCTACGCGCTCCATGCCAAGGGGCTGGACGCACGGGAACTCGCCGATCGGCTCGGCGTGGGCACACTCGTCGAGGGATCGGTGCGCAAGGTGGGTAACCGCTTCCGGCTGAGCGCCCGGCTGGTCAATGCGGCCGACGGCTGCCAACTCTGGTCGGAGACGTATGAGCGCATGCTGGAAGAGGTCTTCGCACTCGTGGAGGAGCTGTCCCGGGCCATCGCAGGCCTCCTGCCCCTCGCGGCCGGGCCCGTGCGGGCCCCGCTCGTGCTCCGGTCGACCGCTGTGCTGGATGCCTACACGCTGTACCTTCGGGGGCGCTACGCAGCGCACAAGCGAACGCCCGAGGGCCTGTCGCTCGGGATCGAATACTTCGAGCAGGCGGTGCAACTGGATCCCGGGTACGCGCTCGGGTATGCGGGTCTCGCCGAGTGCTGGGCCATACTGGGTTTCGCCGAGTTCGAACCCCTCCCGCCCTCCGAGGCGGCGCCGCGTGCCCGCTCGGCCGCGCTCGAGGCTCTCCGCCTCGATCCGGAGCTCGCCCAAGCGCATACTTGGCTCGGTGTCGTCCACTTTCTCTACGATTGGGACTGGGCCGCGGCTGAGACGGAGTTCCGGCGGGCGATCCAGCTCGACCCCGGCTACGCTTTCTCAGAGGCCTGGTACGCGATCCTCCTCGGTCCCCTGGGGCGACACGAGGAGAGTCTGCGCCGTATTCTGCACGCCGAGGCGATCGAGCCGGTCTCCCTCGTGATTCGCCTGTGCGTCGGCCGGTGCTACCATTTCGCGCACCGCTACGAGCAGGCGCACCGGACGCTCACGGCCATCCTGAAGGACGAACCGGGGCACCCTCTCACCACGAGCTGGCTGGCGCGGACGCTGTGCGCCATGGCCCGGCATGCCGAGGCGCTCGAGATCCTCGAGCGGTTGCCCCCGCAGCAGACGCCGTATGTCCGATCCGTTACCGGGTACGCACTGGCCGGCGCGGGGCGAGTGGGGGAAGCCCGCGCAATATGTGCTGGCCTGGAGCAGGATGTCGAGGAGGGACGTTGCGCCGGCACGTATCTCGCCGGCGCGCTGGAACTCCTGGGCGAGCGCGAGCGGGCACTGGAGATCATGGAGAGAGCCGTGCGTCGCCGCGACACGCTCCTGCCGTGGCTGTCGTGCGAGCCGGCCTATGATCCGCTCCGCGAGCACCCGCGGTTCCAGAGCCTGCTGGTGGAGCTCCGGCTCCCGTCTGCCGCAGGCTCCGATTCCGCCCTCCCCGCCAGACGCTCTTGACCCAGGTCTGGCTCGGGCCGGGAACATGCCGGGTCAACCCGATCCCGCCGTGTTCCCGCTCGAGTCCCTCGCCTGCATCACGTGCCCATGCCCAGGAGCGCCCGTTCTGCTCCGACCGGAGCCCGCGAAGGGTTCGCGTCCTCACTCCGCATCGCCTGGAAACCGCTCCGCTCGGCCGACCGGCCCAGCAATGCGCTCGCCGGATCGATGGGGCCGGATGGCGACCAGGCCGGAGTGACTGGCGCCGCTCCGATCCGATTGAGCAGTGCGCGCTCGCCGGAGATGAACTGCGCGTCTGACGTCCCGCCAATTAACAGCCCGGCCAGGACCCCGGTAGTGAGCGCCTGAGTGATCATCTGCGTTCTCATGGTAGGACCCTCATTTCCGCTGGAGATTCAACTCGCGGCGACTCGCACCGCACGAAACGTGGTCCCACGATAAGCCGGGTACATCAGGTGGAGTTCAGATGATCGTCAGAGCCTTTTCAGGTCTGGGGGGGCGCCAGTGTTCACGGCCGAACGTGTCGCACCGGCCGCAGCGGAGAAGATCCAGCCGAATCGGGGAGACGGCCTCGCATGCCGTTCACGAGGGCGTGAAGAACGACGAGGGGAGATTGAACGCTCTTATCTGTCGCGGGAGCCATTGCCTCTCCTGGGCGTACCGCAGGCGGGCAATTAGACAAAGCCCGGTGGCAGCTAAGTCGTTGCTGACCTCTTGGGATGCAACCGCATCCTGATTGGCCGCCACCGCCTCCGTGAGAGATTCGAAACCTTCCATACCACGGCCGATCGACCCCGTCATATCACATCGTGGCTGGCGGCGCCCGAGTTCGCCCGCCACATTGCAGTACCTCCCTCAGGCAGTGGTGCGACGTTGGTCGACCAGGAGTTCGCCAGCGCTCTCCGTGATCGCTACGTGATCGAGCGCGAGCTCGGCCGCGGCGGCATGGCCACGGTCTATCTCGTCCGCGATCTCCGCCACGATCGTCCGGTCGCCCTGAAAATCCTCCATCCCGAGCTGGCGCAGGTGCTGGGCCCCGAGCGGTTCATCCGCGAGATCAGGCTCGCCGCGCGTCTCGACCACCCGCACATCCTCCCGGTGTACGATTCTGGTGAAACGGCCGGCCGGCTCTGGTTCAGCATGCCCTACGTTGAGGGCGAGTCGCTCCGGAGCCGGCTGGTGCGCGAGCCCCAGCTCCCGCTGGCGGACGCGCTGCGGATCACCCGGGCGGTGGCCGACGCGCTGGGATACGCTCAGCGTCAGGGCATCATCCATCGCGACGTCAAGCCCGAGAACATCTTGCTCCAGGGCGAGCGATGTGTGCTCGCAGACTTTGGTGTCGCCCGAGCCGTGGACGCCGCCGGCGAGCGCCTGACGGAAACCGGCTTCGCTCTGGGTACACCCGCCTACATGAGTCCGGAGCAGGGCGCGGCCGACCGCCATCTCGACGCCCGAAGCGACATCTACTCGCTCGGATGCGTGGTGTACGAGATGCTCGCCGGCGAGCCTCCATTCACCGGCCGGACGGCCCAGGCACTCATCGCCCGCCGGCTGGCGGATCCTGTCCCCGATCTCTGCACGGTGCGTGACATCCCCCGACAGGTCGAGCGCGCCGTCAGGCAGGCACTGGCGCGCGCGCCGGCGGACCGGTTCGCAGATGCGCCGGCCTTCGCCCGGGCGCTGGAGGCCGCGGCAGGCGCGCCCAGCGCGGGCGCGAGCCCTGCCCTTCGACGAGGCATGCTAACCGCGGCAGCGGTGCTCCTGGTAACCCTTGCCGGCGCCGGCGTCTGGCTGCACACCCGGCCTGCCGCCGAGGACACTCTCGACGCTGACCTGCTCGCGGTTGCCCCGTTCGACGTGTTGGAGCCGTCACTCCAACTCTGGCGGGAGGGCATGGGTGACGTGCTCTCCCGCACGCTCGACGGGGCGGGCCCGATCCGCACGGTGTCGCCGAGCGTGGTGCTCCGGCGCTGGAGCGGCCGGGCCGATCGAACCTCCGCCGAGGAGCTGGGGCGCCGCACCGGGGCGGGGCTGGTCGTCTACGGTGCCGTCGCGCCGCGGGGACGGGACTCGGTGACGCTTCGCGCCGCCTTGCTCGATCGCGTCGGCGGCATGGGAAAGACGGATATCGAGGTATCGGGCGAGGCGGCTCGGATCGGCGAGCTCGCCGACTCGCTCGGCATCCGGGCGCTGCGGGTGCTCTCGTCCGCCCGGGCGATCGGCTCGGTCCGCCGAACCTCGATCGGCTCGAAGTCGCTGCCGGCGCTGAAGGCGTTCCTCCAGGGAGAACAATTCTACCGGCGGGGGCTCTGGGACTCGGCCCTCACGCGCTACGACCAGGCGATCGCGGCCGACAGCACGTTCGCGCTGGCGCTGGTACAGATGGCCTATGGTGCTCGGCTGGAACCCGCCGACGACCGGCGCGTACCGGCCGCGCGAGGAGTACCTGCGGCGCGCGACCCTCCACAACCACGGGCTTCCCCCGCGGGACAGTCTCTTCATCGTCGCCGACTCCTTCGACCTCGCAGCGGCGGAGGTGACCGATGCCGGAGGCGTTCGTCCGCCTGAAATTCCGCGCAGTGGCGGCGGCGGAGGAGGCGGTCCGACGCTACCCCGAAGACCCCATGTCCTGGTATGCGCTCGGCGAATGGCGCGCTCACGAGCTGTGGCCCATCGGCCGACCGCCGGCCGAGCTCACTCAAGACCTTCGCTCGCGCGATCGCGCTGGATCCGGGCTTCGGGCCAGCCTACGAGCACATGCCGGCACTGCTTCTGTCGCTCGGACGCCCGGAGGAGGCCCGGCGCGCCGCAGCCACCTACCTGGCCCTGGACCCGACCTCGCCCCACCATGGCGAAACCCGCCTGGCGGCGCTATTGCTGGACCCGAGTGGGATCGGCAGAGCCGAAGCGGAGCGGATGCTCGACACGGCTTCGGTCTTCACCGTCTGGCTGGCCGCCATTCCAGCAGGGGCTCGACTCCTGGCCCGACACGGCCGAGACCGCAATTCGGGTGCTGCGGCGCCTCGGCGAGCCGGGCCGAGGCGCAGGTGGAGGCGTCGTCCCTTGGGTCCTCGACTCGGTCATGTGGCCGCAGTACCTGGCTCACGCGCTCGCGTTCCGCGGCCAGCTGCGCGAGGCCTTCGCGGTCGATGAGCGCCTGCTGCGCCAGCCTTCCGCCTCGAAATGGAGCTGGTTCGTCGACCCCTTCCTGGATCTCAGCCTGCTCGGGATCGTTCCGGACTCGCTGGCCCGCGCGACCTTCGATCGCTGCCTTCGAGGCGGACGCCGCCTGGGGAGGCTTCTTCACCCCTGCGCACTTGAGGGGGCTGCCCTGGTGGCTGTCGCGCAGGCGACACGGCCGCACTGGCACGCTTCGGCGCTCAGGCGGCTCGCGCGGCGCGGGCACCCGGCGACCCCCGCGCGGCCCTGCGGGCCCGGCTGCTCGGCGAGACGAGCGTCGCGTTCCTCGATCTGGCGCGGGGCGATTCCATGGCGGCGATCCGGAAGCTGAGCGCGATCCCCGACACGCTCTGCCTAGCGGACAACTTCGCCGCCAACTGCTTCCACCTGAACCTGACGCTGGCGCGGCTCCTGGCCGCTCGCGGTGACGATCGGCGGGCCGGCGCGTTGCTGGAGCGCTGGCGGTGGAGCGGCGGCTACACGCCGTCGTTCGTGCTCGCCACGCTCGAGCTCGGCCGTATCGCCGAACGGCTCGGGGATACACGGAAGGCGGCCGAGTGCTATGGCTTCGTGTCGGCTATCTGGCGCCGGGCAGATCCGGAGCTACTGCCCTTCGTGGAGGAAGCGCGGGAAGGGCTGGCGCGGCTCGGTGTGGAGTGAATCGTTGCCGCAGCGGCGGCAGTGAGCTGATGCTCCCGCCGAGGGCCCAGTCTGAGACAAAACGGCTGGTGCCGTTGCACCGGCCATTGCCCCTCCCCTCGCTGCGCTCGGGGCAGGCTCTGGGCTCGAGCCGAAGGCCACCTGTTGGGGTGAGCCGCAGGCGGGCTGTTGGGCCCAACCAGGACTCTCCTGATCCAGGGGGGCCCGCATAACCGCCCAGCAACTTGCTCCTGTCAACGGCTAATTCCCAATCTATGCTGAGTGGTCCAATTGGAGGGAACAGGCGAAGCCCTGCATTTGTGACACGGGCGCTGGGAGGAGCCATTGCCCTTCCCCTCGCTCCGCTGTGGGCTTGAACCAGGACTCTCCTGATCCAGAGGAGCCATCATATTCTTCCTGGGCAGGTGATGTCGATTTCCGGTATCCTCGAACGATGTATGGGTAGAGCAGGCCACCAGGGCCGCTCCCAACCATAGAGGAGGTCCTATGCGGGTCATGGTGATCGTAAAGGCAACCAAGGAGTCGGAAGCGGAGTCGCATCCCTTGGAGATGGAAGGGGCCGAGGAGATGTTCGAGCAGATGGGGAAGTTCAACGACGAGCTGATCAAGGCGGGCATCATGCTCGCTGGTGACGGGCTCAAGCCGAGCAAGTTTGGAAAGAGGATCCACTTTAACGGGACCAAGCGCACAGTGACCGACGGCCCCTTCGCCGAGACGAAGGAGCTGGTGGCGGGTTTCTGGATCTGGCGGGTCCGGTCGATGGAAGAGGCGATCGAGTGGGCCAAGCGGTGCCCCAACCCGATGCCGGGCCCGAGCGACCTCGAGATCCGCCCGATCTGGGAGTCGGAGGACTTCGGCCCCGAGGTCGCGGCGGGGGTGAACGAGGTTCGCGCCAAGCTCGCGAAGAACACCAGGTAGGACAGAGCCCCATCACCCAGCACGCCACACGCCCGCCGCGGGCACCGTTCGCCATGGACACGGCCACAATCCTTCATGCGGACCTGGACGCGTTCTACGCCTCCGTCGAGCAGATGCTCGACCCGTCGCTCAAGGGGAGGCCCATCGCAGTCGGAGGTGGCGTGGTGCTCGCGGCGTCCTACGAAGCGAAGGCCTTCGGTGTCCACGGGGGCATGCCGGGTCGCCGGGCGCGTGAGCTTTGCCCCGGCCTGGTCTTCGTCGGCGGGCACTTCAAGGAGTATCAGCGGCTCGGCGACGCCGCGGTCAGGGTACTGGGGGACTTCACACCACTGGTTGAGCGGATCTCGATCGACGAGGCTTTCGCCGACGTGTCAGGCTGCACGCACCTCTTCGGCACGCCGGCCGAGATCGCCGCAGCGATCCGCCGACGCGTGCGCGACGAACTGGCCCTTCCCATCTCGGTCGGCGTCGCCAGCACAAAACACCTGGCCAAGATCGCCTCGCAGGTCGCTAAGCCCGACGGGCTAGTGGTCGTCGAGCCGGGTACCGAACTCGCCTTCCTTCATGATTTGCCCGTGGAAATGATGTGGGGCGTCGGCCCGGCGACCAGGGCGCGCCTCACCGAACGCGGCATCGCTACCATCGGCGACCTGGCGAAGAGCTCCACAGGCGTGATTGCCCGGCTTCTCGGCCGTGTCGCGGGCGAGAGACTGACCGCCCTCGCCTGGAACCGCGATCCTCGCGCCATTCGGACCCATGTCCGCGCTCACTCGATCGGAGCGCAATCGGCGCTCGGCCAAAGGCCCGTCGGGGACCCGGTCATCCGCCGGTCGCTCCGCCACCTTGCCGACCGGGTCGGCTCGCGCCTGCGGGCCAAGGGCAAGTGCGGGCGGACCGTGACGGTGCGGGTGCGCTTCGGCGACCTCCGCTCGGTCACACACGCCGTGACGCTGCCGCAACCCGTCGCCGCGACTGCAATCCTCGCCGAGATCGCCGAGGATTTGGTGCGAGCCATCCTCAGGAGCCATCCCGAAGAACGCGTGATCTCTCTGCTTGCCATCTCGGTCTCGCATATCGAGGAGCAGCCGGTGGTGCAACTCGATCTGCCGCTCGACCTCGCCGACGAGGCGTGGCGCCCCGGCGCCAGGAGAGGGATGGCGCGCCTCCTCACCGACCGCGCCATCGACGCGATCCGTGACCGTTTCGGCTGGGAATCAGTCGGCTACGCCTCGGTCGCCCTCGACGCCCGCCGCTCCGTTCCCGACGCCTTCCGCGAGCTGGCGGAGCGGCAGTTGTAAGAACCGCGCTCGGTGGGTTGGCTTTCGACGTTCGCTCGAGCAGGAAGCGACACCGAATAATCCGGCATCGCGCTCGAGTTGCGCCTCCCTTTGCTCCGCTCAGAGCAAGCCTGGGCTCGAGCCGAAGGCGACCTGTTGGGGTCAACCAGGACTCTCCTGATCCAGAGGGTGCAGTGAAACAGCCCCAATTCCAGCAACTTGCTAACCTTTACGCGAGTTCGTGTCACCCCCGATGCTGGAGTTTGCTGCGTTTCATGCTCGACTTTGCTGAGGTTTGCTCAGTCAAGTGTCAGCGTTTGCTCATAGCCCGAAATCCTGGAGCCCAGTTTCGTCATCTCCGCGAGCGGCCAAAATGAGAGGCCAAATAAAGATTATCCGCCCGCGATTAGCCGCTGGAAGCGCGGATTACCCCGGAGAGCGTCGAAGGTTGGATCGATCTTGAGCCAGCCAGGCGAGAGGTAGTAGGGGATCTTGAGCAGCGACGACTTCGTAGAGGCATCGCATACTCCAGGCAGTTTAGCCCAGCCACATCAGCCGGAAACGACACTCAGTGAACCTTCTGATCTTCGGTGCCTCCGGCGGGACCGGACGGCTGTTGGTTCGCCAAGCTCTGGCACAGAACCACACCGTGGCCGCCTTCGTGCGGACACCCGCCGAGTTCGGTATTACCCATGCAGGGCTGAGGGTGGTCGTTGGCGACGTAGCCGACGGTCCGGCGGTCGCCCGCGCCGTGCACGGTCAGGATGCTGTCCTGTCAGCTCTCGGGGCCGCGACACCATTTCGCCGTGACCCGATTCTGGTGACCGGCATTCGCCACATGGTGGACGCGATGACCCAGATCGGGGTCCAGCGACTCATCTACCAATCTTTCCTCGGTGTCGGGGACAGCCGGCGAGAAGCGGGCTTCTTCACCCGGTATATCGCGACCCTGCTGCTGCGGCATCCGACCGCCGACCATGAGCTCAAGGAACGAGTGATCAGGGAGAGTGGGCTGGTCTGGACCATCGTGCGTCCGCCCAAGCTCACCAATGGTCGGCTGACCGGCAGGTATCGTATCGGTGAGCATGTCCGGGCCCGATCGCCCATGCCGCTGTTGTCGCGCGCGGACGTGGCCGACGCGATGCTGCGGCAGCTAAGCGACCCGACGCATGTACGGAAGGTCGTACGGGTGATGCACTAGCGGGTTGCGAGCGCAGCCGGGGATTATCCCCCCGCCGTTCATCAAGCAGAGGGCGCAGAAACGAAAATGCCCGACCCACCAAAGTTGTATCGGACCTTCCTTTTCGCGAGCGACTTGATGCCAGGCGGAATCTCATTTGCCTGTCAGCTCCCCGCGGTCTTCGAGAGCCTGGAGCTGACGACTCCCTGCGCCGGGAGCCTTGACTGGTTCGTAAAGCTGGCCATTCAACGCGCGATCTGGAGCAGCGGCTTGCGGCGAATCTCTTACCGCGACGACGCGGCTCGCGAGGCCAGCCGAAATCTGGATCGATTCCGACATCGGTACTTATCATCGTCCGATGGTTCCAGCTTTGCCGCGGCGATAAACCAGCTACTCGAATCATTGGCACAGGAGCTGGCGGAAGATCTCCCGAATGATGACGATTTGGCTGGTCTACTGGCTGAAGCGTTTGGCGATTGGATTGCCTGTCCTACCGTGTATGACATGCTTGAGTACCGACTCCCTGCAGATTTCGGGGAGCGGGTCGGCAAGGCCATTCGCCGCTTCAGTGAACTTCATCCTGACATCAAACATCTAGATCCACTAACTGGCGTATTAACCGGCTTAGGCGAAGTCCGAATCCGCGACCTGCTCCAGCGCCAGGTGCCGAGACTCTCGCAATAGTTCTTGTACGGTCCGTCGTTTGACGCTTCGGGAGTCGCCCAGAACACCTCCCATAGCTCCCACCCAACTTTTCCTAACTACCGGCATAGGCTAAGCCGACGTTCGAATAGCTGCCTTTGGCCCTCAGCCTGGGCGTAGCTGGGATTCTTTATCTTGTGCCAGGTGGTCGCTCGGGTCGTAAGGGTCGGCTTCCGCTTCGCGACGATGCCCTCCAGATCGAGCCCGCAGGCTGCGTCGAACAGTTCGCAGCCAAGCGCTGGAGGTCGGCTTGCATCAGGAAACCACCAATATTCCCGCGCTTCTTCAAAGTCAGAACGACGTGTGGACGGGGTAAGATTCAGGAAGTGGGGGTGGAATCTGTCAGCTTGCGAAATCTGGGAGAGATGCGCAGCGGTTCCCATATCGGGTCTGCCCGTAGCATGGCGGGGGTGATCCAGGAGCGGATCGTCATCAGCCGGGCAAGAATCTCGATTGCCTCCTCGGGTCGGTCGGCAACCATGTACATGCGCGCCAGCCAGGTCTCCAGATATGGGGCCGAGACTGCATCCATGGAGAGCGGCAGGAGCTCGACCGAACGCTCGCTAGACCGGATGGCGTCGGCCACGCGGCCCATGTGGGCATATGCAAGTGCCAGGAAGCCCAGCAGCTTGGCATCATCCCGACGGGTCCGGAGCCGCAATTCCAATAGGACCCGAGCAGAGTCTCCCTGTGCCCGCTCCACGGCGGGGGTACGCCGGAAGTGCGCCGTTTCGGCCTTGAGCAGATGATAGCGCGCGCTGTCGCCGGGAAACCCGGAGCGCGAGAGTCCATCAATCATTGGCCAAAACGTACTGTCGGCAGTGACCAGCGACGCTGAGATGCGGTCACCGGTCATGAGTGACGCCGCCAAGGGACCTGGACCCAGCCGAT
Organism: uncultured Gemmatimonadales bacterium; assembly: GCA_963740175.1. Lineage (GTDB taxonomy): Bacteria > Gemmatimonadota > Gemmatimonadetes > Gemmatimonadales > GWC2-71-9 > CAVVWJ01. Next base: position 69,668 of record CAVUDL010000009.1, read on the forward strand.
TGAGCGCCTGACGGAGGACAGCGCGTGCGCGTGGGAGGTCACCGCGCCAGGTCACGTAGAGCCAGGCCTTATAGACGTAGGGATTCGGCAAATCGGGCGAGAGCGCCATCGCCCGATCGAGGTAATGCTCTGCATCCCGAAACATGCGCATATTGACATAGGTATCCCCTATCTCCGAAGCCCGATTGCCAGAGCGAGGATCGTAGCGCAAACCCTCGATAAGCCGAGCCACAGACTGGTCCCATCGCCCGCGGCGTCGCTCGACTAAGCCGATAGCCCGCAGCAAGTCCGCGTTGCTCGGCTGCTGTCGACGAGCGGTTTCGAACTCGCGGAGCGCTGCTTCATAGTCGAGCTCGCCCCAGTAGTGATAGTACCCGAGGGCAATGTGGGTCTCGGGCAGGTTCGGAGCGGACGTGTGCGCCGCCTGTGCCGCCGCCCGCGCCAGCCGGAGCCGCTCCTCGGTGTGATCGAAGTAGTGCCAGTAGATCTGGGCATGCGCGCGGGAAAGCCGCGCCTGGGCCTCGGCAAAGGCCGGGTCGAGCGCCACTGCCTGCTGGTACAGTCTGACCGCGCTCCGGAGATCAGCCTCTGTGTTGCTTCGACCCAGATAGTCATTGCCTCGGAGGTAGAAATCGTAAGCCTCGGGGTGGCGAGTGCCCCCTTGGTTGATGGTCGCCTGAGCTGATGCGCCCAGCGCCAGGTCCAGGGCCTGGGTCACCTGCTCCGCAATTCGAGACTGCACCCCGAATACCTCGGTCAGCTCTTCTTCGTAGACTTGGGCCCAGCGGTTACTCTCATTAGCCACCTGGATGAGCCGTGGGGTGACTCGCAGCCGGCCCGGACCCTTCCCTGCTGGGCTCCGCTCCCAGCGGACGCTTCCCTCCAGCACAAAGCCCGCACCCAGCTCCTGGCCCAATCGGCGGAGCGAGCCAGGCCTAGGGCCGTATTGAGCAGCCGTGGTGCGGGCGATGACCCGGAGTCCCGGGATACCGGTCAGCCGGCTGGTGAGTTCCTCGGTGAGCCCGTCGGCAAAGTACTGGTCGGCAGGGGGACCGAGGTTGATGAAGGGGAGTACCACTAGGACCAGAGCCATCGGGGGAGCTGCTGTTCGGGACGGGATATGAGGACGCCAGACCAGCAGAGTTAGTGCTGCGGCGCCAATAATCGCGGTGACCCCCGCTGTTAGGAGCAAATGACTCCGCGACCGACGTATCCAGTGTGATCCAGTTGAGCTGTGACCGTCGGTAAGCGCCAGGCTGAACTCTGCGGCCGTTGCGAAGCGATCTGCGGGCACTTTCGCCAGCACCCGGGTGACGGCGCGCTCGAGGGATTTCTCCACAGTCGGCCGCACGCTTCGGAGGGAGGGGACCGGGTCCAGAGCGTGGCGAGCCAGAATCGCTCGAGCCGTTACTGCCGTGAACGGCGGCTGCCCAGCTAGCATCTCATAAAGGACACACCCGAGCGCATAGAGATCGCTTCGCTGATCCAGGCGACGCTCAGCACCAGCCTGTTCTGGGCTCATGTAGTACGGCGTGCCCAGCGCTAGCCCAGTCTCCGTCAACGCCTCCGCACCGGCCGCATCGAGGGCCTTCGCAATTCCGAAATCAGCCAGGAAAACGCGCCATTCGCCTGGAGCTCCCCGATGCCCTGGGTAGCCTGACAATAGGATGTTTTCGGGCTTGATATCACGATGGATGACGCCCTGATCATGGGCGTACGCGAGAGCGGCGGCTACGTCGCGGGCGATCCGCAGCGCATCCTCTACGGACAGTTGACCCTCACGCGTCAGCCGGCTTCGTAACGACTCCCCATCGACATATGGCATAGCATAGTAGAGTCCCCGCGCGCCATCGGCCGATGCCCAAGTCCCGGAGTCGTAGAGTGCCAGGATGTTTGGGTGACTGAGGCCGGCGGCAATCTTGATCTCACGCAGGAACCGCTCGGGGCCCAGGGTCTGGGCCAGTTCGGGGCGTAATACCTTCAGAGCAACCACTCGATCGTGCCGGAGATCGCGCGCACGGTACACCGTGGCCATGCCTCCATGGCCGACCTCGCACTCGACTGCGTAACGCTCGTGGAAAGCATCTGCAAAAGGCGTGTTGATTGCGGTCACAGGAATCCCGGGAGGGGGAACCCTAAGAATGTGCCGCGGCGGATGGCAGATCGCCATAGCCTCGATCAAGCGAAGAGGCTGTAGCGGGTCGGATACACTTGCGGAGTTGCTCGCCGTTCCCGACCGCCTGAAAGGTGGCTGAAGCTATGCGGGCGCATCCTAAAGACTATCTACTCATTTACTCTGCCAAGGTCACCCGCTCGGCCTCCGATAAGCCCCTACAATAGGCTGGGACACCCTATCGGCCGCGGAGATGTCGATAGTGCTTCCTCTGATACGCTGCATTCCTCAGGTTCTGATGTTCCGGGCAACAGGCTATCCCGGTGCGCCGTCGCTTCACCTCAAAATAGTGCTATCCCCACTCGCAGTATGCTTCTTTTCGCGCACACTGGCCCATTACACGCTCTGCCAAACGAACACCGATCGCGCTCCATGCATCTCCGCCGAAATCGAAACTGAGGCGCCGGCGTTAGCCCGCTGAGATCTTCCACATCCACCAGGTTTTCCAAATCATGTAGGATCGTCTGCCGCCGGTGCCTGCCCACGGTGGTGGTGCGCACCGCCTTGCTCCGAAACCAAACTGGGCCGCCCACTGGCCACGCGAACCACGGGCCGATAGGGCGCAGGGCCAGCCACCAGTTTAGACCCACTTCGAGGATCATGGTTGCATGACGCCGGGCCCGCTCATTGTTCTGACCAGACGCGCGGCGCCCAGTTTTGCCATCTAGGGTGAATAGAGGGCCGACCAACCACTGTCCCCTGTGCTGGTGATCCTGCTGAAGCGCATCCTGAATGCGCTGCACATCCTCCCACTGCAAAGCGTTCTGACGGCTCACCGCCTCCCCGATCTTACGAAGGGACTCCGCCAGACAAGCGTAATAACGAATCCGAGCGATCTCCTCCGGGCCCTCTGGGCGCGGGGTGTCCCGATGGGGCGACCAGGACAGTCCGTCCTCGTCGAGATAGAGCGGGCCGTAGGCCTCCACGAACTTTACTAGGGGTGAAGGGCCAGCCTCGTTCGACAACGACAAGAAGGCATCAAGAATCCCGGAGTCTGAGGCTACCCGCTCCCGCGCTTTCCCGGCCATTGCCTCAGGCGGGTCCCAAACAGATCTGACCCATTGTCCGCTTTTTGTCAGGGCCTGGGTCATCGAGGGATTTCGAAAGGATCGAGGACAGTGAACAATCTGTACCAGGGAACTGGACCACGATCTCTAAAGACGAAAGACCCAACACCATCTAACCGGTGTCAGGCCTTCCAGTTGCCCCTCCTGGGCTCGAGCCGCCAAGGCCGAGCCCAAAAAAACGCCCACGATTATTCATCGTGGGCATTGCCCCTCCTGGGCTCGAACCAGGACTCTCCTGATCCAGAGTCCTCCGGTCGGGGCAATCTTTCCGGACAACTTGTTGGGAAACGGCCACTTTCCGAGCATCGGTGCCCGCTTCCCGGCCGTAGTTTGCCCGCTTGTGCCCGGAGAAACTACGGCAAAACTACGGCAGTGCAGCCTGGGGTTAGTTCAGCGCTTAGCGCCCGCCGGCCTGCATTAACAGTCGGTCACCGTGACCGAGACGGCTGCTTGCTCGGAGCCCGCGGAGTTGGCGCGGCTGACCGTACCATACATAATGACGGCGGTGGTGAGTCCCCTGCCCCAGGTCGTGCCCGCCGACGCCGCCAAGGCCAGCGCCATCAAGGCCGATACTCTCACCCACTCACCGCCTCGGCTCTTGCGAGAGCTTCGCGAGTTCCGCGCGCACCATTTCGACTTCCGGCTTCACCTCTGGCTCCGGATTCGTCCGAAGCGCGAGATAGTGCCGGTACGCTCGAGCCGCCCCGGCCGTGTCGCCCGTCAGGGCGGCGAGGCGACCCTCCTCGCGTAGAAAGCTCGAGAGGTACCACGTTGGAAGCATGTTGTAGCGACCAGCGCGCCGGCGCACGGCTCGCAGGGCGAGGTGGAGGTCGCTCTGGGCCTCCGCCACGCGGGCGATGACCAGGTTCGCCGCCAGCGACTGCCCGACGATGAATGAGCGAGCCGCGGAGTCGGCGCGCTCGAGCTTGGCCGGAGCCTCGGTCGATTGGAGTTCGGTGGCGGAGACGGCGTCCAACAGCGCGGCGCACAGGGTCGTGTACTGTGTCACCGCAATCGAGTCGTCGGCGGGTATTCCGGCGACCGCGGCTGTCCGGAGCCGGCGAACCGCCGGGTCGGCGTAACGATACTCACCCCGTGCCTGCCGCCAGGTGGCGAGCGCGCAGAGACTTTGGAGCTGGTCCATGCTGGCTTCGCCCGGGGCGATGGCGCCCTTTGCGAGGGGGACCAGCCGCCGCGCAGCCTCGACGGCCGCGTTCGTGTCCCCTCCCCAATACAGGGCTTCGCGAATCGGCAGGCCGTAGCTTACTCCGCCCGTGCTGAGGACAGCCGGAAGGACGCGAGTTGCCTCCCGAGGGCGGCCGCCGTTCAAGGCGACGACGTGACGTGCGAATGCCGCACCGTCAGGGTCACCCACCTCCCACTGCCGGATCATCAGGTCCGCGGCACGTTGGTAGTCCTGAGTCGCTACCCCAGCCGACGCGGTAAACCTGTGAATTAACGTGAACGTCTCCGGCTCCATCCGTTGTGAGTCGGCCCAGAACGCACGTCGAGCGGAGTCGCCCAGCGTGACCGCCTGGTGCCAGCGGAGATACCACCCTTGCGAGCCGGTGGAGTCCGCGTCCAGTCGCAGTCGCGCCAGCCGGCGCACCGATGCGGTGTCGCCGCCCACCTGGGCGATCTCCACCATGTGCGTCAACATGGGTGAGCCCTCGGGGGACGCTGAAACGGTGCCGCTCGCCGAGTCGAGCGCCCATGCCCGTTGGAACGCACCGGCTGCCAGTCGCAAAGGGTCGACCAAGCCGGCAAACATGCCATCGTGGTAATACGCGTCGCCAAGGCCGTACCAGATCTCGGCTCGGTCAGGGTACTCCTTCGAGGCCGTCTGCCATCTCTGGAACAACACCGAAGCGGTAGCGTATGGTGCGGCCCAGACGTCCAGCAACGCCTGATCTCCTGGACCGAGCCGCTCGCGGCCGGCCTGTGCCAGTCGCTTCGCCCTCCCCGCCTCACGACTCTCGCCATAGGAAGCGGCGTAGTACGACGCGTGCACGACTTCCAGCGCCGCCAGCACGAACGTGGAATCGAGGAGCGTCGCCTGATGGAACTGCCGGAAAGCCTCGTCCCAGTCTCCCTTCCGAAATGCCGCGCGGCCTGCCAGGTAGGCGCGGATTGCCGGGAGTGACGTGCTGGCCAGCGAGGCGACCTGCGAGGTATGAACTCCCGCTTCCTCACTCAGCAGTCGTGCCGTGAGCCGGTCCACGAGCGCCGCAAGACTGTCGGCCGGCCCCTCGACGCTGGCGCGGGCTGTGCTCCGGCCGTCGGGAGTGTTGAGCAGTGAGGCGGTGAGCGTCAGGTGCCCAGGTGGGCCCACGACGGAGCCGTCGATGACGCGACCCGCACCGAGGCCACGCGCGATTGCGAGCGCCGCTTCCGGAGCGACCTTCTGCCCGCTCGGTCCCGCCGCTCGGTTCCACGCACTGAGCACCGCCCTCGGCTCGACGACACTGAGTCCTCCGTCACCCGCGAGCTTGATCGCGAGCAGGTCCACGAGCCCCTCTCGCAGCCAGGTGAGCTCGGGGTTCGAGCCCGCGATGCGGAACGGGAGGATCGCCACAAGACTTGGGTCCAAAGGACTAGCCCTTGATGGCCGCCAAATCAGCAAAACGAGTGTCACGGTTAGGACGGCCGCGGCGGCGAGGCCGAGGAAGACCCATCGGGGCACCTGAGCAGCGGAGCGCTCAGGCGCTGCCGCACTCGCCGCGCGGTCGAGCGCGCTGACGAACTCGCCGGCCGTCGCAAACCGGTCGGCCGGCGCCTTCTGGAGGGCACGCGTCACCGCCTGCTCTAGCGCCAGGGGAAGATCGGGTCGCACCCCACGGAGCGACGGCACGGGCGACGCCGCATGTTGCTCCAGAATGGCTTGCACGGTGGCACCCGTGAACGGTGGCGCACCCGCCAGCATCTCGTAGACCACGCACCCGAGCGCGTAGATGTCCGCGCGGCCGTCGATCCCGGTGGTCCGGGTCGCCTGCTCGGGGCTCATGTACGCCGGCGTGCCAAGCGCCGGGATGGTCTCCGCGCTGCCCACATCCACCACGCCCGGGTCGAGGGCGCGCGCGATACCGAAGTCCGCGACGATGGCCTGGCCCTCTTGGAGCAGGATGTTTTCCGGTTTGATGTCGCGATGCACGACGTGTTGCCGGTGGGCGTAGTCCAGCGCGCCGGCCACTTCCTGAACGATGCGCCGCACGCTCGCGAGCGGGATCTGTCCCTCGCGGGAGAGCCGCTGGCGAAGCGACTCGCCCTCGACATGCGGCATCACGTAGTAGAGCCGGCCGTCGACTTCGCCCGAGTCGTGCAGCGGAAGGATGTGTGGATGGTGCAGCCCGGCGGCGATGTCGATCTCCCGGAGGAACCATTCCCGGCCGATGGTGGCCCCGACGCCGGCGTCGAAGACCTTGACCGCCACCGTTCTGTGGTGCTTGTGGTCCCGGGCCAGATAGACCGTGGCCATTCCGCCCCGTCCGAGCAGGCCCGTCACCTCGTACGCGCTGAACCGTGTCCCCGTCGCCAGAGTCTGAGACTCCCGACGTTCGACCCACGACACCAGCGGCGCGGCGTCGGCAGCGACGGGCTGATCGAGGAAGTCTGCGGCGCGTTCGGTTGCGGCGAGCAGGCGCTCCACCTCGCCGCGCAATGCGGCGTCCCCGGAGCAGGTCCGCTCGAGGAGCTCTGGCCGATCGGCTGTCTCGAGGTCGAGCGCCAGGTCCACGACGCGCGCCACCTCTTGCCATCGCGCCAGCATCGTAGCGTTTACTGGTCGATTTCCATCTGGCACACCGAGACTCATCGGTTCATCTCGAGGTAGAGCCAGCCGCGCGCCTTGACCCAGTCGCGCTGGACCGTCCGACGGGTCACGCCCAGCACGTCGGCAGTCTCCTTCTCGGTGAGCCCGCCGAAGTAGCGGCACTCCACCACCTGGCTGAGCCGCCGGTCCAGCTCGGCCAGACGGTCCAGCGCCTCGTCGAGCGTGAGCAGCATCTCGCCACGCTCGGCGGCCGGTACATCCGCGTCCAGCGTGAATCGTACGCTCCCCCCTCCGCGACGTGCGGCCCGGTTCCGCCGTGCATAGTCCACCAGGATGCGCCGCATTGCCCAGCCGGCGACGAGAAGGAAATGACCCCGATCGCGCCATTCGACGCGAGACTGGTCGACCAGTCGGATATAGGTCTCGTGGACCAGGCCGGTGGTGCCCAGGGTATGTCCCGGCCGCTCGCGCCGGAGCTGGGCGTGCGCCTGACGCCGGAGCTCCTCGTAGACCAGGGGAAAGAGCCGATCCATGGCCTGGGTGTCGCCGCCGCGCATCTCGAGGAGGAGGTTGGTGACCTGCCGGGTGTCACCGGCCATGGGCGTCGAGGGTTGATCCATCGGGGAGGGGATCCTGACGAGTTGCGGACCCTGCCGGAGAATCCAATGCACCAGAGAAAGATGCAGGCACGGCAGACGGGTCGCAACGGCGGCCCCGGGCCTGTCTTCCGGCGAATCCAGCCTGACTCCACGGGCGAATGTCGCTTTTCACCGGGAAAGGCCGCGTGCACCAGTACGAGCAGGTGCACGACATCTCTCACCTGGAGAACCTGACAATGCGATCACTGACACTGACCGGAGCCGCCCTGCTGATGGGTATGCTCCTGAGCGGCTGCGGGACCGACGATTCCCCTACGGCCCCGCTCACCCCCGACCTGGCCGTCGAGGACGCCGGCCACAACGCGGCGGATCACTTTAAGGTCGTGGAGGCAGTTGAGTTCGAGGTCGAGAGCCCGTGCAATGGCGAGTTGATCACCTTCTCCGGAACAAACGTCTTTCAGATCACGTCAGTGGATACCCGCGAGGCCCTTGACGCGGGGTTCGCAGTGCACTTCGAACTCCAGTCGCATACGCGGGCCACCGGCACCGGGTCGGAGAGCGGCGTCGAATACACGATCAACGACATTTTCCACGACGGTGTCAATTCGCCGAGCCCGCTCGCCCCGCAATTCACTTTCTCGTTTGGCGGAATGTTTCATGTCACCAGCGACCTTCCCGGCCTGAGCTTCGACGCCCACTTCGGGTTCCACGGCCTCGCCCTGCCGAGCGGGGAGTTCAAGCTGACCCGAGAGCTGGACCGTGTGGAGTGCAAAGCCTGAGGCGCCGGAGCAGCGATCGTTGACGCGAGAGTCACGAAACCCATGGTCATAAAACGACAATGACCAGCGAGGCGGATGTCTACGGCGGGTAGCAAAAAAGTCGGAAGGCCCAACACCAGTTAAATAGTGCCGGGCCTTCCAGTTGCCCCTCCTGGGCTCGAACCAGGACTCTCCTGATCCAGAGTCAGGCGTGTTGCCAGTTACACCAAGGGGCAGTGGACGCTTCGCGTCCAGGGCTATTGGCTATTCGCTATTGGCTACTCCTCAGAACCGACGAGCCTCCGAGCGCAGGGCCAATGGACTTGGAGCCTCTCTGGAAAGGCCCACAGCCAATAGCCCATAGCCAATAGCCTACGTAACCATGGAGCTGAGGGGGATCGAACCCCTGACCTCCTCATTGCGAACGAGGCGCTCTCCCAGCTGAGCTACAGCCCCAAATGTGGCCGATCTATTGGCCATGAAGGACGGGAAAACTACCGATTGACCCCGGTCCAGTCAACCAAAATTCCCTGCTGCCGCCCGCTTCGATCCCCTTCCCCTCACCCGTTGCCCGATAGCCCAACGGCGCCTCAGGCCCTACCTTAGAGCTTCACCCACACACCGAGATCCGTACGCCGACCGCCCTCGACTCCTCACCCGCCGACCGCCTGCAGGCCGGCCGCGCCGCCCTCGCCCGCGGCGCGTGGGAAGAGGCCCGGGTCTGCTTCGAGAGTTCCCTCAAGGACTCGGAGTCGCCCGGCGCGCTCGAAGGCCTGGGCATGGCCTGCTGGTGGCTGGAGGACTACGCCACCGGCATCGAAGCCCGGGAGCGCGCCTACCGGCTCTTCCGCCAGTCGGCGGATGCCGGGGCCGCCGCTCGGGTGGCCATCTGGCTCTCCAACGACTACGCCGACTTCCGGGGCGAAACCGCCGTCGCCAACGGCTGGATCCAGCGGGCCGAACGGCTCCTCGATGGTCTCCCGCCATCGCCCGAGCACGCCCTGCTCTGCTACCAGAAGGCCCACGTCGCCCTGATGGGCCAGCGAGACCCGGTGGCCGCCCGGCGGCTCAGCCGGCAGGCGTCGGCCATCGCCCGCTCTGTCGGACCGGCGGACATGGAGATGCTCGGGATCGCGCTCGAGGGGCTGGCCATGGTGACCGAAGGGGAAGTCGCCGAAGGAATGAGCCGCCTGGACGAGGCCACCGCCGCCGCGACCGCCGGCGAGCTCAGCGATCCCGCGATGATCGGCACCGCCTGCTGCTACCTGATCCGGGCCTGCGAGCAGGTGCACGACTACGATCGCGCCGCTCAGTGGTGCGAACGGGTGCGCGAGTTCTGCCGCCGATGGAAGTTCACCCACCTCTTCTCGGCCTGCCGCATTCAATACGCGTCCCTGCTGACCCTGCGCGGAGAATGGGCCGAGGCCGAACGGGAGATCGAGGCCCTTCGCCGGCACGTGGAGCGGGTCCAGCCTCGGGTCGTCCCCATCGCCCTGATTCGCCTGGGCGACATTAGGCGCCGGCAGGGCCGCTGGGAGGAAGCGGACCGGCTCTTCTCCGATAGCGGGTCGCACTACCTGGGCGTACTGGGCTGCGCTGCCCTGGCGCTCGACCGGGGCGAGTCGGCCAAGGCGATCGAGCTGGCGGAGGAATACCTGCGCCGGGTGCCGCCGGATGACCGGACCGAGCGGGTGTCCGGCCTCGACATCCTGACCCGGGCCCGCATCGCCGAAAGTCAGCTGGAGCAGGCCCGGGGCTCCCTCGCCGAGCTGCGGGCGATCGCGGACGCCGTTGGCACCGAGCCGCTCCAGGCGACCGTGGCATTTGCCGATGGCTGCCTGCTTTCCTCGCAGGGCGATCACAAGGGGGCCTGCGCCCGATTCGAGGAGAGCGCCAATCTCTTCGAGCGGAATCGCACGCCTTTCGAGTCCGCGCGGGCCCGCCTTCAGCTGGCCCACACGCTTCTGGCGCTGGGCCGACGCGATCCCGCGGCGATCGCACTTCGGGCGGCGGGGACCGTCTTCGAGCAGCTCGGCGCGGCGCGGCACGCAGCGGCCGCTCGGCTGCTGATCCAGGAGCTGGACCTCAAGCCCCATGGGCCGATCGGACCGGCGGCCAAGCTGGGTCGGCTGACCGCGCGCGAGATCGAGGTGCTGCGGCTGGTGGCGCAGGGACTCAGCGACAAGGAGGCCGCGGTCTCCCTCAAGCTCAGCGAGCATACCATCCATCGCCACGTGGGCAACATCTTGACGAAAACGGGTCTGCCCTCCCGCGCGGCGGCAGTCGCCCAGGCGGCGAGGAGCGGATTGCTCTAGCAGTAACTCGAGTGCCGGCCCTGTCGGTTCCCTTCTACGCGTCCCGTGCCTGGCTCCAGCTCGATTCCAACTTCGCGGGCCTGACCAGAACCCCGAGTTCCAGCGGCTGACGACTCAATAGTGGCCGGTTCGGGCCATGCCGGTGGCGCTCCCTGATGGCCAGTCCGGGCGACGCGAAACCAGCCGGTATGGCGTAACGTAGGCGCTCGCGAACACGCCACCATGGAGATCAGCACATGACGCCCCAGCTGTACCGCGCCGCCGCTCTGATCGTAGGTCTGGCATCATCCGCAGCCGTTCGAGCCGCCGCCCAGGAGCACCAGCACCCACCCAGCCAGCCAACTGCGGCGCTGGCGACCGCGGCGACGCCACTGTACGACAACCTCGGAACTCTGCACTACGCGATTACCACCGCGTCACCAGTAGCACAGCAGTACTTCGACCAAGGCTTGCGGCTGACCTACGGCTTCAACCACGACGAAGCCATCAAGTCGTTCCGGGAAGGAATCCGGCACGACTCTACTTGCGCCATGTGCTATTGGGGCGTGGCATACGCGCTGGGCCCGAACATCAACCTGCCGATGGACACATCCGCGGCTCGGCCCGCGTATGACGCGGCACAGAAGGCCCTGAAATACGCGTCGAATACCACGCCCAGGGAGCAGGCGCTGATCAAGGCGTTGGCCTCCAGGTACTCAGCCACCGGAACCGCGAATCGCGCTCCGCTCGACAGCGCCTGGGCCAAGGCAATCGGCGCGGTATCGCAGCGGTTCCCGACCGACGACGATGTGGCCGCGCTGTATGGCGAAGCCCTGATGGATCTGCGTCCCTGGAACTACTGGACCAACGGCGGCAGACCGAAGGCCCCTTCGACCCTCGAAGCGCTGCGAGTTCTGGAGCCGGTGGTTAAGCGGAATCCGGGTCACGCGGGTGCGTGCCACTATTACATCCACGCCATCGAGGCGTCGAACGACGCTGCCAAGGCGCTCCCCTGCGCCGAGCGGCTGGGCACGACCATGCCGGGTGCGGGACACCTGGTGCACATGCCGACCCACATCTACATCCGGCTCGGGAAGTGGGACATCGCCGCAGACCGGAACGTGCACGCGGTGCACGCCGACGAGCGGTTCATCAGCGAGCGGCAGCCGACTGGCGTGTATCCCATGGCGTACTATCCGCATAACTACCACATGATGTGGTACGCGTTGAATATGCTGGGGCGGAGCGAGGACGCGCTGAAGGCTGCACGAGGTGTCGTGAAGAACGTGCCGGCAGAGGCGGTGAGGCAGGCACCGCCGCTGGAATACTTCTCACCGACGGTGCTCTTCACCCTGGCGCGGTTTTCCCGCTGGGACGAGATCCTGCGGCAGCCGGCTCCGCCCGAGGATCTGCGGTACACCACCGGCATCTGGCACTACGTACGCGGTCTGGCCTTCACCGGTCAGGGCAAGCCCGATGCGGCAGCGGCGGAGCGGGACAAGCTGCGGGCCATCGCCCGGGCGACACCAGCCGACGCGTACGCCAACCTGAACACCGTGCAGTCGATTCTTGGTGTCGCTGAGAATCATCTCGCAGGTGAGATGGCGGCAAAGCAGGGCCAGGCGGATCAGGCCGTTAAGCACCTCACCCTGGCGATCGCGGGCGAGGACGAGCTGACGTACGACGAGCCGCCACCCTGGTACATGCCGATCCGTCAGCGACTGGGTGTGGTGTTACTGGAAGCAGGCAAGGCAGCAGAGGCCGAAAAAGCGTTCCGCGACGATCTGGTTCGGCGGCCGGAGAACGGCTGGTCCCTGCACGGACTGGGTCAGAGTCTCCGGGCACAGAACCGTTTAAGGGAAGCTGCCGCAGTCGAGGAGCGCTTCGAGAAAGCCTGGGCCAAGTCGGATGTCAAACTCTCGACCGCGGTTCGCCACGGCAGCCTCAAGGTGGCGACCGGTGTACGGCTCAGCTTCGCCGAACGCGGAGATCCGTCTGGGGAGCCGGTGATACTGCTTCACGGATATAGCGACTCCCATTTTTCGTTCAGCACGGTGCTACCAAGGTTGTCGGCGAAGTACCACGTATTCGCCCTGGATCTCAGGGGGCACGGCAGCTCGGACCAGCCGGCGGGCGGGTACAGCATGCGCCGGCTTGCCGAGGACGTGATCGCCTTCATGAATGCGAAGAGGCTGAAGAGGGCGACTATAGTGGGCCATTCGATGGGCGGCTTCGTGGCGCAGCAAGTGGCGATCGCCGCTCCGAACCGGGTGGCGCGGCTGGTGCTGATTGGGTCCGGCACGAGCATCACGGAGATAAACGGCTTCGCCGAGTTCCGCGAGGCCGTGATGGCACTACGCGATCCTGTTGGCGCCGATTTCGCTCGCGAGTTCCAGGTCAGCACGGTTCATCGGCCGATCGACCCGGCGTTCATGGATCGTGCCGTGGGGGAGAGTCTGCGGCTGCCGGCGCGAGTATGGCATAGGCTCATGGACGGAATGGTCGCAGCCGATCGTCCCACCACACTGGGAGCACACCAAATTCCGACCCTGCTCGTCTGGGGTGATCGCGACGCTATTTTTCCAAGGTCCGAGCAGAACGCGTTGCTCACGATGCTGCCCTCGGCAACGCTGAAGGTTTATCGGGAGGCCGGCCACGCCCTTCACTGGGAGCAGCCCGAGCAGTTTGCGCGGGATCTGGAGCAGTTTATCGGTGGTTAGGCAGGACTATTGATACTGTATGTACATCGGCTTGGGATATACCTCCAGCACCTGCTCCGGCGTCATCATCGGCTTGTCGTTCTTGTAAAACAGCTTCCAGCCGGTGTACTGCACCGGATACCGCACCACGAACCACTTATACGCCCCCTTCTTACCCGACGGCGCGCCATAGCCGTCCATGTCGATGATCACCTGCACCCGGGGATCCAGCCGGATCTGGGATGCATTGGTCAGCATGTTCCGGGTGAACCGGTGCACCACCAGCAGCTTGGGCGGAAGCTGGTGCTTTTCGACGATCTTGGCCAACTCGCCGATCGCGTGGTTCACCTCGGTCGCATCCATTCGCCCCATCCAGTCGGTGCCCGGCTTCTTGCCGTCCTTCATGGCGAACTCCGGATCCAGCGACAGATGCACGTAAGGGCGCTCCAGATATTTGACCAGGTGCGGGATCTCCGCCTCGACGGTGCTCAACCCGGGCTGAATATCGAGGAACAGGAGCCAACCCCGCTGCTCGGCCCATCCTGCCACTCGCTCGATGAGGCTGTCGGGCATTTGCAACCGGTACTTCCGCGCGGGCCCCGGGTATCCCTGAGCCACCACGGCGATCAGGTGAAGCGCGGGCAAGACCTTCCGGTCTGGATCAGCCTTGGCCCATTCCATGGCGGTAGCCTCGAGCTTCTGCAGCATGGAATCGGGATCGATCTGACCCAATATCCCCATCCGCTTCGATAGCGGGTTTCCATAGAACGCGACGATCCGGTGCTCCGGGATGATTGCACCGGGCAGTGGCTCCGGGGCTCCCGGCACCGGCCAGCGGGCGGAGTCCGCCGGCGTCAGGGGGAACGGGTCCTTCTTCTTTGGCGTGGAGGCCCGCCGGGCAGCGGTGCCAGCCTTGCTGGTATCCGAGGAACCCGAGTCCGCTACCATGGAATCGCTCGCCAATGAGTCCGGCGTGCTGTCGAGGTCCACCACCGGCCGCGGCGCCTGAATCCCGCGGGGGGTCCAGGCTGGCGGAGAGGCGATAGAGTCAGCCGAGGTTTGCCCGCCGGCCGGTGCGTTGCCGCAGCCGAGAAGGGCGATGGGCAGGGCGGCGCTGACGACCGTGGAGTGCGCGATCCGGAGTAAAGCGGAAAACCAGTGCATTAGGCCATGGGTCAGCGGGAATCGGGGCGATAAAGACGCTGGATCGTAACAATCTGCAAGGCAGGGGCCAAGCTACCAGCTAATCCCCATCCGCGTACGGCACATCCACTGTCATCCCATCCCGTGCGATGATGGTCTCGGGAAAGACCGCGCGAGCCTCAGCCAGCAGCTCGGCCGCATCCCTGGAGTAACGGGAGCTGATATGGGTCAACACCAAGCGGCGGACCCCGGCCTCGAGGGCGACCCGGGCTGCTTCGGCCGCGGTGGAGTGGCCGGTCTCCTTGGCGCGCTCCATCTCGTCGCCACCGAAGGTAGCCTCATGCACCAGGAGATCGGCGCCGCGGGAGACTTCGATGAGGGAAAGGTGCGGACGGGTGTCACCGGAGTACACCAAGGTGCGGCCCGATCGCGGAGCGCCCACGAGGTCCGCCGGTCCAACAGTGCGGCCATCGGCCAGCTGTACCGTCTGCCCCTTGTGCAGCTGCCCCCAGAGCGGGCCTTCGGGGATGCCGAGGGCACGGGCGCGGTCGGGGTTGAAACGCCCCAGCCGGATATGCTCCACCAGCGCGTACCCGACGGTATCGGCCCGGTGCTCGGTCTCGAACACCACGATCTCATAGTCGTCCCGCGCCAGGCGGTCGCCCGGCTTGATCTCCACGATCTCAATCGGGAACTTGTTGCGCTCGATCCCGAGATTGATGGCAGCGCCGAGGACCCGTTGCGCTCCCTTGGGACCGTAGAGTGTCACCGGGGCCGATCGGTCTTGCAGGCCCAGGGTGCGCAGCAGGCCGGTGACACCGAGCAGGTGATCGGCGTGGTAATGAGTGAAGAAGATCTCGCGGAAGGCGAAGCCGACGCCGTACCGCATCATTTGCCGCTGATTCCCCTCCCCGCAGTCGAACAGGAGGGTCTCGCCTTCACGCTGCACCGCGAGGCCGGAGACATTCCGGTCTACGGTTGGCGTGGCAGCGGCGGTGCCGAGGAAGGTGACGGACAGCATGGGGGGGAAGATACAGCGTGAGCGGGAACAGCCAAAAAGCGCTCTTCTAGAAGATCTTCACCGTCACTGGAACCTTTCCCGGATTCTTGGCCAGCTCGTCCAGCAGCTTCTTCATCCCCTGCGTCACCTCCCGCATGTCGTAATACAGGCCGCTGTCGGTCACGAACTTTCCGAGTGTGCCCCGGCCCCGGTTCATTCCGGCCAGCAAGGTGTCGAGCCGTTCGGTGGTGGCGGTGAGCTGGGCGGTCATCGCCTGGAGGTTGGAACTGATCGTGTCGGTGCGAAACGCGATCAGCGTGCTGTCCAGCCGGGTGCTGAGCTGCCGGAAGGTGGCCATAGTCTTGGTCAACTCGGCGGTGGGACCTTGGTCAGGATTACTGTAGATCTGCATGGTGCGCTGCGCCGCCTTCAGCGTCCCCTCCAGCGCGGTCAGGGTAGACCGCAGTTGATCGGCGGTGCGCTCGTTCACGAATGACTGAGCCCCGAGCAGAATGCTGTCGGCCCGCTCCGCCAGGGTCGTCGCTTTGCCCGTCAGGCCGAGATCCTGGTTGCCGAGGATCGTTCGTCCGGGAGGGAGGGGCTGCCCCGCCCGGCCGGGATCGAAGTCCACCGCATAATCGCCCACCAGCGTCACCGACACGATCTTGGCACTCGCATCCACCTTGGGACGGATCTTGGGCGGCAATCCAACCACCACCAGGACCTTTCCAACATCCACAAACTCGATCCGCTCCACCTTCCCGACGTTGACCCCCGAAACCCGTACCGGTGAGGAACGCTTGAGGCCGCTCACGTTCTCGAACTGGATCCGGACCACGTTGGCAGACCCCATCGAGCGACCGCTCAGCCACATGGTCCCGAACACGAACACCAGGATGGCGATGAGGACGATGGCGCCTACGATGGCTTCCTTGGAGTAGCGCAGATCCATGATGGGCTCAGGCCGCGAACGAGGGGTTGTCGAAGTCGCGCTCGAGGAACTCCCGGACTTTGGGGTTCGTCGACGCCAGAAATTCCTGCGGCGTTCCCTGCATCACGATCAGCCCTTCGCTCAGCAGGGCGAGCCGGTCCGCCACCCGGAACGCGCCGCGCACGTCATGCGTCACCATGACGCTGGTGACCCCGAGCTCGTTATCCAGTCGCTGCACCAGGCTGTCGATGATATCGGCGTTCACCGGATCCAGCCCCGAGGTGGGCTCGTCGTACAGGAGATACTTGGGCGCGCCCGCGATGGCTCGTGCGATCCCCACCCGCTTCCGCATGCCGCCGGAGAGCTGTGCCGGATACTTCTCGATGGTCTCCGGTGACAGGTTCACCAATCGGATGCACTCGGCGATGCGCTCGCGGCAATACTCCAGGTCACCGTACTTGGCCTCGTCGGTGATTCCCAGCCGCACATTTTCGAATACGTTCATCGAGTCGAACAGCGCGCCGTTCTGGAAGACGTAGCCGATGCCGGAGCGGAGCTCGGACAGCTCCTTCCGCTTGAGCGTGGTCACGTCTTTCCCATCCACGATCACGGTCCCGCTATCGGGCCGGATCAGACCGATGATGTGCTTGAGGAGCACGCTCTTGCCGGTGCCGGACGGCCCCAGCAGCGCGACCGTCTCACCCTCCCTCACCTCGAAATCCACGCGGTCCAGCACTACCTGCTTGCCGAACTGCTTGTGCAGGCCATGTAGCTCGATCATTGGTTGAGCAGCAGACGAGTGAGGACGGTGTCCAGCACCAGAATGAGCACCGAGCTGGTAACCACCGCCGTGGTGGTGGAACGGCCCACCCCTTCGGCACCCTGTTGGGTGTTGAACCCCATGTAGCAGGCGATGACGGTGATGGATCCGGCAAAGAAGAACGCCTTGATGATGGAGTAGTAAGCGTCCCACGGGCGCCAGTAGTACTGCGCTCCGTAGATGAAGTCGGCGTCGGTCACCGGCAGCACCGCCTTGACCGATAGCCAGCCCGACAGGACCCCCGACAAATTAGCCAGGACCGTGAGCGCGGGGATCATGATCAGGCCCGCCAGCACCCGCGGAATGACCAGGTGAGATGCCGGCGACCGTCCCAGGCTTTCGAGGGCGTCGATCTGTTCCGTGACTCTCATCGTCCCGAGCTCGGCGGCGTACCGGGCCCCGATCCTGCCTGCGAGGATCAACGCGGTCAGCACCGGTCCCAGCTCCAGGATGATGGAGCTGACCACCAGAGTACCCACGACATAATAGGGAATGCTGCCGGTAAACTGATAGCCGGTCTGCAGGGCGGTGACGGCGCCGGCAAAGGCCGAGATCAGCATGACGATGAAGAGGCTTCCCGCACCGATGTTCCAGGCCTCCACCATCATCCGAGGCCACCAGATCCTTACCTCGCCGAGACCGCGAGCCGCGTCCACCAAGAAATAGCTCAGCCGGCCGACGTGAGATAAGCCGTCGAGAACCCAGCGGCCGAGCGCCGCGAGCACGTTCATGGACAGGGGCTAGAGTTCAGGAGAGCGGGGTCTGGAGTCAGGAGCAGGGGCCCGGATGCGAGTTGGATCAGGGGACCAAGGTCGTGAGCAAAGGTAACCAGTTAGCGGTGCGAGGGGCGAGTCGAAGCTACCTTCCGAGCGTGCCCCGGACACCTCAGAACGTCCCCGACTTTCGCCGCCGGTTGCTCCGCTGGTTCCATCGCCACGGGCGGGATTTGCCCTGGCGCCGCACCCGTGATCCCTACCGCGTGATCGTCTCGGAGTTCATGCTCCAGCAGACCCAGGTGTCTCGAGTGGAGGGGTATTACCACCGCTTCCTGGAGCAGTACCCATCAATAGAGGCGTTGGCCGCCGCGCCGAGCTCCATGGTCCGCGAGAGCTGGGCCGGGCTCGGGTACTACCGCCGCGCGGCCCACCTTCATCAGCTGGCTCAGCAGGTAATGCGGGATCATAACGGAGTGATCCCATCCGATCCCGGCGACCTCAGGAAGCTGCCGGGAGTGGGCCGCTATACCGCGGGTGCGGTTTGCAGCTTCGCGTACGAGCGCCCAGAGGCTGCGGTAGACACGAACGTTGCCCGCGTCATACGGCGCGCGTTTCATCCGCGCGCACCGGTCGAAGGACTCGGCAGGCGCATCTGGGACACCGCGGAGCGGATCGTGCCTGGGCGGGGTAAAAGCGCCTGGGCGTTCAATCAGGGAATCATGGAGCTGGGGGCGCTGATCTGTACGGCGCGGGTAGCGAGATGTGAGGTTTGTCCGGTCCGGTCCGCATGCGCAACGGGGAAAAAACGGTGAACGGTGAACGGTCGGTGAACGGTGAACGGTGAACGGTGAACGGTGAACGCGTGAATGTGGCCCTTGGACGCCCAGAAAGGTACAGTCGTGTTCCGGGGCAGCTAGTAGGTTTTTGCAGTGCGCGACCACACCTCTCTCGAAGCGTGGCAAGAAGCCCATACAGTAGCCGTGGGCGTTATCCGACTGGCAAAGATGTCGTGGCGGCCATATGCCTCGGCGCTCTTCAATCAATTGCAGCGTGCGTCGCTCAGCGTTCAGCTCAACATAGCGGAGGGATACACGTTTGGACCATCCCGAACTTTTACCAAGCATCTAGGAGTGGCCTATGGTTCTGCTGTGGAAACGGGAGAGCTCTTGCAGCTATCCATTGAAACCGAAACTCTGGAGGGTGACGTCGTAGCGGACCTTCTGAACCGAAACCGCCGGACACAACGACTGCTTGTTGGCATGCTCAAGCAATGCCGCGAATTCCGGTCCTAGGTCCCTCCCGTTCACCGTTCACCGTTTACCTTTTACGCTAGGTTATGCCAGCATGGCGCCAGCCAAGAGGGCGACGAGACCCAGAGTCCCCGAAATTGACCCCACGATCCGCTGCCGCTGGCGCAGCTCGTCGAAGTAGCGGGCGGTGTCGCCGCTGGGGTCCATGCGGCTCAGCTTGGACGCCGTCGGGAGCGCTATGAGGAGTGTCAGCAGCGCGGCTACCAGGCCGGCTCCCTGCATGATCACCAGCCAGATGCTGAATCCCACCACCTCGGTGCCGCCGAGCTGAAATGTCAGGATCAGACCAGACAGCACCGCCACCAGCGCGCCCGGTGCAATCGCAACCTTCATGAGGGAGCCCTGGGCCCGGACCACCGCTCCCAGTCCGAGTCGGTCCTCGCGCCGGGCGGCGATCCCCGTGATCATGCCGGCGATGCCGCCGCCAAGCCAGAGGGTGAAGCCGAGCAGGTGCAGAAAGAGCCAGGCCCGGGTCACGCGGGCACGGCGGACAGGATGGCCCGGTCGATCGGCTGCCGGCCTGAGAACCCGGTGTCGATCTCGTGCCAGTACTGGATCCGGTCCTCACCCAGGCGCCAGCACAAGAAGATCGGCTGGTCTTCTCGCAGCGAATAGAAGTCCACCAATCCGGCCTCGAACCCCTTGAAAACACACCCAATCGCTTCCAGCTCCTGAAGGTACTGGTTGATCCGGTCGGCGTGGCGGGTCACCTCCTCACGCGAGGCAACGAGCTCCTGGGTCTCTCCCCAGTCGGCCCGGGCCCCGCCGGTGAGCAGCTCAAACCGGGCCACGGCGGCGCGCCAGGCGGGATACTCCACCGTAAGGTCCGCCACCACGCGACGCACCAGGGGCAGGGTGCGTTCGGCTTCGGCTAGAGTGAACAGTTTGAAATCGGGCATCTGGGAATCTCCGGGTGGCTCGAGGAGTCGAGCGCTCGCATCGTCCATGCCGCGCCACACGCAGGTGACGGCTATCACCCCCAAACGATCCTTACGTCCGGGATCTGCTCCGGATGGCTGATGAATCCCACCACCCTGCCCTGTTCGTCGACGACGGTTATCGTCGGCCGAAGGTGGGACTCGTTAGGGTCGTTATCCATACGAACCTCAAAGCCTTTCAGCTCTCGATCGGGCCGCACTACGGGCGAATTAGGCCTCATCAGCGTGTCCACCCGGGTGTGCCAGGGATGCTTCCCCTCGGCCAGACAGCGCGTCACCAGGTCCCGGTCGCTCAGCGTACCCAGGAACCGGCGGGTGCGGTGGTCGTCCACCACCGGAACTACGGAAATGTTGCGGGTCTTCAGCATGATGGCCACCTCGCTGGCCATCGCGCCGGCGACGGCGACGTGCGGATCCGGCACCATGACTTCGGAGGCTTTCATTGGCTCAATTTGCCCGGAATGGGAGGCGGGTCAAGAGTCTCGTCCCCAGCGATCCAGCGCTTCGCGGGTGGCACGGCGCCCTTCGATGACGTACTCGCTGACACGATGAACGCTGAAAGTGGCATCGCGCTCGATGCGGGGACGCACATACACCAGGGGAGGCCGCTTCAGGTCCGCCTGCCACAGCGCAAGCTGGCTCTCGGAATTGGCGGCCATGAGAATCCCCACCGCTTCGTCGTGCGCCCGGATCATCGCAGGGATGCGAGGCAGGACCGGCGGTGGGGGAACATCGAACCCGGGCCCCACGTCCACGGCGACAACCAACTCCACCTCCAGCTCCGCCGCCGGCTCCAGCGGGACCACGCCGCGGAGACCGCCGTCGCCATAGCGACGTCCTCCCAGCAGAACCGGGGGGTAATACATGGGCAAGGCACAGCTGGCGCACAGCACGTCCACCAGGGGCGCAAGCTGCGCCCCAGCTCCAAAGAGGGCCAGCTCGCCGGTGTCCAGATCAACAGCGGTGACGGTGAGCGGCACGCTGAGATCGCTGAACCGACGGGCGGGCACCAGCTCTTCGATCAAGCGCCGGAGCGGAGCCGCCTTGAGAAGCGACCTGAGATGCAGGCCCGCCAGCGGGGCAAGCGGCTCCCGCACGATGCTCCGGGCGCCGCCGCGGGAGATCTTCTCCAGCAGCTCGTCATGGCCGACTCCGCTGGCCAGCCCAGCGGCCACAACCGCACCCATCGACGTCGCCACGAACCAGGCCGGCTCTAGGCCGGCTTCCCGCACTGCGCGGTAGGCGCCGAGGTGCGCCGCCGCCTTGGCGCCCCCGCCACTGAGCACCATGGCGACCGGGCGCGCGGTCACTGCCGTCGCTTCTGGCGATGAGCTTCTGCCCGCGCGTACCGCGCCCGCTCCTCAGCCGTTTCCGGAACCAGCCGCGGAACCCGCCTGGGCTTGCCCTGCTCGTCTACAGCTACGAACACCACGTGCGCGGTGTGGGTGTGCCGCCGCTCGCCGGTGCTCACTTGCTCCGAGTAAACCTCCACCGAAATGTGCATCGAGGAGTTGCCCACGAAATCCACACTGGCCTGGCAGGTCACCAGGGCCCCGACCGGGATCCTCTCGCGAAAGTCCACCCGTTCGATACTGGCGGTGACGGCAGGGCCTCCCGCGTGTCTGATCGCCGCCACGGCCGCAGCCTGGTCGACCAGGGCCATCAGCTCACCACCGAACAGGTCGCCCCGCACGTTCTGCATGTGCGGCATCACGAAGGTCGTGATCTGACCGACTGAATAGGACATCGGGCGAGATTCGGGAGGGGTCATGGACATCCAAGGGCGTGAGCGGGGAAGGAAAGCGTGAGCGGTGAGCGGGTGATGTCACCCTGAATCCAGCGAGGGTGCCAGCGCTCAGGGTAACGCCGGTTAGTAATCGACTGGCCTGAGATAATACTCTCCGATTGCCGTTCCACTCAGCATTGCCACGGTGGGAAGCCGGCGCTTCCAGTGGGTCGAGTCCAGCCGCTTTCGGACCAGACCGATCTCGGAGGCTGAAAAACCGAGCGCCTCGATCTCGGGTCCCCGGTAGCCCAGCAGGATCCAGTGGAGGATGGCGTCGGCCCGGGGATAGGAGATCCCGAAATCGCCCTCGTCGGTCTGTCCCTTGATGAGATCGGCGCTGGCGGGCTTGGAGACGATCACGTCGGGCACACCGATGTGTCGCGCCAGACTCCAGACCTGGGTCTTGAAGAGGTCTCCAATGGCATTCACCGGAGGCGAGTCGTCCGCATGCCAGGTGAAATACCCGAGCAGCCGCTCGGTCTTGTTGCCGGTCCCGAGCGGCAAGGCCCGGTGGGCCGCGGAGAGGTCGAACAGGGTGACCATGCGGGTACGGGCCATGATGTTACCCAGGCGAGCCGGTTCCATCGGTTTGGCTCGGCCCGACGAGGTGCCCTCGATCGTTCCGGCCAGCGCATCTACTGCCGGGCTGATGTCCACCGTAGTGCTCGGAATTCCCAGCTGATCGATGACCAGCTGCGCGTGGTCCAGACTCTCCGGATTGGAGGTCCGGTACGGCATCCTGACACCGAGCACGTTCGCGGGGCCCAGCGCTTCGGCGGCAAGGAAGGCGACCAGCGAGCTGTCCACGCCACCGGAAAGACCCAGCACCACCTTGTCGAACTTGCGGCGGCGCTGGACTTCGTCGCGAAGGAACTCCACCAGCCAGTGGCGGGTGAGCTCCGCGTCGATGCCAAGCGGGTCGGGCGCAGCGGGTCGGCGGGGCTGCGGGGCAGTTTGAACCACACGCGTATCGGTGGCGGTTATGCGCTCCGTCTGCCCGGCCGACCCGCTGCCCTGCTGGGTGCCGCGCCGCTGCCCCGCTCCCCCGCTTCCCCGCCGAGCCGCATGCAGCGACCCCAGCAGATGGGGCAGCCGCATTTCCAGGTCAGCCAGCAACGGGAGATCGGTGCGCGCCCGGGTGATCTCCTCGAAGTCCAGCAAGGCAGGGATGATCGCCTCCCGAAATACCGGACCCTGAACCAGCAGGTCTCCCCGCGGACTGGCCAGAATCGATCCGCCCGGAAACGCCTTGCCGCCCTCGAAGCCCACGAGTTGCGCCAGAGCGACGTATACGCCGTGTTCTCCCGCGATGTCCTGGGCCAGCCGACTCCAGCGTGCCAGGCTGGCGGGCCTCCCCGCCGTGTCGTCCCCGGTGATCACCCCCCGCGCTGGGCTGGCGCTGGGCACAATGATCAACTGGGCACCATCGAGCGCGGCCAGCATTGGGGTGAACGAATGCCAGGCATCCTCACAGATCAGTATTGCTGCCCTGCCCCATTGGGTGTCGAAAGCCTGGACCCCACGGCCCGCTTCGACGAAGCGCTCCTCGTCAAAGACGCCGTACGTGGGGAGAAAGATCTTGCGATGGACGTGGCGCACACCCGGATCGGGCCCGCCAAGGGTCGCGTACAGGGCCGAGTTGTAAAGGCGGTTGCCGTGCAGCTCATAGAATCCCAGCGCGACATCGAGCGAGGGAGCGCCGGACTCCTGGTGCTGCTTGCTCAGGTCGTCAAATAGCTGATCGGAGGGGATGGCGAGATCCCGCACACCGCCTTCCAGGAAGTACCCGGTGAGCGCCGTTTCGGGAGCCACGACGAGCTCCGGCGGTTCGGGCCATCCTCCGACCTCACGGAAGAGGGCACCGAGCCGGCAGAGATTTTCCTGGTACGCACCCTTATGGGGACGTATCTGGGCGATGGCAAGGCGGAGCACGTCTGAAAGGTAAGAGGTGAGAAGTAAGAAGTGAGGGGGTGCTTCCCCTTTCCACATCGATGGTGCTTGTTACCTTCTGATTTCTCACGCCGGACCTGTTACTTCTCACCTCTCACTTCACTTCTTCGTTATGAGCGCAGCGTTCCAAGCCCTCAGCCACGTCGCGAACGCGTGTCAGATCCTGCCCAACGTCATCACCGGGGGCCAGCCGACCGCGGAGCAGCTTCGGGCATTAAAAGGGGCTGGCGGTGACATCGTCCTCGATCTGCGCGATCCCATGGAGCCGCGGCCGGTGGACGAAGCCAACCTGGTCCGCGAACTGGGAATGGACTATGTCAATGTACCGGTCCGAGCCGGCTCGCTCGACGATGCCACCCTCGAGCGCATTCTGGCAGTGCTACGCCGGGCTGGCGACCGTACTGTCTTCTTCCATTGTGGCAGTGGAAGCCGGGTCGGCGGAGCGCTAATTCCCTACTTTATCCTGGATCAGGCAATGGAGGAGCAGGATGCCGTTGATCAGGCGATGCGGGTAGGACTTCGCAGCACCGAGTACCTGGAGTGGGGGCTGGATTATGCCCGCCGAAACCAGCAGCATCCTCAACCGTAGTCTTTGAAGGACCCGCCCACGAAAGCTTTCGGAGGTTCTGTGCCTTTGAATGGAGCCTGGATGCGCCCCCGCCAGGTACTCGCGGCCACCCTGCTGGTCACCCTCATAGCCTCCGACCTGGCTGGCCAAGCCCAGAGTAAGCCGATCGACCCCGCCAACATCGACAGCACCTGCCACCCTTGCCAGGACTTTTTTCAGTATGCCAACGGGGGCTGGCTCAAACGCAGTGAGATCCCGGGTGATTTACCCCGATGGGGGAGCTTCAACGAGCTGCAGGAACAGAACTACGCTGCGCTGCAGGACGTGCTGACCGATGCCGCCAGGAGTGCGGTCTCGACGGATGACGTCAACCTCCGCAAGCTTGGCACCTTCTACGGGACCTGCATGGACTCCAGCGCCGTCGAAGCGGCCGGTGCTACCCCACTCGAGGGGGAGCTTCGTCAGATCTATGCCATTAAGGATCGCCGGGGAGTGGAAGCTGCCATCGCTCGGTTGCACCGCATGGGTATTCCCGCGGCATTCTCTTTCCGGGCAAACCCGGACGCCAAGAAGAGCGCCCGTACCATAGCCGAGCTGTTTCAGTCCGGACTCGGCCTGCCAGATCGAGACTATTACACCAAGGCAGATTCCGCCTCCACGAAGATTCAGCAGGAATACGTGCAGCACGTGGCCAACATGCTTCGGCTTTCCGGGCAGGACAGCACTGCGGCGGCCGGGGCAGCG
Organism: uncultured Gemmatimonadales bacterium; assembly: GCA_963740175.1. Lineage (GTDB taxonomy): Bacteria > Gemmatimonadota > Gemmatimonadetes > Gemmatimonadales > GWC2-71-9 > CAVVWJ01. The sequence continues at coordinate 94,933 of CAVUDL010000009.1, forward strand.
CAACGCATCATGAAGCTCGAAACTGCGCTGGCGCAGTCGTCAATGACCCGTGAGGCCCAGCGGGATCCCGAGAGCCTCTATCATCTCACCCGCGCTGCCGACCTGCCCAAGATCACACCGCGCTTTGACTGGCAGTCATATCTGCGCAGCCAGGGCGTCCGCCCCATCGATGAGATCAATGTGGCCCAGCCCAAGTTCATGAGCACTGTTGATTCCCTGCTGGGAGCGGCGCCGGTCGAAGATTGGAAGTCCTATCTCCACTGGACCCTCATCGCCAACACTGCGCCCGCCCTCAGCTCCCCGTTCGTGGAGGAGAGCTTTCGGTTCAACTCTACCGTGCTGCGGGGCGTGTCTGAGATGCGGCCCCGCTGGAAACGCTGCCTGACCTTTACCGACCAGGCGCTGGGAGAGGTGCTGGGCCAGGCGTACGTGCGGAAGAACTTCACTCCCGAGGCCAAGGCGCGGGCGCTTGAAATGGTGCGGAACATTCGGGCTGAGCTGAAGAGCCGGCTGGGTCAGCTACAATGGATGAGTGATGGCACCAAGCAAAAGGCCTATACCAAGCTCGAAACCATCATTAATAAGATTGGCTACCCCGATAACTGGCGGAACTATTCCAAACTGGAGTCCCGGCCCGGCCCGTTTGTCTCAAACCTGATCCGAGCCAATGAGTTCGAGACAGCCCGGGTGCTCAACAAGATCGGGCGCCCAACCGACAAGAGCGAGTGGGGCATGACCGCGCCGACGGTAAACGCTTATTACAACCCCCCCACCAACGAGATCACCTTCCCCGCGGGCATCATGCAGCCGCCTTTCTTCAACCCCAAGGCGGACGACGCCGTGAACTATGGAGGTATGGGTGGAGCGATCGGGCATGAAATCACCCACGGCTTCGATGACGAAGGCCGGCAGTTCGACTCGCAGGGAAATCTGAGTGGCTGGTGGACCAGCACGGATACCGAGGAATTCAACCGGCGGGCCGAGGTGGTCAGAAAGCAGTTCGACGGCTACGTGGCGATTGACTCGATGCATGTAAACGGGAAGCTGACTTTAGGAGAGAACATCGCCGATCTCGGCGGGCTCCTGATCTCTCACGGGGCCTACCGGCGCTCGCTCAAGGGAAAGAAGGCGCCGGTCATCGACGGAATGACCGGGGATCAGCGGTTCTTCCTAGCATGGGCCCAGATCTGGCGAGCGAAGGCGCGTCCGGAGTTCGTGCGACTCATGGTCAACACGGATCCGCACGCGCCTCCGAAGTTCCGGACCAACGGCCCCCTATCCAACATCCCTGCATTTGCGCAGGCGTTCGGCTGCAAGCAGGGCGATCCCATGGTTCGTTCGGAGACCGAACGCGCCCAGATCTGGTAACGCCTTTAGCGGCGCCGCCCACCGCTATTCGAGGGGCGGCTGCCGCCTTCCGGCCGGCCGCCACCGCTCATACTTCTGCTCCCTCCTCCCCCGAGGCTGCGTGCCTGCGAAGGCGGGGAGCTGGGCCGGTCGGCCTGTGCGCGCTGCGGTCTCGAATCGGGCGCACGATCCACCTGCCGCCGCTCTTCTCGAATCCGCTCCGACCGCCGAGGCTCCTCGCGGGGCCGCTCGGCCTGGGTACGGTCGCGCTGTGGCTGCGCGGACCGTGGCTCGGCATCACGGCGATCGGACGGTGAGCCCCCAGGAGCCTCGGGCTCACGGGCGCGCCGGCCCTCGATGGGCTTGGTAAACCGAACATCATGCCCCACGGAACGCTTCGGGGCACGACCGCTGGGCAGATCATTCCCGTCCTCCACGACCCGACGCAGTACCGGCCTCGTGGCCACAGGGTTGAGCACTCGCGAGCCGGCTGGGCTATAGACGGTGTTCACCGACCGGCGCACATCGTTCCGGCGGTCCCGGTAGCCCGTTGTAAAGCCGTTCGCGCCGCTCGAACCGGTGGCGCCGCGGAACCGATATGGAGTGTACGGGCGATTGTAGCCATACCCGTGATTGTAGCCATACCCGCCGCCATAATACGGATAGCCGTAGCCGTAGTACCGTCCGGGATAGACATATCGGGGATAATAGGCCGGGGCGTAGTAGTATGGGTCGTAGAAGAACGGGTTATAAAACGGCGCGTACGCGTAGTAGTACGGGTCGTAGTAGTACCGCCGGTAGGGGCCGCCGTAGAAGAACCCGATGGACAGATGGAATGGCGAATACCCGTAATACGGCTGGCCACAGGAAAAGCTGCACCAGTCGTCATGATAGAATGAGCCGTACCCGGATGAAGAGGACACGTACGCCGAGCGACTGATGACATCATAACTCAGCACGTCGTAGTCATAGTTTCCCTGGGCCATGCGATGGACTAGATCGTTCAGCTCCGGCTCCGGATCCTCCTGAAGGCGAGCTGGGGCCATGGCGCGGTAATCCCAATGATCACCCGTGGTGAAGCCATCAAACCGGAAGGGATCGCGGGAGACCGCAGCATAAACGAAGCCCCGGCCGGTGCCGTCAACTTCGAATGCCTCACGACCACCGCGGTCCCGCACTTCGTATTTCTTTTCGCCGCGAACGAAGTTGTCTTTGTCCGGATCTGCCGGGAAAAGGACTCGGAGCCGTCCTTCCGGATCGGCATGCAGGACGATCAAATAGCCGTCGTATTCCCCTTGTACCTGGATCCTGGCGCGATCGCCCGGGAGAAAACGGCGATCATTACTGATCCAGAGACGGATCGGCGGGTTGTCCTGATTGGCTGCCGCCGGTTGGGCAGGAGCCGCGGAGACGAGCAGCGGAAGGAGCAGCGCGGATACCATAGCTACCTCCCTAAACAACCTCGGTTACAGCGTGGAAAGTACGACGGGACACTTACATGCGGTTCTGCGAACCGCGTGCCAAATCCTATACCTTTGTAATCTAGCCACTTAGAAAATGAGGGCTGCGCAGATCTGTCCTCTTTTCACCAAGTTTGACTCGGTCTTGAGGACATTGTTAACTCGTTACCCAGCATTAGCCTTCAGCTTTCCGAGGCCGGCTATGGCTTGCTGGTCTCTCGTCCGCCGTTCCACCGGTGCCAATACATTCGCATCTCGCTGATCCGGTCCCCGGCGGTTTCACAAAAAATGGCGCCCCTCGCTTCAACCCACTCCCCGGTCCTACGGCGGCGGAAGCGGCACTTGAACTCCGTGGAAAACCAGGGACCGGCAGAGTAGATCTCGCCCGAACTGAAGGTCACCTCAGACTGATTATAGGGAACCTCGGCCCAGTAGCCGCGAACCTGGTCGGTGCCCTTCAAAGGTTCCGAAAAAGGAGTCTCGACGAATATCGCATCGGGGGTGTACACCGACATAAGCAGGTCCAGGTTGCTCCGCTCCCAGCCCTGGCCGAAGGTGTCGATGAGGGATCGGCCGAGCAGCCGGGTAGTAGTAGTGGCTTGCTCAAGCGACGGGCCGGCGGGACATTCCTCTTTCTCCATGAAATTCAACTTACATGCGTTGGTCGTGGGCTGCGCGACAGTCGCGGCTGGGCTGTTGTGGCCTGACTCGGGACATTCACAGACCCCATGCCAAACGTCCGGAGCCGTCGCCCTGGACCGGGCCTGGCGGGCTTACCGGGCGGACTCACTGCCTCTCGCCTTGACGGAGTTCGAGCTGGCGCATCGGCTGTGCCCCGCAAACCTCGATGCCAGCGTGGGGCTCGGCTTTACCCTGCTGCGATCGAACAAGGCCCGGCAGGCGGAATCCTTGTTCCTCGAGGTTATAGAGCGGGACCCCCACAACTCGGACGCCTGGGAAGGACGAGCCCGGTCTGCGCTGCGGCTGGGCGATTCGGCTGCCGCAATCGAGGCCGGCCACCGGGCACTCTCCCTCGCGCCTGCGAACACCGAGCTACGGGGGTTACTCGACCAGATGGCACCGGAGTGGGATCGCCCCGCAACGACGACCCCGGCAAGGCCCGCTTCCCTCCAGCTGGTAGCACGGACCCGGGGGTCACAGTTCGAGATCCGGGAGGGCAATAGCTGGAAGCCGTTCTACATCCAGGGCGTAAACTTCGGGGTGGCGCTCCCCGGCAGGTACCCGTCCGAGTTTCCTGCCGACTCGACGCGCTATGCCGGCTGGCTCGACACCCTGGCTGCGATGCATGCCAACACCATCCGGCTTTATACCATTCTACCGCCTGCCTTCTACCGGGCACTCCGGGGATGGAACTCCACTCATCCCCGCCGGACCATCTGGCTGCTTCACGGAGTCTGGACCGAGCTGCCGCCGCGGAACGACTTTGACAACGCCGCATGGCAGCGAGGATTTGAGTCAGAGATGCGGCAGGTCGTCGACGTGGTGCACGGCGCAGCCACCATTCCACCGGTCTCCGGTCACGCATCCGGCCGCTACGATGCTGATGTCTCGCGCTGGACACTGGGCTACATCATCGGAAGAGAGTGGGAACCGTTTGCGGTCCAGGCCTTCGATGCCCGAGGCGCCAAGGGAAGGTACCGGGGCCGCTTCCTGGAAATGGAGACCGGCCCGGCCATGGACCGATGGCTGGCCCGCCAGTGCGACTTCATGCTGTCGCACGAGGAAGATCGCTATAACGCGCTCCGGCCGATTGCGTACACCAATTGGCCCACGCTGGACCCACTGGTCCACCCGACAGAGGCGAGCACTGCCGAAGAGGCCAGCTGGCGGCGCCGGACGGACCGGAAATCGGAGGCGAAGACGCTGGAGTACGAAAACGACGCCATCGGGCTGGACGCCAACCTGATCCGCCCCACGTCCGCCAACCCGGCCGGCTGGTTTGCCAGCTACCATGCCTATCCGTACTATCCCGACTTCGTCATGCTTGACCCGGGGTATCGATCGGCGCGGTCAAGCCAGGGCCCCTCCAGCTACTTTGGCTATCTCCGCGCACTAGTACAACACCATCAGGAAATTCCCACGGTCATTGCCGAGTACGGTGTGCCCTCCAGCAGAGGGACGGCGCATCGCCATCCCCAGGGCTGGAGCCATGGTGGGCATGACGAACGGCAGATGGCGGCCATTGATGCCCGCCTCACACGCGAGATCCGGGAAGCCGGCGCCGCCGGCGCAGTCGTATTTGCCTGGCTGGACGAGTGGTTCAAAAAGAACTGGATCGTCATGGAATACGAGATTCCGCTCGACAACACGCGGCGCTGGCACAATGTCATGGACGCCGAGCAGCACTACGGCATCATGGGGATATACCCGGGAGATAAACAGTCAACTCCACGCCTGGGGGGCGATGTAAGGCCATGGCAGCGGCTGACACCAGTTCAAACGTCCGATGATTCAACCGAGCGCGGTCCCCGGGTCCTCCGGATGGGATGGGACGAGGCCTTCTACTACCTGGCAATTGAACTACCACCGGGTCGGTTCCCCTGGGATTCGGTGGGTATTCAGCTGGCATTGGACACCCACCTCCCTCAAGTGGGGCAACATCGGTTGCCGCGGACTGAGATTCAGAGTGAAATAGGCTTCGAGTTCCTGATCCATCTGGCGCGGCCCGACAGCGCTGGTATCGCCGTAATCCCCGATTACAACCGCCATGACTCACGCTTGGATCCGGCAACCGGGGATGATCGGGGACGTTTCTCCCGCCGGCCGGTCGTCAGCCGGAATCGGGCTGACGGCCGCTTCGATTCCCTCTTCGTCATCACCAACCGGGGCCGGTTCGGACGAGATGGGACGTTTTATCCAGCTCAGGGATACGATCGTGGCAGGCTGCGCTATGGGACAGAAGCCCAATCGTCTCGCAGTGACTGGTACCTGGACGAGCGAGCTGGGCTGCTGCAGCTGCGGATTCCATGGGACCTGCTCAACGTAACCGATCCGTCGAGCCGTACCTTGCTGATGGACACCGAAACCAAGGGAGCCTTCGGCACGGCAGTGGCCGCCGACTTTCATGCAGGAGTGGTTTTCTACGCTAAGACGGGTCGTCCCGGGGCGGTGGGAGCCCTGCCGAAGCTGGACGGGGGAACCTGGCGGACGGGAGCATTTACGCCGTGGCGCTGGAGAGAGTGGACCGAGCCGCGCTATCATAGCCGACTCAAACCGGTCTACGACAGCCTCAAGGAGTTGTGGGCGGACCCTCCTTCGAGAGGGCCTGTTCCACTCTCGCCGCGAGCTCCTTCAAACTGAACGGCTTCACCACATAATCCGCAGCTCCACCACGCAATCCGTTCAGCACGTCCCGGGAGGCGGGCAGGCTTCAAAATGCAAGGCAACTTCTGTTGCCGGAGGAATCCCGTTGCAACAGCGGGCATCATTGATTCGCAACCTATTGCACGATGTCTACGGGCCCGCGGCAGGTGCGGTATTGTGATTCCGTGCAAAATGCGCAGAGTGACCATTCTCCCCAAGCTTCTCCTTCCGGGCGTAATGCTGCTGACACCGGTTGTACTCGCGGCGCAGCAGGGCGCGGCCGATACAGCCTGGCGAGAGGGCCGCTACGAAGCCGCACGCCAGGGGTACGAGCGCGTACTCAGGCAGGACCCCCAGTCGCCTGGTGCAAACCTACGGCTGGCAATTCTTCTCTCCTGGGAGGGCAAGCTCGACTCGTCTCTGGTCCTGGTCTCCCGCGCCCGCTCAGGCGATCCCCATGATGCGGACATGGCCGTCATCCACGCGCGTATCCGGTCGTGGAATAAGCAGTACAGCTCCGCGCTCGCCCTTTACGACAGTGTACTGGCCCGAAGCCCCGGACTGCGCGATGCGGAGCTGGGAAGGGCGCAGACCCTCGCATGGGCCGGGCAGCTAGGTGCAGCAGACTCGGCGTATGCAAGGCTGATCAGGAGAAACACCAGCGACCGCGATGCCAGGCTGGGTCATGCCCAGGTGAGCGCCTGGCAGGGAAAGCTCGCGGAGGCGTTGAAGGAGTATGATGAGCTGCTGGTGCACAACCCGAGGGACGTGGACGCCCTCGCGGGCAGCGCTCAGGTCTATTACTGGCAAGGCAAGGTAAGGGAAGCGCGACGTCAAACCGGTGCTGCTCTCGCGGTCGATTCCACTCACCGCGCCGCACGCGAGCTGCGCCACACGCTCGACGAGGCGCTCCGCCCGGTACTGGAAGGTACGGTGGCGTGGAGCAACGACTCAGACCACAACACCAGCTTCTGGCAGACTCTCGGCACCACTGTTTTCATAGGGGACGGGTTCAGTGCCTTTGGGTCGGTGAATGCGCTGGAGACCAGCGATCCGGTGCTAGAGGCGACGCGGGTGGGCGGCGAGGCCGGGTTAACGCTCGCCCTGGGCCAAGTGAGCGCCACAGCTGCGGGGGGGGCCCGCCACTTGATGCCGGAGATTGCTCCTGACCGAACCTCGGCAACCTACCGGGGGCGCATCAGCTACCGACCCGTGTCGCCCATCGGCATCCATCTGGGATACTCCCGAATGCCATTCGATGAAACAGCCGCACTGATCGAACGAGCTCTGGATATGGAGCTGCTCGAGGGAGGCTTAGACGCCAGACCGTTTCGAGGATTCAGTCTCTACGCGTCCGGAAGCAAGCTCTGGTTGAGCGATGGGAACAGTCGCACCGGAGTGGCAGCAGGGGTGCATCAAAAGGTTGACCGCCGGCTTACGCTAGGTGTGTTCGGCAGGACCTTGAGCTACGAGCGGTCAGGCGCGGGGTATTTCTCCCCCGATCGTTTTTCGGTTCTCGAGGCGAACGCAACCTACAGCGCGGATACCCGGCCCTGGGGCGGGAGCATCGGTGGAGGGCTCGGGGCACAGCAGGTGGGAGAGGACGGGGACGCGCAGGTCGAGTGGCACGTGGAGGGCCGCTTAGGCCGGGCTTGGGGGTCCGGCAACCGGGTAGAGCTGTTCGGCCTCATTACCAACAGCGCGGTCAGCTCGACCACGGGCGCCTTCCGATATCGCTCCGCGGGCCTGAACGTGCGGCTCGCACTGTAAGCCGATCAGCGAGTATACGTCTCGAAAAATCCCAAGCCCGAATCGGCCACAGCCTCACCTCCAAGTCGACCCTGCAGAATGAAGGCCCCCCGCATCTGAAGAAAGACGCGCCGGAAGTGGCTGGCCTTCATGACCGTGGCGAGCGCGTCGGTCACCCGCACGCTGAGATGTACCGTGTCGGCACCGTGAACCGCGTCCAGGCTGAAGCTGGTGGGCGCTGCTGCGCCGGACCTCCCGGACGCTGGTCTGCCGCCCTCATAACGTATGCTGTTGAAGCGGAGGACCTGCCTCACCCCAAGCGAGTCCACCAGCGTCATGAAGAATGACGCGCGACCGTCCCCCCGTTCTTCCTTCGTGCCGTACACGCCACCATACAGCAGGTTGAAGCGATCTCCCTGACCAGCTCCCCATTCCCATCGTACGTCACGCCAGACGCCCCAGTTATGGTCGTGGTAAGCTGGCACGGAGCCGACACTGCGGCAGCCGCCGCGCACACAGATCCTCCCGGACGCGCGGGCGCTCAGGGCAGGGACGACATACCCCGAGACAATTTCATCGTTGCGGAGCTCAACCGCGGGAAAGTAGCGATGACGGGCGGGCACCAGCGTGAGGTCGATCCGGACTGCTCCACCCACTCCCCGGGCCTCGGCGTGGAGCCGGTAGGTGCCCTCATGCTGGCGGACGGAGCTCCGCGCAATGGTTACATCTGCTCGAGTGGTGTCGAAGGCAACCAGGGAGGAGGGAGCCTGTGCGGTGAAGCGCTCATAGCGCCCACTCGGGCTCCTGTGAGTGACCAGCAGCTGGCCACCCCACTCGCCGGCGGGGAGCTCACCGCCGACGAGATACGTGATGTACCACCACTCCTCGGGGCCCGTGACCACGTTGAAGTAGTGCCACTCAGCCCAAGTAGGGTCTGGCTGGCGGGGCAGGTGAAAGCGGTCGAGCTCGTCGTAGAGCCGCTGTGCGGCAGGAACAATGTACGCCGAGTCGGTCCTGGAATCCGTCCACCGACCCGACAGAAGAGATAGACCAGAGCCGACGGCGTCCGCACGGCTCGGGATCTCGCCTCCGGTTCTCACCGCCACGGTTCGGCCGCCGTGGCCCAGGTAGAGCAGCTTCCCCTCGATCACCGGAGAAATCGTGCGTACTCGGCTTTCTTCCCGGCCTCCGCCAAAGAGCTGCCGGGTGAGGAACCGAGCCCGGTCGATGCCGAAGAACATCCCACTCATCCCGCCGGTGCGCATCGCTTCGATGTCGATTCCCTGCGGGAGCACCGTCAGCTCTCCCCCGCCGACCAGCGAAATGTCGCGGGACTGGTCCAGCATGGCCTGACCGACTGAGAGCAAGACGATCATGACCCCCACACCGAGCGAAAAACCGAGCAGCAGAAAGATCGAACGAAGCCGTCGCACGAGGAGGTGACGGAAAGCGAGCGTGGCGATCATGGCTCACCCCGAATGCGGCCGTCGAGCATGTGAATCACCCGGTGTGCTTGGGCCGCGAGCTGTTCATCGTGGGTTATAACCACCAGCGTGGTGTTGTCTTGGTTCAAGCGGCGAAACAACGACAGGATTTCCCCACCGGTGGCGGCGTCGAGCTCGCCGGTAGGTTCATCGGCCAGGAGGAGCGCCGGCCGGTTGGCGATCGCGCGAGCGATGGCTATCCGCTGCATTTCGCCACCGGAGAGTTGGGTTGCCCGGTGACTGGCCCGATGCTCCAGGCCGACGTAAGCCAGCAGCTCCCGCGCCCGGTTCCGCCGCTCCGGGGCGGGGACCCCCGCCTCGGCCAGGGGCAACTCGATATTCTCCTGCGCCGTGAGAACCGGCAGGAGATGAAAGCGCTGAAAGACAAAGCCAAGCCTGGTGAGACGGAGCCGGGTGAGGTCGCGATCCGTCAGCCCGTCCAGCCGGGTTCCCAACAGCTCTACGGTGCCACGGGACGGGACGTCGATGCCGCCGATCAGTTGGAGCAAGGTAGACTTTCCGCTTCCAGAAGGACCCGCGATTGCCACGTACTCGCCAGAGTGCACCTCCAGGGACACGCCACGGAGCGCGTGTACGGCAGCGCCATTCATGGGATAGTCCTTGTACAGATCGCGGCCGATCAGGACTGCGGAGGAAGCACTCAAGGAGCCTCCGACCGCAGCGTGGCGGCAATGGGGGCACGCGCCGCCAGCCACGCTGGGTATAGCCCGGCAAGGCCTCCGGTCAGCAGGACCACCAGCCCGGCGGTGACAATGCTCTCTCGTCTCGGCACAAAGAAGGAGAAGGCCGCGGGAAGGCCGGGAAAGCTGGTGAGGATGGTGTCGAGATAGCGGGCGGTGATCAGGCCCAGCAACATCCCGAGCCCCGCCCCGATTCCAGTCAGGAGAGCCCCTTCGAGGAGGACCTGACGGATGATGGTTGCGCGTGCGATTCCGATGGCACGGAGTGTGGCAATCTCTCCCAGCCGCTCGTTTACAGTGATCGTCAGCAGCGTGCTGATCAGCAGCACACTCACGATCAGGCTCATCGTGCCAAGTATGTAGGAGAGCTGCCGGAAGTAGACCAACCGCTGTTTGAAAAATCTCACCAGGTCCGCCACGCTATAAACCTCGAGTCCCGGGAACTTCTCCCGTAACCGCAGCGCCAGAGCGGGCGCGTCCGCATCGCTCCGGGCCTTGACCAGAATCAGGGAGGCTCGGTCCTCCTTCCCCCCTGCCAGGCTCTGCATGACCGGCAATGTCGTTCCGACCGACGGCTGGCCCCGGTAGTCGTAAACCCAGCTCACGAAACCGCGCACTACTACGGTCCGGATGATCGCACCGGCGACTACCTGCGGATCGAGCCTGGCGAGTAGAGTCACGGTGTCGCCGGCCCGAGCACCGAGCAGCTCGGCCGCGGGCGCGCTCAGAAGCACACCCATCGTATCGTCGGAGGCGATGTCGCTCCCATTCTCCAGCCGGTAGAGTCCCTGGGATTCCGGCTGGATGCCGTAGCCGAACAGTGTGGTCAGCGAGTCCCCACGCTGGCCGTACACCGAGGTAACCAGGACGGCTCCAGCCTCGGCCACCGACGAATCGGCGCGGATCCTCCGAATCGTTGCCTGAACATCACCCAGCGTGGCCTCGGTATCGAACGGCAACGTGCCCTTGGGGGAGAGCCGGATCTGGTACCCTCTGGCCGTGAGCAGCTCGGCGAACGACTTTTCGATGCCGCCGCTCAGCATTACCATGTCGAGCAACAGGGCTGCGGACACTGCAATGCCGAGGATCGTCAGGGTCATCCTGAGTGGGCGGCGGAGCAGGCTCCGGAGCCCCCATTTCAGCTCTCTCACCGGCGGCCCCAGAGCACCAGCGGCGGCGTCCGTACCAGCCGCCACGCCGCGGCCATGCCCGCCAGAATTCCCAGGGCCAATGAAAGGCTTAGGCTGAAGAGAACGATCTCCGGCGTGATGAGCGAAAAGGTCAGAGCCGTATCGAAGAAACGACGGTAGTATGCGTTCGTCGCCGCACCGGCGACATACGCCAGGCCGGCCCCCGCTGTGGAGCCAAGCACCGCTACCAGAGCCGCCTCGAGAAGAAGGGCTGCGAAAATCGTCCGGCGGCGCACGCCGATGAACCGCATCACCGCCGCGTCCAGCCGTCGTTCCTCCACTTTCAGCATCATGATGCACAGGAGAAACACGGCACTTGCCACGATGCTGATGACGGCTATGGCACGGTGAAACCGACTCACCACCAGGAAGGTCTGCGAGGACTCGCTGGCAATGGCGCTGGAGCGGTGGACTCGGTAGCCAAAAGCGCTACGATTGAGTGCGGCGGCGGCACTGTCCGGATCGACACCCGGCCTCAGTCCAATGCCAAACCGATCCACCCGGTCCGGTTCCCCCAACAGGGCGGCCAGCTCCGGCAGGTGCAGGCGGATATGGCGCTCCCGTTTGGCGATTTCCGCGGGATCCGGGCGGGGCTCATAGATCGCGGCCACGGTTCCCAATCTCGTCAGCGAGTCCGGAGCCGGCCCCAACCGGACCGTGTCGCCGACGGAAAGACCAAGCTCCTCGGCCAGACGGCGCTCGACCGCGACCTCAGCCATCTGTGCTCCGGCGGGCGATGCGCCGATAATCACTAGAATCGCGGGCCGAAGCCAGAATCTGAGGCCTTGGGCTCTCATTGTTTTCCTTCGGTTGCTCGTGCGAAGTCCAGGTACAGTGTTAAGGTAGCCGTGCAGGGGACGGAGCCGGTGGAACCCAACCGGAGGACCAGTCATGGAAGCTCAGAGTCACCCGAAGGTTGCAGTCGTGGGAATGAGCGAATCAGGCCGGGGCTGGGCTACCCTGGTATCAGCCGCCGGCTGGCCGCTGACTATTTACGACCCGGATGCGGCCGTCCTTCAGAGCAGCGACGAAGAGATAGCGAACCGAAAGCGTCACTCACTGGGCACGGGAATTCCCGCGATCCCGGATGAGGGCGAGATCCTGCCCGGAGACCCCCGCCTGGGCCGAAGCCTCCTGAACGCGGTGACCGATGCCGATTGGATCATCGACGCAACTGTCGGCGATCTGCTTCACCGGCAGCGCCTGCTGGAACAGATCGAGGGAGTCGCACGGATGGCTGCGGTGGTGACGTGTAGCGCGCCTGGACTCTCGCCGACCGAGCTGTGCGCCCGCCTGAGGCGCCCCGGTCGGCTCCTGGTGGCCCAGGGGTTCGATCCGGTAGAACACATCCCGGCGGTTGAAGTCGTGCCTGGTCCTCTCACCGATCGGGCCAGTCTCGACCTGGTGCGTCACTGGCTGCGACAGCTCGGCCGGATACCCGTCGTGCTGCGGAAAGAGATCCCCGGCAATGCCAGCGGCCGCCTCACGGCGGCGCTCTGGCGAGAGTGCATCCGGCTGGTTTTGGACGGGGTTCTCGAGGTGCGCGACGTGGATGCGATCATGTCATCGGGGCTCGCGGCACGCTGGGCCGCGGCAGGACCGTTTCAGACCGTCTACTTGGAATCCGGAGAGCGACAGACCGCGCAGCTCAGCTCGGCCCTCCGGGCCCTGGAATCCCGATGGGAAGGGGACACTGGATTCCAGCTCCCTTCGGCAGAGCATCAACAGCTGATCCGGCTGATCGAGCGGGCCTACGACGGTGAGGGGGACGTGCTGCGGGGGGCCCGGGAGGAACGGCTGGCAGAGCTCCGACGCATCGTAGGATACTAGCGGGTGAAAGGGTGCTCCAGACTGAGGTAGACGAACAACGCCTCTTCGTCCGAGGAAGATCCCACATCGAAAGTGTAACCTAGTCCTGGAACGATCTGCAGGTCGTTGGCGAGATCGATCGCCGCACGAAACCCCGGATTGAGCAACACCACTTCCTCACGAGTCGTCCCTGCCGTTCCCGCCGCTTCGACGCTGAGCCACAGCGCTTCGAGCATCAGATTGAACGACGGATGCAGCAGCCAGATGGCGCTGGTGCCCAGATTGAAGCTCGCCATGGTGGCCTCACTGCCAGTGAGGCTCTTGGCCGACGGCGTGAGCGTCAGGCCGGCATTCCAGTGACTCACCAGCTTAGGCGTCAGAACCAGCGTCAGTGGAAGATTGGTCTGCAAGCTGATGCTGCCGAAACCCCGACCTGCTTCGTGATCTCCAGTGGGCAGAAAAAAGGAGAGCCGCGGAGCGAAGACAACTGACGCTGCGGGATTGCCAATCAGCTGGTGGCGATAATGCACGCCGACGTCGGCCAATCCGGTTCCATCGGCGTCGTGTTGAACCGGCACGCTGTAGCTGAGCTGATGCCGGATGCCGCCGAGCGGCCATTCCTGAGTGAAGTTGTAGGCCCAGGAGTCTCCACCGGCGGGGCGGATAAAGTTGTTTACGTGCTGAACGACGCCCCGCTCCTGGTTGTACGCCTCCTCGATGAGAAAGCTGTTATCCTGGATCTGTGCGGCGACGGACGCGGCTCCAGCCAAGAACAAAGCGTGCATGGTGAACAGTAAACAGTGAGCGGGCCGCATCCTGCAGCTCCCGTTCCCTGTTAACGGTTCACTGTTCACACGGTTGTTCGTATGCCTCATGCCGGGACCAACAGGCCCGTTCCGTACATGATCATCATGCCCACCAGAAAGCCGGCGGTGTTCAGCGGGGCGGCGAGTCCCGCGCCCGCGCGGCGGCTGAAAAGCTTGTAGAGCTCGTACACCACGGCGATGATGGCCCCAACGCCAATCGCAAAGAAGAGCGTGGTCAACGCGGGTGAGTAGGTAAAACCGCCAATCCAGGCGCCAAGCACGGTTGGAATTCCTGCGAGCGCGCCGAGCAGGATGAGGGAGCCCAGTCGGGGCCGCTGATCTGCCAGCGGCGTCACTATTCCGAGCCCCTCCGTCGTGTTATGTAGCAGAAAGCCAATCACTAGGAAGGTTCCCAGCGCTATCTCGCCAGTGGCGTATGAGGCTCCGATGGCCAGGCCTTCCCCCAGATTGTGGAGCCCTATGCCCAGAGCGATCAGGCCTGCTACCTGGAGAGGAGTGCGCTCTGACCGGGTTCCGCCCCGCCAGCGTCCCAAGGCGGCCAGAATGAGGGGGGTGGCCACGACTCCCAACAGGACCAGTGCCGGCCCCTGAAATGCGCCCGCGACCAGCCCCGAGGTCTCGAAGGATTCCACCAGCGCGTCCGCACCGAGGAACACCAGCAGTCCCATAGTGAGACTCAGGAAGAAGTCGATCCATCTCCGGTCAATCGCTCGTACAAATGGCAGCCAGAGCAGGCCGATGAAGACGGGAATGACGCCGGCGTAGATGCCAAGGAGCGCAAATGTCGTGAGGTAGCGGGAATCCACCGTCGGCGACAGGGTAGCCACCGCCACTTCGCCAGTAAACGTCAGTCCGGTGCTCGTCACCAGGGCGACCCGATGCGGCTCGCCTTCCACCCATGGGTACGGGATGGTGATCGTGCGCCGCTCCAGCCGGTCAATGGTGCGGCTGCCGTCCACGCGATGCACCCAGTTTGCATCGTCTACCATGACCTGTGCGATCGTAACTGGCTCGGGTCCTCCGTTGACCAGCTGAACTTGCATGACGCCATGAGCCGGCAAGAGGATGCGCTCAATGGTGAGCTCCTCCACTGGCGGGAAGCTCTGTTGAAACACCCCAACCGGCCCAACTCGCAGGAACAACGCCACCAGAGCTGCAAGCAGCACCAGCGGCGCCAGCCCCTTGAACCAAAGCGGTGAGCCCCCTCGGTGGGCTTTCGCCGACCCGCCCTTCCCTGCCCTGGCCGAAGCCGGTCCCGGTTCGACCGGCAACTCGAGCTTAGACATGCGGCGCCTCTACCAGGAACACACCGCTCCATCCCAGCTCGGCGAACTCACTTTGATGGGCGTGAAACATGAAAGGCCCGGGGTGATTGTACGTGAATTCAAGCACGGCCCGCTCTCCCTGGCATAGCGCGACGACATCAGTCCATTCATAGCGGGTCAAATCGGTACCGGTGCGGTACAGTCGAAAGAGGTTGCCGTGAATGTGGAAGGAGTTCAGCAGATCGAACTCGGTCACATTCACCACGTACGCCCGTACCAGCTCTCCCTGCCGGATCCGAATCGGGTACTTCTGATAGTGAAAGGCGACTGTATTGACGGCGTAGATCTCATTCTCCTGATCGAAGTTCGTATCGAACCCGTTCATCACCATCACCAGCTCCCGGGCCGGGGGGCGACCAGCCTTCGGATCTACGATGAAGGCACCGTACAGACCCTTATGGATGTGGCGCTTGATGGGCAC
Organism: uncultured Gemmatimonadales bacterium; assembly: GCA_963740175.1. Taxonomy (GTDB): domain Bacteria; phylum Gemmatimonadota; class Gemmatimonadetes; order Gemmatimonadales; family GWC2-71-9; genus CAVVWJ01. The sequence goes on from CAVUDL010000009.1 coordinate 110,570, forward strand.
GGTATGGCAGTGGTACAGGTGCAGCCCAAAGGGCTCCGCGTTGAATTCGTAGACGTAGCTCCGACCAGGGCTCACCGGTTCGAACGCCCCATCCATGTTCGATGGGTGCATACCATGGAAGTGGATGCTGTGAGCATGACTGCCGCGGTTGATAAACCTCACCCTGATCCGGTCCCCTTCAGTGCACCGGATGGTGGGCCCGGGCACTTGACCGTTATAGGTCCATGCAGGGTAGAACACTCCGGGAGCAACCTCTATCTCGCGATCCTCGGCAATTAGCTCGTACTCGCGCACCGTCTGGCCGGAGGGAAGCCGTGAGACATTTCCCGTGTCGAAGTGCGTGAGAAATTTGGTAGGATCGAAGGAACCGGGAGCCAGATTCCCGACGGTCATCATATCGTGATGCGATGCGTTGCTCTGGGCTCCCTGCGCCGGCGACTGCCCCAGTCCCGGAATCGTGAGCACGCTTCCCGCCGCGGCGATGCCGACTGTGCCCAAGGCACCTGCCTTCAGCAGCTCCCTCCGAGTCATAGACTGGTCCACCAGATCCTTCTTTCGTGACATTTCCCCCCTCTTCCTTGTCAGCCTTCTTCGGGATCACTCGTGAGAGCACAGGAGCGCGTGACCCAGCTCGCGCCCGATCACCTGCTTGTGCGAGCCGACCTTGATCGTGACCAGATCATCGATCGGCTGCCGGTTCACCACGGTGACGTGGACGCCGGGCCTCAGCCCTAGGGAAGCGATATAGCGCAGACGCTCGGGTTGGCTCTCCTGTACCCGGCTGATCTCGACCGTCTCCCCGATCGGAACGTCGGACAGGGCGATACAAGCCAGCTCCTGGATTTCCCCGTCGGCCGTCGGGATAGGATCTCCATGGGGGTCGACGCTGGGATTCCCCAGGGCGCCGGCCATCCGCTCGATCATCGTATCAGAGACCGCATGCTCCAACCGCTCTGCCTCTTCGTGGACGGTGTCCCAGGAGTAACCCAGGAACTCCACCAGGTAGGCCTCGATCAGGCGGTGCCGTCGAACCATGCGAAGCGCGGCACGGCGGCCCTCCTCGGTGAGCTGGACCCCCCGATAGGGGATGTGCTCCAGCAGGCCGTGCTCCGACAGCCGCTTGACCATGCCGGTGACAGACGGAGCCGAAAGCGCTAGGAGGTGGGCGATCTCGCTGGTAGACGCGGGGCGCCCTTCCGGGGACAACTGGTAAATGGCCTTGAGGTAATCTTCGACTGAGCGGGTAAGGGGCTCGCCTGCGACTGCGGCACTCATAGAAAGCCGTAGATTTAGGTTAGGCTAATTATCGTCTAAGACCATCCTAATGTCAAGTTTCTGGGCTGCGAAAACCTCACGGGAGATCAGACCCCCGCTTACCGAACGTGGTCCAACAGGTTCGTCAGGATCCGCTCGGTCATCCCCCAGATCAAGGCATTCTCGATCTGATAGGCCGGAAAATCCCGACTCTGCTCAGCGACGGTGAGGCGCACGGGATGGTAGGCCCCAGGGATCAACAAATCATCGAGTGGCACCCACTGGGCCGAGGCCACTTCATGATTGGGGGTGAGCGCCGGACGGGTGGGGAGTACAAATACGAATGGCCGGACCGCCACCGGCGGCAGCACCGGAGTCCGGGGCACCACGTCTTCCAAGATCCCGGAAGGTCGTATTCCCGAAAGATCTACGCCTAGTTCCTCGGCTGTCTCCCGAACCACCGTGGCCAGGAGATCCGGGTCGCCGGGTTCGCGCCGGCCCCCGGGCAATGCCATGTGGCCGGACCAGGGGTCCCCCGGCCGTTCGGCCCGGCGGATCAGGAGAATTGCTTCGGGATCGGGGGTGAGGATGGCGGCAACTGCCGCCCAAATGAGCGAGGAGTCCTCGTCACCCGAACGGGGCCCGGCAGACAAGCGCTCGGGAAGTCGAGTAAGACGTGGCTCAGTGGGAATGTGATCCGCAGCCACCGCCACAACACCCGCCACCGCCGCGCGGCATGGGAGGACCGTAGCTGTCGGGCCTGGTGGAACCGGTCGCGGGGCGGGCCGTCACGGACAGCAGTCGCTCTAGATTCACGCCGGCACACTGGGGGCAGGTGACGGTCTCCCCGCCGCGAACCAGTTGCTCAAACTCCCGGCCGCAACCGCCGCAACGGTAATCGTAGATGGGCATTGTTAGAGATTCGCCGATGGATCGCGTGGGGTCAAGGGACCGGTGGGCGTCGCACTGCCGCATCATCGCGACGTTGGAGTTTGCCCCACCCACAGCAAGGTAGTGATCAGGCAATGGCTTGTCGCTGGCATCGAAGGTGCGGATACCTGCGCTACTTGAGCTCGCCCGTCAGCCAATCGAGGGTGGCGTCGAAGACGAGGTCCAGTTCCGGCGTGCTGGACCGCCAGGGATGCGCCGCACCGAACGTGTGTCCAGCGCCATCCACAGGCAACAACTGGGTTCGCTCAGTGGCGCCAGCGGATCGGAGCAACTCCGCCTCGGTAAAGCGAACGGATTCGTCCTCGGCGCCATGGATCAAGAGCCAGGGGACCCGGATCCGGCGCGCCGCGGCCAGGATGTCTAGGGCGGCGCCATGCTGGTCTATGTCGTCCAGGACGTCCGGGTAGAGAGGAAGCACCTGGCCGGTTCGAGTATTGGTCACCGCCATCTTTCCGGCCTGGCGCCACGACTCACGATCCTCGGCTGACCAGCGTTGCACGCTCGAGATGGCAGCCCAGGTCACCAAGGCGTGAATTCTAGGGTCCCGGGCAGTCTGAAGGACGGCGATCCCTCCGCCGCGCGAATGTCCGACCAATCCCACGCTGGTCGGAGGGGGGACCCCGAGCTCTCCCTGGAAGAGACTGTCCAGGACAGTGATTGTATCGCCCAGCTCGGCGGAGAAAGTGTTGTGGCCGAACCGTTCGGGGAAAGCGAAGTCTCCGGCGTCGTCCACCCCGCTGCCGCTGAAGTTGAGACTCACCGCCGTAAAGCCTGCCCGGGCCAGGCGGTCAGACAGGGGAGGAAACATCCCCCAGTCCTTGAAGCCTTTATAGCCGTGCAAAACCATCACCGCTGGACGGGGCGTGGATCTGCCCCCAGCGCGGATGTCGACCAGGATGGGCCCCAGGGCCCCGGTCAATGAGTGTTTGGTCAGCGTCGGGGTAGCCATGCGGAGAGACTGAAGGCCCTAAGCAACGGCTGGCTCGAGCAGTTCCACTTCTCCAGCGGCGGCGTCCAGCCGAGCTTTGACGCCGAGCGGTAGAGTCCACTGCTCCTCGATATGTCCGATGGGAAAACCGTAGGCGGCGGGGATACCGAGAGGCCTGAGGTAGTGTGCCAGTACCTGATCGAAGCCGAGGGCGCCGTCGCGATTGGCGCGCTCCAGGTCAGTGAAGCGGCCGATCACGACGCCAGCCAACCGCTGGAGTGCTCCAACGAGTCGCAGGTGGGAAAGCATCCGGTCTACGCGGTACAAGTCCTCACCGACGTCTTCGAGAAACAGAATGGCTCCGGACATGTCGGGAAAGTAGGGCGTGCCAATCAGACATTGCAGCAGCGTCAGGTTGCCGCCGACCAGCGGCCCTTCGGCGACACCGGGGTGCAACGTGACGATCCGGTTTTCCTGCGATAGGAGCACACCAGGGGGCTCCGGCAAGCGCTCCAGGCGGCCGGCGGCGCCCGCGCCCGACAGGACCACTTCGAAATGGCGGCGGCTGAACTCCGTCATGCTGGCCCGAGCAACCGGGCCGTGAAAGGTCACGACGCCGGTCAGCCGGGTCATGGCGTTGAGCAGCGCGGTGATGTCGGAGAATCCGATCACGATCTTGGGCCGCCGGATTATCGCCTCATAGTCGATTCGATCGAGCAGCCGAATCGAGCCATAGCCACCTCGGATGCACCAAATGGCATCGATTGATGGATCAGCCAGGGCGGAATTCAGATCCGTCAGCCGCTCGTCGTCGGTCCCGGCAAGATAGCCGTGGCGCTCATGGGCGCTTTTGCCCAGCACCGCTTCGTAACCCAGAGCACGGCAGAGTGCGCCGGCCCGTGTTAGATCATCCTGTTCCAGCAGCGGTCCCGCCGGCGCTACCAACGCGACGCGGCTGCCCGCGACCAGTTTTGGAGGCCGTACGACCGGTTTTGACCCCATAAACTCTCGACTGTAAATTGACGAACCCTTACCGGGGAGACCGCAACGTGCGTGCTTCCGAACCCGTTTTGATCGATGCCGGACGTGTCATCGCAGAGATGCGCGAGTCGATGGTCACTCAGTGGGCCGACTGGCTGGGAGATCGCGTGACCGCCGCCTCCACGATACCGCGGCCAACGGTCGAGCGGGAGTTCCGGCTTCTCTTCGACGTTCTGACCGAGATGGTTGGCCCCCTCAGGCGGGAAGCCAACCCCGTATGGTTTCACGTGTGCGAACATTACGGGCGGATCGCATCGGCTCGCGGCCTGGCAGCGGGAGAAGTCGTAGAGGAGCTGGCGTACCTGCGGGAGCTGCTCACCCAGAATCTGGCCCCGGTCCTGGTGGCCATGAGAGCCCGCCAGGGAATGGCCATCATGTTGAGACTGAACCGCGCAATCGACAAGGGTATCGCTGTCGCCGTCGTGGGCTATACCGATGCACTGGTTGCCACGCTGTTCTCCCAGAACGGGGTGCCGGCGCTGAGCGTCTCCAACGATTTCGGCGAGCTCGGACGCCAACTCACCGCGCTCGAACGGGAGCTTCAGGCCGTCGCCGGCTCCGGCCGGTAGGCCATCGCACGCTGGCCGGCATGTTCCATGTCAGCGACCTCATTCCGGTCATTCCCTGGCTCCTGCCGTTCGTTACCCTTCCCCGCCTCACCACCCGCAAACCGGATCTGACCGACGCTCCAGCCGTGGAGGGCCGGCTCGTCACCGTGATCGTCCCCGCGCGGAACGAGGCATCCACCATAGCAACAGTAGTGCGCTCGATTCTGGCGACCGAGTATCAGCCCTTAGAGCTGCTGGTGGTCGACGATAGATCTACCGATGACACCGCGGCCATCGTATCGACAGTGGCCGATCCCCGGCTTCGCTTGATCGCGGGAGAGGAGCTGCCGGAGGGTTGGTACGGTAAGCCCTGGGCCTGTTACCAGGGATACCAGGCCGCTGCCGGGGAGCTCCTCCTGTTCACCGATGCCGACACGCGACACGAGCCGGCGTTGCTGAGCCACGCGGTGGGGGCGCTCGTCCGGGAAGACGCCGGGCTGGTGACCGTCTCACCACTTCAACGCTGTGTGAGCTTCTGGGAACGGGCGGTCATGCCCCAGATCTGGTTTCTCCTGGCGCTGCGGTATGATCCTGCGTCGGTGAACCGTGCCCGCACCGAGCGCGATGTCATCGCCAATGGCCAGTTCATCCTCACGACTCGTGAGGCGTACGAGGCCGCCGGCACTCACTTCGGTGTCAGGCACGAAGTAGCCGAGGATTTGGCACTGGCACAGGCGTTCGTGCGTCAGGGACGCAGGCTCTACTTCGCATATGCGGAGCGGCTGATGGAAACCCGGATGTACCAGAACCTCAGGCAGCTGGTCGAAGGCTGGTCGAAGAATATCTATCTGGGCGGCCGTCGCTCGTTCCCCCATCAGCCGCTGCTGCGAGCCCTGGTTCCGCTCATGCTCGTGGTCGCCCTCGGATTCTGGCTGGTTCCGCCGGCGGTGTTGCTTGCAGGAGCAATCCACCCTCCAGTGAGGGCGTTCACTCTGCCGGCCCTTGTCGCCACGCTACTGTCGGCCTTGTTCTGGATGCTGATGTCCCGGCTGATGCGGATCCCGGTGCTTTATGGAGCAGCGTACCCGCTGGGCGCGCTGATGGCATTGTTCATCGTGGGCCGTTCAACCTGGCGGGGCGGTGGAAGGGTCGAGTGGCGGGGGAGGATTTATCGCAATTAACGCCGCTCGATCACCACACCCTGTGCCGGTATGCGGGCGCCTAGCAGTCGGCCGGCGGCATCCATCCGAAGCTCGTAGCGCACGTCCCCGATCTCAAGCAGCAGGGAGTCACTTCCCAGCGGGGAAAACTGCGCACTGACCGTTTGGCCGCCTCCCAGATTGAAGAATGGAACCCGGTTTTGGGCGGCGACCCGTGCCCGGCGTACCGCCTGTTCCAGAAGGGCAAACGAGAGATTCAGGTACGGCACCGCCCCAGCCTCGGTGCCGAAGAGCCGGGTTTGGATCCCGTTGCCTCCGACGTCGTCCACCGCAGCGCTGTCTTCCTTAAAGATTACGCGTGCCCGCTGCGTTACCCTGGCTGGCCTGCCCGCGCTGTCGGTCCCCTCCCGTACCGTTACCTCGATCAGTGGAAGCGTCGCATCCGGCGCGACCACAGCGGTCCACCGCTCAGAGGTCCGCTTCGCATTGCGTAAGGCGAGGGTACCCTCGAGCCTGGTTGCCGTCCTGGCAAACTGCTCCGTTGCGACCGTGTCGGATCCCCGGCGGATCACGAATGTGCCGCTGTCGGAGACGCCTTGCCCGACAGCCGCAGCGGGGGCCGAGAGGGCAATGAACGCGGTGCATAGAGATCGAAAGGACATGGCGCAGGGTTCAGGGATGAACATTGGGACCGGCGATATGGAATACTAACCTGGGCCGCCAGTCCGGAACCGAACATGCGATTTCGCCACACGCTGCCGCATTCTGATGCGATGATCCTGCCTCCACCAGCATACCGTGGGGCTCCGCAACACCCGGAGCGCCCCGCGGATGAACCTCGAGACACTCCTCCCCGAAATACGGTCACTCGACCGCCTCCCACTGCTGGTGGCCGCACTCGGCCACCAGCCGCTCTGGGAACAGATTCCCATGGTACCTCGGCGTGGCCGGCCAAGCATGGCAGTGGTAGGCAGAACTGCCGAGCTGCCATGGTTTGCCATAGAGGCTGAACGGCCGGAACCCGCCGCCGAAAAGCTGGCGCGGGCCATGGAGAGGAAGGGACGCGTGTGTCTGGTGTTCGCGCTGGACCACCATGCACGATGCCTGGCTGTGGCTGTGGCCATGAATGGCTGCCCCGGCCTGCTACTGAACCTTGCCGCACCTGGGGCCGGGGCGTTGGCCACGTTGCGCAGACTGATGGCCACATCCGAGGGGGGAGCCCTATCGTTCGCCTCGAGAGCGGCCGATGCACTCAGCGCCCAGACTGTCAGCCGCCGCTTCTTTCGTGAGTTCCGTTCCACCCTCGAGCGTCTGTGCGGCGGCTTGCCTCGCCACATACCGTATCTGGATCGGCACAATCTGGCGCTTCTTCAGCTCACCCGGATCCTCTTCCTCTACTTCGTACAGACGAAAGGCTGGCTCGGCGGGCGGGACCGCTTCATGGCGGAAGAAGTGGATCGCTGCCTCCGGCGCCGGCGCCGGATACATCGCGATCTGTTGCGACCGCTCTTCTTCGGCACGCTGAACCGCCCGCCTGACGAACGCAGCCGCACCGCGTCTGCGTTTGGTTCCATACCCTTTCTCAATGGCGGGTTGTTCGAGCCTCATGCCCTGGAGCGGCGGTTCCCTTGGGACTTTCCCAACGATCTCTGGCGCGAGGCGTTCGACCGGCTCTTCGAGCGGTTTCACTTCACCATAGCCGAAGGAGACACTCATGGGGGCGTAGCTCCAGACATGTTGGGTCGAGTCTTCGAAGGAGTCATGGCTCCCGAGATCCGGCATGCCTCCGGCTCCTTCTATACGCCCGCACGCCTGGTGGGTCGGGTACTCGACGCGGCTTTGGCCGCCTGGCTGGCCAATCGCCTGCGGTGTGGAGATGGGCAAGCGGAACGGAGGCTGGCGGAACCGGACCCAGCCACCGCGCGGGTCCTGGCCGGGATCACTCTGCTGGATCCAGCAGTCGGCTCAGGGGCATTCCTTCTGGGCGCCCTCGATCGCCTTGCTGCCGCGGGCGCCAAGGGAACACCATCGGCCCGAAAGCGCGGCGTCCTGCAGCGGAACCTCTTCGGAGTGGACCAGTCGGCCGCCGCGGTACGCCTTACCGAGCTTCGGCTCTGGTTGGCGGTCATCGCCGAGGATCCGGCTCGGGAGGCACAGGGTGTCTCACCGCTACCGAATCTCGACTGCCTGGTAAGGCAGGGAGACAGTCTGTTCGATCCTATAGACCAGAGCGAAGGGATTTCACCGTACACCTCCGAAATCGCCGCGGATCTCTCAGCCATCCGTCGGGAGCTGATCACCGCTACTGGTACAGAGAAGCGCACGCTGGTTCGGCAGCTCCGCCGGGCGGAAGCGACCGCTCTGGCTCAGTCGCTCCGGGCCGCCGAAGCACGGAACCAGGCGGCAGCGGCGGAATGCGTTCGTTCTGCCCGATCGGACGATCTCTTCGGGCAGCCGCGTGGTCTTGACCGAGAGCTGCGAGAACGGTTGGGCCAGCTTCGCCGCCGCGGCCGTACGCTGCGGGAGGCCCGCAAGCGGCTGGCTCGAGACGGCGAGGTGCCCTGGTTCCACTATCAGAGCCACTTCGCTGATGTGTTCGCCAAAGGTGGGTTCGATGTGGTGATAGGAAACCCACCGTGGCTACGCTCGGAGCAGATCCCTCCCACAGTTCGGCACCGGCTGAGTAACCGATATCGCTGGTGGCGTGGAGTGTCCCACAGCTATGGGAACAAGCCTGATCTGGCGGTGGCGTTCCTTGAGCGGGGTCTGGAGCTCGCCTGTCCTGGCGGGGTGTTGGCCATGCTGGTGCCCGCGAAGCTCGCAGCGGCGGGGTATGCGGTGCCAGTTCGGCATGCGCTTGCCAGCATCACAACCATTCACGCGGTCGAGGACCTGACGGCTGAAGCTGGAGGTGATTTCGACGCCACCGTGTATCCCATGGCAATCGTCGCGAGCAAGGCGCACCCTCCGGCAAATCACCGAGTCCGCACCGCTCTTCAAGTCACGAAAGGTCGGCGTCTTGCGCAGGCGACGCTCGCCGGCGGCGGGCCCTGGATTCTGGTCAGGAATCGGCTGCGTAACGTGCTTTCCACTCTGCAGGCCGCTCATCCGACGGTAAGCGAAAGATTCCTGTGCCAGCTCGGCCTCAAGACCGGCGCCAATCACGTCTTCCTCGATCCACCCGACGGACTGGAACCGTATCTGCTTCGGTGGGCGGTGAGGGGACGAGACGTCCACCCCTTCCGGTGCTTCCCCACCGTTCGGATGCTCTGGACCCACGATGACTCGGGGCACCCACGAGCGCGGCTGCCGCCTGCCTCCTCAGCCTACCTCGCACAGCATGAAGCGGAGCTGCGCCGCCGCCGAGACTATGTATCCGGGCCGGCATGGACCCTCTATCGAGTTCGTGCTGCTACCGCCAGATATCGAGTAGTATGGGCCGATCTGGCGCGACGGCTGGCGGCCGCGGCGCTTACCACCCACGACGATCGACAGCTGGTACCACTCAACAGCTGTTATGTCGCACCCAGTGAAACCGCAGCTGCCGCCGAGTCGCTGGCCGCAAGTCTCAACTCGACCTGGTTGAGAGCAGCCGCCCAGCTGTCGGCGGTTCCGGCGGCGGGAGGGTTCTCCCGTTTCAACGCGCAGATCGTAGCCGGCCTTCCCTTCCCCACATCTGCCGCGACCGATCCGGTGTTATCCGAGCTGGCCCGTACCGCCCGGCTCGGCTCCGACGTCCAAGCCGAGCTGGACGAGCGACTGGCGCGCCATCTTGACCTCTCGCGTGCTGCCCAACATGCACTTCGTTCCGTGGTGGGTGGCGCCGCCGGCAATCGTCGCTGAGTCACTCACACCAGTTCCAGAGCCCCTCTCGACAGCACTCCGAGCGGGCCCGGATGCGCTAGCCGCATCCGTTGCGTCGTCAATCGCCTGCAGCCTGAATCCAGCAGAGGATACGGCTCCCGCGCCGCCGTGGCTGTTGGAGACCCAGGGAGTGAGCTTCCGCCGGGCGCTGGCCGCGGTACGCCGGTACAACGGCGCCTTGCTGGCGGACCCGGTTGGGAGCGGCAAGACTTACATCGCACTCGCCGTGGCGGCGGCGTTCAATCGAGGGCATCGCACCGCCTGCCTGGTTCCCGCAACGCTCTTGACCCAGTGGCGAGCGACCGCGGCGGCTCTGGCGGTTCCGGTGGTCCTCTGTTCTCACGAGCAGGCCAGTCGCGGGCGGCTGCCGCGGGACACCCACGGGTTGGTGATCGTGGACGAGTCCCACCATTTCCGGAACCGGTCGACCAAGAGATACGTCCACGTGGCGCAGTGGATGGTGAGCCGACCAGCCCTCCTGGTCACCGCAACACCGGTCATCAATCGCCTCACAGAGCTGGGAGCCCAGCTCCTGCTGGCGGTACGTGACAATGTTCTCGCGCTTGACGGAGTGCCATCTCTCCGGGCGATGCTTGCCGGTAACCGGGCACATCCGGCACTGGGCCAGCTGGTGCTGGAGCACGATGGCGCCGCGTCGGCCCGGCCCCGGAAGACAGCCAGCCTCAGCGCCCCTACGCGCGAAGAGTGCGCCGCGCTCGATGCATCCGCGGATCTAATCGGCAAACTTTCCCTCTCTCGGACCCGATCGATATCGGTGTTGGTACGGGGAGTGTTGTTGTGGGCCGCGGCATCCAGCCCGGCAGCGCTGGCGGGTTCGCTTCAGCGTTATCGCAGGCTGCTGCTGCACGCGCAGGATGCGGTCCGCGCCGGCTGCGTCCCGGATCGGCGGGAGCTACGACGCTTCACCAGCCAGTCAGGCGATCAGCTGGTCTGGTGGGAGCTTCTGTCCGGCAGCGCGGACACAAGCGAGCTGGAACTGGGCGATCTCACGGTACTGGACGAAATCCTCCCGGTGGCCAGCGCCGCAATGGAACGGCAGGACGAGAAACTCAGCCGCCTGAGCGACATCCTGAAGCAGGGCCAGCCGAGCCTGGTTTTTTCGGGAAGTCGCGACACTGTACGGTACATCCGGCGCCGGCTGACAGACCTGAGGCTGGCCTGGTGCACCGGCAGCAAGGCAGGAATCGGCCATAGCCGGCTGCCCCGGAACACTGTGCTCGGATGGTTTCGAGAAAATGGCTCAGTGCTCTCCGCCCCGAGTCACCTCATCGTAACCGACGTGGCTGCCGAGGGCCTCGACCTCCAGTATGCCAAGCGGGTAGTGCATTACGACTTGCCGTGGACACCAATGCGGTTGGAGCAGCGGGAAGGGAGATCCGCCCGGCTGGGATCGCGGCACGCGGAAGTCGAGGTGTTTCGGTTTACTCCACCAGCATCGTTCGAGCGGTTGCTGGGCATGGAGGCTACCCTCGCTCGAAAGGAGAAGCTTCCCGAAACCGTGGGCCTGGGGCCCAGTGGACGAGGCATCTGGCGCTGGCGAAGCGACCTGGCGGCTGAGCTGGGCCGGCCGGACGCGGTGCCTGGAGTGGCCCAAATCTGCTCTTCCCACCGCGGCCTGTTGGCGGGAATCGGCCTCTATCGTCCCGGAAATCCGCCGACCTGTCTTTCTGCAGTGGTCGGCTGGCTGGATCCCAACGGTGCCTGGACCGAGGAGCCCGAGCTGATCACCGATCGTTTACGCGCCGCTGCCCGGGGCGGAGGGCGATGCCCGGCACCACCTGAGCTCCGCCGCTACCTGGACCTTCTCACCCCGCTCGTCAGGCAGCGTCTGGCTCTGACCCGTGGCGGAAGGTGGCTGGCCGCCGACCCGACTCCATCGGGACGGGCCATTGCCGCACGGCTGAGCGCGCTGATTCGCAATGCCGCCCGGCTGCGGCAGGAGAAGCGTCTGTCAGAGCTGGAACTGGGACTGCGATTTGTGGCTGGGGGGCATACGGCGGGTGAGGAGCTGTTACTGGACCGGCTGGTAAACACCTCAGACCGGCAACTCGTAACCGGCCTGAGAGGAACTCTGCCTCAGCCCGAATGGAGCGGAATCGAAGCCCGGTTGACCGGCCTCATTGTTTTCGGCCCGTAGCGCAGAACTATCTCGCCGTTGCCGGCTTGCTGCCTACACCCTCGCCTCCCCGAAACTCGAAATGAGCCGGATCGAGGACCCTCTGCGGGAGCTCCGTATCCGATACGCCCTCACGCAGGAACTGAGTGATGAGCTGCTCTGCCAGGCCGGCTGCACTGACCCATACGCCTGGCTGGAGATCGGCGTATTTGTCGGCGAACTCGGGTCGCAGCCTCGCTTCTCGCACTGGTGGCTTCTCCTCGAAGTCCAGGGCCAGCAGGAGCTCTACTGCCTGGATAGGAACCCGCTTGGGAAGTCCTGAGATTATGGCGCATCCAGCGACTGCGCAAGCCGCGCCGTACTCGCTAATTTCAGCCGATGCCGACAATCCGCACCGTTTTATTCGACTTGGATGGGACTCTCATCGACTCCCTCCGATTGATCCTGGACAGCTACCATCACACGCTGGCGCAGCACGGCCTCCCGGCGCGAACCGACGCGGACTGGCTCAAGGGAGTTGGAACCCCGCTTACGGTGCAGTTGGCGGAATGGTGCGACCAGAGCGGTACCATCGAAGCCATGATCGCCACCTACCGCGAGTACAACCTGAAGCACCACGATCGTATGGTCACCGTGTATCCCGGCGTGCTCGATGCGGTCCGAAGCATCAGGGCCGCCGGGCGCCAGACCGGACTGGTGACAAGCAAGAACCGTCACGGCGCCCTCAGGGGACTGACGCTGGTGGGACTGCAGCCCTTAATGGACGTACTGGTGTGCGCCGATGAAGTTGCCAACCCGAAGCCTCACCCCGAGCCGGTGGAGAAGGCAGTGACCCTACTCAACGCGGATCCCGCCAGTACGCTGTACGTGGGAGACAGCGTGCATGACATGCACGCGGGCCGAGCCGCGGGGGTATTGACCGCCGCAGCGCTGTGGGGACCGTTTCACAGAGCTCACCTCGAGGAATCGGCCCCGGACTACTGGCTGGAGAAGCCGGAGGAACTGGTGGAGCTCGTTACAAAAACGTGAACAGTTTACTGTCTACGCTCTTCTTTCACCCTTCCAGGACTTCGCGCACCCGCTGCATCAGCGTCTTCACGTCGAATGGCTTCTGCACGAATCCTGTTCCGCTTCCGACCCCACCGTTGCTCGCTGTGGGGCGGTCAGCGTAGCCGGACATGAACAGCACCCTGAGCCCGGGAGCGCGGGCGCGCAGCTGCTGCACCAGCTCGTACCCGCTGATTCCTGGCATGGTGACGTCAGTAACGACCAGATCTATGCCGGCGGCATTGCGATCGTAAAGCTGGAGAGCGTCCTCGCCACTCTGGGCCTCAAGGACGGTATACCCCTGTGATTCCAACAGCCGCCGCACCGACTCCCGCACCTGCGGCTCGTCCTCGACTAGTAGCAGCGTTTCGGTCCCACCCTGAGTCGCGGGGCGCGTAGCCGG
>CAVUDL010000010.1:0-399243 GCA_963740175.1 uncultured Gemmatimonadales bacterium
GAGCTGGCCGCCGACAGTGCCGCGGCCGCCGCCAAGGACAAGGTGACTGCGACCGCCAGTGCCAAGGATGGGTTCAGCCTCAAGTCTGCCGACGGCCGCTACAGCCTCCGTTTCCGCGGCTATTTCCAGGGCGATGGCCGCATGTATCCCACCACCGATGTCACCGCCGGGGTGGACAATCTTCTGATCCGCCGGGCGCGCCCCATCCTTGAAGCGACTGTGGGCCGATACTTCGACTTCCGGCTGATGCCGGACTTCGGCGGTGCCTCCCCCGCCATCTTCGACGCCTACTGGGACGGCAAGTTCGCCCCTCAGTTCATGGTACGAGCCGGGAAGTTCAAGCCACCGGTAGGCTTGGAGCGGCTGCAGTCGGCCACCGACATCTCCTTCGCGGAGCGCGGCCTTCCGACCAACCTCGTCCCCAGCCGTGATATCGGGCTCCAGGTCTCGGGCGACATTTCCGAGGGCGTGCTGGCGTACCAGGTGGGCGTCTTCAACGGCGTTCCCGACCTGGCCAACGGGGGAGACGACCTGAGCGACGCCAAGGACTTTGCGGCTCGCGTCTTCATGCAGCCGTTCAAGACCGGCTCGCTTCGGGGCCTGGGAATCGGTGTCGCAGGCAGCACCGGCCTCGAGCGCGGGTCCACCGCCACGCCGGGCTTGCCCACGTATCGGACCCCGGGACAGCAGACGCTCTTCCGCTACAACAGCAGCTCCACAACCCCGGCGAACACCGTGTTCGCCAACGGGAAGCGCCAGCGGCTCTCTCCCCAGGGCTACTTCTACACCGGCCCCTTGGGGCTTCTGGGCGAGTACGTGATTACCCGGAACGAGGTGACCCGGGCTGGCGCGACTGCCGAGCTGGAGCACACCGCCTGGCAGGCTATCGGGTCGTTCTTCCTCACCGGGGAGCGAGCCGGTTTCCGGAGCCCAACTCCGAAGAAGCCCTTCGATCTGCGTGAGGGCGGCTTTGGCGCGCTGGAGCTGGTGGCCCGCTACGGCCAGCTGAACCTGGATGAGGCATCCTTCCCGACCTACGCCACCAGCACCGCCAGTGCCCAGCACGCCGACGCCTGGGGGGTCGGGGTCAACTGGCACTTCACGCGAGCCGTCAAGGTCGCGGTGAACTACGAGCACACGACCTTCGTGGGCGGAGCGGCCACCGGTGACAGAGAAGCCGAGAACGCCGTTATCACCCGCTTCCAGACTTCGTTCTAGTCCTGACTTCGCTCTTTAACGGATGAGATCATGAAGAGACTTGCACCGACCCTGCTTCTGGCCTTCGCGGCGGCTCCCTTGGCAGGACAAAGCTCCCAGAAGCCGGTGACCCTGTTAAACGTGTCCTACGATCCCACCAGGGAGCTATACCAGGACATCAATCAGCAGTTCGCTACCTATTGGAAGGGAAAGACCGGGCAGGACGTGAAGATCCGCCAGTCGCACGGCGGATCGGGCAAGCAGGCCCGCTCGGTGATCGATGGCCTGGAGGCGGACGTGGTGACGCTGGCGCTAGCCTATGACATCGACCAGATAGCCGAAAAGGGCGGGACCCTGCCGGCCAACTGGCAGAGCCGCCTTCCCCACAACAGCTCGCCCTATACCTCGACCATGGTCCTGCTGGTGCGGAAGGGCAATCCCAAGGGGATTCGGGACTGGGGCGATCTGGCCAAGCCCGGAGTTTCGGTCATTACACCCAACCCCAAGACCTCAGGTGGAGCGCGCTGGAACTACCTCGCGGCCTGGGCGTGGGCCTTGCGTCAGCCGGGCGGGAGTGAGGCCACGGCCAAGGAGTTCGTCGGCAGGCTCTACAAGAACGTCCCGGTGCTCGATGCCGGGGCCCGTGGCTCCACCACCACGTTCGTGGAGCGTGGCATCGGAGATGTGTTGATCGCCTGGGAGAACGAGGCGCTCCTGGCCATCAAGGAGCTGGGGCCCGGCAAGTTCGAGGTCGTCGCCCCGTCGATCAGCATTCTGGCGGAGCCACCAGTGAGCGTCGTGGACAAGGTTGCGGGCAAGCACGGCACAAAGGCCGTGGCCCAGGCATACCTGGACTACCTGTATACCGAAGCAGGGCAGGAAGCTGCAGCCCGGCATTTCTATCGTCCCCAGCTCGCGAGTGTGGCGGCAAAGTACGCGGCGCAGTTTCCCAAGGTCACACTCGTCACCATTGACGAGGTCTTTGGTGGCTGGAAGAAGGCGCATACGGCGCACTTCGCAGATGGCGCGCTGTTCGATCAGATCTACCAGCCGGGCCGCTAGGGCCCGGCGAGAAAGGGCATGATGCGGCACAAGTCGAGGAGCGTACTGCCGGGATTCGGTCTGTCGCTGGGAATCACTTGCACCTATCTAAGCCTTATGGTGCTGCTGCCGCTGGCGACGGTATTCACCCGGACCTCTGAGCTCAGCGCCGCTCAGTTCTGGTCTACCGTCACCGATCCACGGGTAGTGGCATCGTACCGGGTGACGTTCGGCGCGTCCTTCGTCGCCGCGCTGGTGAACACCGTCTTCGGGCTTCTGGTGGCCTGGGTCCTGGTGCGCTACCGCTTTCCCGGACGGAAGGTGGTGGATGCAATGGTGGATCTGCCGTTCGCGTTGCCGACCGCGGTAGCCGGCATTGCATTGACCACGCTGTATGCATCCAACGGCTGGATTGGAAGTTTCCTCGAGCCGGCGGGCATCAAGGTCTCGTACACCTGGATCGGGATTACGGTAGCTCTCATCTTCATCGGCCTGCCCTTCGTGGTGCGCACCGTTCAACCGGTCCTGGACGACCTGGAAGTTGAAGTAGAGGAGGCGGCTTCCAGCCTGGGGGCACGCCGGTGGCAGACCTTCACCAGGGTGGTCTTCCCCACCGTTGCTCCCGCGCTGCTGACCGGCTTTGCCCTGGCATTTGCGCGCGCCATCGGCGAGTACGGTTCGGTCGTGTTCATCTCGGGCAACATGCCAATGAAGACCGAGATCGTTCCTCTTCTCATCATTACCAAGCTGGAGCAGTACGACTATGCCGGCGCTACTGCCGTGGCGCTGGTGATGCTGGTGGCCTCGTTCACCCTGCTGCTGACCATCAACTTGCTGCAATGGGCGGCGCGCCGCCGGGCGGCGGCCTGACGTGACCGCGACCGCGATCAACCACGCCACGCGCGCCCCTCGCGCGGTTACCCGCGCCACCGGTGAATCACCGGTGGTCCGCTGGACGCTGATTGGAATAGCACTGATTTTTCTCGCGCTGGTGCTGGTGCTCCCCCTGGTGCTGGTGTTCGTCCAGGCGTTGGCCAAAGGGCTGCCGGCCTATTGGGAGGCGATCCGGGAGCCCGATGCGGTCAGCGCCGCCAAGCTGACGCTGCTGGTGGCCGCCGTCGCGGTACCGGTCAACCTGATCTTCGGCGTCGCGGCTGCCTGGTGTATCGCCAAGTTCGAGTTCCCCGGCAAACATCTGCTGATCACCCTCATTGACCTGCCGTTTGCGGTGTCGCCGGTGATCTCCGGCATGATCTTCGTGCTGCTCTTCGGGGCGCACGGCTGGTTCGGCGGCTGGCTGGGCGATCACGACATCAAGATCATCTTCGCCGTTCCCGGCATAGTCCTGGCAACCACCTTCGTGACCGCGCCGTTCATCGCCCGTGAGCTCATCCCCCTCATGCAGGAGCAGGGGTCCGAAGAGGAGGAGGCCGCGATCGTGCTGGGCGCCAGTGGCTGGCATACGTTCTTCCGGGTGACCCTTCCCAACATCAAATGGGGCCTCTTGTACGGCCTCATTCTGTGCAATGCCCGGGCGATGGGTGAGTTCGGGGCAGTCTCGGTGGTATCCGGACACATTCGAGGGGAGACCAACACCCTGCCGTTGCACGTGGAGATTCTCTACAACGAGTACGCGTTTGCGGCCAGCTTCGCGGTTGCTTCCGTTCTCACCCTTCTTGCGCTCGTCACCCTGGCTCTCAAGACACTGGTCGAATGGCAGCAGCACCGGTCCAGGGCGGACGCCCCCGTTCCCGACAGCACTCCCGAAAAGCCAGCCCTGAACCCAGTGAAGGGGATCGCCGCATGAGTATCCAGGTCAGAAACCTTCGCAAGACGTTTGGTAACTTTGTGGCGCTCGACGATGTAAGCCTGGACGTGCCCGGAGGCGAGCTGGTGGCACTCCTGGGCCCATCGGGATCGGGCAAGACGACGCTCCTCCGCATCATCGCCGGGCTGGAACCAGCCGATCAGGGCTCCATTCACTTTCACGGCGAGGACACCACCGATCAGCCGGTACGGGAGCGCCAGGTCGGATTCGTCTTCCAGCACTACGCGCTGTTCCGTCACATGAGTGTCTTCGAGAACGTGGCCTTCGGGCTCCGGGTCCGGCCGCGCAAGGTGCGGCCCTCGGAGAAGGAGATCCGCGAGACCGTGATGGGGCTGCTGCATCTGGTGCAGCTCGATGTGCTCTCCGATCGCCGCCCTTCGGAGCTCTCAGGGGGGCAG
Source organism: uncultured Gemmatimonadales bacterium (assembly GCA_963740175.1). Lineage (GTDB taxonomy): Bacteria > Gemmatimonadota > Gemmatimonadetes > Gemmatimonadales > GWC2-71-9 > CAVVWJ01. The sequence continues at coordinate 4,465 of CAVUDL010000010.1, forward strand.
CGGCAGCGGGTGGCGCTGGCCCGCGCGCTGGCCGTGAAGCCCAAGGTGCTGTTGCTGGACGAGCCCTTCGGCGCCCTCGATGCCAAAGTGCGGAAGGAGCTGCGGCGGTGGCTGCGCCGCCTGCACGAGGAGGTCCACGTCACCAGTGTGTTCGTCACCCACGACCAGGAGGAGGCGCTGGAAGTCTCGGACCGGGTGGTCATCATGAACGAAGGGCGAATCGAGCAGAGTGGGACGCCGGAAGAGGTGTACGAGAAACCGGCGACCCCGTTTGTCTACGGGTTTCTGGGAGACGTCAATCTGTTCCACGGCCGGCTGGACCGGGGATTGGTAAGTATCGGAGGAAATCAGCTGGAAGCACCCGAGTGGCCCGAGGCGCAGGATCAGGCTGCCATAGCCTACGTGCGGACGTACGATGTCGAGCTGACGCCCTCACCATCGGGGCGGTCCAGCATCGAAGCCGTGGTGCGCCATGTGCGGGCCTTCGGCCCGGTGGTGCGGCTGGAGCTCAGCCGGGCCGAGGACGGAGGTACGATCGAGGCCCACATACCCCGGGGACGGTTTGAGGGGCTGGGAATCACCAAGGGCCAGCGGGTATACGTGTCACCCACGAATGTGCGGGTGTTCGCACAACCCTGACCCCGGACGGCCGCTTCCGCTGGGCTTCCGGTTCTGGCAGATTTGGCGCCCATAATGCTGCCCAACTTCGTCGTCATCGGGGCTGCCAAAGCCGGAACCACCGCCCTCTATTGGTACCTGGCCGAGCACCCGGCGATCTTCATGAGCCCGGTCAAGGAGACCAACTACTTCGCGTACGGTCTGGGCCCAGGCGGACAGCTGCTCTACGGCGATCCCGAGGTCCATCACTTTCCGGTCAAAACCCGCCGCGAATACGAAGCCCTGTTTGCCGACGTGAGTGGTGCGGTCGCGATCGGGGAGGCGTCGCCGATCTATCTCGAGTGCCCCCAGTCTGCGGGTCGAATACGGGAGATGATCCCCACCGCCCGGCTGATCTGCAGTCTCCGCCACCCAGTCGATCGCGCGTACTCGGACTATCAGATGTACCTGCTTCAGCGGGGCCGCCGGCTCGACCCCGCGCGCGACCTGACCGCGCAGTCAGACTGGGCCCAACCCACTTCCCGGTGGATGCAGATCGGCAGGTATGCCGGCCAGCTGAAAAGCTACTTCGACGCGTTCCCGCGCTCCCAGATGCATATCTTTCTGTTCGACGATCTGAAGGCCGATGCGCTCGGCACTGTACAGGGTATGTACCGGTTTCTGGGCGTTGACCCCGCGTTCAGTCCTGATTTCAACGCGCCACACAACGTGGGTGGTGTACCGGAGAGCAGGATCATCGAGGGCGTCCTGACCAGCAGACGGATCCGGTCGGTTGTGGAGCCCTGGATGCCCAAGCGCGCCGTCAACTGGATCCGCCGCCAGCGCATGAAGAACATGCGTCGGGCGCCTTCGCTTCCGGCCGAGCTGAGGGGTCGGCTGACGGGTTACTTCCGGGATGACATCCTGAGAACTTCCGATCTTCTCGGTCGCAGCCTGGACCATTGGCTGTAGAGCTGAGCCCTGCGTTGTAGCGCAGTGGCCACACCGGGCCGTCCGTAGCCCACTCCAGTGTGGGGCATGGATCGTGCGCTCGGGCACCACGTTACGCCGCCTCAGCGGCTTTTGGGGAAGGATTTGAGCATTGGGTTTGGAACACCACGCGGCCCCGGCCGATCAGCGCCGTATCCGCTATGTCTGCATGCCGGGAAGTCCCTTTACCGGGTCGACGCTGCTTGGGCTTCTCCTCAACGAGCATCCCGACTGCGCGTCCATGGGAGCGGCGACTGGCCTGATCCGGGACATCGATCTCGCCACCTATGCCTGTTCCTGCGGCAAGCTGTTTCGCGAGTGCGAGTTCTGGAACGGCATCGCGGCCCGGACCGCAAGCCTGGGTCACCCGGTCAATGTGTTCGAGACCAACTTCTGGAATACCCTCCTCCGGCTCTCCCCGAATCGGGTTATCAACGCCCTCCTGGTCCGATCTCTCGGTTGGAATCCGGCCAACGACCTCCGGGACGCAACTGTGGGAAGGACCCCAAAAGTGCGCCGCGCGATCTCTGAGGCGGGGTGGAACAGCTGGAGCCTGGCCACGGCGGTGTTGGAGCAGACCGGGAAACAGGTGTTCATCGACACGGCGCGAGATCACCAGCGGCCCAAGTACCTCAGTCAGCATCCGCTGCTGGATGTGCGCGTGATCCACCTCATTCGCGATCCAAGAGGCAACGCGGCCAGCATCATGAAGCACTCGGGCGTGGACGCCTCCGGCGCGGCGCGCCGCTGGCGGCACTACAATCTCGAGGCTGCCCGGGTCAAGCGATACCTGCCGGAACAGAGTTGGATGACGCTGTACTATGAAGACCTGTGTGCCGACCCCCGTGGTGTCCTCAACCGCATCTCCGACTTTCTTGGTGTCCCGCGGGCAGATACCCAGCCCCGCCCCCAGGATCCGACCCGGCATGTGATCGGCAACCCGATGCGTCTTCGGGCCCTCAGCGAGATACGTGAGGATCGGTCCTGGCAGACCCAGCTTGGCAGCGCGGACCTCGACGTCATCGCCCGGATCGCGGGGCCCGCCAGTCGTGAGCTGGGCTTCAACTGGCCCTGATGCTCCCGGTTCCCGCCGGGGCATTCCTCCCTCCATCTCCATGATTGTTGCGAGAATGGCTCCACCTGGTGCTCGGAGGCGCTCCCAGTGACTTCGGTGAGCGGCACCCCGGCACCCAAACCGCCCAGCGGACTGTCGAGACGGGCGCTGGGCGGCATGCTCTGGACATTCTCGGGCACTGGCGTGCAGATGGCGGTGCAGTTCATCGCCATCATGGCGCTGGGACGGCTGCTCACGCCCACCGAGTTCGGATTGATGGGGGCCGCCAACGTCGTGGTGGGCATTTCGCAGATCGTGTCCCAGATCGGCGTCGGGCCCGCATTGATTCAGCGGCAGCATCTGGAGACCAGGCACATTCAGGTGGCGGTGACGCTTTCCTTCGCGCTGGGGCTCCTCCTCGGCGCGTTGGTTTATGCCGCAGCGCCGGCCATCGCCGCATTCTATCGGATGCCGCAGCTGGAGCCGGTGCTCCGCGTGGTTGCGCTTCTGTTTCCCATCGACGGCCTGAACACGGTGACGAAGTCGCTGCTGACCCGCCAGCTGCGCTTCCGCCTCTACATCGCCCTCGATGCTGGAAGCTACATCCTGGGGTACGCCGCGGTGGGGGTATTCCTCGCCTGGCAGGGGTTCGGGGTCTGGGCTCTCGTGATCGCGAGTCTCGCACAGCAAACCTTGCGGGCGCTCGCGATGTATCTGGCTGCGAGGCACTCGCTGCGGCCCAGCTTCGACCTTAATGCAGCCAAGACCCTGCTGAGCTTCGGGATCGGGCATTCGATGGCGCAGATCGGTACCCTGATCTCGCAGCAGGGCGACAACCTGGTGGTCGGCCGCTGGCTGGGACCTGCCGCGCTCGGGATCTACGGCCGGGCCTACGGACTCATGGTGCTCCCGGCCCAGGCATTCGGGCGAATCGTCAATCGAGTCCTGTTTCCTATCATGGCGCAGGTGCAGAACGAGCGGCACCGGCTGGTGAACGCATATGAGCGTGGCGTCGCAATCGTCGCCCTGGCATCCCTCCCGACCAGCGCCTTCCTCTGGGTAGTGGCACCCGAGTTCATACCGGTGATCCTCGGCCCGTCCTGGGGTGAGGTGGTGCTGCCGTTCCGGCTGTTCAGCATCAGCCTCCTCTTCCGAATGGGCAGCAAGATCAGCGATGCCTGCATTAAAGCGGCGGGAGAAGTGTATGCGTGGGCGATGCTCCAGTTTCTCTACGCAGCACTCGTGGTAGGTGGCGCGATCCTCGGCCAGCGCTGGGGGGTCGGTGGCGTGGCGGTGTGCGTGTCGCTCGCGATGGCCGTGGACTGGCTGTGCATGGCGCAGCTCGCCCGGAGGGTCACGGGACTCAGTTGGGGTCGCTTTGCCGCGGCGCACGGTCCCGGGGTGTTTCTGGCGATCTTGATCGGAGCAGCGGGGGCGGCCGGAGCAGTTCTCGCGCGGGCCGCCGATTTCGGACCGGTGTTGGTCCTCCTGGTTGCTGCCCTGACCGCCGCGCTTGCTGCTGCAATCGCGGTCCGCCTCTCTCCGGGGATTTTCCTCGGCCCCCATGGAACCTGGGCCATGAATCAGAGCCAGGTGCTGCTCCGCGGTCGCCTCCGTCGCCCGGCTCCGGAGATGCCGGAGGTGGAGTTGGTCGGTGTGTCCGAAAAGAGCCCGGACCGGTGAGCCGAGGTGCGATCGCATTCTTCTTGCCCTCGCTCTCCGGAGGCGGCGCAGAGCGTGTCATGGTCAACCTGGCCCAAGCCATGACCGACCGTGGACTTTCGGTAGACCTCGTCGTGGGCACGTCCCGGGGAGAGCTGTCGGGTCAGCTACCGGCGGGCGTCCGACTGGTGGATCTGCGGGTCTCACGGGTGCTCCGGAGCCTGGTGCCCCTCACCGCCTATCTTCGCCGCGAGCGGCCCCGGGTGCTGGTTTCATCCATGGGGCACGCCAACGTTATCGCCCTCTGGGCCGGGAAACTGGCCGGCGGGCGGACACCGGTGGTGGTCACCGTGCACAACACGATGTCCCAGTCGACCCGGGAACGGGGGCGCGCCGCTGCTTGGCTCTGGCCCCAGATGCTGCGTACCTTCTATCCCTGGGCTCATTCGGTGGTGGTTGTGTCGGAGGGCGCCGCTGATGATCTGGCTCGGACGGCCCGTCTGCCCCGCGAGCGGGTACGCGTCATCTATAACCCGGTCATCACGCCCGCCATGCTCGCGGACGCCCGGCAACCCCTGGATCACCCGTGGTTCGGGGCTGGACAGCCACCAGTCATCCTCGGGGCGGGCCGCCTCACACTGCAGAAGGATTTTGCCACTCTCATTCGCGCCTTCGCCGCCCTGCGCCGGCACCGTGAGGCCCGCCTGATGATCCTCGGCGAAGGTGAGGAGCGACGCCCACTGGAGGCGTTGGTCGCCGAGCTGGGCGTGGCGGACGACGTATGGCTTCCCGGCTTCAGAGACAGCGCCGCGGCGTATATGGCGCACTCGGCACTCTTCGTGCTCTCCTCCGCCTGGGAGGGGCTGCCGACGGTCCTGATCGAGGCACTGGCGGCGGGAACCAGGGTGGTCTCAACCGACTGCCCTAGCGGGCCCCGCGAGATCCTGCAGGGGGGCCGCCTCGGTACCCTGGTTCCGGTTGGCGATGCGGGCGCGCTGACCAAGGCCATGCTGGAGGCGCTGGCCCGGCCCCGGAGCGAGCTTCCCGCCGAAGCACTCGCCCCGTTCACCCCGGACGCTGCCGTCGACAATTACCTCAGCCTGATCGAGACGGTTAGATGACCACCCTCGCATACGGCGCGCTCTGGTTCTTCGTCTTCGCGGTGCCATGGGAACGCCTGGTGGCGTTGCCCGGATTGTCCATCGTCACCCGGGTGGCAGGAGCCGTGGCACTGGGTCTCACCATGCTCTCTATCGTCGTCCAGGGCCGGGTCCGACGCTGGCGTCTCTTCCACATGGCGGCATTCCTGTTCGTCGTCTGGACCGGGTTCGGAGTCTGGTATTTCGGGATGCAGGTTGTCCCCCAGAAGTTATACACCTTCGCACAGCTCTTCATCGTATTGTGCCTGGTGTGGGAGCTGGCCTCGACGCCAAAGTCACAGGCTGGGATTCTGGCAGCGTATGTGCTGGGCTCCTGCGTCCCCGCCATCGCGACGATCGTTCTCTATGTGCAGGAAGGTGGCAGTGGCCGGCGGTTCTCGGCCGGCGGGGCGGACGCGAACAACCTGGCGATGACGCTGGCGCTGGGCCTGCCGATCGCGTGGTACCTGGGGACCACCGCCCGGAATCCGGTGATGCGGTGGATCTTCCGCGCCTATATCCCGCTGTGCATTCTGGCCACCGCCTTGAGCGGCTCGCGGGGAGGGCTGCTGACCCTGATGGTCGCCCTGCTCGTGATCCCGCTGACGATCACCTTGTCGGCGGGACGGCTCACAGCGGCAATTGCCCTGTTGGCCTTATCCGGTGCGATCACGGTCGCCTACGTGCCGGAAGCGGTGGTCGAGCGGCTCGGCACCACCGGGTCCGAGGTGGAGGACGCCAGTTTCGGCGGGCGCTTCAAGCTCTGGGTTGCCGGGGTCCATGCTTTCACCCGTAAGCCTTTAATGGGCTACGGGGTATCTGGCTTCATTCCCGCGGTTAAACCCGAGCTCGGCCCGATGGCCCTCGTGGCGCACAATTCGTTTCTCTCAATACTGGTGGAGGAGGGGCTGATCGGGTTGATGTTTTTCCTCATCATGCTGCTGTCGATCTTCCAGTCCATTCTGCGTCTTCCCCATCTCGAACGACGATTTGCGCTCGTTCTCTTTGCCACCTTGGGCATTGCCATGATGCCGCTGACATGGGAGGACAGCAAAGCGGCGTGGCTGATCATGGCGATGCTGGTCGGGATGTCGACCCTCCGGGTGACGGCCTCAAGGGCGGCGCAGCCGGTTCAGCGGCAGATGACGAGGCGTCCGCTGCCGCGCCAGCCAGTGGAGGGGCTGCGGCCATCGGCGCGTGATCTTCGCGGGAATATCGGCTCGTGATACCACGAGTCAGCGTGGTGAGTACGGTCTATAACGGCGAGCGGTATTTCGACCGGGCCATCCCTGGAATTCTGAGCCAGACATTCTCCGATTTCGAGTACGTCGTGGTGGACGACGGCTCCAGCGACAACACCCTGGCCCGGCTGCGGGAGCTGGAGCAACAGGACTCACGAATCCGCGTGTTCGCCCCTGGCAGGCTGGGTGCCGCGGCGGCGTACAACTTTGGAGTGGCCCAGGCGCAGGGCGAGTACGTTGCGCGACAGGATTTCGACGACCGCAGCTACCCCGACCGGCTTCGCCTGCAGGTGGAGCTGCTGGATGCCCAACCCAAGGTCGGGATCGTGGGCGGGTACTATGTCCTGGTCGACGAGCGCCGCGGCGAGAGGTACGTACGGATGCCGCCCGCCGATCAGCCGGCCCTCCGTGCCGCCATGGCCAAAGGCGTCCCCATCGCCCACACTCTCGCCACCTTTCGCAAGCAGGCATGGGTCGAGGCCCGCGGGTACCCGCTCGTCAACAATCTGATCGACCTGCGTTTTTATCTCCGGGTGGCCAAGCTGGGTTGGCACCTGGCCAATGTGCCGGAGGTCCTGGGCGAGCACTATGTCCACGATGCCAGCTTCTTTCACACCACCCTTCAGTATGTCGAGCGCCAGCGCGATCTCGCCCGAGTGCAGGCTCAGAGCGTGCGAGAGCTGGGACTTCCTCGCTGGATGTACCTGTACTCGGTGGCACGTCACGCCTATGCGTACGCGCCCCCGGGTCTGAAGCGGGTGCTGCGTCGGGGGGCCGCCGGCTCGCAGGAGCGTGACATATGAGAGTGCTGTTCCTCTCGACCAGCATGGGGATGGGCGGAGCGGACAGCCAGCTGCTTGCCGCCGCTCAGGAGATGCGCACTCGCGGCCACCAGGTGCTCATCGTCTCAATGACTGCGCTGGGGCCCATGGGACTGCGCGCCCGAAAGCTTGGCATCCCCATCGAATCGCTCGAGATGCGGCGCGGTGTGCCGGACCCGCGGGCGCTGGTGCGTCTGAGCCGGATGGTTCGGGAGTGGCGGCCAGACATTGTGCACAGCCACATGGTTCATGCCAACCTGATGGCCCGGGTGCTGCGTCTGGTCGCGCCGGTTCCAGCCCTGGTCTCGACGATCCACAATATCTACGAAGGCGGAGCTTTGTGGATGGCCGCATATCGGCTCACCAATGGGCTGACTGACCACATGACGATCATCAGCGAAGCGGCCGCTGAGCGCTTCATCCGAGACCGCATCGTTCCCCGCGAGCTGCTTCGCGTTGTTCCCAACGGCGTGGATCCCGAACTGTACGGCCGGGTGGCTCCCGGTGTGAGGGAAGAGCTGCGGCGAGCGCTGGAGCTGGGGGATCGGTTCGTGTGGCTGGCTGTCGGCCGGTTCGAGGTTGCCAAGGATTATCCCAACATGCTGCGGGCCTTCGCGATCGTGCTGGAACGGCATCCCGACGCAGTGCTGCTCCTCGTGGGCCGGGGCTCCCTTCAGGCGGAAACGGAAGCCCTGGCCCGGGAGCTCAAGCTGGACACAGCGGTTCGCTTTCTCGGCGTCCGGGAGGACGTACCGGCCCTGGTGAGCGCTGCCGACGGCTATGTCATGTCATCGGCCTGGGAAGGGATGCCGATGGTGCTGCTGGAGGCAGCGATCGGCGGTCTCCCGATCGTGGCAACCAGAGTGGGCGGCAACCATGAGGCGGTGTTGGACGGCGAGACCGGCTTTCTGGCGCCACCGCGGGACCACGAAGCTCTCGCTACGGCTATGCTGCGGCTGGCGGCGCTGGACCCGGCCGAGCGACGCCGACTGGGAGAGAAGGGGCGGGAGCATGTCCGGACCCATCACGGCTTGACCCGCGTGGTGGAACGGTGGGAGGAGTTATATCGGGAGGTCCTGGCCCGCAAAGGCATCTCGCTGCAGCCCTCGTTGTCGCCCCCCTGAACTGAGCCTGCTCAGTTTTTCGTTTCGGGAGGGTGAGCCGGACAGCGATAGATCTGCAGGTACTGTTGCCGGAAGTCCATCCGGCCCACCCCGGCCGTATTGCTGAGCTGACAGTTGGCCCACATCCAGGCAGCCATCCCACCCTCCCTCAGGTTGGGACGGAACGAGTGCCCTGGGGCCGGCGCCACGAGCCAGAGCCGTCGGTTCTCGGCCGATGCCTCCACCGAATCCAGCGTCTCGGCCAGCGGAGTGCCGGTGGCCAACTTCCCAATCAGCTTGTGCGGGAGGTAATAAGCCAGCACCATCGGCTGGTCGGAGAGGACGATGTCCCGCGGACCCACCCTCCGATCCAGCCATTCAGCGACACCTCTGAAATCGAAACGCCGGCCATTCTTGTAGTGGGACAACAGGCCCGGCAGCCCTACACCGAGCACGATCAGGACCACGGCCGTCGGCAGCAGCCACTGGGGGCGCGTCTTCCAGTCGATGTCGAAGAGCCGATCCAGGAACACTCCTGCGCCAATGAAGAAGACCGGAACGATGGGGACGAAATAGAACTGGGAGATCGCGGTACGAGCCGACACCAGCATGAGGAAGGCGACGGGAAAAACGGCAAGAGCGACCAGGTACTGAGCCAGGAGCCGGTCACGCCCTTGCCATAGCAGGTAGACCCCCGTCGCTGCGCTCACTATCACCGGAAGAGTCAGGCTCTCCACGAACCCAGCCAGGTAGAAAAGCTGCTTCACGCCGTTTGGCTTGTGCTGGCTGAGGAACTGGCCGCTGTCCGGGTTCTTGTCGTGCATGTTAACCCAGCTTTCGAGCAGCGGAATAAACCGGACGATGATCAGGGCCAGCAGCACCAGGGCCAGGAACGCCCCCCAGCGGTAACCGTGATGCAGCCATAACTGTCTCAGGCGCGCGGGCCGCAGGAAGGTCGCCGCGGCCCAGATCATGGGGCCGCCGAGCAGAAGCACCGACACCGGGTGCGACAAGGCCGCCAGCACGCCGGTGACCAGTCCCAGGACGAGCATGGACAGGCTGCGGTCGCGAATGCCGAGATAGATGGCAAAGGGGTAGATGGTGCAGAGCAGGATGACCAGGGCCCAGTACCGGGCGAACTGCGAGTAAAAGATGCTTAGCTCGCTGAATGTCAGCAGAAGTGCACTGAACAGGGCCGCGCGGGTGCTGACCAGTCTCCGGGTGACAAAGTAGACGGCCGGAATGGTGAGGGCGCCGAAGAGGGCGGGCAGTAGCCGGAGCCCGAATTCATCGAGGGGGATCAGCGGCCGGACCAGGTAGTAGTTGAGCAGGTAGCTGAAGGGCCGCGGATTCCGGGGGCGGATCTGCAGCGAATCCCGGAGCGTGAAGATTTCGGTCGCCTCGAAATTCCAGTCGCCGAGGTGCCAGAAGCGCAGCAGCAGCCCAATGACGGTCAGAGCTGCCAGGAGAATTGGGACAGACAGTCGCTGTCGCTCGGAGCGCTGCGGAGTGGTGGTCATCAGTGCCCGTGTCGAGGATGGATCGGCCTCCCCAGACAGGGCAGGCGATGGCGCGTTGGACTAATGTAAACGCGTCGGGGTCACCAGCCACCGCGGCGGAGCAGGATGACGGGCAGGGTCTTGAGCATGATGCGCAGGTCTTCGGCCACCGACTGGCGCCGGATGTACTCCAGGTCGTAATGGATCTTGGTGCGCACGTCCTCGAGCGAGCGGTCGTAGTGGTGGTTGATCTGGGCCAGGCCGGTGATCCCGGGCTTGGCCCGCTGGCGCAGGGGATACTCGGCGATGTGCTCGCGGAGCTCGGCGAAGATGGTGGGCCGCTCGGGGCGGGGCCCCACGATGTTCATCTCCCCCTTGAGCACGTTGAACAGCTGGGGCAGCTCGTCCAGCCGGTACTGGCGGAGAAACCGGCCCACCAGGGTCACGCGGGGGTCCTGCTGCTGGGCCCAGACCGCGCCGGAGCCCTGCTCCGCGTCTACCCGCATGGTCCGGAACTTATAGATCGTGAACGGCTGGCCGCCCATATCGAGCTGGCGGCGGTGGTTCTGGCTGGGATCGATGGGATCGCGCCGGTCCAGGCCGACCCGGGTCTGGGTATAGAGGACCGGGCCCCACGAGGTGAGCTTCACCAGGAGTGCAACAATCAGCATCACTGGCAAGAGTACGATCAGGGCGACAAACGCGAGAACCAGGTTGAGGAGCCGGTGAACCGGGCTGTGGTCGGCGCCGGCGACGGGGTGGGCGCGGTCATGAGACCAGAGCTTCTGTATCGTCGGGAGCGAACCGCGGATTTCCAAGTGGCATTCCCCGGCGAACGGTCGCGTGAGTCACAAGCGGAAACGTGCGGTCGGGGGAAGCACGATCTATGCCCCGGAGGGGTGCGATGAAGCCTGCTCCGGGTTCCAATTGCAACGTGTTGGTCGGTAGGAGATTAGCGGACGAGATTTTGGGCTCGGAAAAGGCGGCGGCGGCGCCGGCCATGTGGTGATCCGTCAACACGGCTTTCGCTTTTGCTACAGACTCACGCGCGGAGCGCCCACCAGCGGACCAGGAGCGTGGTGCCGAGCGCCAGGAGGAGATGAATGAGAGCGGTGGGAGGGGAGACGATGAAAGTCAGGACCGCCCAGGCCACGAGCGAAGCCAGAGCCAGCAGAAGTGTCGGGGACATGCCGGGTACCTCGTGGGTTTGGTTGACGGTATCTGGGCGTCGTCCTATTTTACATCCGAGTGGACGTCAGTGGGGAGATACGTTATTGAGCCAACAGGTCCGATGAAGGGCCCGAATGCTGTGGTTGATGTCATGCCCCTCGGGGGAAGACAGATGTCATGGTGAGGGCGCCGCGCTTTCTCATTGGGCTTCAATAACCCTTCCCGCTGCCGTTCCGCTCTTCTTACGCCGGTCTTCGGATCGGCGTTTTTGTTGGGAGCTGGGAGCTGGGCCTCCGGAGCTAGGAGCCGTTCCTGAGACTGTGTAGCTTCCACCTATGCTCCTGCTCCTAACTCCAGGCTCCTAGCTCCCAGCTCCCAGCTCACAATGCCCCGCTGCGCCGTCACCCGCCGCGTGCACTTCAATGCCGCGCACCGTCTCTCCAACCCCCGGTTCTCCGACCAGTGGAACCGTGAGACATTTGGCGCGTGCAGCAATCCCAACTATCACGGCCACAACTACGAGCTGGAGCTGACGGTCGAAGGCGAGATCTCTCCCGACACCGGCTACGTGATGGACCTGAACAAGCTGAAGGACCTGGCCCAGGAGCGGCTGCTCCGCCACCTCGACCACAAGAACCTGAACCTCGACGTGCCCTGGTTCCAATCGCTCAACCCGACCTCCGAGAACATCGCGCTGGTCTGCTGGCGCGAGCTGCGCCCCGTCGTCCCGGCCGAGCTGGCCCTTCGCGTACGCCTGTGGGAGACCCCGAGAAACTATGTCGACTATGAAGGCGCCTAAAGACGGCGTCGCCGCCCGGCCCGAGCGCACCCGCGTCACCGACGCCGGGGGCCCGGCACCGCGTCCCGAACCGTTCGCGGACAAGATTCGCGAGGTGCTGGCGGCGATAGGCGAGGACCCCCGCCGCGAGGGGCTGCTCAAGACCCCGGAGCGGGTCGAGTCCTCGCTCCGCTTCCTGACTCAGGGCTACTGGCAGACGGTCGAGGAGGTGGTGGGCGACGCGGTGTTCGAGGAGAAGCACCAGAGCATGATCATGGTGCGCGACATCGAGCTCTATTCCCTCTGCGAGCACCACCTGCTGCCGTTCTTCGGCCGGGCCCACGTGGCTTACATCCCCAACGGCAAGATCCTGGGGCTCTCCAAGGTGGCCCGGGTCGTTGACGTCTTCGCCCGCCGGCTTCAGGTGCAGGAGCGGCTGACCGACCACATCGCCGACGCGGTGATGGACGTGCTCAAGCCCACCGGCGTGGGCGTGGTGATCGAGGCGGCCCACTTCTGCATGATGATGCGGGGAGTGGAGAAGCAGAACTCGCGCACCGTCACCAGCGCGCTGCGCGGCATCTTCCGCGACGACTCGAAGACCCGGGACGAGTTCCTGCGCCTGGCGTACGGAGGCCGCTTTCCCGAGTGACCCGGCTCGCGGGTCGAGTCGCCGTGGTGACCGGCGCCTCGCGCGGCATCGGCGCGGCCACCGCCGAGCTGCTGGCGGCCGAAGGCGCCGAGGTAGTTCGGGTGGCGCGCAGCCTCAAGGCCGGCTCACGAGGGAGGATCCACGACCTCCCCTGCGACCTCACCGATTCCGAGGCAGTGAGCCGGCTGGGAACCCGCATCGAGGCGGAGCGCGGGGCTCCGGACATCGTGGTGAGCAACGCCGGCGCATTCATGCTGCGCCCCCTGGGCGATACCGAGCCCGCCGATCTGGAGCTGCAGCTGGCGGTCAACATCAAGGCGCCCTTCTACGTGGCCCGGGCATTTCTGCCCCCAATGCGCGAAGCGGGGAAGGGCAGCTTCATCAGCGTGGGCAGCGCCGCCGATCATACCGGCTTCCCCGGGAATGCCGCCTACGCCGCCAGCAAGTACGGACTGCGCGGTCTGCACGAGACGTTGCTCGCCGAGTACCGGGGAACCGGGGTGCGGCTGACGCTGGTATCTCCTGGTGCAACCGACACGGCGGTGTGGGATCCGGTCGACCCGGATAACCGGGCGGAGCTCCCTCCCCGAGGGAACATGCTCCGTCCGGCCGATGTCGCCGAAGCCATACTGTTCGTGGCAACGCGTCCGCCGCACGTGCACATCGACTGGCTTCGTCTCGGTCCGGTAAGATGAGTGAGCCACGGATGAACACGGATGGACACAGATTGCTCCGCCGTGCATGCAGCTCTCTCGCGCGATCTTCCATCAACCGCTTTTCTTGTGGCTAAATGAAATTCTCTTTGTCGAGTCCATCCGTGGCCATCCGTGTTCATCCGTGGCAAGGCTTTCTGGCATTCGCAGTTTCCCTTACGGTGGCAGCTCCGCTGAAGGCCCAGGCGCCAATTCCCCCACTGCCCGACAGCGCCGGCTGGGGCGTGCACGTGCTCTCGGTGGCCCGCGATCCCCGCGGCGCCATCTGGGTCGGCACCTACGGACACGGCATCTATCGCCTGCCGGCGGGGGCCACCGCTTGGGAGCCGATCCGCCACGATTCCACTGAGACCTCGATTTCCTGGGACTTCGTGCAGGCGCTGGCCTTCGGCGCCCGGGGGCAGATCTGGTACGGCACGCTGGGCAATGGATGGGGGCTCTCGACGGACGGCGGCGCCACGTGGAAGAACTGGGCCTACAAGCAGCTGGGTCCCCAGTGGCAGTACGTGACGCCGTCCGGCATCGTGGTCCGGGGCGACACCACTATCATCGGCACCGCCGACGGTTTGCAGGTGACCACCAGCGACGGAGCCAGCTGGATCGCGCTGGGCGACGGGGCGGGTCCGCCGGCAAAGGGCCCGGCCGACAGCGTCTTTCCGGTGCTCCGGAGCGAGTACGTACGCCGGGTAGCGCCCGACCGGCGGGGCTGGAACGTCTCCACTCTGCGCGGGAGTCAGCGGCTGCGCCGCGCCGCCGCCGGATGGCAGGCCGAGCCGCTCACCGCGGCCGCTTTCTCTCCGGCCAACTCGCTGCTCATCGGCAACAAGCTGCTCAAGGGCACGCAGTGCGGCCTCAAGCCCAATAGCGACACGCTGCCCTGCCTCAAGCCGACCGGAGCGGCCGCCGACGCGCCAAAGGCTCCGCTCACCACCTGGTTCAAGCGGCCGATTGCGCTCACCGACAACAGCTTCATCGACCAGACCTACCGCTACGGCTCCACCATGGGCGGCAACTTCCAGCAGCACCAGGGCGTGGAGTTCAACAACCCCGACGGGACGCCGGTCTACGCCATCGGCGCCGGCACCGTGGTCTATGCCGGGCCGGCGGAGCAGGGCGCGCTGACCGTCACGATCCGCCATGACACGTCTGTGGACGCCAACGGCAAGCGCTACCGGGTCTACTCGACCTACTACCACAACTCGTCGCTGGCGGTAAAGGTCGGCCGCAAGGTGGCGAAGGGCACCCTGATCTCGCGGGTCGGCAACACCGGCCGGGCCACCAACGACCATCTGCACCTGGAGATCTCTGCGTCACCCAGCGACTCGCTGTCGCTGGTGGTGGACTCGCTGCAGCGCTTCCCGCCCTACACCACCAATCCCGAGCTCTGGATCGAGCCGCTGCCCGGCACCGGCATCGTCGCGGGGCAGGTCTTCGACACCAGCGGGGCCCCGCTGCCGCAGGCCCGGGTCTACGGAATCACCAAGCTGAACCCGGCGGAGACACCGTACTCCTTCGCCGAGACCTATGGCGACAAGGCGCACCCGCATCCGCTGTATGGGGAGCACTTCGCCGTGAGTGACGTGCCCGCCGGGACGTACACGGTAGGAACCGAGATCGGGGGGAAGAAGGTGTTCCGGCAGGTGGTGGTGGAAGAGGGGAAACTGAGCTGGGTTGTGTTTAAGCCGTGAGGAATTTGTCATCCTGAGCGAAGCGAAGGATCTCTACTCCACGCAGAGAGATCCTTTGCTGCGCTCAGGATGACAGGCCTGACCTCTCACGTGTTCATCGAACTCACCGACCACCTCCGCTGTCCCAACGACCACGACGAAAGCTTCCTGGTCCTCCTCCCTGACGTGATGGAGGGCCGCTCGGTGCGGACCGGCACGCTGGGCTGTCCGGTCTGCAACCGGATCTTTCAGCTCCAGGACGGCGTGCTGGATACCGGCGATGCCCCGCCGCCGGGCAGGGTATCGGCCGGTGCACTCGACGCCGATGCGATCACCGCGCTCGTCGGCCTCAGCGGACCCGGCGGCTACCTGACACTGGTGGGTGCGGCGGCTGCCTTCTGGAGCGAGATCGCGGCGCGCAATCCGGGAGTGACCCTGGTGGCGGTGAACCCGCCGGCCCATGTGGCGGACGCCGGGGAGCTCAGCATAGTTCGGAGCGGGAGGCTACCAATCAAGACGGGATCGATGCGGGGCGTGGTGCTGAGCCGTCCGTTTGCCGACGATCCGCACTGGATCAAGGAGGCCGCGCGGGTGGTGCTACCTGGGCTGCGGGTGGTGGGCGAAGGAAAGGACCCGGCCGGAGATTCGGTGGAGCTGCTGGCGAGTGCCGGAGGTGTGTGGGTCGGGGTCAGAGCGGGTTAGAGTCTCGCAACGCGTGGTAAGCAGTTGCTTTTGCTTTTGCTTTTGCTGCTCAGCGGCCGCGCTTCAGAATCTTCATGAGTACAAACGCCGCCAGCACCACCCCTACCGCCACACCCGCAATGATCTCCAGTCCCATGGCTGTTACTCCGGCAAATGATAGAGCGATTCGATCGCCGCGGCGTGGCGCTGCTCCACCACCTTCCGCTTCACGCTCAGCTTGGGCGTAAGCTCGCCGGTCTCGATGCTGAAGTCACGGGGCAGGAGCAGCAGCTTCTTCGGCCGCTCGAAGCCGGCCAGTTCGCGCAGGGTGCTTTTGATCTCTTCCTCCATCTTCGCCTGCACTTCCGGCCTCGCCACCAGCGACGCGCCATCGGTGTGGGGCACTCCCTCCTTGGTGGCCCACGCCTCCAGGTTCTCGAAGTTGGGCACAATCAGCATGATGGGGAACGGGCGCCGGTCGCCCAGCATGACCGCGCTGGAGATGAACTTGTTAGTCCTGGCCAACGCCTCGATCGGCTGGGGCGAGATGTTCTTGCCGCCGGCGGTGACGATGATGTCCTTCTTGCGGTCGGTGATCCGGAGAAACCCGTCCTCATCCACCGCCCCGATGTCCCCCGTGTGGAACCACCCGTCCTGGTCCAGCGCCTCGGCGGTGTCCTGCGGCCTCTGGTAGTAGCCGGTCATCACGTGCGGCCCGCGGGTGATGATCTCCCCGTCCGGCGCGATCTTCACCTCCACCCCCGGGATCGGCACCCCCACCGTGCCGAGCCGGAGCCGCTCGAAAGTGTTCACCGCGATCACCGGCGACGTCTCGGTGAGCCCGTAGCCCTCGAGGATCGGCATCCCGGCGGCGTGAAAGAAGCGGGCGATGTCGGCCGACAGCGGCGCCCCGCCCGAGATGAAGAATCGGATCCGGCCGCCGGTACGGGCCCGCAGCTTGGAGAACACCAGCCGGTCGGCCAGGGCGTACTGGGCCCGCAGCAGCGGCGACAGCCGCCGGTTGCTCAGGCGACGCTCCACCACCGCTTCGCCCACCCGCTTGCCCCAGTAAAAGATCTGGCGCTTGACCGCCGAGCCGGCCCGTACCGCGTCCAGCACCCGGCCATAGATCTTCTCGTACAGCCTCGGCACCGAGGCCATCAACGTCGGCCGCCACCTCCCCATGTCCGCGGCGACGGTGTCCACGCTCTCGGCGTAGTTGATGATCACGCCCGAGTGCATCATGCAGTAGTGCCCGAACATCCGCTCGAAGATGTGGGACAGCGGCAGGAACGAGAGGCACTCGTCGCTGTCGGTGAAGCTGAACAGGGTGCAGCAGGTGGTCACATTGGAGGTGATGTTGCCGTGGGTCAGCATCACTCCCTTCATCTGCCCCGTGGTCCCGGAAGTGTAGATGAGTGTGGCGAGGTCGTCCGGCTTCACCCGCAGCGCGTCGGCTCTCCAGGTATTGCGTCTCGCCCGCGCCGCGCGCCCCCGGGCGTACACCTCGTCGAGGCGCAGCACCCCGGCGCCGGTGACGGCGGGATCGAACGAGATGATGTGCTTGAGCCGGGGCAGCCGCTCCCGGATCGCCAGCAGCTTCTCCAGCTGAGTCTTGGTCGACGCGAACACCGCCACCGAGCCGGAGTCGCTCAGATTGTGCTCGACCTGTTTCGCGGGGAGGGTGGGGTAGATCGGAACATCGGTGCAGCAGGCGGTGAGGCAGGCGTAGTCGGCGATGGCCCACTCGGGCCGGTTCTCCGAGAGAATCGCGACCCGGTCGCCCGGATTGACCCCAAGCTCGAGCAGGCCCAGGCTCAGGTCATGGATCCGGTCCGCCAGCTCCTGGTAGCTCAGCGCATACCACTCACCATTCCGCTTGGCGCGCATCGCCACGGGCCTCGATCCGCCCCGGTCGAGCGCTCCAAACAGCAGCTCGTTCAGCGTGTGTGCGGTAGCTGCCACTTACTGGAATAGCACGATGAAGCGCTGGCCCGATCCAGGGACGTCGGCGCCGTTGGGGCGGTAGGAGCGCACCAGGAGGAACGCGGTGTCGGGCGATTCGACTCCCGCCACCCGGCTGACGGTGATGCTGGCCTGGAGTGTGGTCGCGTCAGTAGAGACGGTGTCGACCAGCACACCGCCGGGAAGCTGCACCGGGATGTGGCCGACAACCGGGGGATGGGTCAGGGTGAAGACAACGGGACGGGAGGGCAGGGGCTCGCCCAGTGCGAAGTTCCTGACCTGCACTGCGACCGGGGCGGACGTGCTCACGCCGGGTGCGATCGTCACCACCGAATCGCCCACCAGCATCACCGAGTCGGCCCGGTTGATGACGGTGAGCTGCAGCGGGCTGGAGGAGAGCGAGCCGGAGAAGGCCTGGACCTGTCCCGGGCCGGGCGCGAGGCCGGTGACCAGGCCGGTGTTGTCGATGGCGACGGTGGGGTCAGCGGCGAGCCAGGTGACCGTCCCATCCACCTCGTTGCCATCCTTGTCGAGGGTCCGGGCGGAGAGCTGAAGGTTCTCGCCCACTTCGACCGTGGTTACCGTCGGCACCTGCACTTCCAGCGCGACGACGCCTCCGGCTCCTTCGGTGAGATCGCTGCAGCCCATCACCATCACCGCCAGGACCAGCCAGCGACTCACAGCGTCCCCGGGGCCGGGCTGTTCTTGATGTCGCGCAGCGCCGTCTCGGCATGGCGCACCCACCGCTCGGCATCGGCCCCTTTCGGTGGGCGGGCGAGGAAGGCACGCAGATGCTCGGTGGCCTGCTGCACGTCGCCCCGCTTGAGCAGGAGGAAGGCCACGCCGTAATGGGCCCCGCCGAGGCTGTCGTCCAGCTCCAGGGCGCGCTTATAGTGCCGGATAGCCTCTTCGGGTTGCCCCGTCTTGGTGAACGCGATTGCCATGTTCAGCAGAATGCGCGAGTCGGCGGGGTTGTCCCGGAAGGCGAGCCGGTAGGACGTGAGCGCGGCCTCGAAATCTCCCTGGCGTTCCAGAGCCAGGCCCTCGTTGAGATAGTCGAGCCGCTGCGGGTTCAGGTTTCCGCCCCGAGCTCCCTTGCCGAACATGCGTTGCCAGAAGCTCATTAGGGAGGAGGGCTCTCCGGGGAGTCGTAGGACGTTGGGATCGGCGTAAAATAGAGTCGCCAGTCGCCAGTCGCCAGTCGTTAGGAAGTCGGGAGTGAGTCTAGAGTCTAGAGTCTAGGGTCTGGGGTCTAGGGCCAAATCGACTCTAGACTAATCCCCAAAGACGTACGACCTTAACTCTATACCTCGACTCTAGACCCTAGACCCTAGACCCTCGATCACTTTGCCCACACGCCGCTCATCCGCCCCGGTCACCCGCGGCACGCTCGAAGTCGATTGGCCGTTCTTCGGCGAGATCTGCCGGGCGCTGGCTATGCGCGTCGCCAAGGAATACCAGCCCGAGATCGTGCTCGGCATCGCCAAGGCGGGGGTGGTCCCTGGGGTGGTGGTCGCTTCCATCATGCAGTGCGACTTCGCCTCGATGGTGGTAACCCGGAACGAGGAGGGGGCCCAGCCGGTGCTGGTGACGGGCCCCCCGCCCAGCATCCGGGGCCGCAGCGTGCTGCTGGTAGACGAGACCTGCGACACCGGCAGCACCATGAAGCTGGCGCTCAACGAAGTGCGGGCCCTCCAGCCGGCCGAGGTGATGACGGCCGTCTCATTCAAGACCGGGGAGTACGCCCCGGATTTCCACGCCTTCGAGACCGACAACTACATCATCCTGCCCTGGGACCGGGAGGTCATTCGGAATGGGGAGCTGGTGAGGAGGTAGGGCGGTAGATAGTGCGGCGGTAGGTACTGCGGCGGTAGGGCGGTAGCACAGCACACCTCATCCCGAGCGCAGCGAGGGATCTAGCCCGCAAGGTCCCGAAGCACGCTGAGCAGATCCCTCGGTCGCTCCGCTTCCTCGGGATGAGGTGTGGTTTCCCAACTTACCGCCGCAGTACCTACCGCCCTACCGCCGCAGTACCTACCGCCTTACCGCCCGCCCCTGCAACCTTTCCCCCCCAACTCCCGTCTAAGTCGCAGTTAACCCTTCAGGAGCGACCTCAATGCAGGCGATCGCGATTCTCCTTCTCACCGCCACCGCCCTCTCGGCTCAGCAGGCCGAGCGGTACTCCATCCCCACTGACGAGCTCGCGATCTACAACCTGGCCGGCGAGGTGCGCCTGGAGCCGGGCAGCGGCGACATCACCGTCCAGGTCACCCGGGGCGGCGCCGACGCCGCCAAGCTCAAGGTCTTCCGGGGGGAACGCGACGGGACGGAGACGCTCCGGTTCGTCTATCCCGACGTCCGAATCCAGTATGCCGGCATGTCGGCCGGGTCCTCCACCCAGCTCCGGGTCCGGGACGACGGCACCTTCGGCGGCGATGATGACGACGACGACGACGACAAGAAGCGCGAGAAGGGGAAGCAGGTCACCATCGCGGGCAGCGGCGGCGGGCTGGCCGCGCACGCGGACCTCCGGATCGGGATCCCGATGGGCCGCACCGTGGCGGTGTACCTCGCGGTGGGGAAAGTCTCGGTCACCAACATCAACGGCGATCTCTCGATCGACGCGGCGTCGGCGCCGGTCACCACCTCCGGCACCCGAGGCGAGCTGGACGTCCACGTGGGCTCGGGTGAGGTGCAGGTGACCAAGCAGACCGGCGAGATGGAGGTCAGCACGGGCTCCGGCGCGGTCAGGGTGTCGGATGTCAGGGGCGAGTCGATCTCCATCCGGACCGGCTCCGGCGAGGTGACCGCCAATACCATTCGCAGCAATCAGCTGGAGATCGACACCGGCTCGGGGAACATCGAGGTTACCGGACTCACGTCTCCCCAGGTGTCGTTGCAGACCGGGAGCGGCTCGGTGAACGCCGACCTGAGCGGGGAGGTGTGGAACGTGAACGTGGAGACCGGCTCGGGCGACGTGACGCTGAAGGTCCCGCCCACGCTGGCGGCCGAGGTGGACATCGAGACCTCGAGCGGGGACATCGAGACCGACTTCGAGGTCGCGGTCACCCGGCACGCGCGGGATCATATGACTGGCAGGATCGGGGAAGGTGGGGGGAAGATCGATATCGAGACGGGGTCGGGCGGGATTCGGCTGGTCAAGAACGCGGCGCGGTAGGGGTAGAAGAGCAGTCATCGCGAGCGGCCGCCAGGCCGCGTGGCGATCCCCCCGATCGCGCGCGCGTGATTTGGGGGATTGCTTCGGCACTACGTGCCTCGCAATGACTCTCCCGTACTGCCGTACCGCTCAGCCCAAAACTCCAATAGCCTCCAGATAACCGCTCCCCCGCGCCATCCGGTCGTACACTGCGCTCAGGTTATCGGGCGACCCGGCCAGGAACCGGCAGCGCGCTTCTCCTCTAGACCGGCACTCCACCTCCATCACCGCCACCAGGTCCTGCGAGATCCGCCCCAGGAAATCGGCCAGCAGTCCGCAGCTCAGGTGACAAGACGGAAACTCGGCCCCGCGCTCGTCCATCGCCTCGGCCCACTCGGGCGAGTCGAGCGCCAGCACCGCCGTGCCCAGCGGCGTGACCTCCATGCGGCCCCAGCCCTGCTCGGCGAAGAACTCGCCCAGGGTCTCTCCCAGGAATCCCATGTCCAGCTCGGACGGCTGGTCCACGCCCCGAGTGCGCGACAGCCACTCGCCGAAGGCGGCGTACATCTCCTCGCCCCCGGCATAGCCCGCTTCCTGGAGATACGCCGCGGCCTGGAGCCCGGTGTCCCGCTCCAGCGAGGCGCGGAGCTGGTGGATCACTCGGCGGCCCAGCCGGAGGCCAGTCGGTGGTGAGTTCGATGTGGGTGGGGTCATGGGAAAAAGGTAAGGCGGTAGGGCGGTAGGGCGGTAGAGCCTGCCCCGAGCAATCGCGCGAGAGGGTGGTAGAAGAGCAGTCATCGCGAGCGGCCGCTAGGCCGCGTGGCGATCCCCTCGATCGCGCGCGCGTGATTCGGGGGATTGCTTCGGGCGCTGCGCGCCCTCGCAATGACTCGGGGTCTGCGCCTAGGCCTGCTTCCCGACGCGTCGCTTGAGCTCTTCCTCATCAATCACCTCCACCCCCAGCTCCTTGGCCTTCTCCAGCTTGCTCCCCGCCTCCTCGCCCGCCACCAGCGCGTCGGTCTTCTTGCTCACGCTCCCGGCGACCCGACCGCCGGCCTCCTCGATCAACGACGCGGCGCGGGCCCGGGAGAGCGAGGGCAGGGTACCGGTAATCACGTAGGTCTTGCCGGCCAGGGCGCCGTCGGCGTTGGCGGCGTTGGGCTCGACCTTATTCAAGCCGGCTGACTTCAGCGCCTCCAGCAGATCCTGGTTGCGCGGCTCATTAAAGAAGGCCGATACCGATTCAGCGATCACGGGGCCGACGCCGGGCATCCCCACCTGGTTCTCGCGCGCGGCGGCCGCAAGGGCGTCGAGGTTGCCGAACCGCCGCGCCAGCAGCACCGCTACCGTCTTCCCCACGTGTGGTATCCCCAGCCCGAAGAGCAGCACGGAGAGCGGCCGGCTCTTCGACGCCTCGATCGCGGCAACCAGCTGGTCGGCCGACTGCTTCGCGAAGCGCTCCAGCTTCACCAGTTGCTCCGACGTGATGCGGTAGAGATCGGCCACATTCTTGATGAGGCCGGTGTCGAGCAGCTGGCGCACCCGCTCGTAGCCCAGCCCCCGGATATCCATCGCGTCGCGCGAGGCGAAGTGCACGATGCTCTCCAGCACCCGGCCCGGACAGGAGACGTTAGGACAGAAGCGCATCGCCTCGTCCGCGATCCGCTCCACCGGCGTGCCGCAGCGGGGGCAGTTGTCCGGCATCTTCCACGGCTGGTTGCGCTCGATACCGGGCTGGATGATCGGCCGCACGATCTGGGGAATCACTTCGCCGGCCCGGATCACTTCCACCCGGTCGCCGATCCGGATGTCCTTGGTGGCGATCAGGTCCTCGTTGTGGAGCGTGGCGCTGGTAACGGTGACGCCGGTGATCTGCACCGGCTTGAGCAAGGCCCAGGGATTGAGCGCGCCGGTACGCCCCACATTCACCTGGATGTCGAGCAGCTCGGTCTCGGCCACCTCGGGCGCGAACTTCCGGGCGATGGCCCAGCGCGGCTCCCGCCCGCCGACCACGCCCAGCTCGGTGTGAAGCGCGAGGGAGTCCACCTTCACCACCACACCGTCGGCCTGGAAGTCGAGCGTGGGGATCAGCCGTTCGTAGTCATCGACGTTGGCCTGCACCTCCTCCAGTGTGTCAAACCGTTTCCGATTGGGCTCGACCTTGAAGCCCCAGCTCGATAGCAGATCGAGCACCTCGGAGTGAGTGTGCGCGTTCAGGCGTCCATCGATCACTTCGACCGCGAATGCGAACATGGCGAGCCGGCGGCGCCGAGTGATGGAGGGATCGAGCTGACGCAGGGCGCCCGCGGTGGCGTTGCGGGGATTGGCGAAGAGGGTCTCGCCTTGCTTCTCGCGCTCCTTGTTGGTGCGGGTGAAGCTGGCGAAGGGGAAGTACACCTCGCCCCGGACTTCCATAATGGCGGGATGATCCTTGCCTTTAAGTGAAAGCGGGATGTCGTTGATGGTGCGGAGGTTAGGAGTGACGTCCTCACCTATCGCTCCATTACCCCTGGTGGCGCCGACGGTGAGCCGTCCCTTCTCGTAGGTGAGGCTGACGGCGGAGCCATCGATCTTCACTTCGGTGGCGTAGCCCGCCCGTTTGACCTCGGGGGCGAGCCGCGCATTCCGCTCCTCCCACGCCGCCAGCTCCTCGGCGCTGAACGCGTTCGCGAGCGAGAGCATCGGCCGGCGATGGGTATGCTTGGCCAGCGCGGTACTGGCAATCGCGCCGACCCGTTGGGTGGGACTGTCGGGACTCTGGAGCTCGGGATGCTTGGCCTCGAGCGCCTGGAGCTCACGAAAGAGCCGGTCGTACTCCGCGTCCGATATTTCGGGCGCATCGTTGACGTAGTAGGCGTGATTGGCGCGGTCGATCTGCTCGCGTAGACGCACGGCCTGCTCGGCGGGAGACATAGAAGTCATAATAATCGGGAGCGCCGGACGCCCGCAGTCAGCAGATTACCGAGAACGCACGGCGATGAATCCACCCAGCCAGGCGAGCAGGTAGGCGACGAGCGCGAGCCCAGGCCACCAGAGTGCCCGCAAGAGTCCGGATTCAGGTATGGACGCGGGGAAGAGCCAGAGGATCCACGGAACGGCTGGGAGCGTCAAACTCGCCGCGAGGGGAGAAGGACTCACACGGGCCTTCCGGACGCCCAGGAACCCGGCGACGGCATAGCCGAGCAGAAAGAGAATCAGTAACGACAAGACTCCATTGAACGCCGCGGCGAAAATGAGGAAGAACAGCGCCGCACCTATAATGAGAGCCAGGCTGTAGGTCAGGACTGGACGAGTCGATGCCTCCACTTCGACCTCCGAAGCAGTATGCACCCCTCCACTCCCCGTAAGCGGGCTGCTCAGTTGCCCGCCTCGATTGAACCCCGGATGAGAGAGCTGTTGCACACTGGGTGCGGAGAGGCGGACGATTCCGATTTACGGCAATTTCACGGGTACGTCAAATGTTATTTAAACTCTTTCCATCGCTGGACCCCACTGCACGTCCTAAGAGGCAGGTATGTCGCGGCACAAGTCCCCTGAGGCCGACCCCCCAGCGCTCCCAAGTACATTCGAACGCGAATTGTTGGAAAAGTTCAGAGGACGCAACAGCGGCTTCCAGGCGTCCAGTCCCAGCAGCTATCGACAACACGAACGCTGGCGCAACGAAGTATTGCGGGGACTGAGGCTCCTGGAGGCCGAGGGCCTGGTGGTGGTGCACCAGCTGATTCCCTGCCAGCGTCATGGAAAGTGCGGCGGCCAACCGGTGGCCGCCGGGTGCGAGCTCACCCCCGAAGGCCAGAGAGTTCGAGGCGTCACACAATGACCATGCAGAATCCTATCTCACGAACGGCATACTACACCCTCGGTGTGCGCAACTGGGATGCGGCGCAGCCGAAGCCGATGTGTGGCGACTCGCTGGCCAGGTCATTCATGAACCCGGAGGCCGAGGGAGTCTGGGAGCAATTCAAGCGCTACTACCGGGCGAACGCCAGCAACGCCGCCAGGCACGCCATCATCGATGAACATCTGAAAACAGTGTTGGAAGCGCAGCCCCATTCGCAGGTGATCGTGATTGGTGCCGGCTTCGACACGCGTGCATTTCGCTTGAAAGGAGGACGATGGATCGAGGTGGACGAACCTGCGATCTTCACGTACAAGGAGTCGAAGCTTCCCGCTGCGGGGGCGCCGAATCCACTCACACGAGTGCCGGTCGCGTTCTCGCGTGAGTCGCTGGCGGAGCGGCTGGCGCCGTTCGCCGGCCAGGAACCGACTCACGTGATCATCGAAGGGGTCCTGATGTACCTGACTCAGAGTCAGCGTGAGGAGTTGATAGCGACTCTACGGAAGCTCTTCCCCAATCACTTCGTGTATTGCGACCTCATGCGGCAGTCTTTCTTCGAGAGGTACAGCGGTGACGTGCACGAGCAGATCGTCGGGATGGGGGCGACCTTCCGCGATATCAGTGAGACGCCGGAGAAGCTGTTCACCGATGCCGGCTATCAAAAGCTGGCGTGCACGTCGATTCCTCTCCGTGCCGCCCAGTCGGGGAGCCTGGACATCCCCGCTTTCCTCATCAAGTGGGTGCTGGGAACGTTGAGGAACGGCTACTGCATCTGGAAGTTCGGGCCCTCGCAACCAACGGCAGGCTCGAGCCACTAGATGTTTGTCAGCGGGAGCCCGCGAGCTCCGTCATCCAGACGTCGCTCTGCAGGGCGCCCAGGGTGAAGTAGAATTTTCCGTCGTGGATCCGAAAGCCGTTCTGATGCCAGGGCCGGGTGGGGTCGTCGAACCGTACGGCGAGCCGGGCTGGCCCGCCCGTGGCCGGAACGCGCCAGATGCCGACGGTTGGGTCGTTGGGGTCCAGGCCCACGAAGTACACCGATCGCCCATCGGCTGACCAGAGGGACAGGTGGGGGCTGACGGGTGCCACGTCCGTGGCCGGGTCACGAACCACAAGCAGCTGGCGGCGCTCTCCACCGGCGAGCGTGACAACTTCGAGTGACACCGGCGTTCCATACCCACCGGTCACAGTCAAAATGGCCTGGCCGTCCGGGGACCACTGTGCAGGGCCGCCGCCGCCCTTCACCAGCATCCGCGGAGCGCCCCACCGGCCGCTGGCATCGCGGGTCGCAAGGTGGAGCTCCTGAGCGGGAGTCAGGGGAGCCTTCGCGAATGAGAGCGTCCGGCCGTCGGGCGACCATCGTGGCGCCCAGTAGTGCTCGCCCCCCGGCGTGATCTGAGTTGGGCTCCCACCTTCGGCAGGAATGACGAAGATCTGTCGGCTGCCATCCTTGAAGGCGTGATAGGCGATCTCGCGGCCATCGGGCGAGAAGGTGGGGACGAATGCGGGTCCAGCGCCCGAGGTGAGTTGCTCCACGTCGCCACCCGCGAGCGGCATCCGGTAGATCTGGTGCGTGCCGCCCCGATCGGAGTCGAAGGCGAGCCACCGTCCGTCAGGCGAAACGTCGCAATTCTCCACCACCTGGTTCCCGCGCGTCACCGGCTCGGCCCGGCTTACCAGAGCCATTCCCGAGCGCGGTACAGGGAGCGACCAGACGTTCGACGTCTGAGTGAAGGCGGTGTAGGAGAGCCGCCGCCCGTCCGCCGAGACGCTCACCTGCGCTGCGTTGAGACCGGTTGTGAGCCGGACCGGGGCTCGCAGAGGCTGGCCATCATGCCCGAGCGCCACCTGGTAGATGTCGCGCCCTCCGTCGCGATCCGAGATGTAGACCAGCGATCGGCCGCCGGGGAGCCACGCCGGGCTCGTGTTGAGCGCTTCGCCTTCCGTTATCCGCACCGGACTGCCACCAGCCACAGGCACAATCCACACACTGCTCAGCGCGATGTTGCCGAAATCCTCGTTCCCCACGAACCGGCGGTTGCCGGAGGCGCAGGCGAGCCGGCGCCCGTCTGGTGACCAGTCGCAGGAATGCGCTTCGGTGAGCCGCGCGAGGCCGCGCGCCGCGCCGTCCTCTACGGCAAGGACGAAGACCGAGTCGCCACGAGCGTAGGCGACCGAGCGACCATCGGGCGACCAGGTGCCATCGGCCCATGCACCCCGCACAACGGGCACGAGCAGCTTCGGGGGTCCTCCGAGCGCAGGGACCGTCTCGAGGCCACGCGGGGAGAGGAACAGCAGCCTGCTGCCGTCGGGTGACCAGCGAGGTATCCGCGCCAGGCCGGCCTCTGTCGATGTAATGGCGACAGGTGTCGTCCCATCCACCTGGCGGACGTAGAGCCGAGTCTGCCCCAACGGCCCTGCGGTGTAGGCGACGAGCTTACCGTCGGGTGAGAGTGCCGGGTCGAGCTCCAGACCCGGGTCGAGCGTGAGCTGAGACCGCCGCCCAAGCCGCAGCTCCGGCGGCGCGCGATTGAAGACGAGCAGGAGCCCGACCACTAGCGCGGTGAGCGCCGCGGCAGCCGCGACCCATTTCTTCCAGCTGGAAGGTCGTGGCAGACTCCTCAGCGCTTCCACCGGCCGCGTGGTGGTCGGAGTGGTCCCGCCGCTCGGCGTCGCCAGCGGCTCGAGCTGCGCCAGCAGTTCGTCGGCCGATTGCCAGCGGTCGGCGGGGCGCTTCTCGAGACACCGCATGATCACTGATTCCAGACCCGGCGGGCACGCGGTCCGCTGAGCGCAGAGCGGCGGGGGTGCCTGCATTACGTGCGCGGCGAGAACCTCCTGGCTGGTGCGGCCGGAGAACGGCGGCCGGCCCGCGATCAGCTCATAACCCATCACGCCCACGGCGTAGATATCGGCCCGGTGGTCGACCGAAGGGTCGGCGGTGGCCTGTTCCGGCGCCATGTAGATCGGCGTGCCGAGAGCGATACCTGCGGTGGTGACCTGCTGCCTTCCGGTTGCTTCGCTCACCGCCTTGGCGATGCCGAAATCGGTCACCAGCGCGTGCTTCCTGGAGAGGAGCACGTTGTCCGGCTTGATGTCGCGGTGTACCACGCCCTGCGCGTGCGCGAAGGCGAGCGCGTCCGTCACCTCGATCAGGATCTTGAGCGCATCGTGGATGGGCAGCTCGCCTCCGCGGGCCAGCCGGGCGCGGAGCGACTCGCCGCTGACGTAGGGCATGACGTAATAGAGGAACCCGCCGGCCTCGCCGGAGTCATGCAGCGGCAGGATGTGCGGGTGCTGCAGCTTGGCGGCGACCTTGATCTCACGCAGAAATCGGTCGGAACCGAGCGAGGCGGCAAGCTCGGGCCGGAGCACCTTGACGGCGACGTGGCGCTCGTGGCGGAGATCGCGCGCGAGGTACACGGTGGCCATGCCGCCCTGCCCGAGCTCGCGCTCGATAGCGTAGCGGTCGGACAAGGCGGCGGCGAGCGGGTCAACTGCGGTCACAAGGTCGTCAGGTTGAGAGGACTGGAATGTGTGATGGGCGGGGACGGATTGCCAGCAAGCTCTTCGCTCCCGCTTGGTATCCGACGAGATGACCTGGGAAATGAGGTTTGCGATAGATTGATATTGCGAAGTATTATCGCAGCGGCTCGAACCACAACCGGGAGACTCAGGTGCTGATCAGCAAGAACATGGCAGACCAGATGAACGCGCAGATCGGGAACGAGTTCGGCGCCTCGCTCCAATACGTAAACGTCGCGGGATACTTCGACAATGCCGGGCTGCCGGTGCTGTCGCAGTTCTTTCTCCGGCAGGCGGACGAGGAGCGGATGCACGCGATGAAGTTCGTGCGCTACATCATGGACGCGGGCGGACACCTCGCCATTCCCGCCGTTCCGGCCGGCCGGCACGAGTTCAAGAGCGCGGAAGAGGCGGTCTCGATGGCCCTCGAGTGGGAGTACACCGTCACCAAGCAGATCTCCGCCCTGCTCGACCGCGCCTCGCACGAGAAGGACTACGTGGCGCACGACTTCCTGGAGTGGTTCGCCCGGGAGCAGCTGGAGGAGGTGTCTACCATGGACACCCTGCTCAAGATGGTGCAGCGGGTGGGCGAGTCAGGCCTGATCGACGTCGAGAATGCGATCGCCGCCGGGCGGGTCGGCGGCGGGGCCGGAGCAGGGCATAACGGAGACTGACGTACGGTCCGTGGGCACGACGATCCGGCACAGCCTCAACAAAGCCCGCTGAGCCGCAGTGTCCACGGATTAGGGCGCGCTTTCCTCCCCAACCTCACGGGTCCCGCGATCACTCCATCTCAGTGGATGTGAAGGGGCTTCTCCGTCCGCTCATCGAGAGCGACTGGTAGTGAGACGGCGAACGTGGCTCCGCGTTCAGGATTGTTTACCGCCGATATCTGGCCGCCCTGGGCGGTCACGATCGAGCGACAGATCGCGAGCCCGAGCCCCAGTCCGTCGCGCTTCGTCGTCACGAACGGTTCGAAGATCCTCGCCAGCTCGTCCGGCGCGATCCCGCTTCCCCGGTCGCGGACTTCGATGCGCGCGTCGCCCTCCCTGGTGGTGGAGACGACCAGCAGGCGCTCGCCGGGAGGCGTGTCCCTCATCGCGTCACAGGCGTTCATCACCAGGTTCAAGACCACCTGCTGCAACTCCACCCGGTCCCCGCGGACCAGGGGCGCGGGCTCACACAACCGGGTGCTGACGACCACGCCACGATGCCGTAGATCGGTGTGCAGCAACGCGAGCACCTCGCTGACGACCGCGTTCGTCGACAGCACCTCCGCTTTGGCCTCATCCTTCTTGACGAGGCTGCGCACGTGGTCGATCACATCCTTGGCGCGCCGGTCGTCCGCCACGATGTCCTCGAGAATCGCGCCCAGCTCGGCCCCCGCGGCACCGTCGGCTTGCACCAGTCGCTGGCCGGCCCTCGCGTTCGCCATGATCGCTGCGAGCGGCTGCCTCATCTCATGCGCCAGTGCGGCCGACAGCTCGCCCACCAGGGCGACGCGCCCCAGGTGCGCGAGCTCGCGGCGCTGCTGGTCGGCCCGCACCTCGCTCTCCCGGAGCGCGGCCTGGCTCCGGCGTCGTCCGCGGTGCTCGACCAGGAGCCAGAGGATCAACCCCGATTGCAGCAGAAGCACGCCGAGGGTCGCCAGGATGGTCGACTGGTGGCGTTCCCAGAGCGACGGCGTGCGGAAGAGGACCCCGGTGTTCGGCGGAAGGCGGTCTTCGGACAAGCCCCAGCGCTGCAGCTCGCGCCAATCGACGAGCAGCGGGGTGGCGGCCACCTCCGGCGGGGGCATCGGCTCACCCGGGGCTCGCCGAAGGACCCGTACCAGGAGGCGACCGGTGCGCATGCCGTCGTCCGCGAAATGCATCACGCCACCACCGACGACCCCGTCGCCGACCCAGCCGCGCACGATCCCGTACACCGGCGCGGACGTGATCCGCGTGAGGCTGGCGATGAGGTCGGCGGCATTGAACTTCCGTCCGTGCTGGTCCCGGGTGAAGGACGAGAAGATCACGAACGTTCGAGGCGGGATGCGACGGAGACTGTCGATGAGCGATTCGTAGGACCAATCCCGCAGCACGTCCAGCTCCATCCCGTCCAGGAGCGGGGTGATCTCGCGCAACGCCACGCGAAGCAGGAGGGAGTCCATCGTCGAGGCCCCGCTCACCACCACGACGCGCTCCGCATCCGGCTGCAGCGCCCGCGCCAGCGAGTAGGTCGAGACGAATGGCAACGGCTGCCGCCGACCGGTGACATTCGCGGGGAGAGCGGAGAAATCGATGCTCGGTTCGAAGGCCTGCCCGTACACGATCGGTACGCCCGGAAAGAGACTGCTCAGCCGCTCGGTGGCGAATCGCAGCGCCGGCGTCCCTTGGGCCACGATGGCGTCGGGTGTGAAACCCCGATACTTCGCGGCGACGTAGCGGGCGAACTCCGGGGAGCGGTCGCGGTCCGCGAAGCGGTTAGCATCCAGGTATTCGTCGTAGATCTCGACGCGGTTGGGAAACTGCTCCTCCAGCACCGCCTTTATCGGCTGGGCGAACGCGACGGCACCGGGGGCGTTGGGGTCATACGAGTACAGCATCAGGATCTGCTTGGACTGCTGCGCTGATTGCGCCTGAAGGGGCGCAGTGGCACAGCAGATCAGGATGGCCACGAGGACCGTACCAGGCTCAATCAAACGCATGCACGCAAACCGTCTTATGAGATGATTCCCAATGTGCCTGCGGCAAGGCACGATTGCCAGGAGTTCAGCTACCAACCACGCTATATCCCTTCAACAATGTCGATTCTCGCCCACACTGGAACGACTAACCAGTGTTCACCAGAGTTCAAGCTCAAATGGGAGAACCGACATGTGCCCCAACTGCTTCAACAGCATCGCGATGGCACTGGGCGGCGCGGGATCCGCCATCGCTCTGGCCGCCGCCGGGCTCCGCTTCCGGACCGCCCGGGCACCCGAATCTGACCAGTCCAACCCCGAGGAGACCGCATCATGACCACGATCCAGACCGAAACGCCCCGGGTGGCGTCGCGCGCCGAATGGCTCACTGCCCGCAAGGCGCTGCTACGGCAGGAGAAGGATATCACCTATCTGCGCGAGGTGGTCGCCCAGGCCCGCCGGCAGCTGCCCCGGGTGCCGATCGAGAAGGACTACACCTTCGACTCCAAGGACGGCCCGATAGGCCTGGCAGACCTGTTCCAGGGCCGGAGCCAGTTACTGGTCTACCACTTCATGTTCCACCCCGACTGGGTCGAGGGCTGCCGCAGCTGCTCCTACGTCGCCGATCACTTCGACGGCATGCTGCCCCACCTGGCCGCGAGAGACGTGAGCTTCGTCGCGGTCTCGAGGGCCCGGCTGGAGCACCTGGCGGCCTTCAAGCGCCGGATGGGGTGGAACTTTCGGTGGGTGTCGTCCCACGCCAGCGACTTCAACTTCGATTACCACGTCTCCTTCACCCCGGAGCTGCTGGCGACGGGAGAGGCGTCGTATAACTTCGAGCCACTCCCCCGCGAGGTGCCGCCCGGGATGCCGCTGGAGCTGCCTGGCGCCAGCGTGTTCTATAAGGATGAGGACGGCTCGGTCTACCATACCTACTCGACCTACGCCCGCGGGCTCGACGCGCTGGTGGGGACTTACCAGTGGCTGGACCTGGCGCCGAAGGGCAGGGACGAGGCGGGCCTCAAGCACACCATGGCGTGGGTGCGCCACCACGACCGGTACGAGAATGGCCAGACCGTGGACGCCGAGGCCGGGTATGTGGAACCGGCGGCGAGGCACGAGTGCTGTAAGTAGTCGCTAGTCGCTAGTCGCTAGTCGCTAGTCGCTAGTCGCTAGTCGCTGCGAGTCTCAGCCGCGAGGGCGAAGCGTGACTCGCGGCTGAGACTCGGAGGACCGCCACTAGCGACTAGTGACTAGTCGACTAGTGACTAGCAACTAGCGACTAATCACTCTAGAGGAAACCACCATGAAATTCCTATGCCTGATCTACAACAACGAAGCCGAGCGCGACGCCATCCCGGCGGAGCAGTGGGAACCGCTCATGCAGCAGGGCTTCGACGACGCCGAGGAGCTCGGCAGCGTGTTCCTCGGCGGGCAGGCGCTGCAGCCGGTGCGGACGGCCGTCACGCTGCGAAAGAAGCGGGGCGAGCGCTCGTTCACTGATGGACCCTTTGCCGAGACCAAGGAGCAGCTGGGTGGGTTCATCATGATCGAGGCGCCGGACCTGGAGGCCGCTAAGGAGATCGTCCTGGGCCTGTCCGTCGGCGCCCTGGGCCCCATGGAAATCCGGCCCGTATGGGAGAAGGAGGATCTGGTGGCGCGGCGAGTGCCGGAGGCGGGGGGACAGGCGGTAAGGCGGTAACGTGGTGTGACGGAAGGAAAGGAGGGAAGTACCTCATCCCGAGGGAGCGAAGTGACCGAGGGACCTACTCCACAGCTTTAGATACTCGTGGGATAGGTCCCTCGCTGTGCTCGGGATGAGGAGGTAGATGATGCAGCATGGATCTACCAATCCGAATGGCGAGAGGACGGCAGGAAAGTTCAGCGGCCGTCCTCTCCGTCCTCTCCGGCTTCCGTCTTCTCCGTCCTCTCCGTCCTTTTCTGTCGTGTGGCGGGTGTTACTCCAGAGTCCAAATAGTTGGTTTGACGTTGGAATCGAACAGCTGCGTGCCGCCGACTACGGCTCCCGCTCCATTGACAGCAGTCGCGAAATTCGTCTGTTCTTCTTCTTGTTCTGCTGGCAGAAGAGGCAGCACGGTAACTCGCCCGCCGGCCAGGACGAATCCTCGTCTACCTGCCGGCGTAGCGAAGGAGCCCACGACACGGCCCCCGCGAATATCGGTTGCCACGCTGAAATTCGTAGGTCCCAGGGGTAAAGTCCTCACCACCCCGCCGGAGTACCGGAAGGCGTGGTTGTTCCTTTCCCCTACCACATCCCCGACCGCGTTGATGGCGTAGGCCGTGCCGGTATTGCTGGACGTGGGTTGAAGCAGATCCCGCATGACTCCGTTCTGCCAGATAAATGGGTGCCGGGTCCCGTTGCGGGTCTGGCTCCAGCCGACCACCTGTCCCGCGCTGTTGATGTCCAGGGCGACGCTGTTCAATCCGCCGAGGGTGCCAAGATCGCGAATTACACCATTCTTCAGCAGAAAGGCATGAACGACAGCGACTCCCTGCGGGTCTCGGGGGTTACCGGTGAGCCGGCTGGATCCGACGATATGGCCCTCGTTGTTGATGGCGTTGGCGTGGCTCACGCTGCCGCCGAGGCCGCCGAGACTGGTCATGGTGCCATTCACCCAGCGGAATGCTCGCATCCGCCCGTTACCATTTTCGCTGCTGCCGACTACCACGCCCAAGTCGTTGATGTCGTTCGCCTGCGTCTGGCGCCCACCCAAGGTGCCCAGGCGGGTTTCGACGCCGTTGGTCCAGATGAATCCCCGGTAGATGTCATCCGGCCCGAACGTGGATCCCACTACCACACCGGAAGCATTGATGGCGTTCGCTCCGCCCCCTTCCCCTACCGCCGATATTTCCAGGTCTCGAGCCGAGTAGGCCAGGGCAGCGGTGGCGGCCTGGGTCGCGCCCGCCCCTGGCTCGGTGGGCGTGGTGCTCTCGTCACAGGCGCTGAGGGCGAGCAGGCTCAGCGTGAAGGCCGGGTTCAACGGCGAGAGACGGCGGCGGCGCATGTAATCCCCCTGAGAGACGATACGGGTGCGGACGGTTCCGGACACCCGAATCTTGGGCTGCCGTGTCAAGCAGCCGTCAAGGGAATTTGCTGCGGAAGGCGGGCGGGGGGACGGGCGGTAAGGCGGTAGGGCGGTAAGGCGGTAGGTACTGCGGCGGTCAGGCGGTAGAACAGCACACCTCATCCCGAGGAAGCGCAGCGACCGAGGGATCTACTCAGCCTGCGTTGGTGCTCGCGGGCTAGGTCCCTCGCTGCGCTCGGGATGAGGTATGCTCTTGCTTGTATGCTACCGCCCGTCCGCCCGTCCGCCCGTCGACCTACCGCGGCGAGTAGGTGCCGTCGAAGCCCGTGCGCACCGTCTGCCCGCCGTCGTTGCTGAACTCCTGAAGTTGCCTCACCCGCCCTCCGGAAAGCGGAAACCAGGTCCAACGGTCGAACGAGCCCGCTGGACCAGGGGAATTTCCGGTCAGAATCATGGTGATCCTTGCAGGCCGAGTTGTCATCCTGAGCGCAGGGAAGAGCCTGCCCTGAGCCTGCGAAGGGATCCCTCGAATCGCTCGTAGAAATCCTTCGCTTCGCTCAGGCTGACTGCAAGCGCGAGCGTGGCGATGGCGAAAGTCGCTGCCGGGATCCGGGACATTCTTGCTCCTCGAGGGGGCAGGGAAGGAGACATGCGGCCAGGACACATGTGGATGGGCGATGGTTGCGTCTGTGGCTCGACTGAGAAGGATCCGCGGCAATCGGCGTCATACCCCCAGGACCACACGCTTCTGGTCCCTCCGGTTCCGCTTCCCGGCCCGTCCGAACCTCTGGAGCTGATATGCCGCGACTACTCCTGCGCCGCCGCCCGACCCCAGCCTTTGCCCTGCTCGCGCTGGCCATCGCCTGTGGATCGGGCGGTGACTCCACCGCCCCCAACCCGCCCCCGCCTGCGGCCAACTTCCCCGCCGAGCTCCTCGGCGAATGGCACTACCAGTTTCTCGGAATTCCGAATTGCGACCCGGAGACCGGCCAGTGCGTGTCGACCGCCAACCAAAGCGAGACCCTCACCCTGTCCTCCAACGGCCACTTCGACCACGTGTTCGTGGGCGAGTCGAACTTCCCCCCCTGCCTCATGGAGGTGCTGCACCAGTCCGAAGGGACCGCCGAGGTGCAGGGCTCCAATCTGTTGCTCCACATCAGCGAGGGGACAACGCGGGTGACCAACACCTGCGGAGACAACGAGACCAACGACGAGGCCGGCGAGACCGACACCTATACCTGGGCTCTCAGCGACAGCAGCGGGACCCCCCAGCTCACCTTGACCAATGAGAACGGGACGGAACTCGGCCCCTTCGCTAAGAGATAGTGAGCGCCCCGTTCGTGACTGTTGGATCTCTTGAATAGAGCAAGGAGAAAACCATGAGGACCTCATACCGGCGGCTCGCAGGGCTGTTCCCGCTCGCGGCGGCGGCGCTCCTGGCGCTTGCGCTCGCCATGCCGATCTCTGCGCAGGTCAATCTCAGGAAGCCGCTCAGCCAGAGGGGCGGATCGGACGTGGCCAGCGAAACGGCACCTGTCGCCCCGACCGAGACGATCGTGCTCACCAAGGAGGTGGTGAGCCGGTTGATCACCGGACTCAAGGCGGGCCAGGCGGAGCGCCAACGCGCCGAGCAGGAGGACACCCCCTACGGCCGGTACCAGAGGGCGCAGACGGCGTACGCCGCGGCCAAGTCCAAGTGCAAGGCGGCGCAGCAGGCCTTCGGCGCCCGCATGGCGTCGGACGAGAAGCTGATGGCCAGGTACGGGAAGCTCCAGGAGCAGCAGCTCGCGGCCCTGGAAAAGGGCGACCAAAAGGCGGCGACCGCCTACCAGGATCAGCTGCTTGCCATGGCGGACTCCAGCTGCATCGTGAAGGAGCCCACCCAGCGACCAGACGGTTACTATGACGCCCAGCGCGAGATCGACCGCAGGGTCGACACGGTAGTGGTCAAGGTCACGGGCTTCGGTCCGGGCGAGCTGGCGATGCTCCAGGAGCGGGCCACCGCGATCCTGCTGGGAAGCACCGCGGGCGATGTGTCTGCCAGCGAGAAATCCGCAGTGTCCGCCCGATCGGCGGAGCTCAGACCGCTACTGGGAATGCCGGAGCAGACAACCGCAACCGCGACCCAGCCGGAGCCGGCGCCCGCTTCCGCCCCCGCCCCGGAGACCGCTGCTGCCGCGCAGGTAGACGCCCGCGCAATGGAGATGAACGCCTGCCTGGTAAAGAACGTGCAGCGCCATCAGACAGAGCTCGAGGCGCTGGGGAAGCGGATGCAGGCGGCCCACGCGGCGGGCGACAACTCCAAGCTGATGGCCATAGCCGACACGATGCAGCGGATTCAGATGGCCGGCTGCCAGCCCCACTAGAAGCATGAGCCCAGGGCTGCAGGCCGTCGCCATCGCTGCCGCCGCTGTCCTCGGCGCCAGCGCGACCGGATCCCGGGCGGATCGGGCCGTGGACTCGCTCGCGGTCAGGGACGGGACACGCTGGGTAACCTGGTGGCGTCGAGACGCTGCCCCGGTCCGCTGGGAAGCCGACGCGCCGCTCGCCGGCCGGGTGCCGTGGCGCTCCGGCGCGACCGGGGTGGAGTGGGGCGAGCTTCAGCTACAAGGCGCGAGCGAGGCTTGGCGCACCCGCGTGGTGCTGGTGCGGATCGACCCGCGCCAGGTTGACTTCTCTCTGGTCACCGCCTTTGCCCGGAACTCGCGCTGGACCGTCGCCGACGCGGACACCGGCGCAGTGGTCGCCTTCGACGCGGGGCAGTTCCGCCACTCGCTGCCCTGGGGATGGGTGGTGAGCAAAGGACACGAGGTACTCGCCCCCGAGTACGCTCCGCTTGCCGGGGCCGTGGTGGTAGACCGATCGGGCGCGGTACGGGTAATAGCGCCGGACGGCGTCGCGGCAGAGCGCGAGCGCGGCACCGCGAGCGAGGCATTTCAGAGCTATCCCATGTTGCTGCAGGATGGGGTGGTCCCGGCGCCGCTGTCGCGCGCGGGGGGAGGGGTCAATGTCGAGCATCGGGACGCGCGGCTCGCGCTCGGGACTCTGGCAGACGGCCGCGTCCTCGTCGCCCTCACCCGGTTCGATGCCCTGGGCCCACGTCTCGGCTGGGTGCCATTCGGCCTGACCTCGGCCGAGATGGCCGCGGTGATGGGCGCGCTCGGATGCCGCCAGGCGCTGCTGCTCGACGGCGGAATCTCGGGCCAGCTGCTGCTGCGGGACACCAACGGATCGGTGCGCAGCTGGCCGGGATCGCGAGCGGTCCCGCTGGGACTGGTGGCACGGCCGAAGGGCTCTGTCCTCACCGATTGAAGCTCCACTCGTAGACCAGATTCAATCCCCCGGGCGGCCATCTTCTCTGTACCTTCCAGTATGCAGGCCGGCCATCAGCATGCTCCCGACCCTCTCTCCCCGGCGCTCGAGGCCGTGGTGAACAAGTTCGCCGGCCTGGTGCGCGGCGTCGGGTGGCGACACCGGCTCTCCGAGGCGGAGATCCACGAGGTCATGCAGCAGGTGCGGATTCGGCTGTGGCACGCGCAGGGCACCAGTGAGCAGATCAGCCGCGTCTCTGCGTCCTATGTATATCGCACGGCTGTGTCCGCGGTGCTGGACATGATGCGCCGGCGGCGAGCCCAGCGAACCGAGCAGATGCTCTCGATCGAGGACGGTATGGTGGCGACCGCGAGTGCCAATCCAGAGCAGGATCTCGAGTCCTCCGAGCTGGTTGCCCAGGTGGCCCGGGCCATCGACTCCATTCCGTTCTCGCGCCGGGCCGTGGTGCGGATGTATCTGGCGGGCCACCCTCGGGAGGAGATAGCCGACCTGCTCGGCTGGTCGGAGGCCAAGACGCGAAACCTGCTCTACCGTGGGCTGGGCGACCTGCGAGCCCGGCTGACGGAGCAGGGCATCGGATGGGAGGTTGGCGGATGAACGATGAGCGGCTCGGCGAGCTGTACCGGAAGGCCCTGGCCCAGGGCTCCGGCTGTGTCCGGCCCAAGAGCGGCGTCGTGCGTCACACCGGAGCAGCTGCTGGAGCTCGTCCGGCGCGAGGGATCGGAGCAGAGCCGGCTGGGTACACTGGATCACGTCATGGGGTGCCCATCGTGTCGCCGCGAATTCGATCTGCTCCGAGCGGTGGAGCAGGCCGGTGTTGAATCGGGAGCGCGCAAGCCAGGGGTTCGATGGCAGTGGCAAAGAATGGCGCCGATCGGACTCGCGGCCTCGCTGCTGCTCGCGCTGGGAGTGGCCATCGGGCTCAACCGCGCCGGCGAGAGGCCCGACCTGCCGCGGGGCGCCACCGGGGGCGTGACCCTGCTCGCTCCTGGCGCTCAGGTCGCCGCCAATGAGCCGGTCAGGTTCGTCTGGCGGCCGGTCCGCCATGCCAACCGCTACGTGCTCGAGGTGCTGGAGAGGAGCGGCGGGGGGAAGCCGGTGCTGTCGCGGGAGACGCCGGATACCGCGCTGGTGCTGGATCCCACGCTCCTGCAACCGGGAGCGGAGTACCAGTGGTGGGTGCGCGCCGTTACTCCAGCGGGAGAGCTGACGTCGCCGCTTCGGCCGGTTCGGCTACGAACCCGCTAGACGATCGTCCTACGCGCTGCTGCGCCGTCTCTGCATCAGCAGGTAGGCCGCGGCGAGGCTAACTGCCAGGACCAAAGCGCCAAGCACGGCGGGCCACCTTCGAGGGGGTGCCCGGAGGGGGACAGCGACCGCCGGATCTCCCACGGTCACGAACGCCGCCCACTCCTGTGGCGGAGCGCCCCGATGCAGGGCCTCGAGCTTGGCCCGATGCAGGGCATCTCCCACCGGCGCGCCGCCGGCCAGGTTGCGATAGAGCGACTCGATCAGCCGCACCGTACTCCGGTCGCCCACCTCCCATTGAGTGGCAACCACCGAGCGAGCCCCGGCCTGGAGCAATGGGGCGGTGAGACCTTGAACCCCCTCACCCTGGACAATCACGCCGCCCGCCGAGCGACAGGACGAGAGCACCACCAGATCGGCGTCGAGGTGGAGCGCCGCCAGCTCGCCGGGCCCCACCAGCCCACTCTCGCCCCCGCCGGGTGAGAGCACCAGCGCGGTCCGCGCCGCCGTCTGCTCGTCGACCAGCGTATGGGTGGCGAAGTGCAGCACCCGAAATGGGTCGAGGCTGGCATGCTTGAGATACGCCTCGCTCGCATCCTCTCGCACCCGGACCACCGAGGCCGGCGAGTAGCTCGCCGCCAGGCGGGCCTCCCGCCCCGAGCTTTGGAGTCGCTGGAATCCTTGGGTCGTATCTTTTCCGGACGCGAAGGCGGGATCGCCGAAGGCCAGCAGGCGCATGGAACGGTCGCTGCCGCTGCGCGGTCGTCGCCAGAGTGCCGCCAGTACTCCGGCCGAGGGCGCCAGGCTCACTGCGTACCGCTCGGCGACGTACCGCCCGTCCGGCAAGCCGCAGTGCGTCGAAGGCCACCCGATGCACCGGCCCATCGGGAACGATGATGAGTTTCCGGACGCCGGCATCGAGGTGGGTAAGAGCGGGGCCAAGCAGCGCATCGCCCAGGACGCGGGCAAGATCGCTCGCTGGAGAGCCATTTTGGATCGCTGCGGCGAAGCGGGCGATCGGGACTTTCAGGGAATCGGCGCCAGGGAGCGCGTAGCCGCGCACTCGGCCTCCGGCCGGCTCGCGGGTTACGACCAGCAGCGTGGTCGGTGCGCCGAGCGAGCCGGTCACGTATTCCAGAATCGCGGTGCTGTCCGGCATCAGCCGGGCGATCTCATCGCCGGTCAGCCGAGGGCCACTCGGCAAGGAGGTGTCGGGAGCCTCTGCCTCGCCGCCGCTTTGGAGGGTCCTCGCCTGCAGCAGGCGGTCCGCCAGTTCACGGGCGCGGCGGCGCTCCGCCAGCTCGAACGCCTCCTCGGCTTCTCCTCCCTGAGCCAGCCGGGCGAGCACGCGAACGACGCCGGCATCCCGGTCGCTCATCTCGGTGGGCGCAGTCTGGAAGGCGAGGACCCTGAGCTCACTGTCACTGAGCGTAGCCCGCCACCGTTCGAGCTCGTCCCAGGCTTCCCTGGCCTCGTGCTTGGCCCGAGCCAGCTCACCGCGGCGGGCATAGACGTCGGCCAGCCGAACCCGGACGTCGTGGCGTAGCACGTGCTGGCTGGTGTCCAGCGTGGCGAGGTATCGGGTCAAGCCCCGCTCTGCCGCCGGCAGATCCTCCCGAAACAGCGCCAGCCGGGCGTCATCATAGACCAGCTCCGCGGCCCACAGTGGCCGTCCGAGACGCCGAGCCAGGGCGTGCGCGTTCCGCAGGGCCTGCTCCGCCGCGGTCCAATCTCCCTCGTGCATGGCGATGATGGCGAGGTTGCGGTGGGCCGACAGCTCGATCTGCGCCTCCTGGGTCCGGCGGTACCACTGGAGGACATCGAGTGTCAGCCGGCGCGCCTCCTTGGGGTCCCCGGCGGCCAGGGCCGTCACCGCGAGATAGTCCCGCGCCTTCATTGCAGTGGCCGAATCACCGACCTGCTCGGAAATCTCGATGGAGCGGTCGAGATAATCCGAGGCGGCTGCGAAATCACTCAGGAAGATCGAGATCGAGCCCAGCGCGGTGTACGCGGCGGCGACGCTGAACCGGTTGTGAGCCGCCTCGCCTTCGACAAGGGCGAGATGCGCCAGCTCATTGGCCTGGCCCAGGTCCCCCTGTCCCAGCAGGGCGTTGACGTGCCAGAGGAGGGCGCTCGAGAGCTGAGCCCGGTCGTGGCCGAGGCGATAGAGTTCCTCGGCCTGACGCAACACGGCGATAGATGAGTCCCGCTTCCCCTCGAACTGCAGCACCTGCGCGGTGGAGCGGAGCGCCTGGCCCGCCAGCCGGTTCAACCCGGTCTTGCGGGCGATGGTGAGAGCCGAGTCGGCATCGGTCCGCGCGCCAGGACGTCCGACGATGCCTCGCAGCGCTCCGCGCTGGCGGAGCCGCTCGACTTGTAGCTCGTAGGCGTCGGCAGGAACCAGCCGGGCGACCGTGTCCAGAGTGGCGAGCCCGGCCTCGATCCCTTCGGTAAACGCGCGTTGCAGCGACAGTCCGAGCAACGCCTCTCCCTCGACGGTCGGATCGCGCGCCGCACGGCCAGCGGCGCGGGCCCGGATCAGCTCCGTCGTGGCCTGGGCGCTCAGCCCCTGGGCGTCGAAGCCCTGGGCCAGGCCCAGTTGGGCATACGCCGCCAGCTGATCCGGGTTGACCGAGTCGCGCTGGATGGTGCGATAGAGCCGCTCCGCCGTTTGATAGTCGTAGCGCAGTCGAGCCAGCGTGGCGAGGCCGAAGAGGGCGGCGCGGTCGGAACTGTCCCGGCCCACCCGCAGCTCCCATTCGCGCAACAGGCTGTCGGCCTGGCCTCGCTCGGTGGCGCGAAGAGCCCCCCTCACCAGCTCGCGCGGGGTGGAGATCGTGTCGGCCGGTGAGATTGAGAGCAGCCCGAGGGCTACCGCTACGAACGATCCGAGCATGACGAACCGGCTGCGAAAGCCAGCACTATGTTGCGGGAGACAGCACTATAAGGATGGCGGTCGAGCCCTGCAAGCGCGGGTAAGCGGAATGAGAAAAAACGGTGGGTGGGTGCGTTCCACGGTGAAGGAGATGGATTGCATCCCCCTCACCGATGACGCTCAAACAGGAGTAGCCATGCGTTTCCTACCCGCAACCGCCGTTGGGGTCGTAGCCTCCGCCCTCGCCCTGGCAGCCTGTGATGGACAAGGGTCAACCGCGCCCACCGACACCCCCAGTTTCTCCAGGATCTCTGCAGAAACCCAGTACACCGCCACTCTGAGCTGTAACGCCGCGGCCGCGGCCAGCCGTTCTTCGGTTGCCATAACCTTTCAGGGGGTGCTCAGCACCAACCTCTTCTGTAATCCCGCCACGGCCAAGCAGGTGACGGCGACGTCATTCAGTGAGTTTTGGTGGGCTATCGCACTGGAGGACAATACGGGCTTGGTCGTGAAGGAGTGCCCCCGACCCCGCAAAGGCCAGGTGTTCGGCACTTCGACCCGCACGGGGCAGTTCTCCTGCAAAGACACGAAGACCGGCATGTCGGTAGTACTGACCGTAGAGTCCTCATAAGTCACAGAGCCGGCGCACGCTAGAGAACGCCTCCTTGAACGGAGGCGTTGTCATTTCTAATGTCGATTCTCCCTCCTCCTGACGGGGTGCATTTTCTTGCACCGTTGTGAACTAAGGCTTTGCGGGGTGGCATAGCCTTCGCATAAGAGACGGCCACTTACCCAATCTTTTGGAGGCCGTCATGAGGCACAGCATAGGGCTGGCATGGGTCGCCGGCTTCCTGATCGCGAGCGCACTGCCGCTCCAGGCTCAGAGTACGTATGAAATATTCCGGGATAAGCTGAACGAGCGGAATCGTCCTGCCGCGGCGCCCGCTCCCGCGCCCAAACCGGTGGAGGCCCCTCGCCCGGCCCCCGTCATCATCCGCCAGCGCGAGATCCTCGTGATCCAGGGGGTTCGGGCCCGGCACGGCTGGTGGAGGCAACCCGGGTACCAGGTGATCACGGTGTATTACGACGGGGGGCGTTTCTACCGTCATCCGTTCGATCGCCGGCCCCTGCGCAAGGTGGCCGTCTACCAACGCGCCGGCCGTTACTATATCGACGAGGTGGAGTGGAGGCGGGACCACCGTCGTCACTACGGCCGTGATTACGACGGATGGAGGGGCGACGACAAGCGGCGTCATGATGACCGGTGGAAGAACGACGACAAGTGGAAGGATGATGACAAGCGCCGGGATGACGACCGGTGGCGGAATGACGACCGGCGGAACGACCACGACGACAACCGGGATGGATCGAAGGACAACAACGGTCGTCACCGCGGTCACGACAAGGACAAGGACAAGGACAAGGACAAGGACAAGGACAAGGGATTAGGTCGAGAGGAACGAGGGAACAAGCGAACGGGGCCGAGACTCACATGGAGTTTCGGCCCCTTCGCTTGTCCGC
Organism: uncultured Gemmatimonadales bacterium; assembly: GCA_963740175.1. Classification (GTDB taxonomy): domain Bacteria; phylum Gemmatimonadota; class Gemmatimonadetes; order Gemmatimonadales; family GWC2-71-9; genus CAVVWJ01. The sequence goes on from CAVUDL010000010.1 coordinate 47,409, forward strand.
TCAAGCTTCACTACCGCCGCTTCATCTACCGCCGCTTCATCTACCGCCGCTTTATCTACCGCCCTCGATGCGCAGCCCCTTCAATGCCGCCTGGCCACCCGACGTCACCGCCAGCTCGGCGGTGAGCTGCCGGTCGCGGATCGCCTGCTCGTACCGGCGCCCGGTGCCCTCCTGGACGTAATACGCCTCGATCCCGAACTTGAGCGAGCCGTAACCCTCCATCTGCCCTTTGAGGAAGGGACCGGTCGCCGGCTTCATCACGGTGATCTTCCCGGCCCGCATGTGCCCCGGAACTGAGTCCGACACCAGCGGCACATACACCGTCCGGCCCTCCAGCTTTTTCATGCTCCTTCCGCGCTCTTCCTTTGAGAGCCCGTCGATCTGGTCCTGCTGCACCCGGCTGAAGTCGTAGCTCAGGATCACGTAGTCACCCCGGAAGAGATCGCGGGGATCCACCGGCTGCACCCGCACCAGCACGGTCTGCCCGGTCACGAGGGGAACCGCCCGTAAGGCGATCATCCCCAGCAGGATCACGATCTGAGCCGCCGCGGTGAACAGCAGCACCTTCCGCTCCCGGGCCTTGAGCCAGCTCAGCACGTTGATATCGACCCAGCGAATCACTGCCTCAGGCATAGCGAACCTCCTTCCGGCCCTGCCAGTAGCGGGCGACACCGAAGAGCGCTCCGCCGCACATGAAGAACATCGTCGCCGCGCCGAGCATGCCGCCGAAGTCGCCGAAGAGATCGACGTAGCGCATCACCGACCAGAGCAGGAAGTACAGAACGCCGGCGCCGAACGGCCGTCCCCGATCCTCTCGCAGTCCCACCTGCATGAGCCAGAACGCCCCGGCCACCATGGCGACATTGACCAGAATGGTGGGAAGCAGCGCTGCCGCATCGGCGCAGCTCGACTTGGTGCAGCCCACGCTCAGCAGTGGAAGGACCGCCATGAGCAACGCCAGCCCGAGCGGAATCAGCTGTCGGCGAGGAATCGCTCGCTCGATGACGAACACCAGCGCGAGGCCGAGCAGCCCCAGCACGATCGGAGGGCCGGCCAGGCTGGACCATTCTCCCACCAGATGCTTGTTGAGATCGTAGAAGCTGAGTGGGGCCAGCACGCCTCCGACCAGGAGGGCTCCGTAGCGTCGGTAGGGAATGGCGAACCGGCTGCCTACCGCATGCATCTCGGCTATGACCAGGAGCATCGCACCGACGCTCCCGACGAAGTAGAAGGGGTTCGATCCCAGCTTCCAGGCGAAGGCCTGGAGCACGGTCCACCAGGCGAGCAGCGGGACGTAGAGGGCGAGCGTCTTCACCGACTGCTTCCGGTAGGCCCAGACGAATTCCCGGCAACGGCCAGGAGCGGCAGGCTGTAGGCGCCGTTCGGAAGGAAGTCCCAGCGGCCGAACAGCCACCCGCCGAGATGTCCGAAGTTGAGCACCTCCTGGCCGGCCCAGAGCGCCATCAGGCCAACGAAGAGGGCGTGGAGCAGCCGAGTCTCGAGCGCGAGCGCGAACGGCAGCACCCCGACCGCCCACCACCAGACGCCGTCGGGATAATGCGCGCTAATATGGAAGACCTGCGCCACCAGCCAGATGCCCGCTCCATAGAAGAGGCAGCCCAGGAAGAAGACGGTCTCGGAAAGGCCGGCCGCGTTTCGGCGATACCGCAGCCGAAATCCGATGGCGTGGGTGACGGCGATGGTGCCCAGCACCATGACCAGCTTGGTGTCGCGGGAGAGGTCGCTCCAGTTGTACCCGATCAGGAGCAGGGCGGCCAGACCCACCAGGGTGGCGGCCGCGGCCATCAGGATGAAGACCGCCTTCGACCGCCCCTGCTCGGCATGCTCTCCCGCACCCTGGTACAGGTCGGCGATGCGCTGGGCCTGCTGGTCGGAGACGATGGCGTCCCGGCGCCAGAGGCTCAGCTCGTCCACCAGCCAGGCTCGCTGCTTTGCGGTTATGGCTCGCTTCGACATGTCGCTCTCGCACGCGATCGTAGGAGGTATGGGGACTCTGCTAGTTTCGGCCCCGGTGCGAGAAAGCTGAACCCGGATGAGGACTGCACGCGGGGACGGCCGCCTGGCTCGGCGGCCGCCCTCGCGTCTGGGTTCTAATTACGTGGGGATGTGCCTCTGAGGGTGGTCCTGCGGGTTCCTTATCGGGCTGAGGCCGTGTCGACGCTGATGACACCCTCGTCTCCGACCCGGGCCGTGTCTACGGCAACGGTCGTGTCCACCGCAACGCTGGTATCGGCAACGATCACCGTATCCGCTTGAACAGTCGTGTCAGCGGCCACGGTGGTCTCTTTCTCCACGACCATGGTGTCCACCACCTGGGTGGTCTCGACCAGGGTATCCCGGGTCACTCGGGTGGCTTCGTCTGAAGCCTCTTCACTGCGAGATGCGCATGCCGCCAGACCGGCCAATAGCACAGCACTGCCAAAAATCATTCGCATTGCCTGCTCCATCCTTAGGTAAGTGCACTCGTCCGGCAGGGTCGCCGAAAGGGCGGTGCAACTCCGCACATTTGCTGGCACGGTGCGGTGAGCAGGATCACGCCTTCCTTATCTACTTGCGATCCTCTACCGGCGGCACTGACCTGAGATAGCTCCATAATGCCTGGAGCTCGGTCTCGGTCATCTTTCGCGCGTAGGGCACAATTTCAGCCATCGGTGCACGGAGCGGGGTGCCGTCGGGGCGCTTACCCTCGCGCAGGGTCGTGACAAACTGGTCGAAGCTCCAGTCGCCCAGACCGGCAGGAGTCAGGTTCGCGGCGGGCGGCCAGCTGGGGTCGCCACCGACGATGGGTCCGCCGCCGAGGTTGTCGCCGTGACAGCCGGTGCAGGTCGCCGCCAGATGCCGGCCAAACTCAACGGTGGGCCCAGTCTCCGGCGGGGTGCGCGGATGGTTTGCGTCGTGATCGATCAGATTCGCCGACAAGCTGAACTTTCCAGTGGCGACCAGCATCTTCCCCACCGGCCCCAGCGTGGGCGCCGGCATCCGGCGATCCACGGCCGGTTGCGCCCGCAGGAACACCACGATGTCGGCGAGCTCGCGGTCACTCATGCGGCGGAAATCCTGGGAAGGCATCAGTGCCGGTTTGCCATTCCTCTTAATACCGTGCCGGACGATGCGATCCCAGTCGGCCGGACTGAACCCAGCGGTGACGCCGCCATTTCCGGTCGTCAGGTTCGGCCCCAGGATCCGGCCCATGGCTGGGGCATCGATCATGACGCCGCCACCCAGATCGGACCCGTGACACCCCCGACACGCGTAGCGCGAGTCGACCAGGTGCCGGCCGCGCTCGAGCGCCGACGAGGTTGCGGTATCTGCGGAGGGAGAGGGGATGACGAAGTCCTGGCGATGAACGGCATAGTCCCGGGAGAGCTTCCGGCCGGCGGCGTACCCCGCCCAGGCGTAGACACCGAGGCCGATGACGATCAACACCGCGAATCCAATCCCGACAATTCTCAGGAGTTTCATGGTCATTTTATCTCAGGCGGGTGAAGCGACGGGTCAGAATATAAGGCGGAAAGGCGGTAGGTACTGCGGCGGTAGGTACTGCGGCGGTAGATGCTGCGGCGGTAGATGCGGCGGTAGATGCGGCGGTAGGTGAAGCGCCGGTAGATAGCGGCGATAGATACTGTGGCGGGGGATGTTTACCGCCTCTACCGCCTGAGTCTCGCGAAGCGAGACGAGGCTACCGCCGCTTCATCTACCGCCTTACCGCCTTCAAGCACTCCCTTCAACCAGCCGCAGACGGGGGACCCCGTTGGACGCGAGTAGCTCATCGATCCCGGACGCGGGGAGCGACGGCCAGAAGTGATATCCTTGTCCCAGGGTACAGCCGAGCTCGATCAGCGCCGCCCGCTGCTCCGCCCGCTCGATTCCCTCGGCGATGGTCTGGAGCTTGAGCGTGTCGCCCAGCCCCACGATGGCGCGCGCCAGCGCCGAGCGGTCCGCGCCCTGGCCCACTTCCTCCACGAACGGTTTCGCGATCTTGAGGATGTCGATCGGGAAACGCTGCAGGTAGCTCAAGGACGAGTATCCGGTCCCGAAGTCGTCGATGGCGAGCCGTACGCCGAGCCCCTTGAGCTGCTGCAGTCGCTCGAGCACGGGGTCGGTCTGCATCAGCACGCTTTCGGTGATCTCGAGCACCACCGACGACGGCTCGACGCCGGACGAGGTGAGCGTCTGGCGCAGGGCATCGACCAGCCCGGACCCCTGGAACTGGCGGCCCGAGATGTTGACCGCGATGGCGAGTGAGAGCCGCGGGTGGGCCGCCCGCCACACCTGGAGCTGGCGGCAGGCTTCGCCCAGCACCCATGACCCGAGTTGCATGATGAGGCCGGTTTCCTCGGCGAGCGGGATGAAGTGCTGCGGCAGAAGCCGGCCGAACTGCGGGTGCTCCCAGCGGAGCAGCGCCTCCACACCGTGGATGGCGCCGGTCTGCAGGTTGACGATCGGCTGGTAAAACAGCGTCAGCTGTTGGCCTTCGATGGCGGCCCGCAACGCGGCCTCGAGGTCCAGCCGCTCGCGGATGTCGGTATACATCCGCGACTCGTACGTCTCCGCCCGTCCCTTGCCGTGCCGCTTGGCGGCGTACATCGCCATGTCCGCGTTCCGCAGCAGGTCATCCGCCCGGTCATCGGGGGAGGCGGAGGCCACGCCGATGCTGGCCGTGGCACGCACCTGGTTGCCGCTGAGCGAGAACGGGTGGGACATGGCGGCGGCCAGCCGGTCTGGGAGCCCGTCCCGCCCCTCCGCCCCTTCGATCAGGATGGCGAACTCGTCGCCGCCCAGCCGGGCCACCGTGTCGGCACTGCGGGCGCAGGCCAGGAACCGCTCGGCCACTGCGATGAGGAGCCGGTCGCCCTCGCCGTGGCCCAGGCTGTCGTTCACCTTCTTGAAGTCATCGAGGTCGAGGAAGAGAACCGTCACCGGGCTCCCGCGCCGCTGAGCCAACGCCAGCGCGTGGCTCACCCGGTCTCGAAACAGGGCCCGGTTGGCCAGCCCGGTGAGCGGATCGTGGAACGCCTGGTGGGTCAGCTGCTCCTCCAGCCGCCGCCGCTCGCTCACGTCGCGGGTGTTCAGCACGACGCCCTTCACGGTCGGGTCGTGCAGCAGGTTGGTCGCGAGGATCTCGGCGTGCAACCAGGAGCCGTCCGGCTGGCTGAAGCGCCACTCGACCGGGCCGGTGACACCCGGTGTCTTCGCCGCGGTGGAGAAGAACGATGCCGCCCGCTCCCGGTCATCGGGATGGAGCAGCTCGGAGACGCTGCGCCTCACCATGCTCGACGGATCGTAGCCGAGCACCCGGGAGGCCGACGGGCTCACGAATCGGACGGCGCCGTCTGCCCGGGTGACGATGATGACATCGGACGAGTGTTGCACCAGCGAGCGAAAACGGGCCTCGTTCTGCCGCGCCGAGTGGTCGGCGAGGAGCCGCACGTTTTCCCCCACGGTCAGGAGCTGGCGCAGGACCACCAGCCCGGTCACCAGCAGAGCCCCGACCGCAAGCCCGCTGATCGGATCGGTCCAGGGGCGGAGCGCCACAAAGAGCAGCAGGGCATACGTGGTCCCCACTGCCAGGTAGGGTAGGGGACTGATCGCCTGGAGCCGGGTGAGGGGCACCGCGGAGGTCTCTCTCCGAGCGACCGGCCGGCGCCAGTAGAGCTCGGCGCCTCCGATGAGCATCACGTAGCAGAGCAGGAAGACGGCGTCGGCCCAGCTCGCGCTGCGGCTGCCCAACTCGAGCTGCACCAGGTTGAAGGTGAGGTCGGCGACCACGCCCACCGCCACCCCGGTGACCACCAGGCGAAAGGCTAACCGGTTGCCATCCACCGGCCGGCGGAGCAGCACCGTGGTGACGCCAAGCAGGACCAGCATGCTCGCCAGCGGATAGGCAAACGCCAGTAGGGTGACGACATGGCTGCTCTCCTCGGAGGCGGCAGTCGGTCGGACCGAGAAGTACCAGATCGCGACCGCGCCGCCCACCAGCACCATCGCCGCGTCGAGCAGGAACTTCCACCGCTCCAGTCGGGTGCGGCGCGCCAGCGGGAACGAGAGGAGCGCGGTGAGCGTGAGCAGGGAGTCGGTCAGGTAGAACGGGTCGGCCCAGGACACCGGCGGGCTGTCGTGGAGCGCCAGCACGTATCCGGTGGAGATGGCGTTGCCGATGAACACCGTCGCCCCGCCGAGCCCGAGCAGGCGAAGTGCGCGGCGGACGGCCGGATCGAGGATCTCCTGCCTCGAGGCGAGGGCGAAGAGCGTCAGCACGGTCAGATTGATCGGCATGAACGCCACGTTGCCGACGATGTCGCGTACCGTTGCGCTGCCCCAGCCGCTCCGCTCCCACACCAGGTAAAGCACGGCGTAAATCGCGGTAGCCAACGCGACGCTGCCCACGGGGACCAGACGATTGGAGGTGGCCGGGACCCCGGCCCCGACCGCATTCTGCAAGTCGTTCAGGCCGGGCGCCTTACCATGGGGGTCGGAGTCGCGTCGCTGGGGCATGGGGGGAGAGTTTAGGCAATGATGATGCCGGGCGGTAGGTAGCACGGCGGGCAGGCGGGCAGGCGGGACGGAAAAAGTTACCTCATCCCGAGCGGATGCGAGGGATCGGGCGGGCTTACGTCGGCACAAAGGTCTCGAACCGACGTCTCGTGGAGCGATCCCTCGCTCTGCTCGGGATGACCTGTCCGCCTGTCCGGCCGGCCGCCCTCTCTTCCCGCATCTTCGGTGTCGCAGCTACACGGTAGCGAGCCGCAGTGCGTACTCGATGGTAAAGCCCGCACCGACGCGACGCTCTCCAGCAGCACCACCACCATGCTGCTCACGATCGCCAACCTCAGCAGCAGATCGAAGAGCCGGCCTTCAGGTGTGTCGGCTTCGAAGATGATCTCGTGCAGTCGAGCGCGAGTTGCCCCGCGGCGTAGTCCGCATCCCTACACACCCCATCGCCAGAATCCCTCGCGCTCTTCCCTCCACGCCGATGTCTCAAGCGGGGCGAGTTTCCCATTGTTCACCCTGTAAGCAGGGAGGAGGAGCGACCACCGATTCATGAAAGGGTGCGGCAATGGTCAGATCGACACGGAGCATCGCAGGTGCGGCCATCCTGCTCGTCAACGCGGTGCTCGCCGCTTGCGGCGGCGATGACGGAGGCGACTTGGGAGGCGGCCCCGATCCCGCGGCGCTCTCCGCCGCACGCTCGGAGCCGAGCGGGAATCAGCAGAGTGGTTCGGCGGGACAAGACCTGGCGAACCCGCTTCGGATCGTTATTCGTCGCGGTGCGACACCCACGGCAGGCGCCGTGATCACCTGGAGCGCAATCGGTGCCGGCGCGTTGATGACGCCGGCTGTCGACACCACCGGAGCCGACGGGATCTCCAGCAGCATCTGGCATCTCGGCAACGCGGCCGGCGCGCAGAGCTCGCAGGCGGTCGTCAGCGGCGGTGCCGACGGGTCTCCGGTGGCCTTCACAGCGATTGCTTCCGACCCTGGCGCACCCGCCGCGGTTCAAATTCAGCTGCGCAACGACGGCGGCAACAACCGCTTCGAGCCCGCCAACGTCACCATTCCGCTGGGAACGACAGTGACCTGGACCTGGGCTGGCGGCTTCCATGACGTGACGCCCACCGGCAATCCGGTGTTCACGCCGAGCGGCGCGCCAGTCCCGTCCCCGAACACGTACTCGCACACGTTCAGCAGCCCCGGGACGTACCTCTACTTCTGCAGCGTGCACGGCTCCGCGAATAGCGGGATGCGCGGAACTATCGTGGTCCAGTGAGGCGAGTGATGGTCGTTCTGTTGGCGGTCGTTCTGCGGTGGCCCACACCGGGCATCGCGCAGAGCGACTGCTTTCCCGGCAGCGGGTCCAACGAGGCGAAGACGATGGCGATCTTCGCCGTTCCGCTCGCCTTCAGTCGGGGAAGCGCACCTGAACTGTATCCCGGGTTCAAGGCGGGGCTCGAGCTGAGCTCCATCCCTCGGGTGAGCGACGAGACCGCCACGCCCACGATCTGCCGGCCGGGCAAGGGAGCGGAGAACACGGACCTGCTGTTCGCGATTCCTCGTCTCCGCATAGGGACGCCACTGCCACTGGGGCTCAATCTCCAGGCCAGCTGGGTGCCACCGGTGGGGGTGAAAGGAGTCAAGGCAAACCTGTTCGGCATTTCGCTGGAGAAAGTATTCGGCCGGCTGGATGGCTTGGTGGCCGCGGTGCGGGCCCATGCGACCTTCGGTTCGGTCCACGCTCCCATAACCTGTTCCGATGAAGAGCTCGATGATCCGACGACTGAATGCTTCGGCGGCACGCGATCAGATGATCGCCTGAGTCCGAACATACGCGGCGTCGACTTCGCGATCGGCGGGTCGCTGGCCGGTGGACGACTGCGCCCGTATGGTGGCGCGGGTTACAACCGGCTTCAGCCGCGATTCCAGGTGCACTTCATCGACCAGGGCGGCGAGCTGGATGACCGCCGCGTCGAAGTGGATCTCGACCGCTTCGTCGTGTTCGGCGGGGCAACGTGGCAGGTAGGAACCCGGCTGGGCGTAACCGGCGAGGTGTACGCGGCACCCGCTGACGCAGTGACGGGACGAGTCATCGTGCGCACCGCGATAGGTCCTTGAGTAGAGGAGCGGTAGGTACGGAGGCGGTAGGTAAAACGGCGGAAGGTACGGCGGCGGTAGTTGACCAGGCGGTTAGATCATCGTCAAGAGAGGTGTCGCATGAGTATCAATCGAGTTGCGTTGCTGCTTGCGATCATATGGGCATCGATCCTGGCCTGGGAATCGGTCGCGGCCCAGACAACGGCTGTTCGCACGGTTCCCGATGGCACCGTACGGCTGGGCACGCTGAGCTTCGACGCCCGGGCGTCGGCTGGCAGCTTTATCGGCACAACCACCAGCATGACTGGAGAGTTGAAAGGCGGTGAGCTCGCCAAAGTTCGCGGCTGGGTCGAGGCGCCGGTGCGCACGCTGGCCACGGGCAATCAGAGGCGCGATCGGGACCTGAACAAGTCCATGGAATCGGGAAAGTATCCCGTTATACGGTTCGAGTTGGTCAGGGTCGCTACTCCACAATCTCCTGGCGATTCCATCGACGTGATTCTTCATGGGCGCTTCATCATCCATGGCGTGACCCGCGACGCCACGCTTCCCGCGACCCTCGTCTTCCACCCGGACGAGATACGTGTGCGCGGTGAGACGCGGCTCAACCTCAAGGACTACAAGATCGGCGGTCTCAGCAAAGCGTTCGGCATGCTCAAGATGGACGAGAAGATCGTGGTTCACGTCGATCTGACATTCGGGCCCGCGGAGCCGGCGCACCAGGCCAGACGCTGAGTTCTCCAATCCTGTAGTCCGGCGTCCTACACCGGACTACGCCTTTTCACTGTTGACCGCCGCGGGATCGGGCCGTACCCTCACTCATCGCTCTGTGCCAATGACTGCCGGAATTCATGCAAGGAGGGGTCTGCTGGCGATAACCTCCGACATCGCGCCTGCCGGGCTGGCGCTCCTCGATGCCGACGGCCGTGTCCTGGGCGCTTCACCCGGGTTCTCCCGCGTGCTGGCCTGCGGCTCATCCGCGGTCGGGCAGGAGCTGAGCGACCTGCTCGGCGCGCTGGATGATCCCGCGCGGGTAGAGGCTGCCATGCAAGCGCTACACCGAGGAGAAGCGGTGGAGCTGGAGGCGTGGTGCTGGCGTGGCTCCGATGGTCCTGTCGCGGTGTGCCTGGTGGCTGCCCCGCTGGAGCTGGACGACGAGCGTGCCGTCTCCTACTGCCTGGTTCGCGACATCACCGACCAGCGTCTGGCCGTCGAGGAGCACGCGCGGGCAGTCTCGCTCCACCAGGCGACGCTCCAGTCCATGGCCGACGGGTTGCTGGTGGTGGATCCGGCTGGCGCCGTGCTGAGCTTCAACCAGCGCTTCATCGAGATGTGGGATATCCCTCCAGTCACCGCCGCCTCCCGCCGCGACGCCGATCTGCTGAGCGCAGTGCTGCATCAGCTGAAGGACCCATCCGGCTTTCTGAGCCGCGTGGCCGAGCTGTACGCCGATCCCTATGGGTCGAGCTGCGACGAGATCAGGCTGAAAGACGGGAGAGTATTCGAACGCTGGTCCGAGCCACAGCGGTTCGCCGGCAGCAGCGTCGGACGCGTGTGGAGCTTTCGCGATGTCACCGAGTCGCGTCAGGCCGAGCAGGCCTTGCGGGAGAGTCAGGACTTGTTGGAGCTGTTTTTTTCGCAGTCGCTGGACGGTTTCTTCTTCATGATGCTCGACGAGCCGCTCCGGTGGTGCGAGACCACCGACAAGGAAAATGCGCTCGACTACATCTTCGCGAACGACCGCATCACCAAGGTGAATGCCGCCATGCTGGCACAGTACGGTGCGCGCGAGGACCAGCTCGTTGGGCGAACACCTGCGGAGCTGCTCGTCCACGACATTCCGTCCGCGCGGAGACGGTGGCATGAATTCCTGGACTCGGGGCACCTGCACCTGGAGACGGACGAGCGGACCGTAGACGGCCGTCCTATCACGATCGAGGGCGACTACATCTGCCTGTACGATTCTGAGGACCGCTTCATCGGCCACTTCGGAATCCAGCGCGACATCACAGACCGAAAGCAGGCGGAGAACGAGGTCCTGCGGTCTCGCCAGGAACTGCGGGACCTGACAGCCCGCCTGCAGATGGTGCGAGAGGATGAGCGAACCTGTCTTGCCCGGGAAGTTCACGACGAGCTGGGACAGGCGCTCACCGGTCTGAAGATCGACCTCGCCTGGCTCAAGCCGCGAGTCGCTGACCGGCCGGTGCTGTCGGAGCGCGTTCAGTCGATCATCGTCCGGATCGACGGCGCGATGGACACAGTTCGTAGAATCGCCACCGATCTGCGCCCCAGCGTACTGGATGACCTTGGCCTGGTCGCCGCCGTGGAATGGCAGGCACAGGAGTTCGAGCGGAGCACAGGGATTACAGCCCACCTCGAGATTCAGGCTACCTATCCCGAGCTGGAGGATGTCTGCGCGACCACCGCCTTCCGCATTCTCCAGGAGACACTCACGAACGTCGCCCGGCACGCGCGCGCCAGCCGCGTAAAGATTGCGCTCCGGGTGAGCTCCGAGGGGTTGACGCTCGAGGTGAGAGATAATGGACGCGGGATCAGCGAAGGGGAGATGGCGTCGCCACGATCCCTGGGACTGATTGGCAGCCGGGAGCGAGCGATCGCCTGCGGCGGAGAGCTGGTGATCAGAGGCGTGCGGAAGCAGGGAACGACCGTCGTGCTGAGGATCCCGCTGCCCACGGCGGGTGCACCATGATCCGGCTCCTGATCGCCGACGATCACCCTGTTGTACGTGAGGGTCTCCGCCGGATCGTGCAGGAGGCTCCGGGCCTCGAGGTGGTGGGCGAAGTCGCCAGTGGGCTGGAGCTGCTGGAGCGGCTGCCCCGGGTGCCGGCCGACATCGTGCTGCTCGATGTGGCCATGCCCGGACTCCGATTTCTGGAGGTGCTCCAGCGCCTTCGAGCCGAGCATCCGACCGTGGCGGTGCTGGTGCTCAGCGTCCATCCGGAAGATCAATATGCAGTGCGGGCCCTGCGCGCCGGTGCGTCCGGCTATCTCACGAAGGATCACTCACCCGAAGAGCTCACCGAGGCGATCCGGCGCGTCTACCGCGGCAACAAATACGTAAGTCCCGGACTGGCAGAGCGCCTGGCTGCTGATCTGGCGGCCGGGTCTCGCGATATCCGGCACGAGCTGCTCAGTGACCGCGAATACGAGGTGCTCTGCCTGCTCGGCTCCGGACGCACGGTCAAGGAGATTGCCCGCTCCCTGGAGCTCAGTCCCAAAACCGTCAGCACCTATCGCACCCGGGTGCTGGAGAAGATGGGAGCCGCGACCAACGCCGACCTGGTACGCTACGCCTCGCTGCACGGACTCATCAACTAGTCGCCAGTCCCCGGTCGTTGTCAGTCTGCGGCTGACACCGTTCCCCTGAAAATCCGATGGCAATGCTCCCCGCCCGCCGATCACGGCGGGCGGTCGTGCTTCATACCATTGGGGTGGTACTTCATCCCACGGGTCTGACCGGTTGGCGATACGCTCGTCACCAGGCGACTCATTCCATCAGGAGGGTTTATGGCTGGAAGGTCTGGCGGCGTCGTCGGTGCCGCGATAATTGCTCTGACGTTAGCAGGTACCGGGTGCGGAGATTACGGCAGCTCCAACACAACCGGCCCCGGGTACGCGGACAGCGCGGCTCCCTACATCCTGGCAGAGCCGGCGAGCTCGGAGGTTGGCGGCCGATCCCAGTTCCGAGTCTTCAGTGAATCCGGAGATATCGCGGCGACGCTGGCCGATTTCCGCACCGCGCTCGGCGATCCGGCGAATGGCGGCACACCCGGGCCTCTTCTCCAGGGCCGGCGGGAGATCAAGTGGGATGGCGCGCCGGCGCAGATGCCGGGCGACTTCTTCAACACCACCGTAAGGGCTGGTGCGATCTTCACCACCGATGGCATCGGATTCAGCAATAGCGACAACGATTTCAGTGACATCAATCCAGCCTATGCCGATGACTTTAACGCCTTCAGCCTGCCAAAGACCTTCATGCCTATCGGCAGCGCAGCCCTGACTGTGAGTTTCCGCGTGCCGGGCGCCGAGACGCGGGCAGCGACGCGGGGATTCGGCGTGGTGTTTTCCGACGTAGAGCGACAGGGAGCGGCGTCAATCAAGCTGCTCGATGCGGAGGGCCGCAGTCTGGGACAATACCACGCGCCGGTTCGTACCGATGCAGCGGGGTTCTCCTTCGTCGGCGTAGTGTTCGACTCGCCGATTGTAGCGGAGGTCAGGATCGCCTCTGGCCAGCGGGCTCTTGGCGCGGGCGTCCAGGACCTGAGCGACGGCGGCAATCTCGATCTCGCCGTGATGGACGATTACCTCTACGCAGAGCCACAAGCGATTCAGTGACCTGCCATGATTTCAGGGCAACGACTCACGTCAATCGAGGTCGACTTCAACCAGAGGAGAACCAAATGAGTCAACGTAGTGACGCTCTTGCGGACCGCCTGGAGCAGGGAGCGAGGGAACTTGCCGCTTTGGCTGGCAGCCTCACCGACACCGAGTGGCACAGCAGAATTCCGCGAGATGGCCGTAAGGTCGGGGTCGTGGTGCATCACGTCGCGACGATGTATCCGCTGGAGATCCAGCTGGCCCAGAAGCTCGCCGGCGGCGAGCCCGTGGCAGGTGTGACGTGGGACATGGTCCACGAGATGAATGCCAGGCATGCCGACTCGCACGACGCGGTGACCAAGGAAGAGGCGGTGGATCTGCTGCGCCATAACAGCGCGATCGCAGCAGCCGCGATACGGGTGCTCTCCGACCAAGAGCTGGATCGGGCAGCCCCCATATCGCTCAACGCCGATGCTCCACTCACCTGCCAGTTCATGTTGGAGGATCACGCGGTCAGGCATAGCTATCACCACCTAGCCGCCATACGAACGGCGCTCATCGCAGTGCGACAGGCAGCATAGCAGGCGAGGGCTCGTCATCCTGAGTGGGTTATCAGGATGACGGCCCTCATGCCGTCTGGCTTAAATACCTCTTGACAATATCCGTTCCAACGGATAATCTGTCGGCCTATGGCCAAGACCATCCACCACGAGATCCGCCAGACCAAGCCGTTCCGGTCCCTTCAGGAGCAGCTGGTCATCAACCTGATGCGCACCACCCGGGCTATCGAGGAGAGCTGGGTGCAGTACCTCAAGCGCTCGGAAGGGATCTCCCAGAGCCAGTACAACATTCTGCGGATCCTGCGGGGGGCGAGGCCCAACGCGGTCAAGATCAGCGAGATCTCGGACCGGATGATCACCCGGGATCCCGACGTCACCCGTTTGGTGGACCGCCTGATCAAGCAGGGCTTGGTGCGCAGGGAGCGGGACACCGAGGACCGCCGAGTCGTGCTGGTGGAGATCACCGCGACAGGGCTGGCCATGCTGGCTCGGCTCGATGGGCCGGCCGGCGAGTACACCGAGGGAGCCATGGCGGGATTGAAGGCGGCCCAGCTCAGGACCCTGGATTCGCTCTTGAACGAGGTCAGGGCCGGGATCCGCCCGTTCGCCTGATCTTCGTTGATGATATCTGTGGCAACGGATAACCTCAACACAAGGAGCCTCAGCATGCGTCGGCCCGTCCTTTCTCCCCGAAGCTTCGGCATTGTAGCGCTACTCACCGGTCTCGGTCTCGCCCTGTCGGCGGGCGACACGGGTAAGGATCAGACCCTCCGCGGGAGAGTCGAGAGGATCGGCGCCGGCACGATCCAGAGCTTCGTAACCCTGGATCAGAAAAACGCTCCGCTGGCGGTTGGGGTGACCATCTCGGCCGGTGCGCTGGAGCAGCTCCCGCCGTCGCCCAATACGGTGAGCCGGTGCTATGATCTCGATGGCGACGGGAAGCACATCGGGCACGAGTGCATCGGAGACCTGGAGCGAATCCTCGACGTGCCCGGGGCCCAGTCAACCGGGCTGCCGTTCAAGTGGATCACAGTCAACTGGAACGCCGCCGGCCATCCGGCCCCCTACAACCGGGCCCACTTCGACTTCCACTTCTATGCCGCCGACCGGGCGGTGATCGAAGGGATCACGCCGGGACGTTGCGGCGAGCTGGTGGACTGCGACCACTTCACCCGGGCGACCCGCCCGGTCCGGGACAAGTACCTCCCGGGCGGCCACATCAACGTCGGTGCTGTGGTGCCGCGCATGGGGAACCACCTGCTCGATTCGCAGTCACCGGAGCTGAAGGACTCGATGCCGTTCACCCGCACGTTTATCTACGGGGCGTACGAGGGCGAGCTGATCTTCTGGGAGCCGATGATCACACTGGATATGCTCCGGAAGACCAGGGAAGCATGCTGGGGAATAAGCCAGCCACAGGGATTTGCGAAGGCAGGGTACTATCCTACCCAGTATTGCGTGAGGGAGCAGCAGCAGGGAGGACGTACCGTATCGCTGGAGCGGTTCCGGTACTCGGAAGCCAGCTAGCAGTCCACCATGGATTCTCGACACGCTTAGCTATGGCAAAAGCTTACCACGGAGGGCACGGAGGACCTGCACGGAGGGCACGGAGGACATTTTGGGCTAGCGAACTCAGCATGGTGTGCTTTTGACCAAGAATCTGTCGCCAGGCGTGGTCTGAGGAGCCGGTCGGGGCACAGATCCTTCCGTGCTCTCCGTGCAGTTCCTCCGTGTCCTCCGTGGTAAGCTTTTACGGAGCTACGAGGTACTCGATGTTGGCGACCTTGTTTGGACTACACTCAAACTAGACGGAGCTTATGATGCCAGAGAAAAAGATCATCGCAGTCATTGGCGCCACCGGAGCGCAGGGCGGGGGACTGGTCCGCGCCATCCTCGCCGATCGGAGCGGTTCGTTCGCGGCCCGGGCCATCACCCGGAACCCGAACTCCGAGAAGGCCGAGGCTCTACGCGCGGCGGGAGCCGAGGTAGTCGCCGGGGACGCCGATAATCCGGGCACACTGGTCCCGGCTTTCGCCGGCGCCCACGGCGCCTTCCTGCTTACGAACTTCTGGGAGCACCTCTCGCCCGAGCGGGAGCTCACCCAGGCCCGCAACATGGCCGAGGCGGTGAAGGCGGCCGGAGTGCAGCACGTCATCTGGTCCACCCTCGAGGACACCCGGAAGTGGGTCCCCCTCAACGACGACCGCATGCCGACGCTGATGGGCAAGTACAAGGTGCCGCACTTCGACGCCAAGGGTGAGGCCGACGAGATCTTCCGCCGGCTGGGCGTGCCGACGACGTTCCTGCTGACCTCGTTTTACTGGGACAACTTCATCTACTTCGGCGCCGGCCCCCAGCGGGGTCCCGACGGCGTGCTGGCGCTCACCTTTCCGATGGACGACAAGCCGTTGTCCGGGATCGCATCCGAGGACATCGGCAAGTCCGCCTTCGGCATCTTCAAGCGGGGAAGGGAGTTCATCAACAAGACAGTAGCGATTGCGGGTGAGCATCTGACCGGGAAGCAGCTGGCGGCCGGAATGTCGCAGGCGCTGGGCCAGGAGGTACGCTACAACAACGTGCCGCCCGAGGTGTATCGCAGCTTCGGCTTCCCCGGCGCGGACGACCTGGGCAACATGTTCCAGTTCAAGCGCGACTTCAACGACTACTTCGTCGGCGCGCGGGACCTGGCGTTCTCGCGGTCGCTGAATCCGGAGATGCAGACGTTCGAGGAGTGGCTGGCGGTGCACGCGAAGGAGATCCCGGTGCCGGCGGATCAGCCGGCGTGATGACAATTGACCCTCACCAGCTCAACCAGTAGCTCGCCTTCACCGCCAGCACGTTCCGCGCGGCTCCGCCGGTCAGGAGCTCGCCCACGTCCTGGCCCACGTCGAGGTCACCCGACGTGTCGTCGCTCTGGCGGTTCTGCTGCCACACCAGAAACAGGGTCGAGCCGGGCCGCCACTCCCAGCGCAGCACCGCGTTGGCCCGGAGCGAGCGGATGGTAAAGTTCTGCTCCGGGATGGTGAACGCCGCTCCGCCGTCGCCCGGGTCGATCACGGTGCTGCCGTCACTGGTCTCGGTAACCGTCCCCTTGTCCTCGCCGTAGACCGCGAAGTCGTAGGTGCGCGGCTGGGCGAACTCCTTGAGCTGGGTGAAGTCGCCGGCCGAGATGAGTGGCTGGAGGAAGAGCTGCAGGCTGAGCCGGGGGGTGAAGGTCCAGTCCACCCGGGTGATCATCGAGATCTCTTTTTGGTCGAGGGTCGCGAAGACGTGGCGGGTGCCGAAGGTGGCCGCTGCCACCGGATCGGGCACCGCGGACACGTACTGGGACAAGGTTGAAAGCAAGGTAATCGCCGGTCCGAAGCTCAGTCGCACGGCCGGAGACGGACGCACGTTCAGGGTCAGGTCGCCTTCGGTCTTGTGCTCGTCTGCCGCGGTCCACGACTGGGTGAAGTTGGCGCTGAGCGTGGTGGTCTTCCGGGTGTCGGAGTTGAGCGTCACCCGCACATCCCAGAATTTCGGCTGCCGGGCCAGCGGCCCTCCGCGGGTGAGGCGGTCGTCGTACGCGGGCGGGGTGTAGTCGCCTCGCAGCTGGAAGTCCCAGAAGTTCTGCAGCTGCCCCGAAAAGATCAGGCCAAACGAGCCGTAGACCAGGTCGCCGTCGAAGTTCCACTGGTGATTGGTGAAGGGAAATATCCCCCACCGCCGGAAGGTTCGGCCGGGCTCTCGTTCGTTGTACTCCAGCGCGGTCGAGATGCCGCGCTGCGACGCCTCCGACTGGAAGCCCAGGTCGTTGGTCTCGATCCCGGGGCTGGTCTCCTGATACACCAGTCCTCCCTGCCAGTGGCGGCCGCTGTTCTTGCGCAGCGCCAGCTGATAGGCGTGACCGCTCAGCGAGGTGCGGGTCGAGTCGAGTCGAAAGCTGGTGGCATCCGGGCGCTGATAATATCGCGCGCTCGACCGTTGAGTCTCGGTAATCGCCTCCGGGGTCCCGCGTACCGTGCTGAACCCCACTGATCCGTCCAGCGACCAGACCCGGTCAGCCCATGAGTTGGTGAAGTCGGCGCCGAAGCTGTAGGCGCTGCCCCGGAGGAGAGAGTTGAGCTCGGGGCTGTCCTGGTCCCGGTTTACCGCGGTGGCGATGATGCCCACCGTACTGTTGCCGCCCCGCAGATCCTTACGCACCCGTCCCACGAAATAGTTGGTCAGCGGCTCCACCGGTGTGGTCACCGGCACCCCGAACTCATCCACATAGCGCGCTTCTTCGTCGTCGGTCAGTGCATCCAGGAGTCCGATCGACCAGCCGCTCTGGGTACGTCCGCTCAGCTTGGCGGCAGCGAGGATGGAGGTCTCGGTCGGGGCGTCCAGGTAGTTCACGCCTTCGCCCGAGAGGCTTCGCTGCGGCTCCCGCCCGATCCGGCGGCTGAAGAAGATGTCGGGGACCCCGAAACTATTCGACGCGCGAATGCCGCCGAAGCGAAACACGTCCGCTCCCTCCACGAAGAAGGGACGCTTCTCGGGAAAGAAGGTCTCGAAAACACTGAGGTTGACGACCGCCGGATCCACCTCGACCTGACCGAAGTCGGGATTCACCGTGGCGTTGAGGGTGAGATCGCTGGTCAGGCCGTACTTGAGGTCGAGCCCAGCCGATGCGTAATGCTCCTTGCCGCTCTGAAACGGATCTCCGGCGACGCCGGGCTGGTAGGAGCCCTGCGCCAGCAGGTAAGGCGCGAGCTCGATTTGCCTTTGGGCCTGCAGCGCGCCCAGTCCGGTCAGGTGGCCGTAGCGGCTTACGCCTCCCACCTCGCTCTTGGGCACGAAGGCAAACCAGTCCTCCTCGCCCTTCCTCAGAATCTTGCGATAGAACTGAATCCCCCAGGCACCGTCCGCGGTCGAGTTGTAGCGGAGCTGGGAGAGCGGGATGCGGATCTCAGCGGTCCAGCCGAGGGAGTCCACCTGGGTCCCGCTTTCCCAGATCGGGTCCCAGGAGAGGTCTTCGTCGCTGCCCTGCGCCGAGGAGCCGAGGATGCCGTCTAGCGTGGCGCCGCCGGGCGTCACCCGGAAACGCACCCCGCTCAGGTGATCGTGAAAGGTGTCGAGATACACATCGAACTCGTCGGCCGCGACATCGTCGTCCCGCCGGGCCAGCGCCGCCTTGATCCGCTTGGGCTCGCGATCGTGGAGACGGGCCCCCACGTACAAGGCACCGGCGTCAATCAGCACGCGCACCTCGGTCCGCTCGGAGGCAGGCATTCCTTCCGCCGGCTCGGTTTGGATGAACCGGGTCGCCGGCTCGGCGGTGGCCCAGGAGGGCTCGTCCAGGCGGCCGTCCACCGCAATGTCGCCCTGGACCCGGGCGGCCCTGACCGCCGGCGCCGTCGTATGGCGGTCGGCCGGGATCGAGTCGGGGGAAGTGGAAGCTGGATTTTGGAGGGTGCTTATGACCGCGAAGGCGAGGGCCGATAGTCCGAAAGGCATAGGTCTCCAGGAGTGCGAGTGAGAGTTCGCATCTTGGATATGGGCCGGAGGCGAAAGGTTGCAACCTGGGACAGCGGATCTACCGCCCGATTGCTCTCAACCGCTCCTGCAAGGCGGGGCGTTCCAGCTTCTCTACCGGCAAAGCGAGCATGAGGTCGATGCGGCGGGAGATCAACTGCAGCGCTTCCCGAAACGCCCGCCGCTTGGTCTCAGCGTCGCCCGTCACGCCGGCGGGATCCTCCATTCCCCAGTGCGCCAGGACGGGCTGGCCCGGGAAGATGGGGCAGGCTTCGCGCGCGTTGTCGCAGACGGTGATGATGATGTCCCATGAGCGCGGCTCCAGGTCGTCGATCCCGAGCGGCTGGTGCCCGGACCAGTCGATCCCCGCCTCGCGCAGCGCTTCGAGGGCGTAGGGGTTCACTTGGGCAGCCGGCTGCGAGCCGGCACTCTCCGCGATGAGGCGCCCGCGCGCTTTCCGGTTCAGGATCGCCTCGGCCATCTGACTCCGCGCCGAGTTGCCGGTGCAGAGGATAAGCACGCGCAGTGCATGACTGGATCCGGTCGCCATGGATTCTCCCTGGGAGAAGGAGGAAGATTACATCAAAACCTGATTATTCTCCCCCATGACATCTCCCAACGATCACTTCGACGGTCGGCGGTTCTTCAATCCGAGCGGAGCGAACGGCCAGCCATTCTGGCGCGTGCCGCAGCTGCTGCTCACGCCACAGACCCGGTGGCCGGCCGAGGTACCGGTAGAGCCGCAAGCGCCCCCGAGGCCGGGGCCGGACGAGACCGTCGTGACATTCATCGGCCATTCCTCGTTTCTCATCCAGGTCGGTGCCACCGCGGTGCTGATCGATCCGGTGTACGCCGAACGGGCGAGTCCTTTCTCGTTCGCGGGGCCTCACCGGGCTCGGGCGCCAGGGGTGCGGTTCGACGATCTGCCCCCTGTCTCGCTGGTCCTGTTGAGTCACAATCACTACGACCACTGCGACATCGGGACCCTGCAGCTCGTCGACCGACGCTTTCGGCCCCAGTTCGTCACCCCCCTCGGCAATGGCCGGTTGCTCCGGTCGGCGGGCATTGGCCGAGTGGAGGAGCTTGACTGGTGGGAGTCCATGCGGGCGGCACCGCTCTCGATCACCATCACGCCGGCTCAGCACTTCTCGGCCCGGCACATGTTCGATCGCAACCGGGCGCTGTGGGGCGGGTTTCTTATCGAGGCGGGTGGAAACCGGATCCTCCACGTGGGAGACTCCGGCTATGCCCCTCACTTCAGAGAGATTGCCGCCCGGCTGGGACCGATTGATCTCGCGCTCATTCCGATCGGGGCCTACGAGCCGCGGTGGTTCATGCAGGACATCCATATGAATCCGGCTGAGGCAGTGCAGGCGCATTTCGATCTCAAGGCACGCCAGAGCATCGCCATGCACTTCGGCACCTTTCAGCTGACACCGGAGGGAATCGACCAGCCGGTCCGCGACCTGGCAAAGGCGCTGATCGAGCGCGGCGTGGCGGCGGAACAGTTTCGAGCGATCGGGGTCGGAGAGTCGGTGAGGTTGAGCCGCGGGTCGTCAGAACGTGACCTCGTACGCAATCTCGGCTAACGGACGAATGGCACACTCGCCGACGAGGCCCCTGATGCGAGCTTCGGAGAAATGCTCCGACCGAAGGCCGCCATCGGTCAGGAGATATTGATCGGTTTCCTCGACCACGTTGTGGCTCAGCCGGCGATACCATTCGCGCCGAGCTCCCATTGAAGTCTCGGAGTAGACCGACAGGAACCGGGTGCGAGGCTGGGGAGCCAGTCGCCGCATCTCGCTCAGGACGCCGGCCTTGTCGCTCATGGTGCCCCAGGTGTTGGTGAGGCACATGGCGAAATCGAATGTAGACGTGGTGGGAACCGCCGTGGCATCACCGACGACGAAATGCAGGCGGCCAGGGCCGGCGCGAGCAGTCGCATCGGAGATGTAGCTGCGCTCGTAATCCAGGCCGAGCCCCAAGTGGAGCCGGTCCCCGAGCAGGATCAGATGCCGGCCGGTGCCGCAGCCCAGGTCGAGCACCCGCATCCCTTCCTTCACGAGGTCATCCAGCAGATCGAGCTCGGCGCGCAGGTACGCCTGGATCTCGGGCGGCTGTGTGGCCGGATTCAGCGCCCGTTTCAACAATCCAGCCGCGTAGACCTCGTCATTGTCCATAATGATTCCGCCTGTCCGCCTGTCCGCCTGTCCGCCTGTCCGCCCCTACAGCCTCGTCCCGCACCGCCGGCAGTACACCGCATCGGCATCGTGCCCACCAGCCCCGCAGGCGGGGCACGCCTGAGTCGAGATCGGCTGGCCGATTGCCCGGGTCAGCTCGGCGGTCACGATCCCGGTGGGCACCGCGATGATGCCGTAGCCGGTGAGCATGAGGACCACGGCGAGCACGCGACCGACCGTGGTGGCTGGGGCGAGGTCGCCGTAGCCCACCGTGGTCAGCGTGACCACCGCCCAGTAGATGCTGATCGGAATACTGGTGAAGCCGTGTTTCTCGCCCTCGATCACGTACATCAGCGTCCCGACCACCACCACTATGGTCACGACCGTCATGAGGAACACGGCGATCTTCCTCCAGCTGGCCCGAAGTGCCATCACCAGCGTGCGTGACTCCCGCAGATACTCGGCCGCCTTGAGCACCCGGAACACCCGAAGCAGCCGCAGCAGCCGGATGACCAGGAGACTCTGCCCCCCCGGAAACACCAGACTGATATAGCTCGGCAGGATCGCGAGCAGATCGATGATACCGAGCGTGCTCCGGGCGTAGTGCAGCGGCCGGCGGACGGTGGCGAGCCGGAGGATGTACTCGATGGTGAAGAGGATGGTGAAGCCCCACTCCAGTGCCCGGAGTGTCGGTCCAGCCTGCGCCCGCACCGAGGCCACGCTTTCCAGCAGCACCACCACGACGCTGGCCAAAATCGCGAGCAGGAGCAGGAGATCGAACAGGCGGCCCGCCGGGGTGTCGGCCTCGAAGATGATCTCGTGCAGCCGGGCGCGCAGACCGGCGGGGGGCCGACTCACTGGGCGAAGACCTCGAGGTTCATGAGGGGTATTTGGCGAATGAGCATGTCTGCCGAGGCTCTCAACGGAGATACGGCGCCACGTTCTTCGCAATCTTCTCGAACTCATCCTCGGTCAGCGGCAGCCTCCGGAACAGTGCCCACCCCTCGCGCGGCCGGGGGTTGTCCCGCACCGCCGCATCCGAGCCGTAGAGTATCCGGTCCGCCCCGATCTGACGAATCAGCTTCACCACCAGCGCCTCGTCCGCCGCCGATGTGTCGCGGCTGACATTACTGGCGACGTCGAACAGGAGCCGTCGCGTACGCGGATCGTCCTTCGCGACCGCCTCGGCAAGCACGGCAATGGCCTCATGGGCCAGCGGGTCGTCATATCCCGGCCCGCTGCTGGCCAGGTGGGCTACCTGAACCGGCACGTCGGGTGCGGCCGGGAGGAGCTGCTCGAGGAACACCCGAGCCTGGGCGGCCCCGTAGGGCCGCTTCTTCGAGATGCTGGCTCGCATGTGAACCACGATCGCCATGCGGTGGTCGTTCGCCGCCTGGAAGAACCGTCGGACCCGCTCGGCCTGGGTCGAATCCTCCAGCCGCACATCCGAGTTGCCGAAATGGAGCTTGATCCCGGCCTTGAGCCGGGGGTCTTTGGCGCACCGGGCCAGCTCGTCGAAGGCGTAGTCCTTCAGCGGGTTCACGCCGCAGAGGGCGGTCAGGCGATCCGGATACTGCGCCGCCTGCTCCGCGGTCCAGTCGTTCTCGGCGCGGACCTTGGCATACTCATCTTCCACGGTCCGGGACGGACTGCCGTAGAGGTAGGCCACCGACAGCACCGCCGCCTTGCGAATCCCGGCCGAGTCGAGGAGGGTGACGACGTCGCGGGCGGTAACCGGCGGCGTCTGTCCCGTGGTGTCGAGCAGCGCGATCATCGCCGGGCTGAAGAGATGTTGGTGGTGGTCGGCGACGGGAACGGCTGGACCGCGGGGAGACGCCGTGCACGACAGGGTCGCGAGAAACGGAAGCGCGTATCGGCTCATCTGGTCCTCAGGTGTTGGTTCTTCCAAGAGAGTTCACTACCTCAGGGGGACATGAGACAGGGCCGGCCGCGAAATGGTTCAAGTGACCGGGCCGGCGCCCCGTGGGGTATTGATGTCGTTCCTGATCAGAAACACCAGACAGGGCAGTGTCGCACAGCCTAGGACCCAGATCAATGTGTGCTGCAGTTAGACCAGAGTCATCGAGGCGGCCTGCTCGCCTGCTGAGGGAATTTCTTGAAAGCGGCGACGCTCAGGATCGCGAACAGGGCCATCACCAGGATCTGGGTCACCACGAACGGCGGTTCTTTTTGCGTCGGCGCGGAGACGAGTAAGGCTGGTACTCTCCGGAACAGCTGCACCACCAGCACGAAGAAGTTGAGATAGAGCGTCAGCGCGGTCCCCACCACGAACACCCCCCGCCAGGAGCCAATCAGCTGCTTCCGGTAGCGGGCGTAGATCACCAGCGGCAGGATGAGGAGCGAGATGACCCCGACATAGTGGGAGGCGATCAGCCCGGTGAAGGGGAAGCCGAACCCCGTGATGCTGGTCAACGCGGTTGTCAGCAGGAAGAGGCCGATCCAGCCATCGAGCCGCCGCTCGGCCATGAGTCCCCCCATGACGACCAGTCCCGCGGTGATCGCAACCAGGCTGATGAGCGTGTGAATCAGAGTGAACGTGGTGATGTCGAAGATCATAGGGCACCTCCTCTTCCTCATGGCTTGAGCACGGTCCACTCCACTTCGTTCAGCAGATTCCCCACCGCCTCGGCCGACTCGCTGGTGTACCCGAAGCACCCTCGCCGGGCATCGAGGTCCACGCCCGGGAGCCGGCCCACTGTCTCCGTCACCCACTTGTCCTCGGTGAATGACTTGCGAAGGCAGAAGCGGACCCGGTAGGGCTTCTCCATGCTGAGTGGCCGGAGCTCGCCCGACTTGACTCGGCGGACGGCGCGTGCAGCGGCCTGGCGTAGCTGGCGGTGGACGGTGGCCGGCGGGAGCACCGCGGCGGCCGAGCGGGAGAATGCGGTCTTCGTGGTGACCGTCTCCAGCGGCCCGAGCATCTCCTCGGTCTCGGCGGTCAGCACGTCGTCACCACTCGCCAGTGCCATGGGAACTCCCATCTCTCCGCCGATGAACGCGGCGATGCCCGCCTCATTCAGGACCTTATCGTTTATGGTGAACGCGTCGAAGGCAAAGTTGTGGGAGATGATGCCGGGACTTCCCGCGTTCGCATGCGCGCCCACGATCATCATGGCGTCCACCATCGGGTTCAGGCCTGTGGACATCACAATCGGCTTGGGGTAACCGCGGATCAGGATGGCTTCAGGGTCAAGCTGGTCCACCAGGACATTGCGGAACAGCGTGCCGCCGTGACCTTCGTTCACGATGAACTGGGTTGCGCCCGCCGACCGCGCCCCGGCGATCAGTGCATTGACCTCATCCGTCAGTTCCTCGCGAAACCGCTCGTGCTGGGGCGACCCGCCCCGGCTCACCGGCCGCATCTCGGTGGCATTCCGCACCGCGCCCGCCAGGCCCTCCATGTCGGCGATGATGTAAACGCTGAAGCCGCCCCGCTGCATGTCCAGCTCCAGCTTCTGGCGGGCCAGCTGATATTCGGTGACACCGAAGTAGGCCGCGGGCGGCGTGGTATCGCGCGGCATCGTGTCGCCGGGCGTCCGGACCTGAGCCGAGAGCTGGAGCGGCAGGATGAGCCCGGCGATCAGGGCGACGCGGCTCATCGGATCACCAGCTCTTCGATGGCGTCGAGCAGCCAGCCCATCTGGCGCGCGCTGTCGGTCACGTAGCGATAGCTCCGGTCACCGGTTTTCTCCAGCTTGAACTCCGGCAGCGTAGCCACACCCCGTATCAGGCTGTCGGGATAGCTGTGGCGGAGGGTAAACTCGACCCGGTAGGGCCGCTCCAGTGTGAACGGCTTGAAGTCGCCCCGCCGCTCCCGGCGCACCGCCGCTGCCGCACCGGCCTGCAGCATCCGCCTCACTTTTGCCGGACTGTAGGTGATGGCGGCGCTCCGGCCCACCGCGCGCTTGGTCACGATGGCGACGAATCCGTTCCCGAGCATCTTCTGGGTCTCCGCGATCAGCACGTCGTCTCCGCTCACCAGCGAGACTGAGACGCCGAGCTCGCCGGCGATCAGCGCGTTGATGCCGACCTCGTTGAGGACCTTGCCGTTCACCGTAAACGAGTCGAAGGCAAAGTTGTGGGCCAGTACGCCGGGGCTGCCCGCGTTGGCGTGGGCGCCGGTGAACATCATGGTCCCGAAGCTGCTGTCGATCCCGGTGACCATTACCAGCGGCTTGGGGAAGCCGCGCACCAGGATGGCCGAGCTGTCCAGTTCCCAGGGCAGGACGTTGGCGAAGAGGTTCCCGCCGTGGCCCTCGTTCACCACGAAGCTCCGGGCGCCGGCCAGGCGGGCGCCCCGGATGGTGGAGTTCACCTCCCGGGTCAGCAGGAGGCGGAAGCGATCCCAGTAGTCCGGGCTGGTGAGATCCTTGAAACGCTCGCCCTCGTTGCCGGCGATGATCTCGCGGCTGTCCACCGCGCTTGCCATTCCTTCCATGTCGGGCACGATGAAGACCCGGAAGCCGGGCTCGTGGGGGATCTGCTTGTCGCGGAAGGCGGCCGAGGACGGCGCCGGGGTTTGGGCCTGTAGGGCCGAGGCGAGGCACAGCAACGCTGGTACGACGAACGATCGCATCAGGCCTCCTTAAGCTGGAAATTCACCACAGAGGCACGGAGGACACAGAGGCTCCTCATGTCGTGAAGCTGTGAGCCTCAGATTTCGCTGAGTACCAGCAGCTTGAGCTCGGTCATCTCCTCGATGGCGTATCGGACACCCTCCCGGCCCTGCCCGGATTCCTTCACGCCCCCGTACGGCGCATGGTCCACCCGAAAGCCGGGCACGTCGTTCACCACCAGCCCGCCCACCTCGACCCGCTCAAAGGCGCGCAGAATGGTGCGCATGTCGTTGGTGAAGAGACCCGCCTGGATGCCGTAGGGCGACTCGTTGACCGTGGCAACGGCCTGCTCGAAGCCCGCGTAAGGACGGACGGTGGTGACGGGCGCAAAGATCTCCTCGCAGTTCACCCGCATGGCGCCGGTGGTATCGAGCAGTACGGTGGGCTCGAGGATCGTTCCGGTCCTTCCGCCCCCAACCGCCAGCGTCGCACCGCCTGCCACCGCCTCGGCGATCCACTCGGCTGCCCGCTCGGCACTGGCCTCGTCGATCATGGGGCCGACGTTGGTAGTCTCGGCCATGGGGTCCCCGGTCCGCAGAGCCGCGACCGCTGCCACGAAGCCTTCGATGAAGCGCGGGTAGATCGACTCGTGCACCAGGATCCGCTGGGTGGAGATGCAGGACTGGCCGGCATAGAGGTATCCGCCTGCTACACAGCGGCGGATTGCGTGGTCGAGGTCGGCGTCCGGCTCGATCATCACGGCCGCGTTGCCGCCCAACTCGAGCGTCACCCGCTTCAAGGGAGCGCGGCGGCGGATGGCCCAGCCCGCTCGGCCGGATCCGGTGAAGGTGATCATCCGGACGCGGGGATCGTCGATCAGCGGCGCCGCGACCTCGTTGGTGCAGAGGAGGATGGAGACCGCCCCCGGGGGATAGCCGCTCTCATGGACAATCTCACCCAGCAGCAGGGTCGCCAGCGGATCCTGGGGCGGCACTTTAAGCACGATGGTGGCGCCGCAGGCGATCGCAGGCGCCAGCTTATGCGCCGCCAGCAGAACGGGAAAGTTGAAGGGGATGATCGCCGTGATAGGCGAGAGCGGGAAACGACGGGTGATTCCCCAGCGCCGCTCTCCGTGCGGCTGGAGGTCCATGGGGATCACCTCGCCCCCCATCCGGACCGCCTCCTCTGCTCCCTGGCGGAACACGAAGACTGCGCGATCGATCTCCGACCGGGCCAGCGCGAGCGGCTTCCCCGCTTCGGCGGCGAGGAGGCGAGCCAGCGACTCTCGGCGTTCTTTCACACTCTCCGCGATTCGGTCGAGTACGGCGGCCCGGGCGTGAGAGGGCAGCGCGGCGGCCGCAGGCGCCGAGGCCACGGCGGCTTCGAGGGCCGCCGCGACGTCACCCGGTCCGGCCAGCTCGGCGCGGCCGATCAGCTCCCCGGAGTAGGGGCTCCGGACTGCTACCGAGTCGGCGCCGGTCCGCAACTCGCCGCCCAGCAAAAAGGGATACGTGCGGTCCTGCAGCGTGGCGGTCATTGGATTGAGTCCGGTCCTACGGTGTTACGGCCGGGTTACGGACCCTCAAGAGTAACGCGCAGCGGGGCGGGTGGGCAGCGGTGCAGGCTGTGCTGAGTCACGGTAGGGGGACGTCCTCCTGCTAAGCTGTGGTGAACATTTATGGGGAGCCTGCATGCGTTTCAGCCGCACCGGGGCACTGCTCGCTGCAATTGTTGTCGCTGTACCGAGCCCGGCCAGCGCTCAGTATCAACCCTCCATACCAGCCATGATGCCGTTGCAGTTCGAATCCTGGCGGATGGTCTCACCCGTTGAGGTCGGCAACAAACTAACGGTCCGTTCCGTGGAACTGGCCTCACGGAAACGCTCGCACCAGGCGCTCCTCGGAGGCTTCATCGGAGCGGCGGCCGGGGTGACCGTTTGTACCGTGTTCTCTACCTTGATCGACGACTCGGCCGAAGGCGGGATATCCTTCTGCCCGCTGGACACTAATCTCCTGTTCGGCGGAGCGGGCTTCGCCCTCGGTGCAGCGATTGGCTGGTCAATCTGACGTGACCGACGCGATCATGCCGGCGCCCGGTTCCCTGTGGCGAGTGCTGCTTCCGCCGCCGCGACCGCACGGTCTACATCGTCATCTGTGGTGCGCCAGCTGGAGACCGATACCCGCATGCAGCGCTTGCCGCGCCAGGTGGTCCCGGTGAAGAACGCCTCGCCGGTGGCGTTGATCGCGGCCATTACCGCGTCAGTCCTCTTATCGTGGTCTTCCTCCGTCGCACCTGGCCGAGCGTCGTAGAAGCGCACCAGTCCCTGGTTGATCTGCGGAACGCAGACGACGCGGGCATCGGGCAGGGCGCCGATGCGGGTGACGATGGCGTGGGCATGGCGGCAGCAGCGGGCGATGAGGTCGCCCAGGCCATCGCGTCCCAGCTCGCGAAGTGCGGCGTAGGTAGCGAAGCCCCGCGCTCTCCGGGAGTGATCCGGGGTCCAGTCGAGCTGGTCCCGCACCCCGGATGCGTGAACCAGGTAGCTGGCGTGATGCTCCATGGCGGCCCGGTGGTGATCGGGGTGCGCCACGAAGGCATAGCCGCAGTCGTAGGGGACGTTGAGCCATTTGTGTCCATCTGTGGCCCACGAGTCCGCCAGCTCGGCCCCCTCGAGCAGGTGCCGCAGCTCCGGGACCGCGTTGCACCAGAGGCCCATGGCGCCGTCGATGTGCACCCACGCGTTCACCTCGTGCGCCACGGCAATGAGCTCGGGAAACGGATCGAAGACGCCGCAATTGACGTCGCCCGCCTGGAGCACAACGATCGTTGGCTGTCCCGGCTCCCGGTGCAGCGCTTCGCGCAGGACCTCTGCCCTGAGCTGCGCCCCCGAGTCGGTGGGCAGCACCAACATGTTCGCGGTCCCGATGCCAAGCAGCTTCGCCGCACGGGTGGTGGTGCCGTGCACTTCGCTCGAGGTGAGCACCCGGACCCTCGGCGCGCCCGCCAGCCCATCGCGATTCACGTCCCACCCGGCCCGAGCCAGCACTGCGTGCCGGGCCGCCGCCAGGCAGGTGACGTGGGCCATCTGGCACCCGGTGACCAGGGAGTAGGAGGCGGAAGACGGGAGGCCGAGCAGGTCCTTGAGCCAGACGCCGCAGGCTTCCTCCACGACTGCGGCCGCGGGGCTGCAGGCATACAGCCCCGCGTTCTGATCCCACGTGGCGGTGAGCCAGTCGGCCGCGAGTGCTGCGGGAAGACCCGCGCCGATGACCCAGCCGTAGAAACGGCCGCCGGCACTTCCGAGGAGGCCACCCGCCGTGTCGCGCGCCAGCTCGTCGATCACGGTGACCGGATCCACACCCGCATCGGGCAGCGGGCGCAGGAAGCGGCGCCGCAGCTCCGCCAGTGGCGTCGTGGCGCCGACGGGCATGGTGTCGAGGGACCCGAGGTATGAGAGCGCGAGCTCGGCGGCTCGTTCCATGGTGGCGTGCTGCCGGCTATCGAGGGGCCTGGAAATTTGGGCTCGAGTCATGATGGGTCCCGGAGGAGCTTCTGATATGCTTCGGAATCGGTGGCTATGAAGATGTATGGTGTCGCGGCGACAGTCGAGTGGACTGGTGTTGTGGGGTAAGAGCGACCATGTTGGGAGTAGAGCCGTTTCTTCGTACCCGGACTTGCGGTAGGTCATGAAGTCCATACGTCTTGCCAGCTTCGTTTTCGCGTTGGCTCCGCTCGCGGGCTGCGGAGACGGGGAAGGGATCACAGCGCCGCGGCCAGGCACCCTGGAGATCGTCACCTCCACCAGCGGGCCCGAGCCTGATCCTGATGGCTATACCGTCCAGATAGATGACGGCGATGCGCGGCCGATCGGGGCCGCCGGCACGCTCACCGCCCCCGGCATTGTCGCCGGTAGCCATACGCTCGAGCTGGGCCAGATCGGGTCCAACTGCACGGTATCCGGCCCGAATCCCCAGACGGTGGACGTCACCTCGGGAGAGACCACCCGGGCCGCGTTCGATGTCATCTGCACCGCCACCACCGGGGACGTCGAGGTGGTCGTCACAACCACCGGATCAGGGCTGGATCCTGACGGGTACACCGTCCAGCTCGACGCCGGTGACGCCCTTCCGATCGGTGTCACTGCTACCCTCACCACGACCAACGTCGCTCCCGGAAGCCACAGCGTGCGGCTCGATGGGATCGCGGCCAACTGCACCGTACCGGAGCCCAATCCCCAGACCGTGACCGTCGCCGCCGGTGAGACCGCGAGGGCCGCCTTCGAAGTCACCTGCGCCACTACCGGGAGCATCCTCGTCCTCACCGTGACGACCGGATCAGCCCTGGATCCCGATGGCTATCTGGTCAGCGTAGACGGGAGCGCGCCGCAGCCGATCGGCGTCAACACGACGCTTCTGATCGAGGGTCTGGCCTTCGGTGCTCACACGCTCGAGTTGTCCGGCGCGGCCAGCAACTGTCACATAGCCGGAGAGAACCCTCTCACCGTGAACGTCGTACCCATTAGCTCCGTTACGCCAGGCTTCGCCGTGTCCTGTCTCGGCGCCGATGCGCTAATCGCCTTTGCGTCGGTCGACTTCGACCTGGAGGGGATCTTCACGGTGCAGCCCGACGGATCCGGGCTCAGACAACTCACCCCGGCAGGGGAGTTTGATCGGGACCCGATCTGGTCGCCCGACGGCACCCGGCTCCTCTTCGGACAGGAGAGTGGCATTTTCGTTATGAACGCGGATGGGAGCGAGCGCAGGCGGCTGGTGGTGGGGCTCCCTGAGGCGACAAGCTACCGCTGGTCTCCCGACGGACGGCGAATAGCGTTCATCCAGAGCGGCTTCCGCGATGACGACTTCTTCCAGGACCTGTGGGTCATGGAGGCCGATGGAAGCGGTAGCCACAGGCTGGCAACGGACGCCGCGGCGCCTTCCTGGTCGCCCGACAGCCGCAGCATCGCGTATGAGGGCCGGGGACAGATCCGCACCATCAATGCCGATGGAACGGGCGACGCGAGAGTGACAGAGCAGCAGTTCGGCGCTATCCAGCCGGCATGGTCGCCTGACGGCAGCCGGATTGCATTTGTCACCACGCTCGACGAGCCCCCGGACCGCCCCGCCGACCGGCATATCTTCCTGGTGAACCCCGACGGAACGGGGCTGGTCGACCTGAGCCGGGGCGGTGTTGACGATGAGACTCCGACCTGGTCGCCCGACGGGAGCAGGATCGCCTTCGTGACCACCGAGGGAGACCCGGAGGGGAGCGAAATCTTCCGGATGGACAGCAACGGCGGCGGCCGAACCAATCTGACCAGGCGAAGCGGGTTCGACTTCAGCCCGAGCTGGTCGCCCGATGGCGCTATGATCGTCTACCACCGCTTCGACGATGTCGATTCGGAGATCTATGTCATGCAGGCCGATGGAAGCGTCACTATCAACGTCAGCAATCGGCCGGCAAGCTTCGAATCCGCTCCTGACTGGGGCGGCCAGGGGGCCACAGGAGTCCCCCAGCAGCGGTCCGTGGCGCGGGGCCGCTGGTCGAAGGCGCGGGAGCTGGAGCGGCTGCAGCGGGCACGCTAACCCGCCGCCCGCTCCCGCGCGATCCAGCGGCTGACCGCGTCACCTATCGCCCAGCACCCGCCGCGTCCATTATCGCCGATGCCAACGCGGCACTGGCGACCGGTTCGCGCGTGACAATGCTCGGGCTGAAAGATGCTTTCGACCGGGATAACAATCGGGGCTGCCCGATCAACTGAGCTGGATGCAGGGCAGCAACACCTACCTCATCCCGAATGCGGGAGGGACGTCCCTCACTGCGTTTCCGGATGAGGTAGTATTTCAAATCCCCCTCGCCCTTACCGCCCTAATCCCGCCGCGTTGCTCAAGGAAGGCTTCCCGCCGTATTTTCCATACCAAAGGAGATTTCTGATGAAATCTGAAGATGCGACACGGGATTCCAAGGCGTTAACCGTGGACTCCAACTCAACCCGAGGGACCGGTGGATTCATTGCCGGCGTGTTGTTCGGCGCTATGCTGGGGGCCGGATTTGCGCTGCTCCTGGCCCCCGAGCGCGGCGATAAGACCCGCGGGAAGCTGCGGCGACGGATGCGGTCGCTGCGCGACGATGCACGCGAGGGGATCGACCGCGCCGGAGAGCGTGCCAGGAAGGAGCTGCACCGCCGCCAGCGCCGCATCCGGGAGGAGCTGGCCCGAGCGCGCGCCCGGGCCGAAAGGGCCTTGGACTGAACTGC
Organism: uncultured Gemmatimonadales bacterium; assembly: GCA_963740175.1. Taxonomy (GTDB): domain Bacteria; phylum Gemmatimonadota; class Gemmatimonadetes; order Gemmatimonadales; family GWC2-71-9; genus CAVVWJ01. The sequence continues at coordinate 79,423 of CAVUDL010000010.1, forward strand.
AACAGAGCTTTTAGCGGTTACCGTTTCGCCAGCTTTCGGCTCAATGCCGCGCCCTGGCGCTTGAGCAGCGAATCAGTGTTCTCCCGGAACGGCAGTGACCGGACCAGATTCAGCTGGACGTCGGCATCCGCCTCCCGTTTGCGGTCGGCGTAGATCCGGGCCAGCTCCAGGTGATGTTGAATCCGACCTGGGTCGAGCGCCACTGCCTTCTCCATATTGGCAACGGCATTCTTCCAGCTCGCCTGCTTGAAGACACTCGCGCCCAGAAAGTTCCGCGCGACGAACCGGCTGATCCCCGAGATCCGCATGATCTCGGCGTTCCAGCGTCCCAGGATGTGGTACGCGCCGTCGTGTCGGGGGTTCAGCGCGATGGCACGCAGCGCTTCCTGGCGTATGATGCCGGCTTTGCGGATTCGCGCATCCTGGCCCAGCGTGAGCGACACCTTGCCGGTGGCGGCGGCCAACGCGAAGTGGCCGTCCGCGCCCATCGAGTCCGACGCGACGGCCCGGCCGGCATAGAGTTCGGCCAGGGCATACAGCGAATCGCGGCGGCTTTCTTTCAGAGAATCGGGACTCAGGTCCCCCAGGTCCAGCAGGGCGAGCGCGCCGCGCCAGTTTGCCTCGTAGTTGGTGGAGTCCTGTTTCAGCGCTGCCTGGAAGTGCAGCAGCGCCGTGGCGAGGTCGTGCGCCTCGTTGGCCGCCTTGCCCATTGCCACGTGGTCGGCCGGCCCCTGGGCGGTGAGCGGGACGGCGGCGGCGGAGCACAGCAGCGCGATTGTCCGAACCAGTCTCAGCACAGCTAGTCCGTTTCGGGAGCGATGCAGAATGGTTATCCCGTCACTTATTCAGCACAAGCGGGACGGCCATGCGCTCCAACCGGGGGAATGGCGCAGTCTCATCCGGGAATATACCGGCGGCCGGGTGCCGGACTATCAGATGTCGGCGCTGCTGATGGCCGTGGTGTGGCGCGGCCTGGAAATCGAAGAGCTGGCGGAGCTGACCGACGCGATGATCGAGTCGGGCGATCAGCTCAGTTTCGAGGGGTACGGCCTGCCGCGGGTGGACAAGCATTCGACCGGCGGGGTGGGCGACAAGGTCTCCCTGCTGCTGGCGCCACTGGTGGCAAGCTGTGGCGTGGCGGTGCCGATGATGTCGGGACGAGGGCTGGGGCACACCGGTGGCACGCTGGACAAGCTGGAGTCGATCGCAGGGTTCCGCACCGCACTCACGTTAAAGGAGACGCGGGCCCAGATCGAGCGGCTGGGCTGCGCCATGCTGGGGCAAACTCCGGAGATCGCGCCAGCCGATAAACGGCTCTACGCCCTGCGAGACGTCACCGGCACGGTGGAGTCCATCCCGCTGATCTCGGCCAGCATCATGTCCAAGAAGCTGGCGGAGGGATTGAACGGGCTGGTGCTCGACGTGAAGACCGGAAGCGGTGCCTTCCTGCCCGAGCCGGCCCGGGCGCTGGAGCTGGCGCGGACCATGATCGGACTGGGGCAGGCGCGCGGCTGTCCCACCGTCGCGCTGCTCACCGCCATGGACCGCCCCCTGGGACGTGCCTGCGGAAACGCGTTGGAGGTGGAGGAGTCGATCGAGGGACTCCGGGGCGAGGGACCCGAAGATCTGATGGAGGTTACCTACGCACTCGGGATCGAAATGCTGCTGCTGGTGGGCGCAGCGAAGAAACCAGCCGACGCGCGCCGCCGCCTGAAGGACAGCATCACGTCCGGCCGGGCATTGGAGAAGTTCGCCCAGGTGATCGAGGCCCAGGGCGGAAATCCGGCAGTGGTGGAGGATCCGTCGGCGCTGCCGCAGGCGGCCGAGGTGGAAGTGTTCCGTGCGCCGCGCGACGGGGTCGTGGCGCAGATCGAGCCGCGCCGGATTGGGCAGGCGATCGTGGAGCTGGGTGGCGGACGACGTACGATCGAGGAGGAGATCGACCCCTCGGTCGGATTCGTCATCCCCGCCCGCCCCGGTCAGAGAGTCAAGGCAGGCGAGCCGCTGGCGTCGGTGTTCGCCCGGGACCCGGAAGGCATCAGGATCGGACTGACGGCACTGGGAGAAGCGATCGTGATAGCAGAGCAGGGCAGACTGACTCCATTGATAACGCACCGCGTCACCGCGGACGGCGTGACCAGCCTGGCATAAACGATGACGATCGTGGGTGGGCCGGTGGGAACGCTGCTGGTGGCGGCTGCGGCGGTGATCGCCCTGGTGCTCTGGCTCCTGCGCGACCGGCACTATCCCGGGCCACGCCTCGCCGACCAGGACGGGATCGACCGTGAGGAGCTGGAGGCGGCCGAGCGCGAAGTGCGCGAGCTCGACGCGAAGGCCCGACCGGAGGACAGCTTTCTCGGCGACGACTGGGGTCCGGGCGCGACCCGGCCCCGGCCTCCGGAGCGGCTGTGATCCTGCGTACCCCGTTTCGCTGGGCCAAGCACTGGACCTTGGGGGGCCTGGTCATTGGCATTCTCATGATGCTGACCAAGACGCCTCCCTATGCAGAGTCAGGCGGCAGTGCCGGCGATATCCTGGACTATGCGGCCTGGATTCCAGTGGCAGGAATTGTGGGGCTCCTTGCGGGCCTTGTCATCGGCTTCGTCTATGCCGGCCTGATGGCGCTGACGAAGAGCCGGCGCGAGCCGTACGAAGCCCTGCCCTCGGCTGTGGCCAGGCTCATGCCCCGGGTGCTCTGCGCCGCGGTGGCGGGATTCGTCGTTGCAGCCCCGCTGCTCGGTCCTGCCGGTGCTCTCATTTTTGCTGGATTCGCTGTCTGCACCGCACTGGTCATGACGGTGCGCGATGGGGGAAGGGCCGCTAAGCCGCAGTAGGTCCCGTCACTCCGCTACCCGCTTCCACTCCCCGGAGCTTCGCGACACTGCGGAGACCCGATAGCCGTCACCCCGCTCCTGGATCCGGACCTTGATGCTGATCCGGATCTCGTCCGCGACATCCTCGCTGCTCAGCGCTTCGACCAGCTGTGCGGCCGAGAGCCGGCGGACTATGGACTCCGAGATCCAGAGCGCATGGTTTCCTCCGGTGCTGGGCACGGGCTCCTGCCAGATATGAAATCCTCCGTCCGGGTCCAGGTACCATCTCCCGGGAGCCACGCGCCAGCCATGCGTGCCCATCCACGCGGTGATTGCCGCGTCAGTGTCCGGCGGGACCTGCGAGTGGGAGGTCGAAGTAGATTCAGTCATAGGTGGGCAGAAATCTAGCTCGGGACGGAACGATGGTGCGAACGGTGATCCGAGGCTTCCCAATTGTGGTGGTGAATACCCGGCGGGACATCGATACCGACGATGCCGTCGCCCGACTCGACGGCGCCCTGGCCCTACTGGAGCAGTACGTGCCGTACCACTACCGCCGTCTTCGTCGCGACTTCAGCGGCTTCCTGATCGAGCGCCGGGCCTACCGCGGGGCGTTCCTCGTGGGCAGCCGTATCTGCTTGGTCGAGCTCACTTTCGTCGTGAACCGATCCTTCTCCCTGGCGCAGATTGCCGCCACCATCCTGCACGAGGCGATGCACGCCCGGTTGCACGCCTGCGGGATCGCGGTCGGCGCTCATGAGACCTATCGCCAGGAACGCTTCTGCCGGCGGGCCGAGATCGAGTTCGGATCGCTGGTTCCAGGTGGGGGGGCGATAGTCGAGCGGGCCCTGGCAGCATTGTCTCTGTCCGATGACGACATAGCACCCGTGGTCGATCCCGGGGTGGCGGCGCGACGCATCGCGGAAGTCGATCGCGCCTCTCGAGACCGAGCTACTTAGGAAGGTTCTGACTGACCCAGTGCTTGACCCGCTTCGTCACCTCCACCTCGCCAAGATCCACTGGCGCCGCAAAAGAGCCGAGGATCGCCTCATCCACCCGGATGCTCCATATCATCTCGACCCCGCCGACCCCGGTGCTCGAGCGGTGGCCCCAGGCTTCGACGCTGTACTGGCCGTACTCGAAGGGCGGGATGTGGTTGGTCTGCTCCGACATGAGACTCGGCGCTGAAGGATGAACGATTCCTCACCCCTGATCCGGGGATCGGTATGACTTGGCTTCTGAGCATCCAGCGGATTTTGGCCCAGCGGGAGTTCTGTCGAAACCGGGGAGAGTCTACACGTTAGTGTGGCCTCCCGCCGTGAGCGGAGTCACGCCGGAAGGCTGCTGTGGGCGAGAGTTAGTTCGCGCTGCCGAAACCGGTTCGCCGAGCGGGCTCGGGCTCGTCCGAATGGAGCGCGGTGCGAGCCGCCTTGAGGATACGGGCGGCGCTGGCGGCGGCCTCGTCCACATCCCCCTGGGACGGTGTCATCGTTCCGCGCTGAGCCAGAAGGATGGCGGTGACGATCGCTGCCGTGCTCGCGTCGGAGAAGTTGTCGGACATGGAACCGGGGGTGAGAGAATGGGGCACGAGAATCACTCCAATCCGAGACAAGTCATGGGCTGAAAGGTAGTCTGACGCCCGCTCCTCGGCTCCGGGGCATTGATGGTGATGCTGGGGTACTTGATTTCTGCTTGACCGACGGCGCTTAGCGTGGCATGGTGACCAAAGGAGGGGAAGGGGGTGTTTCCACGCCAGGGGTCAACATGAGCGGCTGGAGCTTGATGGTGAGGACACGCAAGACGAGCCTGATACTGGGATTGACAGGCGGGGTCCTCAGCGGGGTTTCCTGTCGCGAGGACCAAACCACAGGACCTACCGCACCTACAGACGTTGCGCCCGCGGCCATCACCGCTGCGACCCAGGCCCTGGCATTCTATCAGCTGGCCGGAGGCTGGCTGCATACCTGTGGTATCACTACCGATAACCGGATGTACTGCTGGGGGTTAAATGACCTGGGTCAGCTCGGCGATGGGTCGAACGACAGTCATTTGACGCCGTTCCCGGTTGCCGGCACGCTCCGTTTTCGCCAGATGAGCGCGGGGGAGTCTCATACCTGCGGCGTGACCACCGACTACCGGGCCTATTGCTGGGGCCGGAACTTCGGCGCGCTCGGCGACGGAACATTGACCCGCCGCCTCAGTCCCGTGCCGGTAGCGGGCGGGCACCGCTTCCGCCAGGTGGATGCGGGCGAGAATCATACCTGCGGAGTGAGCTATCCCGACAACCGGGCCTATTGTTGGCCGGCCGTCGACCCAAGCGGGAGCACGAACGTCAGCCTGGTGCCAGTGGCGGTCAGCGGCGGGCTGTTGTTCCAGCAGGTGAGTGCTGGTGGGGAACATAGCTGCGGGGTGACGACGGCGGAGAAGGCTTATTGCTGGGGGGGGAACAGGTACGGCCAGCTGGGTGATGGCTCGAATCTAACTCGTCCAACACCGTCGCCGGTGGCTAGTACCCGCCGGTTCAGGCAGATAGACGCGGGTGGGCAGCACACCTGCGCCGTGACTGCGAGTTCGCTGGCTTTCTGCTGGGGAAACGGCACAAACGGAGAGATGGGCGACGGGAACACCAAGCTGAGCAATTCACCCAGGGCGGTAGCCGGCGGGCGCAGCTTTGACCGTGTGAGTGCGGGCGCCGCCCACTCGTGCGGCGAAGCCACGGACAATCGGGCCTACTGTTGGGGCGTCAACGCCAACCTCCAGCTCGGCGACGGCACCACGGCGCTTCGTCGACTGACTCCGGTGGCGGTGGTGGGTGGCCGCTTCTTCACTCAAATGAGCGCCGGTCTCTTCCACACGTGCGCCAAAACCGCGGCGGGAACGGCCTACTGCTGGGGCTATGGTCTCTCCGGCGCGCTCGGTGACGGCAAGGCCACCTCGAGCTCGAGGCCGGTCCCGGTCGCCGGGCCGATGTAATCGCCGGCCGGCTTACACGTCGAGATTGCTCACGTACTTCGCGTTCCGCTCGATGAACTGGCGGCGGGGCTCCACCTCGTCGCCCATCAGCTCTTCGAACAGGTTGGAGGCTTCGACTGCATCTTCCAGCGTCACCCGTAGAATGGTCCGGGTGGCCGGATCCATGGTCGTGCTCCAGAGCTGGGCCGGGTTCATCTCGCCGAGACCCTTGTAGCGCTGGATGTTGACCGAGCCCTTCGCCTCCCCGTTGGTGAGCCGTTTGGTGTACTCGTCGCGCTCCGGCTCGCTATAGGCGTAGAACTCATCCTTCCCCTTGGCCACCCGGTAGAGCGGCGGCTGCGCGATGTAGACGTAGCCCGCCTCCACCAGCTCCTTCATCTGCCGGAAGAAGAAGGTGAGCAGCAACGTGCGGATGTGAGCGCCGTCCACGTCGGCGTCGGTCATGAGGATGATCTTGTGGTACCGCGCGTCCTCGAGGTTGAAGTCATCCTTCACGCCAGTCCCGATGGCAGTGATCATCGCCCGGATCTCCTCGTTGCCGAGGATCTTGTCGATGCGGGCGCGCTCGACGTTGAGAATCTTGCCGCGGAGCGGCAGGATCGCCTGGAAGGACCGATCGCGGCCCTGCTTGGCGCTGCCGCCAGCCGAGTCGCCCTCGACCAGGTAGATCTCGGAGTGGGCCGGGTCGTCGATCGAGCAGTCGGCCAGCTTGCCCGGCAAGACTGCGTTCTCTAGTCCGGACTTTTTGCGCACCAGGTCGCGGGCCTTGCGCGCCGCTTCCCGCGCCCGGGCCGCGCTCACCGCCTTCTCGATGATGTTCCGCGCCACCGGCGGATGTTCATCGAGATAGTTGCCGAGGTGCTCGTTGACGACGGTCTTGACGATGCCCTCGACCTCCGAGTTGCCCAGCTTGGTCTTGGTTTGCCCCTCGAACTGCGGCTCCCGCACCTTCACGTGGAGTACGCAGGTGAGCCCCTCCCGGATGTCCTCGCCCGACAGGGTGAAGTCTTCCTTCTTCAGGAACTCGCGCCGCTTGGCCACGTCGTTGATGGTGCGGGTGAGGGCGGACTTGAAGCCGGTGAGGTGGGTGCCGCCCTCGTGGGTGTTGATGTTGTTCACGAAGGTGAAGGTGTTCTCGTTGTACCCGTCCTCGTACTGAAGTGCCAGATCCACCTCGACGTCGTCCTTGGTCGCGGTGAAGGAGATGGGCTTGGGGTGCAACGGCTTCTTGTTGCGGTTGAGCCACTCGACGAACTGGATGAGCCCGCCCTTGGCGAGGAAGGTCTCGCTCTTGGTCGACCCTTCCCGCTCGTCCTTGATGGTGATCGAGAGGCCCCGGTTCAGGAACGCGAGCTGCCGCAGCCGGTCGGCCAGGGTGCTGTAGTGGTACTCCAGCACCGTAAAGATCTCGGGGTCCGGCTTGAACCGCACCGTGGTGCCGCGCCCCTTGGCCTTTCCCATGACCGTGAGCTTCTTGACGGTCTTGCCCCGGACGAAGGCCATATGGTGCCGCTGTCCGTCGCGATCGACGATCACCTCCAGCCGCTCGCTCAGCGCATTCACCACCGAGACACCGACGCCGTGCAGTCCGCCCGAAACCTTGTAGGTGTTCTTGTCGAACTTGCCGCCGGCGTGGAGCATGGTCAGCGCCACCTCGACTGCGGGCAGCTTCTCGGTCGGATGCATGTCCACCGGGATGCCCCGGCCGTTGTCCGAGACGGTGATCGAGTTGTCGGCGTGGATGGTGACGGCGATGGTGTCGCAGTGTCCGGCCAGGGCCTCGTCGATGGAGTTGTCCACCACCTCGTAGACCAGGTGATGCAGACCGTTCTCGCTGGTGGACCCGATGTACATACCGGGACGCTTGCGCACGGCCTCAAGTCCCTTGAGGACCTGGATCGATTCAGCCTTGTATTCCGGTTTCCCGCCCGAGGCGGAGCTCGTGTCTTTGGCCATGTCTCCTATTGGCTATTGGCTGTTGGCTATTGGCTATTGGCTATCGGTCACTGGCCGATGGATGACTCATGCGGATCGGTCTAGCCAATAGCCTCTCACTTACTCAGCAGACCCGGCACCCAGCGGATCTCCTTCACCCGCCCCGATCGGCCGGCGTTGAGCCGGGCCAGGATCCTGGGCGACATCAGACCCAATTCGTTGGCCCAGGGTGCGGTGGCGACTCGGACCCGCAGCACCCCATCCGGGGTGATCGACTCCGGCGACGTCACCGACGCGATCTGCGGACCCACCAGCTCGGCCCACTCCTCGATGATCCCCGCCTGCTGCACCCGCTTGGTGATGCCTGCCTGTTTGAGATAGCTGGTCAGGGCGTCGGACAGGGGGACAGGGATCGTCTTGGCTTTCATCGATCTAACTCTCCTCTGTCAGGATGACGCCACTTGCCCATTCGCAACCGTCCAGACCGGCAGGTCCAGATTGCTCGGCAGCTCGTCGCGACGAGGGCTGGTGATGAACACCTGCCGCTCGGCCGAGTCCAGGAGCCGCTGTGCCAGCCGGCTCTGCCGCTCCGCGTCCAGCTCGGCGAACACGTCATCCAGCAGCAGCGCCGGCTCGGTGTCGCGCGCCAGCCGCAGGCTGGTGATCTCGATCAGCTTGAGCGCGATCGCCGCGCTGCGCTGCTGGCCGGTGGATCCATAGTCGCGTAGCCGCCGTCCGCCCACCTCCAGCAGCAGATCGTCGCGATGTGGTCCAGCCGTCGTAGCGGAGCGGGCGCAGTCATCCGCCAGCGATTGGGCCAGCGCCTCGTCCCACGCCGCCGGATCGGCCAGCTCGGCGCGTCCCTGGTATCTCAGCGTTGCATTGCCGCGTTCCCCCAGCGCTTCCAGCTCAGTGGCGAACTGGCCGGCCGCCTGTGCCGCCCACTCCAGTCGGGAGCGCACCAGTACCGCGCCCGCCGTCGCGAGAGCACGGTTGAATGCACACGCCATGTCGGAGCGGGCTTGCCGCAAGGCGGAGTTTCGTTGCGCCAGCGCGGCCCGGTAGCTCGTGAGCGCCCGCAGGTAGCGGCGGTCCGACAGCGAGAGCACCCGGTCCAGGTACTGGCGCCGCTCCGCGGCCGCTCCCGATGCCAGCCCCACGTCTGACGGGAGAAAGGCGACGGCGAGCCAGTTGCCGACCGAGTCAGCGAGGCGGCTCACTTCCTCGCCGTCCACCGTGATCCGCTTCCTTCGCGCCGAGTAGCTGGCGCCTACAGTGCGAGCGGCGCCGCCGATGATGTGAAGCTCCACTGCAAAGCCCTGCGGATCGCGTAGCACCTGCCCGTCGGCGGCTCCCCGAAAGGACCGGAACAGGACTGGGTAGTAGATCGCCTCCAGCAGGTTGGTCTTGCCCTGCGCGTTGGCGCCCAATAGCACCAGCCCGGCCTCAGGGGCCTCGCGGTCCAGATCGGCCAGGTTTCGGTACCCACGGGCCACCAGCCGTTGAATCCGCACTAGCGAATGTGGATCACCCGGCTCGAGGTACCGCCCCGGTTCCCCACCTTGTCAACGCCGTAGACCTGCACCTCGAACGTCTGCCCGGAATACCCGAACGTCGCGAGGGGGAGGGAGAACGAGACCGTGGTCTGCAGCTCGCTCGGGACGAACGCCGGAAAGCCCTGCCCGCCGCCATTGACAAGGAAATAGACGGTATCGATTCCGTCCGGATCTACCGTGCTGCCCTGCACTGAGAAGAGCCCGCCCGGAAAAATCGTGGTGTCGGCGCCGGCCGGCTGCTCGATGGTGGTGACCGGTCCAACCCCATCGCTGGGAGTAGGGAACGTGATCCGCTCCCGCTCGTCGCACCCGGTGGCAAGCAGCAGCAGCAATGCCTTCATCAGCGGGCCCGGCCGGGGGAGAAATCCCGCCCTCCGCCCGGCTCGCCCTATGTTCGGCATCGCCAAAAAATAGTCGGTGGCGCGGGAAAATTGCAGGCTCAAACCCCCTTGAAAGCAGGCTTCCGCTTCTCGACGAACGCCCTGGTTCCCTCCTGCATATCGGCCGTGGATGATAGCAGACCAAAGTGGTTGGCCTCGAGCAAGAGCGCCTGGTCCAGACTGGTCTCCAAACCGGCATCCACCGCCTCCAGGCAGGCCTGGATGGCAAGCGGGCCGTTCTCCAGGATGCCACGAAGCATTGTCTCAGCTTCTCCCAGGAGCTTGTCGGCGGGAACCACCCGGTTCACCAACCCGATTCGGTACGCCTCGGCCGCATCGATCATCGCGCCGGTCAGCAGCAGCTCCAGCGCTCGACCGCGCCCCACCAGCCGGGGGAGTCGGGCGGTGCCGCCGTAGCCAGGACCGATGCCGAGTTTCACTTCCGGCTGCCCGAAACGGGCCTGCTCGGAGGCAATACGGATATGGCACGCCATTGCCAGCTCGCACCCGCCACCGAGAGCGAATCCGTTGACGGCCGCGATGACCGGCTTCCCACAGCGTTCCAGTCGGCGAAAAACCTGCTGGCCCAGCAGCGAGCGGGCCTTCCCCTCGATGGGACTCTGCTTGGCCAGCTCGGTGATGTCGGCCCCGGCCACGAACGCCTTGGGGCCGGCGCCCGTGAGAATCACGCCTCTCACTGCTGCATCGGTCTCGACCCGGGTGACGGCGTCGCCCAGCTCGGAGATGACGGTAGCGTTGAGAGCGTTGAGCTTGTCGGGACGGTTGATGGTGATTCGCGCGATGCCGTCGCTGAGCTCGAAGAGGAGAGTGGTGGGCATGATGGGCGCTATTGGCTATGGGCCATTGGCTGTTGGCTAGAAACTCTTCCGGGGCGTCATTAAGGTAATCGAGATATCGCCACCAATAGCCAATAGCCTATAGCCAGTAGCATCTTTCACCATGCCCATCCCTTCGCCCATCGCGTGGAATTCGGACCACACCATCCGGATTTTGGATCAGACACTGCTGCCGGGAGCCGAGACCTACCGCGACCTCGATACCGTCGACGCCATGGCGGAGGCGATCAGGTCGCTACGGGTGAGAGGCGCGCCACTGATCGGCATTGCGGCGGCGATGGGGGTGGTGGTGAGCACGAGCGAGCGGGGCAGCGGGGCAGCGGGGCAGCAATTGCTCCAGCGCGTGCGCGACGCGTGCCAAATACTCGGTGCTACCAGGCCTACCGCCGTGAATTTGCACTGGGCACTGAACCGGATGCAGCGAAGGGCCGAAGCAGCGTGTGCGGCCGGTGAGGACCTGCGCGAGGCGCTGATCGCCGAGGCGAGCGCCATCTGGGATGAGGACCGGGCCATGTGCCGGCGCATCGGAGAGCTGGGCGCGCCGCTGATTCCGGCCGGGGCCACCGTCTGCACCGTCTGTAATGCCGGCGCCCTTGCGACCGGAGGCATGGGGACGGCGCTCGCGCCGGTCTACACCGCGCACCAGGCGGGCCTGAATCTCCATGTCATCGTCCCCGAGACGCGACCGCTGCTTCAAGGCAGCCGACTGACGGCGTGGGAGCTGACCCGCGCCGGGGTCCCGTGCACGCTGATTGGGGACGGCATGATCGCCAGCCGGCTCCGGTTGGGCGACATTGCCTGCGTGATCGTCGGGGCGGACCGGATCGCGGCGAACGGAGACGTTGCCAACAAGATTGGCACCTACGGCCTGGCGCTCGCGGCTCGGGCGCACGGGATCCCGTTCTACGTCGCCGCGCCGACCTCCACCCTCGACCCGGCCACGCCCAACGGCGCCGCGATCCCGATCGAACAGCGGGAATCGGAGGAGGTCGCGACCTGGCAGGGCGCTCGCACGGCCCCGGTCGGCGTGAAGGTGTGGAATCCTGCCTTCGATATGACGCCTGCGGAGCTCATCACCGGCATCATCACGGACAAGGGGATTTTTGAACCGCACGAGATCTGCGGTGCCAAGCCGTTGGGGGCGGGCGTCCCGCAGCCCCACTAGTTCGTGTCCTCAATCCTCGCCCTCGATCAAGGAACGACCGGGTCTACCGCTCTGGTAATCCACCAGGATGGCAATGTGCTGGGTCGAGGATACCGGGAATTCACCCAGTACTATCCCCAGCCCGGCTGGGTCGAGCACGACGCCGACGAAATCTTCCGGGTGTCGGTCGCCGCGATGCGTGAGGCGGTGACCGCAGCCGGTGAGCGGCCGATCGGACTCGGCATCACCAATCAGCGCGAGACCGTGGTGCTCTGGGACCGGCGGACGCTGGCGCCGGTGGCCCCGGCGATCGTATGGCAGGACCGGCGCACCACCGACCGCTGCCGAGAGCTTCGGGAGTCCGGTCTGGAACCGATGCTGCGGGAGCGCACCGGGCTAGTGGCCGATCCGTACTTTTCCGCCACCAAGCTCGAGTGGCTGCTACGGACGCCCCAGCTGGCAGGCCGGGCGGGCCGGGGCGAGCTCGCGGCCGGCACGGTCGAGAGCTGGCTGGTTGCCAAGCTCTCGGGGGGGCGGGCGCACGTCAGCGACCACACCAACGCGTCCCGCACCCTCCTCTACGATCTCCGCCGCCGGATCTGGGACCCGGAGCTGCTGCAGCTGTTCCACATCCCTCCCGAAGTACTGCCTCGACTGGTGGCGTCGTCCGGTGTGGTCGAGCAGGCCGATGCCGAACACCTCGGATTCGCGCTGCCGATCGCCGGCTTGGCCGGGGATCAGCAGGCGGCGCTCTTCGGGCAGGGCTGCGTCCAACCCGGGCAGGCCAAGAACACCTATGGCACCGGCGCTTTCCTCCTGGTGCTCACCGGCGACCGGGTACCAGCAGCCGCGCACGGCCTGTTGGCCACGGCGGCGTGCGGCGCCGCGGGTGAGCCGGCGTATGCAACGGAGGGAAGTGTCTTCGTCGCCGGCGCGGCAGTACAATGGCTACGCGATGGGCTGGGCCTCATTGCGCAAGCCGGCGAGACCGAGGGGATGGCGCGGAGCGTACCGGACACCGGTGGCGTCTACTTCGTCCCGGCGTTCGTAGGGCTCGGTACACCGCACTGGGAGCCGGACGCCCGGGGAACGATCACCGGACTGACCAGGGGAACGTCGCGGGCGCATCTGGCTCGCGCATCATTAGAGGCCATGGCGCACAGCAGTGCTGACCTGCTGGAAACGATGGCCTCCAGCGAGCGGCTGGCCGTGCCGGCGCTGCGAGTGGATGGGGGCGCCGCGGCCAACGACTGGCTGATGCAATTTCAGGCCGACGTGCTGGGTATCCCGGTCGAGCGCCCCGACCTGGTGGAGACGACGGCGCTCGGTGCGGCCGGGCTCGCAGGACTGGCGCTTGGCGTGTGGCGGAGCACCGATCAGTTCGTTCAGCAACGGAAATTCCGGTGCTTCGAGCCGGCCATGGACTCGGCTACCCGCGAGCGGCATCGGACGGGTTGGCGCCGGGCGGTGGAGGCGACCCTGGCATGGGCTCGCGCCCGATGACTCCGCTGATTAGGCCCGCCGCAGTGCGGCGTGGTATTATTGAGGGTTGATTCCACCACGGAGCGGGTCATGAAGGCAGGGCAGAAATTCATCCTCGGCGCCGGCCTGATCGTCGCCAGCGTCGGTTTCCTCATCGCTGAAGGGGTGAAGGAGACGGGGGTGTATTTCCTGACACCGGCGGAGCTGTCGGCCAAAACCGTGGCCGACCCGACCTTCGTAGAGAACGTTGGGTTCAAGGTCGGCGCCATGGTCGTGCCCGGCTCGGTGCGCCGGGACCCGAATGCCCGCCGGATCGACTTTCAGGTCTCCGATGGGATCAAGACCTATCCGGTCACCTATCACGGGCTAGTTCCCGATACGTTTACCGACGCCGCGGATATCGAGGTGATCGTCGAAGGCCGGCTGGGCCGGGACGGGATCATTCGCGCCACCGACGTGCTCGCCAAATGCGGTTCCCGCTACGAGGCCGTCCCCAAGGCCTGAGCTCCTTTTCATGACACTGCTGGGACAATTCGCGCTCTGGGCCGCCTTCATCCTCGGTCTTTGGTGCGCACTCCTCTCTTTCTCCGGCCGCTGGCAGGGCAGGCCCGACCTCAGCGCCACGGTCGTACGCTCGGTTTACGGCATCTTCGGATGTCTGGTGGTGGCGTCGTTGGCGCTCTGGAAAGGGCTGATCACCCACGACTTCAACATGGAATACGTCTGGGCCTACACGTCCCGGAACCTTCCCTCCGCCTACATCTTTTCCGCGTTCTGGGCTGGGCAGAAAGGATCGCTCCTGTTCTGGGCCGTGGTTCTGTCGCTTTTTGCCAGCGCCGCCCAGCTGCTGACCCCACGGCGCTACGCCCACCTGATGCCATACGTGGCCGGGGTGACCTCGGCGGTGGTCACCTTCTTCGTCTGCGTGATGCTGTTCGCGGCCGACCCCTTTGAGCGCCTGGGGTTCACGCCGGCTGACGGCAGAGGACTGAATCCACAGCTTCAGAACGTGGGGATGGTCATCCATCCACCGATGCTATACCTGGGGTACATCAGCCTTACCATCCCCTTCGCGTTCGCCGTCGCGGCGCTTCTCTCCCGCCGGCTGGACACCGGCTGGATTCACGCGATCCGTAAGTGGACCCTGGTGTCGTGGCTGTTTCTGTCGATCGGCATCACGCTTGGCATGTGGTGGGCCTACGTCGAGCTGGGCTGGGGCGGGTACTGGGCCTGGGACCCGGTGGAGAACGCCAGTCTGCTCCCCTGGCTGACGATGACCGCATTCCTGCATTCCGTGATGATCCAGGAAAAGCGAGGGATGCTGAAGCGCTGGAATTTCGGCCTGGTGATCGGAACGTTCCTGCTCAGCATCTTCGGCACGTTCATCACCCGCTCCGGGGTCATCGCCAGCGTGCACAGCTTCACTCAGTCGAACGTGGGGTACTTCTTTCTTGCGTTTCTGGCGGTGACCGGCATCCTGGCGTTCACGCTGCTGTATACCCGGTGGCCGCTGCTGGAGGCTGACGTCCAGCTGGAGTCGGTGCTGAGCCGTGAGGCCGCATTCCTGTTCAACAATCTGCTCCTGGTCGGCATCGCCTTCTCGGTGCTGTGGGGAACGTTGTTCCCCATCCTCTCGGAGCTGGTGCGGGGCACCAAGATCACGGTCGGCGTGCCGTTCTTCAACCGGGTCAATGTCCCGCTGGGTCTGTTGCTGCTGGGTCTCACCGGCATCGGGCCGCTGATTGCCTGGCGCAAAGCCTCCGCCGCTAACCTTCGGCGGCAGTTCATCGCTCCCGTCAGCGCCGGGCTGGTGACCCTCGCGGGGCTGTGGGCCGCCGGCGTGCGTGACTTCCATGCTACGGTCGCCATCGCGCTGGCCGGCTTCGTGGTGGGGACCATCTCGCAGGAGTTCTACCGAGGGGTTAGGGCTCGCCGCCGCATGCACGGGGAATCGCTGCCGGTGGCCTTCGGCCGGCTGATCGGAAGAAACCGGCGTCGCTATGGCGGGTACGTGGTGCACCTGGGCGTGCTGATCTACTTCGTGGCCTTCGCTGGTATGGCGTTCAAGCGGGAGCAGGAGGCGACGCTCAAGCCGGGAGAGTCGGTGGAGCTGAGCAGTCCGTTCGGGCACACTTACCGCTTCACCCACCTGGGGATCTCGCAGTACGAGGCGCTCAACCGAATCGTCTCCGCGGCGACGATACAGGTGACGAAGGACGGCCACCCGGCCGGGCTGATGATCTCGGAGAAACGGCAGCACGTGGACAGCTTCAAGCGACCCACCTTCGAGCCCTCCACCGAGGTAGGGATTCGCAGCAACCTGCAGGAGGACGTGTATATCGTCTTCGCCGGGTCAGTGAACGGAACCGAGGAGGCGGTCTACCGCTTCAACATCAATCCCCTGGTATGGTGGGTCTGGTTCGGCGGTTTCGTACTGGCGCTTGGCGGGATCATCACCATGTGGCCCGGCGGCGGAATCCCATCGTCGGCGCCCCGGCGAGCACAGGCGGGGTACCAGGTGACGCTGGTGGGGGCGGGCAGCGAGTGACCACGCGGCGCCAGTTTCTCTGGGGAGGCCTCTCGGCGGCGCTCGGGGCGGTTGCTGCGCCGGCAGTGGCTGCGGCGAGTGGATTTCAGGCGGCGCAGGACTCGCTGGCCGGCCGCGGCGCCAGCGGCACCCTGCGCGATCCCTCGGCGGTGGGCCGCTCCCGACAGCCAACTGACGCACGCGATGACGCCGAAATCCAGAGGATCGAAAAGCGTCTGGCGTGCACCTGCGGCTGCACTCTCGACATCTTCACCTGCCGGACCACCGATTTCACCTGCACCTACTCTCCCGAGTTGCATCGCGAGGTTCTGGCGCTCCGAGACGAAGGCAAGACGGCGCAACAGATTCTCGACACTTTTGTCGCGAACTATGGCGAAAAGGCGCTCATGGCTCCCAAGGCTGAAGGGTTCAATCTGGCGGGCTACCTCCTTCCCGGGACTTTGATTGCGGCGGCTGGTACCGGCCTGGCGTTATTCATTGCCAGGCGAAAGACGGCGGTGTCGCCCGCTACTGCATCGCCGGAACCCACAGCCACGGTTCAGGCGAGTCCGGAAGAGCTGGACCGTTTGCGGCGCGCGCTGGCGGAAATCGAGGACTGATGGCGCTCGAGGCACTGGCGGCGGTAGCTCTGGCGCTGGCGGTGCTCTCGCTGGTGCTCCAGCCACTGCTGAGGCCGAGGCCCTCGGCGGACCAGGGGCATGAGCCGCTCGATCCGGAGGAGACTCCCAAGGGCATCGCGCTGGCTGCCCTCAAGGAGATCGAGTTCGATCGGGAGACGGGAAAGCTATCAGATGCCGACTACGAGCTTCTTAAGACCCGGTACACGGCTGAAGCGGTAGCGGCGCTCCGGGATGAGCGGGGGCCGGTGTCCGACGACATCGAAGCATTGATCTTCGCTCGCGTGCTCTCGATTCGCTCCGCTTCGGCTACAACGCCGCCGGACACTTCACCGGTGATTCCATCAGATGCCTCGCGCCCACACCCCGTTTGTGATGCGTGCGGCCCCCGGCCTGAGCCTGAGGCGGTATTCTGTTCAACTTGCGGCGTCCGATTGCGCTCCGTGTCCTTGTGTGCTCGCTGTGGTGCTGCTTTGGCGCCCGGCAGCAGGTTCTGTGATAGCTGCGGCCGTCCGGTGGCCGCCTAGCCAAGTCCCGCTCACAACCGGTACTGCAGGCCCAACGCGACACTCCGCCTCCAGAGAGGTTGGCGCTCGAAGGACGCGTCCAGCTGGCCATCGGTGAAGGGCGAAGGCATTACCGCGACCCCACCGGCCACGGTCGCGTCGAACCTTCCGCCCAACGGCACGCACAGTGACAACCCTGCTTGCATGCCCAGCTGCAGCTCCGATCCTTCGTCGAAAATTTTCCATATCTCCAGCAGTGGGCCGGCGCGGAGCAGTACCCGGTTGGAGCCAAGGCCGGTGAGCCGGTAGAGGAGCTCCGGCGCCAGGCCGTACACCGTGAAGATGCCGTTGGCGACCAAATGCCCTTCGGCTCCCTCGAGCGCCAATCCCGCCGAGAAGTACTCCAGTGCCATGCCGGCGCCGAGAGTGCGGCCCTCACGCTGAAGCCGCACCGCCAGGACCGTTGGCCGGTAGGGCCGAAAAGAGCGCTGAGCCTCGGTCTGTTCGATCGATCCGCCCCAGAAGCGGCTGGCACCAAGCTCGGTGCCAGCCGCCCATTGTGCCCCCAAGGGGCGCTGAATCGCTCCGGCGAGGAGGGTGCCGACTATCGCGCCAGCGAGCAGGCATCTCACGGATCAGCGCATCTCCAGCTTGATCCAGCCGTTGGTCACGTTTCCGCTTCCGCGAACGATCCAGTTGGCCCCGGGAATAAATTGGTTGACCACGAGGTCCTCGATGGCATTTCCAATGAGGTCATCCTGGGTGGTGATGAAGGAGTACGCGGCTCGCAGGATCTTTTGGAGCGCGTTGGCCCGTTTGACGATTCTGCTGAAGCCGCCAGTGGTGTCCTTGCTGCCGGTGAGATCCGGATACGCCGCCTGCAGCGTCGCCTGGAGATTCTTGAACCGGGTCCCGTCGAACTTGATCTGGCAAGCTCCATCGTCATCCTCGAGGGCGATGATCCTGAAGTTCTGGTTGGGATGGGCAGTGCGGTAGTTGTTCAGCTGTGCCTGAGTGAACAGCAGGACCTGGCCGCTCCATGACAGACTGTTCTGGTCGAATCGGTAGTACCCGGAAGCTGACGCGCCGGCACACTGGTAGTCGGTCAGCGAGTCGCTGGTGCCCGACTGTCCCAGAATGTGGAGCTCATATTCCGGGCTGCCCTTCAACCAACCTTCAAAATCCTCCACGAAACGGGCGTACGTCATGTACATGCCGGTTGGGGGCGTCGGCGGAGGCTGCGGCGGTGGCGGGGGTGGCTCCGGCGGCGTGACCGCGAACGCGACGGTGCCATCGGCGCCGAAATCGGTCTCGACCGGGCCGATAGCCAGAACCGGCGTGGATGGCGGCGCCTCGCTGCTGAGGATCTGCCGGCGCCCCCTGGTGTCATAGGCTACCGGAGCATCGTGGTCTTCCCGCGCGCTGGCGACGAGAAGGTCGGGCCCCCCGGTCCACTTCGCCCGGTGCTCCGGGACCGGGAAGTAGATCTCCAGCGGGCCCGCGGCGCGGGCATCAGCCGTGATCGACGACTCTGCCTCGCCCGACAGCCGAGCGACGAGCTTCGAGACGTGGCCGTTCGAGCGGGAGAGAAAACGTTGCAGGTGGAGCTTGTGCTCGACGACCGGAGACTGGTCCAGCTCTGCCCTGACGTAGGCTCGGAAGGCAGCATCCGCCATTGACCGGGCCAGCCGGCGAGCGAGGCGGTCCATTGCGGCGCGGTCAGCCCCAACAACACTTGCATGAGGGGGCTGGCCTGCGGCCGAGTTGTCCTGCGATTCAGTGGGACGGGTAGGCTCGGCGCGATCACATGCAGCCATGGCCGCCAGTGCAATGAGGAAAAAACCAATTCGGGTGAACATGGCGCCTCCTTGGAATGGACTCCGCGCGGGTTGCGGCGGGGTTCCGTGGGAGAGGCCAAGCTAGGAGTGGCTGAGGTGCGACGGCGGACCGGGGTTACGCGAGGAGGGGCGGGAAAATGATGTGCTCTGTTACTCCTGACGGGTGCGCTGGTGGACGGCGATTGCTATGGTGTCCTGCTCGGGGCAGCGGGCTGCCAGGACACTGAGGCACAAGTGGCTGCCGTCCTTGTGACGGAAAAACGCGCCCGAGCCGTGTCCCGTGCTGGCGCCGCCAAGTACTCGCGTCTGTTCGTCGCTATTCGCGAAGACGCCGAGCACCCCAGCGATACGCTGCAGCTCGGTGGGCGAGTCGTACCCGAGCATGCGCGCGAAGGGGACGTTCGCTATAAGGGGGGCACCATCCGCCCGGAACAGACAGAGACCGACCGGTGCGCCGTCGGTCAAGGAGCGAAGCCGAGACTCGGCCTCGCGCAAAGCCTCCTCCACCCGGCGCCGCGCTACCATGGCTTCCTTGAGATCCACGATTTGCTTGCGGAGGCCGGTGACCTCGTGAATCAGATCCTGCTTCGGCCGGTGGTTGTCTCGCATCGTCCTAGGGACGGATGGGGACCAGCCATTTGCACCGTCGAAACAATCTGAAACGCGATCATGATTGGACTGAGAGCCGCAGTGCCTGGCCCAAGAACCGACCAAGCGTGCGTCACCACGCGCGGCCTACCTAATCGCCGCGCGGACTGCTTCGAGGGCTCTCGTGATGCCGTCCGGGGGGACGTCCAGGTGGGTCACGGCCCGTACGGTGTACGGCGCGAGGACGCTGAATCGCACCCCGTGGCTTGCCAGCGTGCGGGCTGCCAGATCGTCTCCAGTGAGGCCAGTGCCACGAACGTCGAAAATCACGATGTTGGTCTCCACGCGATTCACGTCCAACGCAACTCCTCGTAACCCCTCGAGTCCCAGAGCCAGGTCGCGGGCGCGCTGATGATCTTCCGCCAGGCGGTCCACGTGGTGGCGAAGGGCGTACACGCCCGCCGCGGCGATGATGCCTGCCTGCCGCATGGCGCCCCCGAAGCGCTGCTTGAAGATCCACGCACGTTCAATAAAGTCGCGTGATCCTGCCAGCACCGCGCCGACTGGCGCTCCCAATCCCTTGCTCAAGTCCACCCACACGGAGTCCAGTGGCGCCGCGAAGGTCCGTGCTGCCGTTCCGCTCGCCACGGCGGCGTTGAAGAGCCGGGCGCCGTCCATGTGGGTCACGAGTCCTCGGTCATGCGCTGCCGCACAGACCTCCTGGATCCCGTCGAGCGGCCAGCACACGCCGCCCATCGAGGCGCTGGTCTGCTCGATCGAGATGGTCCGGGTGCGCGGCATGAAGTGAACCGGGGGCCGGATAGCTTCGAGGACCTGGTTAGCAGTGAAAAACCCCCGGGGACCGGCGAGAGGACGGAACACTGCCCCGATTAACGCCGCGGCCCCGCCGGCCTCGTACAGCAGCGGATGCGCCAGCTCCTGAAGCAGGATCTCATCTCCGGCCCGGCAGTGCACCGCGAAAGCCACCTGATTGCACATGGTGCCGGAGGGAAGAAAAAGCGCCGCCTCCTTGCCCAGGAGATCGGCGACAATGTCCTGTAGGAGATTGACGGTGGGATCTTCGCGCTGCTGTTCGTCGCCGACTTCCGCCTCGCACATGAACTTCCGCATCGGCGCCGTCGGACGGGTGACGGTATCGCTGAACAGATCGACCTTTACCACTCCATTGTCTCGATCCTCCGCAGACCGGCACGCAGGGGAATAATCGTCGCCAGCGCGCAGACGCCGATGACCGCCAGTCCGGAGAGCACCAGCTGGGGCGTGATCCCGACCGGCTGCTGGGAATAGCGCTGGTCGCGCAGGTAATCCGTCACCGGGATCGCTTCGATGCCGATAATCAGCGCCAGCAGGCACAGGCTGCTCATCATGTACACCAGACCCCCGAAGCTGGTGGGAATCTGAGCCGCATTCTCGCTTCCAAACTGGGGGTACAAGGCCCCGAACGACAGGGCCAGTGCGCCGGCCGCCAGCGTGTAGAGCAGGATAGTGATGACTGAGATCGTCATCATGAACGGGCTCGCGTGCAGCAGCCAATTGGTGAACACGGTAATGAGCAGCGCCAGGACCAGTAATGGCACCGTGCCGATCCAGTATTTGCTCCACATCATGGATCTGGGATCGAGCGGACTCGAGCGCAACAGCCACATCTGCCGGCCTTCCAGGGAGATGCCGGGAAAGATGAACCGGGCGGCCACTGCCGCCAGCACGAAACCGGCCAACCCGAGGTTCAGGAAGGAAATGATGGTTACCAGCCGGAACGGCACTCGCTCCCCGGAGTGCAGCGGGAGTGCCTTGATGTTAAAGAGGTACACCATGAGAAGCACGGCCAGGAGAATCAGCTGGCTCCACTGGGTGTTGTCGCGGAAGAAGAGTCGCAGATCCTTCAGAATGAATTCGCGCTTCGAGGGAGACTGCGATCGGAGCAGCAGGGAGACCGGCCCCCGCAGCGGCCGAAGGACCTTCCGTTCAGCGCCTTCCTGCGCCTTCGAGAAGCCCAGGAAGTAGAGCCGCTGATGGATGAGCGCGCCCAAGGCCACAGCGACGGCGGCCGCGCCCCAGAGCTTCGCGATCGGCATCGGGTCGGCTACCCGGAGCAGCCAGTTCATGATCATGGAGGCGGTCCACTCGCTAGGGAGCAGCGAGCTCGTCGGCGTCCGGAGCACCGCCAGGTAGTCGACGAGATTCTGGAACCCTTCCGGCTGCGCCAGCTGCTCCGGGCGCATGAATCTGAGGCTCACCACCGCGATCACGACAGCGCCGGTCGCAAGGAGGCTCAGCAGCTCGCGGGTTCTGCGGGCCGGAAAGATGTTCACCAGCACCAGGGTGAAGGCGGTACCTGCTACCGCTGGAAGGATGAGATAGGGGATAAACGCCGCCAACGCCACAAAGGGGAAGAGGAATCCTCCATCGTAGACGATGCCGTACGCGGTGAAGAGCGGTAGCGATATCAGCGCCACCATCCAGGAGGAGTGGACCAGGGTTTCGGCCAGCTTGGATAAATAGAGGCGCACTCCGCTGACCGGCGCCGCTATCAGTAGATCGAGGTCCTTCGCCAGAAAGAACGTGGACAGCGCGGTAATGATATTCGACAACAGCAGGATCGAGAGGAACGCCAGCAGGATAACACCCAGAACCTTGCCGGCCATCAGGTTGCCGATCTCGTCCACGGTTCTCAGATAGCGCAGCACTCGGAAGGCAATTCCGAAGACCGCAAGCCAGAACAGCAGGCCTACCAGCGCCAGTAGCACCACGCGCAGACGCGAATCGGTCCGGTCCTGTCGGGCGCGCGTCAGCGCGCTCCGCCATTTGGGCGTGAGCAGGGTCCACAGCCGGGGTTGCATCGGTGTATGAGGGGTCACGCGGTCAGGCGTCGAGTATGGTATCGAGCTGATGCTCGCGCATCCCGCCGGTGAGCTTGAGAAAGAGGTCTTCCAAGCCCAGTTCCTCAGAGGAGGTCTGCTCCTGGAGCTCGGACATGTTCCCGGAGGCGATGATCTTGCCGCCGTGCACGATGGCGATGCGGTCGCACATCGTCTCGGCCACTTCAAGCGTGTGCGTGCTCATGAGCACCGTGCCGCCCCGGTCCACAAACTGGCGGAACAGGTCTTTGAGCAGACGGGCGCTGCGGGGATCGAGCCCGATCATGGGCTCGTCCACGACAATCACTTCGGGCCGATGGACCAGCGCACCCGAGATAATCAGCTTCTGCCGCATCCCGTGGCTGTACGACTCGGTCAGCTCGTTCTTCCAGCGGGTGAGCTCGAACAGCTCGAGCAGCTCGTCTATCCGGCGTTCGATGGCGGGGCCCTGTTGCCCGTACAGGGCAGCCGCGAAACGGAGAAACTCCGCGCCGGTGAGCTTGTCATAGACGAAGGGGCGGTCAGGGATGAAGCCCAGGCGCGCTTTGGCTTCCATCGGTCGGCGGTTGATGTCGATGCCGCCGACCTCGATGGTGCCGCTGGTGGGGCGAAGAATGCCGGCAATCATGCGAAAGGTGGTGGTCTTGCCGGCCCCATTGGGGCCGAGAAATCCGAAGAGCTCGCCGCCCGGTACGGTGAGGTCGATTCGGTCCACTGCGGTGAACCGGCCATACCGCTTGGTGAGCTGATGCAATCGGATCACACAGTCCTCCGGACGATGGCTTCTACCAGGGCCCGCTCGGCATCTCCATCCACTACGATCTGCAGCTCGGCCGGGAATCCTCGGGGTTCGGCGGGAAATGTCTCAACCAGCAAGCCCGCGGCCTCCTCCAGGCTCAGCTGCCCGGATTCCGCGCCTACGAGCGGGGTGGCAATCGTGCCGAGCTCCCAGTCTGTTGCGCGTTGCCAGGCGGATACCAGCGCACGACGCACCACGTCCCGCCCAGTCCGGATTTCCGGGTCCTGGATCACGACGTGGAGCACAAACGGGGCCGTCAGATCCCCGCTTCCCGTCACCACCGCCGAGCCGGCCTTGAGCAAGCTGGACACTCGCCGCTGCTCGGCAAAACGCGGGCCCGCCCGGTCATCTAGGCGCACCCCGGCCGGCGAGGTCGGTCCCAGGCTGCCGTCGGCCGGGCGCAGGATGGCATCGGCTTTGATCGAGGCAAGATCGTCCACAATTACATGAATCACAGGCCGGCCAGGTCGCGTCCGCGGCGGTACATCTCTCGAGCCTCCTCCGGCAGGTTCAGCCGGTCCAGCACTCGTCCCAGCAGATGGTAGGCTTTGGGGTCATCCGGGTTTATCTGTATGGCTCGCTCCAGTGCGCTCCGGGCGCGGGGGAGGTCCCCCAGGTGATTCAGCACGTCGCCCAGGTAGTAATGGGTCTTGGCATTATCGGGCTGAAACTCGAGCGCCCGCTGGAAGCACGCTGCCGCCTCTTGCACCAGTCCTCTCCGCCAGAGCAGCAGTCCCAGCTCGAACTGGGCCGGTGCGTGCGAGGGATGCAGCCGCAGCACCCGGCGCAGATCCAGCTCCGCCTCGGGATAGCGCTGGAGCCGGCCGAGCATCGAGCCCCGAAGCACCAGGAACTGGGTCTGGTCGGGCGCGCGCCGAAGGCCCTCACTCAGCACGTCCACTGCGTCCCCCGCCTCCTCCAGCCGATCCAGCAGACGGGCGAGGTTCAGTCGGGCCTCCACGTGCTCTGGCTCCAACTCCAGCAATTCGCGATAGGGGCGCACTGCCGCGCCCGGCATGGCGCTGTCCGCCAGCGCGTCAGCCTGCTGGAGCCGTCGCTCCGTGGCGCTCTGGTCCCGGGCTGGCGGTCGGGACTCGGAAGGCGGGTGTTGGGGGTCAGGAGTCAGGGGTCGGGAGCTCTGGGTCGGAGCCGGGTGCCGGTTGTTGGCTGCTCTATGGTAGAGGGACCAGCCGACAGTCGCCAGTCGTCCGGGGCGGACAATCAGGGACTTGGCATTTCACCACCGACGTCCAGCTTCTGAGGTCCGGTAGGCTCCCGTTGACCCCGCTGCTCGGCTTCGGGTAGCTTTCGGGGCTATGGCTCAGGAATACCTGGTGGTGCGGGGCGCCCGCGAACACAATCTCAAGAACATCTCCGTCGCTATTCCCCGCAATCAGCTCACTGTCATCACCGGGCTGTCCGGCTCGGGGAAATCGTCGCTTGCCTTCGACACCATCTATGCGGAGGGACAGCGGCGCTATGTCGAGTCGCTGTCGGCGTACGCGCGGCAGTTCCTCGGACTCATGGAAAAGCCGGACGTCGACGCCATCGAGGGTCTCTCACCCGCAATCTCGATCGAACAGAAAACCACCGGGCAGAATCCGCGCTCGACGGTGGGAACCGTCACGGAGATCTACGACTATCTCCGGCTACTCTGGGCCCGGGTGGGCGTGCCTCACTGCCCTAACGATGGGAGTCCCGTTACCCGGCAGAGCGCCGCTCAGATCGTGGACACGGTGCTCGGCTGGCCAGAGGAAACCCGCATCGAGGTGCTGGCTCCGCTGGTACGCGGGCGCAAGGGCGAGTTCCGGGAGCTGCTGGACGACGTGCGCAAGCGCGGCTTCGTGCGAGTCCGAGTCGATGGTCAGATCCACGATCTGGGCTCCGTCCCCACGTTGAACCGGCGGCAGAACCATGATATCGCGATCGTGGTGGACCGGCTGGTGGTTCGCGCGGTCGACCGGTCGCGTCTGAACGATTCTATCGAAACGGCGCTGAAGACGTCGGACGGTCTGGTCGAGGTGGTCCGCTACGCTGGACAGGGAGGCAGCGGGGCAGCGGGGCAATCTGTCGTCTTCTCCGAACGGTTCGCGTGTCCGGTGTGCGGACTGTCGCTCCCGGAGCTGGAGCCGCGGCAGTTCTCCTTCAACTCGCCGTTCGGCGTTTGCCCTGACTGCCATGGACTGGGAACTCGGCGGGAAGTCAACGCGGAGCTGGTGCTGGGCGACCCCAGCATCTCCATCCTGGAAGGGGTGATCCTTCCCTGGGGCGAGCCGAGTGGCTACCTGCGCAAGGTGGTGCTGCCCACGCTGGCCAAGGCCTTCGATTTTCAGCTCAACGCGCCGTGGGGCGATCACACCGAAGCCGCCCAACGCGCGATTCTTCACGGGGCGCCCGGGCGCTTCAAATTTCAGACCGATGGAGCTCGCGGGCGGGGCGAATACGAGAGCGACTGGGAAGGCGTGCTCCGGAATATCGAACGACGCTACCGGGAATCTACCAGTGACGGAGTGCGCGCGTCGCTGGAAGAGTTCATGATCGAACAACCCTGCCAGACTTGTGGCGGGAAACGGCTCAAGCCCGAAAGTCTTTCGGTGCTCGTCAACGGAACCAGCATCGGCGACGTCGTCGACCTCCCGGTGGAGCGCGCAATCGAGTTCTTCGAGAGCACTCCGCTCCGTGGCAGTCGGACTGGCGGGCCTTCGACCAACGGCCGCACCGGTCTCGATCCCGACATAGCGGGTCCCATTCTGAAGGAAGTGGTGGACCGGCTTCGGTTCCTTCGCGATGTGGGATTGGAGTATCTCACCCTCGGGCGGGCGGCCACGTCCCTGTCCGGCGGCGAGACTCAGCGCATTCGGCTGGCCACCCAAATCGGGTCGCGCCTCGTGGGTGTGCTCTACATCCTGGACGAGCCCAGCATCGGACTGCATCAGCGCGACAACGAGCGCCTGCTGGCCACGCTGCGGGGCCTCCGGGATCTGGGGAACACGGTCATCGTGGTCGAGCATGACGAAGAGACCATCCAGGCGGCCGACCACGTCATCGACCTGGGCCCCCGGGCGGGACGCTTCGGCGGCGAAGTGGTCGCCGAAGGGACGGTGGAGGACATCCGCTCCCATCCCGAGTCCCTTACCGGCCGGTACCTCCGGGACGAACTGCGGGTGCCGGTGCCGGCCGGACGCCGTGAAGCGCCACCGGGTCACCGGCTGCGAGTCCTTGGTGCGCGGGCCAACAATCTGAAGGACCTCACCGTCGACATCCCGCTGGGGCTGTTCGTCGCCGTCACCGGCGTCTCGGGCTCGGGCAAGTCCACCCTGGTCACCGACATCCTCTATCAGGCCCTGGCGCGACACTTCTACCGTGCCAAGGTGGTGCCGGGTGCCCACACGAGGATCGAAGGGCTGGACCGGATCGACAAGGTCATAGACATCGATCAGAGTCCCATCGGCCGCACGCCCCGGTCGAATCCGGCGACGTATACCGGCCTGTTCACGCCTATCCGGGAGCTGTTCAGCCAGCTGCCCGACGCCAAGATGCGCGGCTATGGCCCGGGACGGTTCTCGTTCAACGTGAAGGGCGGGCGCTGTGAGGCCTGCCAGGGCGACGGACTGGTCAAGATTGAGATGCACTTCCTGCCCGACGTGTACGTCCCGTGCGAGGTCTGTAAGGGACGGCGCTACAACCGCGAGACGCTGGAGGTGCGCTACAAGGGTCGGAGCATTGCGGATGTTCTCGACCTGACCGTGGCGGATGGGCTGGAGTTTTTCGCGCACCAGCGCCGCATCGCCGAGAAACTCGAGCTGCTGAACGACGTAGGGCTGGGATACATCCACCTGGGACAGGCGGCCACGACACTCTCAGGGGGAGAGGCCCAGCGCGTAAAGCTGGCCACCGAGCTGGCCAAGCGCGATACCGGGAGGACGCTGTACATCCTTGATGAGCCCACCACGGGCCTTCATTTCGAGGATGTCCGACTCCTGCTGGATGTGCTGCATCGGCTGGTCGACAAAGGAAACAGTATTGTGGTGATTGAGCACAACCTGGACGTCATCAAGACGGCCGACTGGATCATCGATCTGGGACCCGAAGGAGGCGAGCGGGGCGGCCAGGTGGTGGCAGCTGGAACGCCGGAGGGTGTGGCAGAGGTCGAGACGAGCTATACCGGTCAGTTCCTGCAGAAGGCTCTAGGTGTCAGGAGTCTAGAGTCTAGGGTCTAGGGTCTCCCGAACCTTTGACCCTAGACTCTCGACCCTATGCCTTCGTTGGGCCGAAACTCGGCGCTTTGGCACTCGGGTCGATCTTCATCCAGATCCACATACCCGAGAGGCCGTGGCCCGGTACGCCGCAGAAGATTCGGTAGGTACCGCTCGCCGGGACCGGAAAGCGCATGACGTCGCTGCCCTCCTGCGGCAAGCCTTCGAGAACCTTGTTGGTGTAGGCCCGTGGGATGGCGGGATCGGTGGCCGAATTGGGGATGGGGCCCTCGCCGGAAATCACGATGGCGCTGTGGGGGGTCCCATCCTTGTTTACGAAGTTCATCACCACGTTGGCTTGCGGTGGTACCACCAGGCTCGCGCCGCCATTGCGGTAGCCGTTGAAGGTGAACGGTCCTGCAATGAGCTCGAACGTCACCGTCTTCGTAGCGGCATCATAGGAGAGCCACTTCTCCTGACCGGCCGCCGCCGGCGGGGCGGACTCGGCCGGGGGACTCGGGGCCGAGGCCGGCTCGACCACCGGCTTGCGGCGAGCCGGCTTCACCGCTTTCGTGGTTTCCGGCTTCTGCGGTGCGATCACGGTGCCGGGAGTGTCCGCGACTGGAGCCGCCGGCTGTGGTGCTGGTGTGGCCACGGTCGCCGCGCTCTCGAGCCGGGCTGACTCATCGGGGCTCTTGGTGCAGCTCGCTCCGGAAATGCCGACGGCAGCGGCAGTCATCAGGGGCATGAGCCGGTTCGGAAGCGGGATTCGCATGGAGTTGTCGCCTGCGTAGATAGTGATGGTAACGTGCACGGCTTCATCGCTCCTTCCCGGGCGAAGAAGAAGGGATACTAACCCTACCCTCATTCCATCGGAACTTTCGTGACCCGTCTCACTCTCCTGGTGGTGCTCGCGCTTTCCGTCTGTACCGCCCACTTGCCCGCTCAGCAGGCCGACTCCGGTCTGCTATCGGTGCATCGCATCTACGGTACCCGTGAGTTCAGGAGCCAGCCCTTTGGACCAGCTCGTTGGCTGGGAGACGGGGGTGCCTATACCACCCTGGAAGAAAGCGGGGCGGACCGGGGCCAGAACCTGGTGCGGTACGACAGCGAGAGCGGCGCGCGTGAAGTGCTGGTGGCGGCCCGACAATTTATTCCCCAGGGCGACACCGTCCCGCTCGGGGTGGAAGAGTATGCCTGGTCGCCCGACATGAAGCTGCTGTTGATCTTCACCAACACCCAACCGGTGTGGCGGTTGAACACCCGGGGCGATTACTGGATCCTCAATCGGTCGACGGGGGCGCTGCGGAAACTGGGCGGGGGCGACGCAGAGCCCTCCTCGCTCATGTTCGCCAAGTTTTCCCCCGACGGCAACCGGGTGGGGTATGTGCGCGAGAACAACCTCTATGTCGAGGATCTGGCTACCGGTTCGATCGTCGCGCTGACTACCGACGGCTCCAGGACCCTGATCAACGGGACGTTCGACTGGGTCTACGAAGAAGAGCTGATGAACTATTACGCCGACGGTTGGCGATGGAGCCCCGACGGCCGCAACATCGCGTACTGGCAGCTGAATGCCGATCAGGTCAAAGACTTCAGCCTGATCAACAACACCGATTCCCTGTACTCACAGGTGGTCCCGGTCCAGTATCCCAAGGCCGGCGAAGCCAACTCGGCTGCGCGGGTCGGAATCGTCAGCGCCGCCGGTGGACCCACCCGGTGGCTGGAGATCCCGGGTGATCCCCGGAACCACTACATCGCCCGAATGGATTGGGCAGCGGGCGGGGATGAGGTGCTGCTCCAGCGGTTGAACCGACTGCAGAATACCAACGAATTGCTCCTGGGTGATGCCCGCAGCGGGAAGGTCCGTGCAGTGCTGACGGAGCGGGACAGCGCCTGGGTCGATGTGGTGGATAACGTCACTTGGCTGGCCCAGGGAAAGCGCCTCACCTGGCTGAGCGAGCGGTCCGGCTGGAATCATGCCTATCTGGTGTCTCGTGACGGCAAGAACGTTCGCCCCATCACGCGGGGCAACTTCGACGTGGTAAAGGTGGTAGGCACCGATGAGAAGGGAGGCTGGCTATACTATCTGGCGTCGCCCGAACAGCCGGCACAACGCTACCTCTACCGTGCCCGGCTCGACGGAAAGGGCACGCCCGAGCGGCTCTCTCCCAGGCAGGAGCCAGGGACCCACACCTACGACGTCGCGCCCAACCTTCGCTACGCGCTGGAAACGTACTCCAGCTTCGGCAAGCCGCCGGTCATTCGGCTGGTGCGCTTGCCCGGACACCAAACCATCCGCACCCTCATCGATAACGCGGGCCTACGGGGCCGTCTGGCAGGACTTCGAAAAGGACCGGTGGAGTTTTTCAGCATTGCGGCAGAGGACGGCGCCAGGATGCCGGCGGTCCTGATCAAGCCGCCGGGCTTCGATTCCACTCGCAAGTATCCGCTGTTGCTCCACGTTTATGGCGGTCCCGGGAATACCACGGTGAACGATGCCTATGGGTCCTACTACCTGTGGCACCTGATGCTGACGCAGCAGGGCTACCTGGTGCTCAGCGTCGACAACCACGGCACGCCCGCGCCGCTCGGCCGCGCCTGGCGTAAGGCGGTGTACGGGCAGTTGGGTGTGGTGGAGACCCGGGATCAGGCGACTGCCGCCCAGGCTCTGGCGCAGCGACCCTACGTCGATACCGGGAGGATCGGGATCTGGGGCTGGAGCTACGGCGCGTTCATGAGCCTGAACAGTCTATTCCAACATCCGGATCTGTTCAGCACTGCGGTGGCGGTGTCGCCGGTGACTCACTGGGCACTGTACGACAATGTGTATACCGAGCGGTTCAACGGCCTGCCGGCGGAAAACCAGGCGGGATACGACCGGGGATCACCCCTGACATATGTGAACGGCCTCAAGGGCAATCTCCTGCTGATTCACGGCAGTGGTGATGACAACGTGCACTTCCAGAACACCGAGGTGTTGATCAACGCCCTGGTGGCGGCTAACAAACCCTTCACCATGATGCAATACCCCAACCGGACCCACTGCGTGTGCCAGGGGAAGAACACGCAAGTGCACCTGTTCGAGTTGATCACTCGCTACCTGGATCAGAACCTGAAAGGGGCCCCGCCGGAGCAGCCCGGCCGCGAACGCGCCGCGGCGGGGTCCCACTAGATCCGCCGCTCAGCCACCCTCGGCTTGGACGCCCGAGAAGGCGGGGCAGGTAATGACGACCTGTACCGCCGCTCCTGATTCGTCCTTTCCCTGAATTTCCACCCGGCCGCCGGCGCCGCTCGGTGTCACAGTGGCCTTTCCGCTGCCGACCTGATCGCCCCGCCCGCCCACGTCTATCCGGTGGGCGGATGAGCTGGTAGTCAGACCGAGTGACACCTGGTCCCGGCTGCCATCCTTCGGCTTCCAAATCGTCAGGTTCAGACTTTTGATGGCTCCATTGCTCGAGCCACCGTGCTCCACCATCCAGAGCGCCGCGGGCACATCATAAATCGAGGCATCGGGTGTGTGGCGGCAGCTGCCGGGTCCGGTCCCTTCATAGGTCTTGGCGCCCACCTTGGCGGACACCGACACCGTCGGCACACTCCCGCCGGCGCGGGTGACGGCGCCCTGGGCGGACAGGTCTCGTGGAGCGATCGCAGTGACGGAAAGCAGCGCTACCGGTAAAAAACGCAACATGGGTATCTCCTGTGTGCATGGCGAGGTCAGCTACCAGAACCTAGATTATGGTCGCATCATCGGGAGGTCCAGATGACCTACGAAGAAATCGTGACATTGCTGGGCTACGCCGGGGGCCACGAGCAGGCCGTCCGGATCATGACCACGGCTCGGACCGAGGTCGTCGGTATCCCGATGAGCGTGGATACCCATGTCACGGCCCACGAAGTGTATCTACGGCCTGCGGGAGGCGATGAGACGGAGATAGCCGTCTCGTTGGCTGCCATAGAAAAGGTAGAACTGGTCTAAGCCGATTCCTCACCGAAACACGTTCCGTAGTGAAACAATCCCGGCAGAGGGTCCGTACGTGTTCGGTCGGGAGCCGGCACCGTCGGCTGGGCGTCGGATACCCAAGCGGTGGTCAGGAGATGGACACGGGATGGACATGGAAGGCATACTAGCTATCACACTCATATTCGGCGGGGGAACTCTGTTCCTCCTTTCGCTTAGTCCGGTGGGCCGAGCGTTTGCCGACCGCCTGCGCGGCCATACCGCGTCGGCCCAGGATCCGGAGCTCATGGCCGAGGTGGATGCGCTGCGGCAGGAGGTGGCCGAGCTCCATGAGCGAGTGGACTTTGCAGAGAGGATTCTGCTGAAAACGCAGGACCGCCATGAGCTTGGCAAGGGAGAGCCCTCAGGATGATTCTCCAGGGAGTGCCTCCTGCGCCGCCGATACCGCCGCCGTTCGATCCCAACCTGATATTCATGCAGGATGGCGGTCCCCCGGTCCTCCTTCTCATAGTGATCGCGGCCCTTACTGCCACCGTAATCATCTTGTGGCCGATCATGCGAGCGTTCGGGCGGAGGCTGGAAGGGCGGGGGAGCACCGATGCGGCGCTGAAGGGAGAGATTGACCATCTGCACGCCCGGTTGGGCGAGATGGACTCACTCCAATCCCGGGTGTTGGAGCTGGAGGAGCGGGTGGATTTCGCCGAGCGGCTGCTGGCTCAGGCCAAGCAACCGGGGCGCCTGGGAGCGGCCACTGAGGAGGGCGGCTGATGACCGGCGTGGGCGAGCTTGCGATGTTTCTCGCGATCGGAGCCGCGGGGGTGGCGCTGCTGTTCGGACCTATCGGCTCGGCGATCGGGCGGCGTCTTGGTGGCTCCCCGGAGCCGGATGATGTCCATCAGAAGATGGAGGAGATCGGGGCCAGCATGACGGCCGAGGTGGAGGAGCTCCGGGGCCGGCTGGCGGAGGTGGAGGAACGGTTAGATTTCGCCGAGCGGCTCCTCGCGCACGGCCCACCTGAAAATCAGTTGCGCGGGGGAGCGACCCGATGATCACGCGAGAAGACATTCAGTCCTTTCTCGACCGCCTCGATGGTGGCAGCCTGGCGGTTCGGGAAATCGAATCCAACCTCTGGGTGGCCCGGACCCCTGACGACTCGGAGGTCGTGGTCCACTATGCGCCTCCGGTAGTCATCCTTCGAGTCCGGGTCATGGAGCTTCCAGCCAGCGAGCCTCGCAGAGGGGAGTTGTTTCGCCAGCTGCTGGAGTTCAACGCCAGAGAGCTGGTGCATGGTTCCTATGGTCTGGAAGGGGACCACGTCGTCCTCACGGACACGCTCGAGCTGGAAAACCTCGACTACAACGAGTTCGAGGCTAGCTTCGACTCGGTCACGCTGGCGTTGGCTTCGCACTTGAGCGCGCTCGCGCCCTACCGGGAAAGGTGAAGCGTCATGGGACTCTTTGATCGTCTCTCGGCGATGCTGCGATCGAACATCAACGACCTCATCTCCCGGGCCGAGAACCCCGAAAAGATGTTGAATCAGCTCATTCTGGACATGAAGGGCCAGCTGGCCAAAGCCAAGCAGCAGGTGGCCTCGGCTATTGCGGACGAGCGGAAGCTCCAGAGTGATGCCGAAGCCCTGAAGAAACAGGCGCAGGACTGGGAGCGGCGCGCCATGATGGCCGTACAGGAGGGGCGCGACGACCTGGCCAAGCAGGCGCTGGGCCGCTACAACGAACAGCTCCAGGCGGCGCAGCAGCTGCAGGAAACCTGGATGCGACACAAGGCGGAAACTGACCAGCTCAAGCTTTCGCTGCGGCAGCTCAATGACAAGATCGAGGAAGCCAAGCGCAAGAAGAACATTCTCGTGGCCCGAAGCAAGCGGGCAGAGGCGCAGCAGCGGATTCAGGAGACCATGTCGGGACTCTCCGACAAGAGTGCCTTCGAGTCGTTCGAGCGCATGGCGGAGAAGATCGAGGCCACCGAGCGGAAGGCGCTGGCGGCGGCGGAGCTGAACGAAGAGGTCTCGGGCGACACGCTGGTGCGCCAGTTCGAGGCGCTGGAATACAAGGGCAGCTCCGATCAGCAGCTCATCGAGCTGAAGACCAAGATGGGTATACTGAGTTCCGGCCGGGGCAGGGATTCGAAGCAGCTGGGCGCCGGTGGCGCAGACGTCCGGGACGCCGAGTTGATCGAGGAAGGGGACGAAGGGAAGTCGCATTGACCTACCCGGCGGAAGCAGAACGACGGCGAGGGTTCCCAGTCGGTTGGGTGCTCCTCGCCGTCATTGTTGTGGCCCTGGCCGTACGCACAATTGATGTGCTGCTGGTCCTGTTTCTGGCCGTCATTCTTGCGGTCTATCTGGACGCCGTGTCGGGCTTCCTTCAGCGCCGCCTGGACATCCCTGCCTCGGTGGCCCTCGGATCAGCGCTGGCCCTCACCATTGGCGCCTTGGTGGGAGTGGTTTTCCTCATTGTCCCGGCGGTGGCGGGCCAGGTGCAGGACTTCATCGCCAACCTCCCCAAGTTCCTGAGCGACCTCGACCAGAGTATCGACCGCCTCTTCCGCAGCATTCCGGTGCTCCGGCGTGGAGTCACGGAGGGGGGAGCTCCGGGCCTGCTCGCAACGTCGGTCAACGAGCTGTTCGGATTTCTCCGTGGGGCAGCCGTCCCGTACCTGAAGGGCGGCCTCGAGTTGATCATCGTGATGGTGAGCGTACTCGTCATGGCGCTGTACCTCTCCAGGAGCCCTTCTACCTATGTCGAGGGTGTGGTGGCACTGGTGCCGCCAGAGCGCCGGGCGCTCGCCCGAGTCATTCTGTATGATCTCAAGCAGACTCTGCACTCTTGGGTAGTCGGTCAGATCATCGCCATGGTGGTGTTGGCAGCTCTGACCACACTCGGCCTTTGGATTCTGGGTGTCCCGTACTTCCTGGCGTTCGGTATCTTCGCGGGCGTCGCGGCGATTGTGCCGTTCTTCGGCACCCTGTTCTCCACCTTGATACCGGCACTCTTCGCCTTGGGGGTCGCCGGGCTCCCCAAGGCCCTCGCCGTGACCCTGCTGGGCATAGGCGTGCATCTCATCGAAGCCAACTTCGTGGCCCCCGTGGTGATGCAGCGCAAAGTGAACCTGCCACCCGTCATCACCATTGCCGGCGTGTTATTGATCGGGAAGCTGTTCGGCCTAGCGGGTCTGATCGTGGCTGTGCCCATCCTCGCCTTTGTCATGGTGCTTATCCGGCATATACTCCTCGGCGAGGTGTACGGTGATCCGATCAGCGAGGTCAAACCCAGTGGCACCGTGCCGGCCGATGCGCCGACAACCATAACTTCTCAGCCTGTTACTTCCTGATCCCATGACCGCTCCGAGTTTCCTGGTTCTGGCCGATGGCGACTTCGGCCCGATGACGTCGAAGACCGCCAATTCCGTCATCCGTTACCTGCCGGACCGGACTGTCGGTGTGCTCGACCGGCAACAAGCCGGCAAGACGGTCCAGGATGTCCTGGGGTTCGGGGGGAGCATCCCGGTGGTGGGATCGATGCGCGAGGGTCTGGCGCTTCGGCCAACCGCGGTCCTGGTCGGCATTGCTCCGCAGGGCGGGCGCTTGCCGAACGAATGGCGGAGCTGGCTGGCCGAGGCTCTTGACGCCGGCTGCGACGTGTGGAGTGGGCTGCACACCTTCCTCAGCGATGATCCGGTGCTGGCCGCTAAGGCAGAGGCGAAAGGCAGAAAGATCCTCGATCTGCGCCGTCCTCCTGCCGACCTGCCTGTCGCGTCCGGGGCCGCCAAGATGGTCGAGCCCTATGTCGTCCTCACGGTGGGGACTGACTGCAACGTCGGGAAGATGACTGCCCAGCTCCAGCTGGCTCGGGAACTCAACGCCGGGGGACTGCGCACCCGATTCGTTCCCACCGGCCAGACCGGTATCATGATCGAGGGCTGGGGTATCGCGGTCGACGCCGTGATCTCGGACTTCGTGGCCGGAGCTGCCGAGAGGCTGGTGCTGCAGGGAGCCAAAGACGCCGACGTGGTTTTGGTCGAGGGACAGGGAAGTATCAACCACCCGGGGTATTCGGCAGTGACGCTGGGACTGCTGCACGGCTCCTGCCCCGACGGCTTGATCCTCTGCCACCAATCAAGCCGGGAATACATCGGGGATTACCGGGAAGCCGCCTGGCTCCGGATCCCACCGCTGAGCGAATACATCAGGCTGTATGAATCAATCGCCTCCGCGGTTCATCCCACTCGCGTGATCGGCATCTCTCTCAATACCTACGACCTGAGCGAGCGGGCCGCCCGGCAGGCGTGCGAGGCGGCCACCCGTGAGACGGGACTGCCGGCCACTGACCCGGTGCGATTCGATCCCGCACCCTTGCTCGACGCGGTGCGCAGCGGCCGGCAGTCCTATATGCGTACCAGGACAGGCCAGGGGAGAGAGCCGGTCGGGGAAGCCGCCGGCAGGCGGTAGGCGGCGCAGCACGAAGGGTGAGGCGGGAATTTGGTCCTTCCGGCACCGCCTCGATGACGCCGCACTCTCAGCGGCAGCCACTGTTGGTCCATGTTTGTCGGCGCCCCCCGTCCACTCTCACCTGACGTCACCCTCGGCACCCTGCTGGACTGGGCCGGATCCGACACACTTGGAGCGTGGGTCCGGGCTGCCGGAAACCAGTTTCAGGTCTATAGGCTCCGGCCCCGTACGGTCTCCGCAGTGGTCGCCAGTGCCGATCTGGGATTTCTGCTGGGGCGCTGCGCCCGGATTGCGGTACGGCAAGGCGAGCTGACCAGGGTGCTCACCTCGGAGACACTGATTCAATGGCGTGCGCTCCAGGTTGCCACGGCAACGCCATGCCTTTCGGGGGTCGAGCGTCTCCGGCGCCGGTTCCCGACCGTGCGCCCCACTCTCCACGGTTTCACCGTGATATTGCAGGAGACTAGTCCGGAGGAGATTCTGGCCCATTGTGTGGCCCAGGGCATCCGCGTGGTGGGAAGCGTCGTCAAGTATGGAAGTCCCTAGTCGCCGCCCTTACCGTTCTTCTCCTTCCGCCTCCTCTCTCACCGCCTTACGTTTGGGCCCATCGACCGTTCCCCTCGACGGGCGGCCAACTTGTGTCGTTTCCGG
The DNA here is from genome assembly GCA_963740175.1 of uncultured Gemmatimonadales bacterium. GTDB lineage: Bacteria > Gemmatimonadota > Gemmatimonadetes > Gemmatimonadales > GWC2-71-9 > CAVVWJ01. The sequence continues at coordinate 115,611 of CAVUDL010000010.1, forward strand.
GAGTTAGCGTGCACCTGCTGCTGTCCATCACCGATGTGATCAACCGTCTCGCCGAGCTCATCCGGGTAGACGGCGAAGGCCTGCTGCGGGCCGGGTTCAGAGTGCTCGGCATCTGGGTCCTGGCGTGGTTGGGCCTCCGGGTGGTGAGGCTGACCGCCTCCCGCATCGAGGAGTCGGTTGATGATGGCGACAGTTCCATCACCACCCTCCGTGAGAAGCGGGGTCGAACCATCTCCCAGCTGATACGCAGCGTGGGGCGGGTGGTCATCATCACCATCGCCATCCTACTTACGTTCAACGCCTTCATCGACATTGCCCCGATCCTGGCCGGAGCCGGCATTCTGGGTCTGGCGATCTCGTTCGGTGCCCAGAGCCTGGTGCGGGATGTCATCTCCGGGTTCTTCTTTGTGGTCGAGAATCAGTTCGCCGTGGGCGATGTCATCGAAGCGGCTGGGAAGGCAGGCGTGGTCGAGCGGATGACGTTGCGGGTGGTAATGCTGCGGGATCAGGACGGCTCGATGCATGTCATTCCCAATGGGGAGATCAAGGTGGTCAGCAACAAGACCCGGGGATGGTCGGGCGCGGTGGTGGACATCAGCGTGCCGCACACCGAAGATCTGGAAAAGGCGCTAGAGATCGTCCGGGATGAAGGCGCCCGGTTCTCCACTGACCCGCTCTGGGGCGTCCAGCTCGACGGCCCGGTTGAGGTACTGGGCGTGGAGTCTCTTACCGACAACTCGGTGGTTATCCGGACCCTGATCAGAACCCAGCCCGGTTCGCAATGGTCGGTGGCGCGTGAGTTCCGCCGCCGGCTCAAGAATCGGTTCTCCCGGGAAACGATCGACTCACCCTACCAGCAGCGCCGGGTGGAAGTCACGGTCCGGGACAATGCTCAGGGTGCGGCCAAGGTCGCCGCGGCGTCCGGTGCGGCTGGTTCATGACCCTCCGATTGTACAACACGCTGACACGCCAGACCGAGGCCTTCGAGCCGCTCCAGCCGGGCAAGGTATCGCTCTACACCTGCGGCCCTACGGTTTACAACTACGCCCACATCGGGAACTTCAGGACCTTCCTTTTCGAGGACTTGCTCCGGCGCTGGCTGGAGGCGAGCGGGTACGACGTCTTTCATATCATGAATCTCACTGACGTCGACGATCGCACCATCGCCGCCGCCGCAGGGAAAGGGGGTAAAGCTCAGGGAGCACGTAGAGCCATTCGCGCAAGCGTTTTTCGAGGAAGATCGTGACTACCTGCGCATTCTTCCGGCACACGCGTAGCCCCAGGGCGACGGACTACATCCCCGCCATGATCCGACTGATCGAAGGACTGCTGAAGAAGGGCATCGCCTACAAGGGTGAGGACGGCTCGGTCTACTTCTCCATCGCTCAGATTTCCCGCATATGGCCAGCCTGTCGCGGCTGGACCGGCGGAGAACTGAAGACAGGTGCGAGCCAGCGAGTCAGCAGCTGACGAGTACTCAAAAGAGGATGTGCGTGACTTCGTTTATGGAAGGCGGCCGGGCCGCAGACGAGCGGTGGGCGCGGTGTGGGATGCCCCGTTCGGCCGGGGCCGGCCCGGATGGCACATCGAGTGCTCGGCAATGGCGCTGGAGCTACTCGGAGCCGAGCGAGGGAGCGATGTGCTGGATATCCACGCCGGCGGGCGTGGACCTGATCTTCCCCCACCACGAGGATGAAATCGCCCAGAGCTGCGCTTATACTGGTAAGCGACAGTTCGCAGCTATCTGGCTACATGGCGAGTTCCTGAAATTCGACGGAGACGAAGATGTCAAAGCGGTATGGTAACATTCTTACTACCCGGGACCTGCAGGGAGGACGGGGTGTCATGCCGGGAGCACTTCGGCTGCTGATGTTCCGGTACTCACTACCGGAAAAGCTCGACTGGAGTGACGATGCTCTGGCAGCGGCGCAGAAGGCGTCGAGTCGGCTGGGCGAATTCCAGAAACGTTTGGCAGAAGTGAAAGGCGACAGCGATCCGCCACGGCTCAAGGAGGCTGCCGAGCGGCTGCGCAGGGATGTAGCCGCGGCACTCAATGACGATCTCAACGCGCCTCGAGCCGTCGCCGCCATGTTCTCGTTCATGAACGAGGCGAATGCCGCCCTGGACAGCGGCGAAAGGCCGGGCCCGGACACGGTTTCTGCCTGGGAGACTGCCGAGAAGGTGCTCAACGTCACCAGCCGGGGTACCGTCATCAACGTCCCGACCAGCACTGCTGCGGAGGGAGAAGTGGCCCATGCATCATATTCGGAGACCCCGCCGGAGGGGGCCGGCGACGAGCTCCAGAAGGCGTGGGCGCTGCACTGGGCGCTGCGCCGAAAACTGGCCAAGACGGCTCGGGACTATCCCGAGGCCGACCGGATCCGTGCGCTGCTTCGGGAGGCCGGTTGGGAAGTCCGTGATGCCCGGGATGGATCGCTCGAGGTCATTCGGATCCGCCGAGCCAGCTGATCATTTCCGGGAGACAGTGGACATATGTGCAAACGGGCCCGGGAAGTTCTCCCGGGCCCGTTTGTCTTTCAGGACGACTTCTTACTGCTGGCAGGATGTTCGGGCATGCGTCTTCGACTTGTTCCACAGTTCAGTCACTGCTGCCTTGATATCGGACCGGGCCAGGTAATCGGATCCACCGTAGAGATAGGTCCAAAGGAAAAAGGCGCAGGCCCGGGGCTCGTTGAGCATCGCGTTACCGGCACTCCGGATCTCGCTGGCGGTCATTCTCCAGTGGTTGGGGAGCCAGCCTCGAATATTGCTCGACCCGTTCCCACCATCCAGTATGTTTATCCCGACGATCATACCAAGACCCTTGAGCCTCGCTGCAGCGGCTTCGGCCTTCACCCAGGCGGCCACATCCCGGTTGAACGTGAAGTCCTGCAGCCACCCGGCGTCCAGGTACCGGTAAGTAATTGGAGCTTGGGCAAGCCAGCTGGGGCGTCCCCGTACGAATGTTGTGAGGTTGGGCCACAGCTGCTTGCTGTACCGCGCCATCTCCTCGATAGTCTGCTGAGAAATGGCCTTACCGCCCCACCTCTTGGGAAACTCCGGTTCGTCGATCAGCCAGTGGCCCATCAACGTTCCGTCATTGATGTACGAGTTGAAGTCGATGCCTTTGAAGGTGTTCACCAACGCCTTCCACTTGGTCAGGCTGAATGTTCCATCCGCATTCTGGATGTCCTCGTCTCGCTTTCCTGCCATCTTCTGCACAAACCGGCCGCCCTTGGAGCGGGCTATTCTGAGCTCCGAGAGAAAGTACGGCGCGGTAATTCCCAACTGAGTGCCGTTGTACATCGAGTTCATGTAGGTGGCCCGCATGTTGTTGGGCCCGAACGGAATGCCCGGCTGAGTCCCCAGCGTGGTGATCCCTGGGTCCATCGAAGAAGTATCAGCGCCCGAGGAATCGGGCGGCGGGGTCAGTGAATCGGACGGACCACCGGGAAGCGAGTCAGCCGGGATAGTCGCCGCCGTATCCGGTGGAGCAGTACCTTCGGGAGATGCGGCGCTCGGGCTGACCGCGTCCTCACCGCCACATGCCACCAGAATCAGCAGACCTAAAGCGGCCAGGGTGGATGCCCGGCCATAGCTGAGATTTCGATTGCTCATGATGGGCGCACGCAAGCTTTCTCTCCTGGGAGGAGCTCTGAGTTCGTCGCACCGGGAGCGCGCTTCGGTTGTGCGGCAGGGCCGTAACCGAGCGGGCCGACTTGAATGGTCTCGGGCGTCCGGCCTTACTACGTGCCGGAAAATCTTTGTTTATGGTGTGTTACCGCGCTGTCGCAGCTGCGGATTGGAATGGTCACCCATCGGCGCCATCTCATTTCCCCCGGGTGGGCTCGCGCTGACACCATTTATATACCCCCTCCGGGTACTTTTGTCAACCCTCAATCCGCGGTTGCACCCCTCCCTGTGGAGTCAGGAACTCTGCCTGCGACGGTTCAGTGCGCGTCCGCAAGCCGAGGAAGCAAGCAAAGATGGAGCCGGATTTTTTGCAGAGCGATGCGTCGGGCCTGGCGGTTCCTAAGAATGGCGGAGACCCGACGAGGAGGGTGTTCCAGATACTGGCACGAGAGCGATTCCCAGCCCGCCAGGCGCGGTTTTGCGAGGGCACGGGCGTAGCCGTAGCGGTCGAGCCCGGTTCCGGCCAAGGCTTCGAAGATGCGGAGCTCGCGACTCGACATTTCCGCCCGCCATTTCCCCACATTGTTTGACAGGATTGGCCGACGGAGGTTACTGGCATTTCGCCTCTCAATGTGCGAAGTACTGTAGGCCTCGTGGTAGGCCAGCATCCTCGGCTCGAACTCCTCTCCCAGGAATACGCAGACGCGACGGAGCTCGCGCTCGGGATCTACTAACAGGTCTTCGTACCGCAACTGATGGAAACGATCCTTCCCCAGAGAGGCGCGAGCCTGCTCCGCCGCGGCCAAGTACTGCTCCCATCGGCGAGCCAGAGGATAGACGTGCTTGGGTCCGAAGAAGGCCTTTTTGTTGGACAGGGCGACGTCGCGGCCATCGCGCACCAGATGGATGACCCGAACATCGGGAAACGCCGGGAGAATGGTGCGCCAGCACAGGGTATGTGGGGGCGTTTTTTCACCCCATCGGGGTTTACCCTGTCCCGTGGCCCAGGCTCGCATGAACCCTTCGACAATACCGTGAAAGTCGTACCGAGTAATGGCGTCGAGTGTTTCTGGCACCGACGGTGGCGGCGTCCATTTCCGAATGTGCTCGGTCCGGAGGATCTCTCTGACCAGGCGCGTTCGGGTCGACGCATGCCCCAGATTGCCGAAGCGATGGACAACCGGATAGATGCCGCTGTAGAAGTGGGATTCCTGGGGAATTGCCAGGCGGGAATGCATGCCCAACATGGCGCTGAGCAAGGATGTCCCGGAGCGGGGACAGCCAAAAATGAAGAACGGAGCGGTGGGCGGTTGTGAGGAAAGAGAAAAGTGGGAACCGGGTGTGGCTGAGACCGCGACAGTGGTCATACCCCCGCTCCTTCGAGCTGGCTCCGTTCCGACCGCTAAGGCTTCAGAACAAGCGCAGTTAAGAGGGGGAGCAACATTCAAGTCAGATGAGGCCCAGTTGTCAACTCTGGGTCGGTTTCTGAACTTTCTGGTGGGCGGGGCGGAACAGTTCGGGTGATGGGCATGGGTTCCTCCAGCCCGTTGACTCTGCCGGACTTACCCTTTATGATGGGAGTCTGTCTTTTTCGGCCTGTTTTCAGGCTGACGTAGCTCAATTGGCAGAGCAGCTGATTTGTAATCAGCAGGTTAGGGGTTCGATTCCCCTCGTCAGCTCGGTAGCGCCGACACCCTGCGCAGTGATACGGGACCCCGCTTCGCCGGCGGGGTTCTGTCTCAGATACGGGGTGGGTAAAGGCTCGGTGGGGTGACCGAGTGGCTAATGGTAGCAGACTGTAAATCTGCCGGGCTAACGCCCTACGTAGGTTCGAATCCTACCCCCACCACTCAGCGGGGCAGCGGGGCAGCACAGAGCGGTTGGTGGGCAGGTCGGCGGACTCGAACCGGAAGTGATGTATCTGCCCCGCCGCCCCGCTGCCCCGCTGAGAAGACGCGGGTGTAGCTCAGTTGGTAGAGCATCAGCCTTCCAAGCTGAGGGTCGCGGGTTCGAGTCCCGTCGCCCGCTTCGTCGCTCGCGTAGCTCAGTTGGTAGAGCGCATCCTTGGTAAGGATGAGGTCCGCGGTTCAATCCCGCGCGCGAGCTTTGTGAGAGGACGGATACGGGCGTCCGCCCTCTCCGTCGAAACCAGGAACTCCTTAGGACATCGGGGACCGAAACCAGCATGGCCAAAGCCAAATTCGAGCGGACGAAGCCGCATGTGAACGTGGGGACGATCGGGCACGTGGACCACGGGAAGACGACGTTGACGGCGGCGATCACGGCGATCCAGGCGAAGAAGGGGATGGCGCAGTTCACGGCGTATGACCAGATCGACAAGGCGCCGGAGGAGCGGGAGCGGGGGATCACGATCGCGACGGCGCACGTGGAGTACGAGAGCGACAAGCGGCACTACGCGCACGTGGACTGCCCGGGGCACGCGGACTACGTGAAGAACATGATCACGGGGGCGGCCCAGATGGATGGGGCGATCCTGGTGGTGAGTGCGGCCGATGGCCCGATGCCGCAGACGCGGGAGCACATCCTGCTGGCCAAGCAGGTGAACGTGCCGTACATCGTGGTGTTCATGAACAAGGTGGACATGGTGGACGACCCGGAGCTGTTGGAGCTGGTGGAGCTGGAGGTGCGGGAGCTGTTGTCGAGCTATGACTTCCCGGGGGACGACACGCCGATCATCAAGGGGAGTGCGCTGCAGGCGCTGGAGAGCGGGGATCCGAAGTCGGAGCAGGGGCAGAAGATCCAGGAGCTGTTGGACGCGCTGGACAGCTACATCCCGCAGCCGAAGCGGGAGATCGACAAGCCGTTCCTGATGCCGGTGGAGGATGTGTTCTCGATTACGGGGCGGGGGACCGTCGCCACGGGTCGCATTGAGCGCGGGGTGGTCAAGGTGGGCGAGGAAGTGGCGCTGGTGGGGTTCAACAGTGCCAAGAAGACGGTGGTGACGGGGGTGGAGATGTTCCGCAAGCTGCTGGACCAGGGGGAGGCGGGGGACAACGTGGGGCTGTTGCTGCGGGGCATCGAGAAGGCGGAGATCGAGCGGGGGATGGTGCTGGCGAAGCCGGGGAGCATCACGCCGCACACGCACTTCGAGGCGGAGGTGTATGTGCTGACGAAGGAAGAGGGGGGGCGGCACACGCCGTTCTTCAAGGGGTACCGGCCCCAGTTCTACTTCCGCACGACGGACGTGACGGGGAGCTGCGAGCTGCCGGGTGGGGTGGAGATGGTGATGCCGGGGGACAACGTGCAGATGACGATCGAGCTGATCACGCCGATCGCGATGGACGAGGGGCTGCGCTTTGCCATCCGCGAGGGTGGCCGGACCGTGGGCGCGGGCGTCGTCACGAAAATCCTGAAGTAGTCAGGAGCTGGGAGTCAGGAGTCGGGAACTCACCGACAACCTGACTCCCGACTCCAGACTCCTGACTTTTTTAGAGAACGAAGATGCCACGAGACAAAGTGATCTTAGAGTGCACCGAGTGCAAAAATCGCAACTTCTTCACCGACAAGAATAAGCGGAAACACCCGGAGCGGGTGGAGCGGCGGAAGTACTGTCCCAACTGCGACTCCCACAAGCTCCATAAGGAGTCGAAGTAGGTGATGGGAAGCGTACAGGTTGAGCAGCGCCCCAATCGACTGACCGGGTGGTTTCACCGATCCTCCGCCTTCCTCACGTCGGTACGGGAGGAGCTGAGGAAGGTCACCTGGCCCACCCGGCCCGAGCTGATCAAGGCCACCCGGATGATCGTAGTGCTGTCGATCATCCTGGGTCTCACGATCGGCTTGATGGACTGGCTGCTTCAGTTGATCCTCGTCGAGGGAGTCGCGCGACTCGCGCGCTAGTCATATGGAATACCGCTGGTACGCGATTCAGACGACTGCCGGCCACGAGAACAAGGTGCGGGGACTGTTGCAGCGCCGGATCGAGGAAGATCCCCGTCCGGCCGACGGGAAGCTCATCCGTCAGGCGCTGGTGCCGGTCCAGGAAGTGATCGAGATCAAGAACGGCAAGAAGGTCATGGTGGAGCGGAAGCTCTATCCCGGTTATGTCCTGGTGGAAATGGGCATGAGCCAGGAAGCCCTGCATGTCGTCAACAGCATCCAGGGCGTGATCAAGTTTGTGGGCACCGGAAAGATGCCTCAGCCGCTCCGCCAGGACGAGGTAAATCGCCTGCTGGGTATCGCCGAGGCGGTGGCCGAGGCCGAGCCCAAAGAGGAGATCCCCTTCCTCATCGGGCAGGTGGTCGAGATCACCGAGGGGCCGTTCTCGGACTTCAGCGGTACGGTCGAAGAGGTGCTGAGCGACAAGGGGAAGGTCCGGGTCTCGGTGAGCCTGTTCGGTCGTCCGACGGCGGTCGAGCTGGATTATTTGCAGTTGAGGGGGCACTAGGAGTCGTCATTCTGAACAGCGAAGAATCTCTCCGGGTCCAGGGATCCTTCGCTTCGCTCAGGATGACAATCCGCGACCGCGCGGACAATCGCGGCAGTAGGCTCTGATCGAGCCCACGCTACAGGAGAAGAGATGGCCAAGAAGATCAATGCAATGGTCAAACTGCAGTGCCCCGCCGGAGCGGCTACGCCCGCCCCGCCGGTCGGAACCGCGCTCGGACCTCATGGTGTCAACATCATGGAGTTCGTAAAGCAGTTCAACGCGCGAACCCAGAGCCAGAGCGGGATGGTCATTCCGGTGGTTGTTACGATCTTCGCCGACCGGACGTTCACGTTCATCACCAAGACCCCGCCCGCGCCGAACCTGCTCCTCAAGGAGGCAGGGGTCGAGAAGGGCAGCGGTCAGCCGAACCGGAACAAGATCGGGAAGGTCACCCGGGCCCAGGTCAAGAAGATCGCCGAGATCAAGATGGCGGACCTCAACGCCACGGACCTCGACAGCGCCATGCGCATGATCGCCGGGACCGCCCGATCCATGGGGCTGGAGGTGGTCGACTGATGCGCAGCCACGGAAAGAAGTTCGAGGCGGCCGTTACCAAGGTCGATCGGATGCGCGAGTATCCCATCCCGGACGCGGTGGCGCTGGTGAAAGGCACGTCCTACGCCAAGTTCGACGAAACCGTGGACGTGGCGGTCAATTTGGGCGTCGACCCCCGGCATGCCGATCAGGTAGTCCGCGGCACGGTGGTCCTGCCCCACGGAACCGGAAAGTCGGTTCGGGTGTTAGTGATAACCCAGGGAGACCGGGTGCGTGAGGCCGAGGCCGCAGGCGCCGACTTTGTGGGGATCGAATACATCCAGAAGATCAAGGAGGGCTGGCTCGAGTGCGACGTCATCGTGGCCACCCCCGACGTCATGGGCCAGCTCGGCGCCCTCGGCAAGGTGCTCGGCCCCCGCGGCCTGATGCCCAATCCGAAGGCCGGAACGGTCACGATGGATGTGACCAAGGCGGTCCGGGAGATCAAGGCCGGTAAGATCGAGTTCCGGGTGGACAAGACCGGGAACGTCCACGCGCCGGTGGGCAAGGTCTCGTTCTCGGCTCCCCAGCTGGCGGACAATGTCCAGGCATTCATGGACACCATAGCGCGGGCCAAGCCCGCCGCGGCCAAGGGCACCTACATTCGCTCGGCCACGATCTCCAGCACCATGGGCCCGGGCGTCCGGCTCGAGACGGCGGTGTATCGATGAACAAGACCGAGCGGCAGGAGACGGTGCAGAGCCTTACCGAGCAGTTCAAGGCCTCACCGAACATCTATGTGACGGACTTCAGCGGCCTGAACGTGCTCAGGATGACGGAATTCCGCCGCCGCCTCAAGGCAGCCGGCGTCTCGTACATCGTCGTTAAGAACACTCTGGCGCAGCGGGCGCTGGCGGCTAACTCCGTCACCGCGCTGGACGATCATCTGGCGGGACCCACTGGGTTGGTTCTCGCCGGAAAGGACCCCGTCGTTGCGGCGAAGGTGCTCACCGACTTCGCGAAAGAATTCGAGAAGCCGACGATCAAGATTGGCCTGGTCGACGGACGGCCTGTCACGTCGGATCAGGTAAAGCGGCTGGCGAGCCTGCCGCCCAAGCAAGTCCTGCTTTCGCAGTTGGCTGGCACCATGCAAGCCCCGATGGCGCAGTTTGCCGGAGTTCTGACTGGAGTGCTGTATCAGATGGTTGGCGCCCTCGAGGCGCTTCGCGCACAGCGTTCGTAACTATCATCCGGATTGAGAGAGAAAACATCGATGCCCACCACCACGCTGAGTAACGAAGAGATCCTCGAGGCGATCGGCAACAAGACTGTTGTCGAGCTGTCGGACCTGATCGAGGCGTTCAAGACCAAGTTCAACGTCACGATCGCAGCGGCCGCGCCGGCCGCAGCTGGCGGCGGGGGCGGCGGCGGAGCAGCGGCAGCCGCGCCGGCCGAGGAGCAGACGGAGTTCACGGTCACGCTCAAAGAAGGCGGCCCCAACAAGATCAAGGTCATCAAGGTGGTTCGCGAGATCACCAGCCTGGGTCTGAAGGAAGCCAAGGATGCAGTGGACAACGTCCCCAGTAACGTCAAGGAAGGCGTGTCCAAAGCGGAGGCCGAGGAAATCAAGAAGAAGTTGGAGGAGCAGGGCGCGGTCGTCGAACTGAAATAGGCGTAGCCTATCCGGAGCGGAGTTCTGGGCCCGCAAGGGCTCGGAACCGCGAAGGATCTCTAGGCAACCCTATTTCAGTGAGACGAATGAACGCCCAAAGCTCCGTAAGATTCCCGAATTTGCCGAGCCCCGTAGCCACCCCGCTTCGTCGGGGGATTCGTGCTGGGGCCATTTGTGTTGCGTGAGAGCGAGTGACAATGCCTGAGACCCGATCGGTAATCACGTTTAGTAAGCGCGAGGGCGGCATGCCGATGCCGCACCTCCTCGACATCCAGACGGCAGCGTTCGATACGCTGCTCGTGCCGGACGACGTCCATGGGGCCCGCCAGGACGTCTCCCTTGAGCGGGTGTTCCGGGACCTGTTCCCGATCACCGATGTCAACGAAAAGTACAAGCTGGAGTTTCTGGGCTATGCCCTGGGCGAAGCCAAGTACTCGGTCGAGGAGTGCGTGGAGCGCGACATGACCTATGCCGCGCCTCTGAAAGCCAAGCTCCGCCTCGATGTCTACGAGGAAGTGGAGGGCCAGAAGCGGCTGAAGAACGCCATCGAAAAGGAGGTCTATCTGGGCGAGCTGCCCATCATGACCCCGCTCGGGACGTTCGTCATCAATGGCGCGGAGCGCGTCGTGGTGAGCCAGCTCCACCGCTCCCCCGGCGTCGTCTTCGAGGAGGATACCCACCCGAATGGCCAGCGGCTCTTTTCGGCGCGGATCATCCCATTCCGTGGATCGTGGGTCGAGTTCACTATCGATATCCACGACGTGATCTATGTCCACATCGACAAGAAGAAAAAGTTCCCCGCTACGGCGCTCCTGCGGGCGTTCGGGCACGGGAACAACGCGGACATCCTGAAGCTCTTCTTCGCCACCAAAGAGCTGAACATTACCGGTAAGCTCGAGGGGCGGCAGGAAAAGCGCGAAGTCATCGGATCGCTGCTCGCGACCGACGTGGCCAACCCGGAAGACCGGGGCGGCGAGCCGCTGGGCCTGGTGGGAGACGAGCTGACCCAGGAGCGGCTGAACGAGATGCGCCACAAGGGCGTAAAGAGCGTCACGGTCTTTGCCGGATACACCACCCTGGACGTGCGGGAGGAGGAGCAGCCGACCTCGACCCGGGATCGGCAGAACCATGTGCTGGCCTTCGACGTGGCCGACCCGGAGACGGGCGAGGTGCTCGCCGAGGGTGGCGCGGAGCTGACTGATGCACTCCGGAAGAAGCTGATCAAGGCCGGCGTCCATAAGGTGGAGGTCCTGCTGCCGCACGGCCGCTCGGAGTCGCCGCTGATCAAGAACACGCTGGCCAAGGACCCGACCCACAGTGAGGCCGAGGCCCTGGAGCAGATCTACGCCCTGCTCCGGCCCGGCGATGCCCCCAACCTGGAAACCGCCCGGCAGCAGCTCCAGAAGCTGTTCTTCAATCCGAAGCGATATGATCTGGGACGGGTGGGGCGCTACAAGATCAACCAGCGGCTCAAGACCAAGACCGACCCGAATCACACGGTCCTGACCGAGGACGATTTCGTGGCGATCATCCGCTACCTAATCGACCTCCACGACGGCCGGGGGTTCACCGACGACATCGACCACCTCGGCAACCGCCGAATTCGTTCGGTGGGCGAGCTGATCGCCAACCAGTTCTCGGTGGGTCTCTCCCGTATGGCCCGGCTGGTCAAGGAGCGGATGAGCATCAACTCGGATCCCGAGAAGATCTCGCTCGACGACCTGGTCAATGCGCGGACTGTGAGCGCCGTCATCCAGGCGTTCTTCGGTTCATCGCAGCTGTCACAGTTCATGGACCAGACCAACCCGCTCGCCGAGCTGACCAACAAGCGGCGGCTCTCTGCGCTGGGCCCGGGCGGCCTCACTCGGGAGCGCGCCGGGTTCGAGGTTCGCGACGTGCACTACTCCCAGTACGGCCGGATGTGCCCGATCGAGACCCCGGAAGGTCCGAACATCGGTCTGATCACCAGCCTCTCGACGTACGCCCGGATCAACGATCTCGGCTTTATCGAGACGCCATATCGGACCGTGAAGAACGGCAAGGTGACGGACGAGATCCGCTGGCTCTCAGCCAGTGACGAAGAGGACTATGCCGTGGCGCAGGCCAACGCGCCGCTCAATCCGGACGGCACCTTCGCGGAGCAGCTGGTGCTGAGCCGCAAGGGCGACGACTACCCGTTGCTGCCGCCGGACCGGATCGAATTCATGGACGTGGCCCCGGAGCAGCTGGTCTCCATTGCCGCGGCGCTGATCCCGTTCCTGGAGCACGACGACGCCAACCGAGCGCTGATGGGCTCCAACATGCAGCGGCAGAGCGTTCCGCTGCTGTTCCCCCAGGCCCCGCTGGTGGGCACCGGGCTGGAAGAGAAGGTGGCGCGTGACTCGGGGGCAGTCATCATCGCCCGCCGGGCCGGCACGGTTACCCGGGTGACGGCTGACGAGATCATCGTCGACGCCGGGACCAACGGTGGTACGCTGGGCGAGACCCCGCTGGCGCGGCTGCATCAGCACGACCGGTACCGGGTCAAGAAGTTCTGGCGCACCAACCAGGATACGGCCATCAATCAGCGGCCCCTGGTGCAGCTGGGACAGGAGGTCGGTGCGGGGGAGATCATTGCCGACGGCGCGGCCACCGAGGGCGGTGAGCTGGCCCTGGGCAGCAACGTCCTGGTCGCCTTCATGCCCTGGTACGGGCACAACTTCGAAGACGCCATCGTGCTGAGCGAGCGCCTGGTGAAGGACGACGTCTATTCGTCGATCCACATCCAGGAGCTGGAGCTCCACGTTCGCGACACCAAGCGGGGGCAGGAGGAGATCACCCGAGAAATCCCCAACGTCTCGGACGAGAGCGTGGTGGACCTGGACGAGCGCGGCATCGTGCGGATCGGGGCCCACGTGAAGCCGGGAGATATCCTGGTCGGCAAGATCACCCCGAAGGGGGAGACCGAGCTCTCGCCCGAAGAGAAGCTGCTGACGGCGATCTTCGGCGAGAAAGCCAAGGACGTGAAGGACAGCTCGCTCAAGGTGCCGCCCGGCATGGCCGGCGTGGTCATCGACGTCAAGATCTTCAGCCGGATCGAAGATCAGGTGGTCGAGAAGGACCGCGGCGAGCGGATCGGTGAGGTACGCCGGATCGAGAACGACGAGAAGGCCCGAATCAGCACGGTCATGCTGGAAGAGCTGACCCAGCTGCTCACCGGCCAGGAAGTGGCACTGATGCTGAAGTCCGGCACGGTGGAAGAGTATCTCCCCGCCGGAACCAAGCTGAGCCCGATCATCCTGGCCGACGCCGACCTGGGCGACGTGGACCTGAAGACCCTGCGGGTGGTCAACAAGCCCGCCAACGAACGGATCCGGGCGGCCATCGACATGGCGGCGCGGGAGCGGGCCAAGGTCGAGGAGAAAGCTGAAGATCAGATCGACAAGATCCTCCAGCCGGACGAGCTGCCTCCGGGCGTCATCCAGCTGGTGAAAGTCTATATCGCCGAGAAGCGAAAGATCTCGGTGGGCGACAAGATGGCCGGTCGCCACGGCAACAAGGGCATCGTTGCCCGGATCGTGCCGGAGGAGGACATGCCCTTCCTGCCGGATGGAAGTCCGGTAGACATCGTGCTCAACCCGCTCGGCGTGCCGAGCCGGATGAACGTAGGACAGATCCTGGAAACCCACCTTGGCTGGGCGGCTCGTATTCTGGGCTTCGAGGCCAAGACTCCGGTGTTCCGGGGAGCTGACGAGGCAGAGATCGGAACCCTTCTGCGACTGGCTGGCTTCCGCCGGGCGGCGGAGTCCCTGCGGCTTCGAGCCAAGCCGCCGGAGATGACGCCGCATGCGATTACCAGCATGGTGGCGGATCTCAAGAAGGTGGCTCCGAAGGGCGATCGTACCACGCTGGTCGAGGCCGGGATCGGAATGCTCGGCGCGCGGGCCGCTTCGGCGGAAACCCGCGAGCTGTTCCAGTCGGTCCGGTCGTTCATGATAGAAGCGGCCAAGGAGCTGGCGGAGCGGGAGATTGCCCAGCGGCGCCAGGAAGTGGAATTCCATCGCGAGCCGGCCAGTCGGGACGGCGCGGCCGGTGACGAAAAGGCGATCGCCAAGGCTCTCAAGGAGGTAGAGAAAGCTGCGGCCGCGTCGCCGGTGGAGGCCCTGGAGGCATCGGGAAGGCCCGCCCTGGCCGGCCTGCTCGGCCCCAAGGGTGAGGCGGACATCGATGCCGCGGCCGACGAGTTGCTTCGGGCCGCTGGTCTCACGCCGGCCGGCAAAGCCCGGCTGCGCGATGGCCGGACCGGCCAGCCGTTCGAGGGCGACGTCACCGTGGGCTCGATCTATATGCTGAAGCTGAGCCACCTGGTGGACGACAAGATCCACGCCCGCTCGATCGGCCCGTATTCGCTGGTGACGCAGCAGCCGCTGGCCGGCAAGGCGCAGTTCGGCGGGCAGCGGTTCGGAGAGATGGAGGTCTGGGCGCTCGAGGCATACGGGGCGGCCCACGTGCTCCAGGAAATGCTCACGGTCAAATCGGATGACGTGAACGGCCGCAGCAAGGTGTACGAGGCCATCGTCAAGGGGCAGAATCTGCCGGAGCCCGGCATCCCCGAGTCGTTCAACGTCCTTGTGAAGGAACTGCAGGCGCTCGGTCTCAAGGTGACCCTGGGGACCACGGAAGCGGGGGATGAATAGATCATGATTGATTTTCGCAGCGGTCGCGAGCCCAAGAGCTCGAGTTTCGACTACATCAGCATCCGTATTGCGGCGCCCGAGGAAATCCGCGGGCCGCGCGATCCCAAGGAGCGCGAGCGTCTGGAGCTTCAGGGGCAGCGCACCTGGTGGTCGTGGGGCGAGGTCACCAAGCCGGAGACGATCAACTATCGATCGTTCAAGCCGGAGAAGGACGGCCTCTTCTGCGAGCGGATCTTCGGTCCGGTCAAGGACTGGGAGTGTCACTGCGGCAAGTACAAGCGGATCCGCTACCGGGGCGTGATCTGCGACCGGTGCGGCGTCGAAGTGACGTTGAGCAAGGTGCGGCGCGAGCGTATGGGCCACATCGAGCTCAGCGTGCCGGTGGCGCACATCTGGTTCTTCAAGACGTTGCCGAGCCCCATGGGCAACCTGATCAATATCACGCTTCGGGACCTCGAGCGGGTCATCTACTACTCGAGCTACATCGTCATTGATCCGGGCAAGCAGGAGGTGGAGGAGAACCAGCTGCTGGATGAGGACGAGTACCTCACCCTGCGGGCCAAGGCACGGGATGAGGGAGACACCACGTTCCGGGCCGACATCGGGGCCCCGGCGGTGCGCGAGCTCCTGGGTCGGCTGGATATCCGCCGTCTCGCCGATGAGCTCCGCTCCGGCGTGGCCACGGAAACCAGCCAGCACCGCAAAAAGCAGATGCTCAAGCGGCTCAAGATCGTGGACGCCTTCCTGTCCTCCGGCGATTCAGGCGACCTGGCCAACGATCCTGCCTGGATGATCCTGGATGTGATTCCGGTCATTCCGCCCGACCTGCGGCCGCTGGTGCCGCTCGACGGTGGGCGCTTCGCCACGTCCGACCTGAACGACCTCTACCGCCGGGTGATCAACCGAAATAACCGGCTCACCAAGCTGATTCAGCACAAAGCGCCGGAGGTCATCCTCCGGAACGAGAAGCGGATGCTCCAGGAGGCGGTGGACGCCTTGTTCGACAACGGTCGGCGCTCCAAGGCCATACGGGGTCGGGGCAAGCGGCCGCTCAAGAGCCTGTCCGACATGCTGAAGGGCAAGCAGGGACGCTTCCGTCAGAACCTGCTCGGTAAGCGGGTGGACTACTCCGGCCGTTCGGTGATCGTGGTCGGCCCGGAGCTTCGGCTGCACCAGTGCGGCCTGCCCAAGGCCATGGCGGTCGAGCTCTTCAAGCCGTTCATCATCCACAAGCTGGTGGAGAAGGGGATCGCCGAGACGGTCAAGCGCGCCAAGAAGATCGTCGAGCGCGAGAGCCCCGAAGTTTATGAGATCCTGGAGGAGATCATTCAGGATCATCCGGTGCTGCTCAACCGGGCCCCGACGCTCCATCGGCTGGGTATTCAGGCGTTCGAGCCGGTGCTGGTCGAAGGCAAGGCCATCCGGATCCATCCGCTGGTCTGTGCGGCGTTCAACGCCGACTTCGATGGCGACCAGATGGCGGTGCACGTACCGTTGTCGTTCGAGGCTCAGCTGGAAGCTCGCCTCCTGATGATCTCCTCCAACAACGTGCTCAAGCCGTCGGATGGGCGTCCAGTGGCGGAGCCGTCGCAGGACATGGTGTTGGGCAGCTACTTCCTGACCAAGCTGCCCGCCGGCTTCGAGGAGGAGTTCCGCAAGGCCGGTATCGGCAAGAGCGAAGAGACCCGGGTCCGGCTGTGGCAGAACTGCAAGCATTTCGGCAGCCTGGCCGAGCTGGAGATGGCGCTGCTGAATGGCAGCGTGGGCTATCACACGGCCATCTGCTTCTGGTACATGCCGCCCCGGGAGTCCGAGGATGCCACTCCACGCTGGCTCCGGACCACTGTCGGACGGGTGCTGTTCAACAGCATTCTGCCGCGTCGCGTCGTGGCCGAGCTTGGCTTCCGCGACGACCTGATGAAGAAAAAGATCCTGTCCGAGCTGGTGCTCCAGAGCTACCGGCGGGCGGGCCTGGCCGACACGGTCACCTTCCTCGACCGGCTCAAGGACTTCGGCTTCCGCTTTGCCACCATGGGAGGCGTGTCGATCGGGGTGGAGGATCTGGAGATCCCGGCCGAGAAGGCCGAGCTGCTCAACGAGGCCGATGCCCGGGTGAAGCGGTTCCAGCGGGCGTACAATACCGGCCAGATCACGTTCGGCGAGCGCTACAACAAGGTGATCGACGCCTGGACCCACGCCAACAACGACGTGGCCGAAGCGATGATCAACTCGATGCGGGTCTCCCGGGGCGGGTTCAACCCGGTGTACATGATGTTCGACTCCGGATCACGCGGCAGCCGGGACCAGATCCGTCAGCTCGCCGGTATGCGCGGCCTGATGGCCAAGCCGCAGAAGAAGCTCACCGGCGGCATCGGCGAGATCATCGAGAGTCCCATCAAGTCAAACTTCCGTGAGGGGCTCACGGTGCTCGAGTACTTCATCTCGACCCACGGCGCCCGGAAGGGTCTGGCCGACACGGCCTTGAAGACCGCCGACGCGGGGTACCTGACCCGGCGGCTGGTAGACGTCGCGCAGGACGTGACGGTCACCGAGGAGGATTGCGGCACCATTCTCGGCCTCGACATCGCGGCACTCAAGGAGGGCGAGGACATCATCGAGCCGCTCCGCGAGCGCATTCTGGGCAGCGTCGCCAGTGAGGACGTGTTCGATCCGCACGAGCTGGACGAAGACGGCGACCCCAAGCTTCTGGTCGAAGCGGGCAAGCTGATCGACGAGGACATCTCGAACGCCATCGACGACGCCGGGATCGAGAAGGTCAAGATCCGGTCGGTCCTCACCTGTGAGGCCCGTCGGGGGATTTGCCGGATGTGCTACGGCCGCAACCTGGCCACGATGGATATGGTGGACATGGGCGAGGCGGTCGGTATCCTGGCAGCCCAGTCGATCGGAGAGCCGGGGACCCAGCTGACTCTGCGAACCTTCCACATCGGTGGCACCTCGTCCCGTATCGCGGAAGAGGCAGAGCGCCGGGCCCGGTCGGACGGCAAGGTGCGGTACACCGAGGGTCTCGAATGGGCCGACGTGCCGGTCGAGTACGAGGACGGCAGCAAAGCCACGATCCGTGTCGTGCTCACCCGAGAGGATGAGTCGGCGTCGGATGAGAGCAAGGAAGGCGTACTGGTGGTCGACCCGAAAGATCCGAAGCGGGTACTCAACCGCTACCCGGTTCCCGAGGGCGCGCTCCTGCAGGTCAAGGAGGGCGAGATCGTCACCAAGGGAGACAACGAGCGCCGCGCCACGATTCTGTATACCTGGGACCCGTACAACGATCCCAGCATCATCAAGGCCGACGGCGAGCTCCGCTGGAAGGACCTGGTCCCGGGCGTCACGCTTCGCGAGGAGCTGGACGAGGGCACCGGCCTTCGGAGCCTCGTGGTAATGGCCGATCCGGATCGCGAGCTCCATCCGAGTGTGCTGGTGTACATGCCCAACCGGAAGGACCCGCAGGAATACACCCTGGCCGAAGGCAGCCGTGTCATTCTGGGCTCGCCGACGGACCTGGTCACACGGGGCATGGCGATTCCCGATGCCGCGAATCCCTGGAGCACCAAGTTCCACGTGGAGGAGCGCCCCATCAACGAGGCCTGGCCCAGCAAGACCAAAAAGGAGAGCAAGGACAAGACGGTCTTCCTCAGCGCTCCGGTCAAGGTGACGAAGGGTATTACGGTCACCAAGATCCCGCGCCAGGCCTACAAGACGCGGGACATCACGGGTGGCCTGCCGCGTATCGCGGAGCTGTTCGAGGCCCGGCGGCCCAAGGACCCGGCCACCATCTCCGAGGTGGACGGCGCAGTCAAGTTCGGCGAGATCAAGCGCGGCAAGCGTGAGATCTACGTCTACCCGGAAACCCCGGGCGGCCAGGCCGAGGAAACGGAGCCGCAGCTGTACGAAGTTCCGGCCGGCAAGCACCTCCGGGTGCACGAGGGCGACCGGGTACGCGCCGGTGACCGGCTCACCGAAGGCCCGGTGAACCCGCACGACATCCTGCTGATCAAGGGGCCGCGGGCGGTGCAGGAGTATCTGCTCAACGAGGTACAGGAGGTCTACCGGCTGCAGGGCGTGCGCATCAGCGACAAGCACATCGGCGTCATCGTGCGCCAGATGCTTCAGAAGGTGCGCGTGACCGAGCCCGGCGATACCGACTTCTTGGAGGGCGAGACGGTGGATCGTCTCACTTTCCGCGACGAGAACGAGCGCGTCGTCAAGCGGAAGAGCACTCCGGCGCAGGCCGAGCCGGTGCTGCTGGGCATCACCAAGGCGAGTCTCACGACCCAGTCATTCATCTCGGCTGCGTCGTTCCAGGAGACCACACGGGTGCTGACCGACGCGGCGATCCGGGGGGCCAAGGACGACCTTCTGGGCCTCAAGGAGAACATCATCATCGGGCACCTGATCCCGGCGGGCAGCGGCATCTACCGCTACGCCGAGATCGATATCGAGCCGCCGGCGGGCTACGAGGCGCCGCCGCCGCGGATCGAGGAGCCGGTACCAGGTGCGTTGCCGCCGGCGCTGACGGCGGCAGGGTTGCTGGCTGACGAGGAGTAACTCGGCGGGCAGCGGGGCCGCAGGGAGTAAAAGAACGGCGCTCAGGCTCACTTCCTGGGCGCCGTTTTCTTTCGGCAGTCTACCGTCCGCTGGCCCGCGGCCAGCTGCCCCGCTGTTATTGCACCTTGGTATTTCGGGTCTCGACCATGGGCATCCACTTTCCATCCGGGCCTTGGATCTCCAGCCTGAACGTATAGGAGGTGGGCGAGAGCTCCTTGAGTGTGACCCGGGATTTGACCTTGCTCCCCCCAAATGTCGATTCATCAGTGTAGGTCCAGGTATCGCCCCGGACCGTGCCCTTGGGGACGCTCGCCATGGCCATGTTCGTGTTGTCGACGGCATAGTAGGTGTAAACCTTCTCCTCGGTACTGTACCCGAGGATGCCGAGACCCTGACTGGGACCCATCGGGCCACTTCCCTCATAGCGGCAGATTACGCTGAACCGCCCTTCGAACCATTCGCAGGTGTCGGCAGACGTCATCTTCCCACCAGGACCCATCGGGCCCGGCTTCACATCGCCCTCCGCCTTCCACTTGCCGACGAAGTACCCGAGCCGCACGTGCTCGGGCCCCGGCTTGGACGCCTGCGGCGCCTGCCCGGCCGCGATCTGCGGGACGCCGGCCAGCACCACAGCAACTCCAATAAGCAGCGATCGTCTCATGCTTCCTCCTTCGTGGACGGCCAGGAAGATCGTTCGCAGGAGCAACATGCGGCCGGACTAGCGCCAGCGGAAGAGGCGCACCGCAAGCAGGAAGCTCACTACCATCCACGCGACAATGATTCCCAGTTCCGGTGCCAGCGCCTGCCAGCCTGCGCCGCGCAGAATGTTCGCGCGCAGGGCGTCCACGACTGCTGTCAGGGGTAATGCCTGGATGAACGGCTGGAGCGGCTCGGGAAACCGGGAGGCGGCGAAGAACACGCCCGAGAAGATCCACATCGGGAGCATGATGAGGTTCATGAGCCCCGACGCGCCCTCCATCGTCTGGACCCGCGAGGACACCAGAAGGCCGAGGGAGGTGAAGGCCAGCGACGAGATGACGCAAATGCCCGCGAGCGCCAGAAGCGAACCACGGAATGGTACTCCGAACACCAGCGCTCCGAAGCCGAGAAGCAGGCCCACCTCGATAACGAGCAGGGTGAGTCGGGAGAGCACGAAGGACGCGAGATATTGAGGTCGTGACATCGGCGTTGCAATGAGACGCTTGAGCAGGCGCTTCTTTCTGGCATCCACGATTGCGAAGCCAACTCCCCAGATGCCGCTTCCCATCAGATTCATTCCCAAGAGCCCCGGGACCAGAAAATCGATGTAGCGTGACCCGCGCTCGTGCACCAGCCGCTCGCTCAGTGGCAGGAGATCGACGCGGCCCGCAGCGCGCTGCAACACATCGTCCACGACGAGACGTGCTATGCGGCTCTCCGGACGAGTATCGTCGTAGCGGTACTCTACGCTGCCGTCCGGAAAAGGCTCGAGGACCATGGTAACCTCGCCCGTTCGGAGCGCCTCTGACGCCGCATGCTCATCTGCAGTGACGATCTCCACCCCCGCGGTCCTGCGGAGCGCTTCGACCAGCGGCGACGGTGCCATATTCCCGGTGACCACGCCAACGCTGATGAGGTCTGGGGCCCGGTTACGAAAGGCAATGCCCAGCCCGGCCGCCAGCAGCACAGGGAAAATGAAGACCCAGAAGACAGCTTCCGGCTCCCGAAAGAACTCGCGGTACCGCACCTTGGTGAGCTGGACCAACGGGTGCTCGTCCCAGCCGCGCGACTTACTCATCGCGGAGGTGGCGCCCGGTGAGAGACACGAAGACGTCTTCCAGGGTGGCGGAGTGGGTGCGCAGCTCCGCCAGCTGGGCGCCCTGTCGCCGCAGCTCGCTCAGGAGGGCGGGCATGGCCAGATGGAGCTCCTCGACCTGAAGGCGATAGGTCCCATCCCGCCTGTTGGCGGCGCAGACGCCCTCGATATTGAGGAGGGGCGTCTCGTCTACCGCACCGCTGCCCGCAAGTGCGAATTCGAGGACGTGCTCGGCCCGGAGCTCGGCGATCAGCTCGCGCGGTGTCCCCAAAGCGATCCGCTTGCCGTGGTCCACGATGGCCACACGATCGCAGAGCCGCTCGGCCTCTTCCATATAGTGGGTGGTCAGCAGGATGGAACGACCGGCGGACTTCAGGCCCTCGATCAGCGCCCAGAGCTGCCTGCGGGACTGGGGGTCGAGACCGGTGGTAGGCTCGTCGAGAAAAAGCAGCTCCGGATCGCCCACCAGGGCGCAGGCCAGGGCAAGCCGCTGCTTCTGGCCACCGGACAGGCCACCCACGCGGGAACGCGCCTTCTCGCCCAGCTGCACCATGGCGATGACTTCGTCCGGAGCCGGCCCGGCCCGGTAGAAGCTGCGGAAGAGCTGTACCGTTTCATCAACCGTGAGCTTCTCGGAGAACTGCGTCTCCTGGAGCGAGATACCCAGCCGCTGGCGAAGCTCATGGTCGTCCTGCGACCACCGGCGTCCTAGTACCTCAACTTCTCCCGCGTCCGGCGTGTTGAGCCCCTCGCAGATCTCGATCGTCGTCGTTTTACCCGCTCCGTTGGGGCCCAGCAGGCCGAAACACTCGCCGGTATAGACGTCGAGGTCGAGTCCGTCCACGGCAATCACATCCTGGTAAGCCTTGCGGAGATTGCGGACCTGAAGGGCTACTCCGGAGGCAGACGATTCCATGGCAGAATCATAACGCCACCCCTGAGCGGTAGCGTGGCCCGGTCACTTCAATTGTCGCGGCGCTTGCTCAAGCTGGACCGGAGGGTTTCCCAGGCATTCTGCCATTCGTCGGGCCGCACCAGCAGCACATAGCCAAGGAGGACGCCGGCCATGTAGACGGCGGTCTGCACCATCGGGGAGGGATCGGAGGCACTAAGAATCATGGAGATTACCTTGCCGTTCCGGCGGTCTGAATCAGTTGAGCGTTGAGGGCTTGTGAAATCCGTTCCTTCGAATCCACCAGGTGGGCCCTGGTGTATGGGTCCAGCTCGGTGCCGCGGCGGACCAGCGCGCGGTCCAACTCTCCCCCCAGCTCCACCAGGGTGGCACGAGCCAGGGTCCGGGCGTCCTCAGGCGTATCCGGCATCGGGTTCACGATCATCCGAATGAGGCTGTTCAAGTAGAGCCGCTGCAGATCGCGTCGGACCGACGTGATATTCCGCGGCACCGGTGCCTTGCCTGGTGCTGGGTATGCGGCCTCGGCCCAGATCGCGCGCGTGAGGGTGTTGAACACCTCGGGGATCGTCACTGTCGGCTCACTATCCGTCGCGCGGAGCTCGGCGTCCCGAATCCGCGACAGCACGGCTGGATCGAGCACCTGTCCCAGCAAGGACGATTGCTGCGCCGTGGCCCAACTGTGGATCGGGAAGTCGATCCGCCCGTCGGTCCCAGGGTTGGATCCCCAGTGCCTCCAGCGGTCCGGCCCCAGGCGGCTCAGCAGCTCGGGACGGAACCGGTAGGCCTGCTCCCCGAAGGCTGCATCCGTTAGAAATGCGAGCGCCTCACGCTGACGCGCTGCGGGTATGGTCACCAGGGCTGGCCGGGCGGACGGGTCGCCACGGTGATCGCGAGCCGTAGTGGCCCCGCCGAGGTACTTCGTGGTGACCAGAATCGCATACCAGCGATCGTTCAGCAGATCGGTGAACGCCGACCGAAGTCGCGCATACCCCTGACCCGGCGCCACCATCCGGGTGTCGAGTGAGTCGAACAGGCCGTTGATCAGGGTCACCCGGTCGCGAGCCCACTCCAGTGGATCGCTGGTCTGGTCGTAGCGGGACACAGTTGGATCCAATCCCAGCCCACCAAACCCGGCGTCCTCATCTGTCCCATACAGGTGCGCTGGCCTGGCCGCTTCGGCCGCCACCACTCGAAGCGCATTGATCTCGGCGTCGGGCGTCCATGACGGGGCCGGCCCCGTGGACCCTTTGGCGCTCCCTTCCGCAAGGTCGCTGGGACCGACTCCGGAGTAGCCATAGCGTATGGCCCACCGGTCGTACGTACCAACGGTGCCGCTGTGGTAATCACCCTGAGCCCGCGGGTCGAGCGAGAGAGCCGCTGGACTGTAGTCCATCACCGACACGCCGAGGCCATGCGCCTGAGTGAACTTCCGATCCGTCAGCTGAGCCTTGGTAATTCCGGCAGAACCGCGAAAGTTGTGACGCAGCCCGAGCGTGTGCCCGATCTCATGCATGACCAGCGCCTTCAGCGCCTGGCCGATGTACCGCCGAGTGGCGGCCGCGCTGGCGGGTCCGCTCCCCGAGCTCAGGATGGCGCGGGTCAGAGTGCCCTGGCGCCGCATCCCGTCCGCGAGGCTGCAGAGATGGGTGTCGCCCTCGGAGGCGGCCGCAGCAGAGTCTTCCACAAACACCGAGCGGATCGCCGTTTCCGGGGGTAGATATTCGCCCGACTCACCGCGCCACGTTTGAATCCAGGAGGCGGAGACCAGCACGTCCGAATTCAGGATCTCGCCGGTGCGTGGGTCGACGTTGGAGGGCCCGACCGCGTACACGCTACGATTGGTCGCGGTCCAGCGCACCGTCGAGTAACGCGCGTCTTCGGCGCTCCAGAGCGTGTCGTCCGGAGCATCCAGGACCTGGATAGCGTTTCGAAAGCCCGCGTCCTCGAAGGCGCGGTTCCACTCCAATATCCCTGAGCGGATCCATGGCCTCCATTCGGTGGGCACGGTGCGATCGATATAGTAGACGATCGGCTTGACTGGCTCACTGACGGCGGCGTTGGGGTCACGCTTCTCCAACCGCCAGCGGTTCACGTAGCGAACGAAGAAGCTCTCGGCTGTGTCGCGCGAGAAATCCTTGATCGCCGACACGAAATAGCCCACCCGCTCGTCGGCATAGCGGGGGCGCATTGGATTGGCTGGTAGCTCGAGGAGCGAATAATGCACGCCCACGGGGATCCAACGGTAGTCCGATACCGTCTCCAGCCCCAGGTTCCGGCTGGCCTGATACGTCAGACGGACGCCGGCCTCGAGGTTCGCGGGAAAAAGCTGGATCTGTTCGACGCTCGACCGCTCGCGGTCCAGTATGACGGTGCCGGAGAGCTTCCGTTGGGCCACCACTCCCTGGAAGAACGCACCCAAATCAGCCCAGTCGGAAAGCAGGAAGGGAGCAACATCAACCAGGATCTCGCCATCATCGCCCATGGTCGCGATAGCGAACGATTGGGCCACCGAATTGCCGAACGAGTAGTCCACCGCACGGGCCATGGGGCTCCCCGGAGCGGCCGCAAAGCGGGGGTTCACCACTTGAAGCTCGATGCGGTCACCGGCGCGATGGAAGCGCACCAGATCAGACCGGATCGAGGTGCCGCCGTCCAGGCCCAGCTCGCCGATGCCGCGGGACAGCTGCGTGACCAGGAGGTAGTCGCGATCCAGTTGATCAGGGGTGAGCGACAGGTAGGCCTTGTCCCGCTTCAGATACAGCGTGAAGATGCCGCTGCGGACCTCGGCGCCCTTGGTTACGTCTGAGAATGACTTCCAGGGACCATCTTTGGGATTGTTGCCTTGATAGAATACGGCGTCACGGGCTAGGTCGGTCCCACCGTTCTCACCCGCAGCCGCGGCGCGCACCGGAGGCGGCGCCTCCGGCAATTGCGCATGGGCGCTGATGGCGCTGCACCCGGCGAGAAGAACGCCGAGGAACCATCGGGCTGAGTGGGGCACGGCAACTCCTTACTGCTGGCTATGGGCTATTCGCTATTGGCTATGGGCTAGCGCGGGCGAATGACGGGCTCGTTTTTGGTCGTTGCTGTCAGCCAATAGCCAATAGCCATCAGCCAATAGCTTCCTGAGAAGGGGCAAGTTGGGGGCCGAATCCAGAAGTGAGTGTAACGTGAGGTTTTGAGCGGGGTTGTACCGGGTTTGGCCTTTCAAAAAGCCAGCGTCGAGGGCAAAAAGCGGGAAGGAGGCGGGTCGGTACCTCGACGTTGACCTAACCACGTCTCGCCGCTACTTTTGCAGGTCTGCCCCGGAACGGGGTTTCTCAGTTCTCAAGCTGCAGGGTTATGCCGACTATCAATCAGCTCATCCGGCGCGGCCGGAAAGACGTCGAGGCCAAGGACAAAGCGCCGGCCCTCAAGGACAATCCTCAGAAGCGGGGCGTTTGCACCCGGGTGTATACCACTACCCCGAAGAAGCCGAACTCGGCACTCCGCAAGGTTGCCCGCGTGCGGCTGACCAACGGCTTCGAGGTTACGGCCTATATCCCCGGTGAGGGGCACAACCTGCAGGAGCACTCCATTGTGCTGATCCGCGGCGGCCGAGTGAAGGATCTTCCGGGCGTTCGCTACCATATCGTACGCGGAACGCTCGACTCGGCAGGGGTGAACGATCGCCGCAAGAGCCGGTCGAAGTACGGTGCCAAGCGTCCCAAGGCCGCGGGCAGCGCCCCGGCCGCCAAGGGAGGTAAGAAGTGAGCCGCCGCAACAAGTCAGTGAAGCGGCCGGTGCCGCCGGATCCCCGCTACGACAGCCAGACAGTGTCGAAGTTCGTGAATAATCTGATGTTCGAGGGCAAGAAGAGCGTGGCCGAGGGAATCTTCTATACGGCCATGGATCTCATCGAAGAGCGGACCACCCAGCCGGGCGTGTCGGTCTTCAAGCAGGCTATCAACAACGCCAAGCCGACACTCGAGGTGAAGAGCCGCCGCGTCGGTGGTGCCTCCCTTCAGGTACCGGTCGAGGTTCGGCCCGATCGCCGGACCGCGCTGGCCATGCGCTGGATCATTTCCTTCTCCCGGGCTCGCACCGAGAAGACGATGGCCGAGCGGCTGGCCGCGGAGCTGATCCTGGCCTCCAAGGGTGAGGGGAATACCATCAAGAAGAAGGAAGACACCCACCGTATGGCGGAAGCCAACCGGGCGTTTGCGCACTACCGCTGGTAGAGGGGCACCGCGGGAAGGGCGGGAAAAGAAAATCAGCGCGGGGCGCCTCCAAGAGGCGCCCTTTTGTCGATCTATCCCGGAGTCTCAACTTCGTCTCCGGCGCAGGGTTGACACTGGTGGGCAACCCCCTATTTTCCTCGGGCTTGGCACTTTTGTGCGCCAAGCCAACATCGGATTACGTGGCCAGCGCTCTACCTCGGTCACCTCTGATCTTCTAATGACAACGCGTGGGACCCTGCTGGGGTCCTCGTTCAGGGCGAAAGCCCGGACGTGCGCGGAGCGATACCACGGGGTCTCCCGGTCGGTCGCCCCGCTTTTTCGTTACCTGTAGGGGAAACATGGCGAGACAGACCACCCTCGATCGATATCGCAACATCGGCATCATGGCCCACATCGATGCCGGGAAGACGACTACGACCGAGCGGATCCTCTACTACACCGGCAAGAACTACAAGATCGGTGAGGTGCACGAGGGCGCCGCCACGATGGACTGGATGGAGCAGGAGCAGGAGCGGGGGATCACCATTACGTCCGCCGCCACTACCTGCTTCTGGACCCGGAACGGCACTCCCTACCGCATCAATATCATCGATACGCCGGGTCACGTGGACTTCACCGTCGAGGTGGAGCGCTCGCTTCGCGTGCTCGACGGCGCCGTCACCCTGCTGGACTCGGTGGCGGGTGTCGAGCCCCAGACCGAGACCGTCTGGCGCCAAGCCGATCGGTACGGCGTGCCCCGGCTCATCTTCGCCAACAAGATGGACCGGGTTGGGGCCGATTTCGATCGCTGCATGAAGATGATTCGCGACCGGCTAACCAAGAAGGCCTTCCCGATACAGCTGCCGGTGGGCTCGGGCGAGATGTTCACCGGACATATCGACGTGATCAAGCGGGTCGAGTACATCTTCGATGAGGAGACCCTGGGTAAGACTTTCACCGAGATGCCGGTGCCCGAGGCCTATAGGGAGCGGGTCGAGGCCGCCCGGCACGAGGTGATCGAGGCCGCGGTCGAGCACGACAATGAGCTACTGGAGAAGTACCTGGGTGGGGCCGAGCTGAGCTACGAAGAGATCCAGCACGCCATCCGCAAGGCGACCACCGGTGGATTCATCGTCCCGGTGCTGTGCGGCGCCTCCTTCAAGAACAAGGGGGTGCAGGCCCTGCTCGACGCGGTGATCGACTACCTGCCCAGCCCGGAGGACGTCCCCCCCATGGTGGGGCACGTGCCGCAGCATGATGAGACCCACATTGAGCGCTGCGCCTCGGATGCGGAGCCGTTCGCCGCCCTGGCGTTCAAGGTGGCCACCGACCCGTACGTGGGCCGGCTGACGTTCTTCCGGGTGTACTCCGGCTCGCTCAAGTCCGGCAGCTACGTCTACAACAGCACCAAGGACAAGCGGGAGCGGATCGGCCGGCTGCTCCAGATGCACGCCAACAAGCGGGACGAGATCGAAGAGGTGCTCGCGGGCGACATCGCCGCGGCCATCGGACTCAAGGACACCCGTACCGGCGATACGCTGAGCGACGAGGACAAGCCGATCATCCTGGAGGCGATGAAGTTCCCCAATCCGGTGATCGACGTCGCCATCGAGCCCAAGACCAAGGCCGACCAGGACAAGCTGGCCACCGCCCTCCAGAAGCTGCAGGAGGAGGATCCGACCTTCCGGGTCCGCTCCGACCAGGAAACCGGCCAGACCATCATCGCCGGCATGGGCGAGCTGCACCTGGAGATCCTGGTCGAGCGGATGAAGCGGGAGTTCAAGGTCGAGGCCAACGTCGGCAAGCCCCAGGTGGCGTTCCGCGAGACGGTCAAGAAGGCCGTCACGAACGTCGAGGGCAAGTTCATTCGCCAGTCGGGCGGCAAGGGCCAGTACGGCCACGTGGTCATCAACTTCGGGCCCAGCGAGCCGGGCGGCGGCTTCGTGTTCGAGGACAAGATCGTCGGGGGCGACGATTCCGAGGGAGTTCATCAAGCCGGTCGAAGCCGGTATTCGCGAGGCGCTCGAGAACGGCGTCCTGGCCGGGTACCCGATGGTGGACGTGAAGGCCACGCTGGTCTTCGGCAGCTACCACGACGTGGACAGCTCCGAAATGGCGTTCAAGATCGCGGGCTCCATGGCGGTCAAGGAAGCGGCCCGCATGGCCAACCCAATCCTGCTGGAGCCGGTCATGGAGGTCGAGGTGGTGAGCCCCTCCGACTTCCTGGGCGACGTCATCGGCGATCTGTCCAGCCGGCGCGGCAAGATCGGTGGCATGACCCAGCGGGGGGAGGCCCAGGTGGTCGCCGCAGACGTGCCGTTGGCCGAGATGTTCGGGTACTCGACCCAGCTTCGCAGCATGACGCAGGGGCGGGCGGTGTACACGATGCAGTTCGATCATTACGAGGAAGTGCCGAAAACGATTGCCGAGCAGATTATTTCGAAGGCAAAGAGCTAGACAACGCTATTGGCTATTGGCTATTGGCTACTCCGGTTGACTGAACAGCCAACAGCCAACAGCCAATAGCCAGTAGCCGGCAGTGACCCAGGACTCTGAGGAAGAAAGACGACCATGGCCAAAGCCAAATTCGAGCGGACGAAGCCGCATGTGAACGTGGGGACGATCGGGCACGTGGACCACGGGAAGACGACGTTGACGGCGGCGATCACGGCGATCCAGGCGAAGAAGGGGATGGCGCAGTTCACGGCGTATGACCAGATCGACAAGGCGCCGGAGGAGCGGGAGCGGGGGATCACGATCGCGACGGCGCACGTGGAGTACGAGAGCGACAAGCGGCACTACGCGCACGTGGACTGCCCGGGGCACGCGGACTACGTGAAGAACATGATCACGGGGGCGGCCCAGATGGATGGGGCGATCCTGGTGGTGAGTGCGGCCGATGGCCCGATGCCGCAGACGCGGGAGCACATCCTGCTGGCCAAGCAGGTGAACGTGCCGTACATCGTGGTGTTCATGAACAAGGTGGACATGGTGGACGACCCGGAGCTGTTGGAGCTGGTGGAGCTGGAGGTGCGGGAGCTGTTGTCGAGCTATGACTTCCCGGGGGACGACACGCCGATCATCAAGGGGAGTGCGCTGCAGGCGCTGGAGAGCGGGGATCCGAAGTCGGAGCAGGGGCAGAAGATCCAGGAGCTGTTGGACGCGCTGGACAGCTACATCCCGCAGCCGAAGCGGGAGATCGACAAGCCGTTCCTGATGCCGGTGGAGGATGTGTTCTCGATTACGGGGCGGGGGACCGTCGCCACGGGTCGCATTGAGCGCGGGGTGGTCAAGGTGGGCGAGGAAGTGGCGCTGGTGGGGTTCAACAGTGCCAAGAAGACGGTGGTGACGGGGGTGGAGATGTTCCGCAAGCTGCTGGACCAGGGGGAGGCGGGGGACAACGTGGGGCTGTTGCTGCGGGGCATCGAGAAGGCGGAGATCGAGCGGGGGATGGTGCTGGCGAAGCCGGGGAGCATCACGCCGCACACGCACTTCGAGGCGGAGGTGTATGTGCTGACGAAGGAAGAGGGGGGGCGGCACACGCCGTTCTTCAAGGGGTACCGGCCCCAGTTCTACTTCCGCACGACGGACGTGACGGGGAGCTGCGAGCTGCCGGGTGGGGTGGAGATGGTGATGCCGGGGGACAACGTGCAGATGACGATCGAGCTGATCACGCCGATCGCGATGGACGAGGGGCTGCGCTTTGCCATCCGCGAGGGTGGCCGGACCGTGGGCGCCGGCGTCGTCACCAAGATTCTCAAGTAGAAAGACCGTCAAGGGTCTAGGGTCCAGGGTCTACATCCCTCGACCATTTGACTCTAGACCCTAGACTCTAGACCAGCGAGCAAGCTATGGCGCAGAAGATCAGAATCAGGTTAAAGGCCTTCGACCATGTTGTCCTCGACCAGGCCGCCGCCGACATCGTCCGGACCGCCGAGAAGACCGGCGCGCAGGTCTCCGGGCCCATCCCGCTGCCGGTGAAGACCGAGCGCTGGACGGTGCTGCGCAGCCCGCACGTCGACAAGAAGAGCCGGGAGCAGTTCGAGCTTCGCACCCATAAGCGGCTCATGGATATCAATGACTCCCGACCCCAGACCATGGACGCGCTGACGAAGCTCGACCTCCCGGCTGGTGTGGACGTCGAGATCAAGGTCGAATAGCGATGACCATCGGATTGATCGGCCGCAAGCTCGGCATGACGCGGGTCTTTTCGGAAGACGGGACCGCGGTTCCGGTGTCGGTCATCGAGGCCGGACCCTGCCGCGTGGTGCAGGTGCGCGATGGCGGGGTTCAGCTGGGATTCGGCGCCCGGCGCAAGCAGCGCACCAGCAAGGCCCAGCTCGGCCACGCCAAGAAGGCGGGGCTCGACGTGGCGCCCCAGGTCCTGCGTGTCTTCACCGTCAATGGCGACGCCCCGGCACCCGGCGCCGAGATCAAGGTGGACATCTTCGCTCCGGGCGAGCTGGTCAAGGTCACTGGTACCACCAAGGGACGGGGATTCCAGGGCGTGGTGCATCGCTACCACTTCGGTGGTGGACCGGCCACCCACGGGAACACCCGCCACCGGAAGCCCGGCTCGATCAGCCCCGGCACCGACCCCTCGCGCGTGATCAAGGGCAAGCGGATGCCGGGCCACATGGGCGCCGAGCGGCACACCGAGCTGGGGCTGCGGGTCGTGAAGGTCGATCCGGAGCGGAACCTTCTGTTCGTGCGGGGTGCCATCCCCGGATCCAAGAACGGCATCGTGACGGTCGCCAAGCAGGGAGGGCCGAGTCGCCATGATTGAAGCGCCCCACTACTCGTCGGCTGGTGCCAAGCGGGACGCAAACTTCGCCCTGCCAGCGGAGTACTTCGACGGCACCATCAACGAACCGGTCCTGCACCAGGCCGTGAAGGTGTACCTGAACAACCAGCGTCAGGGCACCCACATGACCAAGACCCGGAGCTTCGTCTCCGGTGGCAACCAGAAGCCGTGGAAGCAGAAGGGCACCGGGCGGGCCCGGCAGGGATCCACTCGCGCGCCCCACTGGCGCGGTGGCGGTATCGTCTTCGGCCCTTCGCCGCGGGACTACCGAACCGAGATTCCCCGCAAGGTGAAGCAACTGGCGCGCAAGAGCGCGCTGAACGCGCGGGCGCGTGAAGGCGCGGTGCACGTGATCGAGCGGCTGGCGTTCCGGGCGCCCAGGACGGCGCAACTGGTGGAGCTGCTGGGGAGCCTCGGCGTGAACGGGCGCAAGACCCTAGTGCTGACTGCGGGGCACCATCCGAACGCGTACCTCAGCGGTCGCAATCTTCAGGGCGTGGAAGTGATGTCCTACCCCGAGGCATCGGCCTACGACATTCTGTGGTCCGAGGTCGTGGTCGTGGAGGAAGCGGCGCTGACGGGCGTCATGCCGGAGCCGCTGCCCGAAGAAACTGAGGCGGAAAGAGCGGAAAGGGCGGAAAGGAAGCCGAAGCGGGCAACCGCAGCCAAACCTGCGGCCAAGGCCAGGAAGCCCAAGGCCGAGAAGAAGCCGGCGGCCAAGGCCAAGGCGGCCAAGAAGACTACGGCGAAGAAGTCTGCGACCAAGCCGGCGAAGAAGGCCGCGCCGAAGAAGAAGGGGTCCAAGTAATGCCGACGCTGCATCAGGTCGTGGTCCGGCCGGTGGTGACGGAGAAGAGCTCGGCCGCCTACCAGACGCGCAAGGAATACACGTTTGAAGTGCACCCGGAGGCCAACAAGCACCAGATCCGGGATGCGCTCCAAAAGCTGTTCGGCGTGACAGTCACCGATGTCCGCACCATGCAGGTGCGCCGGCGCGAGGTCACGCGCGGTCGCTATCGGGGCGCTACAGCCCGGTGGAAGAAAGCGATCGTCACGCTCAAGGATGGCGACTCGATCGCCGTGTTCGAGGGCTGAGATGAGCATCAAACAGTTCCGACCCATGACCGCGGGCACCCGTTTTCGCTCCGTCTCGGGCTTCGACGAGGTGACGCGCGCGACACCCGAAAAGTCGCTGCTCGAGCCGAAGAAGCGGACCGGCGGCCGCAACAACCAGGGCCACCTCACCTCCCGGCATCGCGGTGGCGGGCACAAGCGGCAGTACCGCAAGATCGACTTCAAGCGGAACAAGTTCGGCATCCCGGGCAAGGTGTCGGAGATCGAATACGATCCCAACCGGAGCGCCCGGATCGCCCTCATCGTGTACGCCGACGGCGAGAAGCGCTACATCCTGCACCCCAAGGGCCTGCTGCAGGGCGACACCGTCGTCTCGGGCCCCGGCTCCGATACCCGGACCGGCAACGCGGTGCCCCTGGGCGAGATTCCGCTCGGCACCACGGTGCACAATGTGGAGCTCAAGATCGGCAAGGGCGGCCAGCTGGCCCGGACCGCCGGGTCGAGCGCGCAGGTCGTGGCCAAAGAGGGCGACTACGTGACGCTGCGGCTCCGCTCCACCGAAATGCGTCTGGTGCACGGCCGCTGTCTCGCGACGGTGGGTGAGGTCGGGAACTCCGAGCACGAGCTGCTTTCGGTCGGCAAGGCCGGCAAGAGCCGGTGGCTGGGTAAGCGGCCCAAGGTGCGCGGCGTGGCGATGAACCCGGTGGACCACCCGCTCGGCGGCGGCGAAGGCAAGAGCTCGGGTGGCCGGCCGCCCACGTCGCCCTGGGGCAAGGTCGAGGGCAAGAAGACCCGCCACCGGAAGAAGGGCTCAACCAAGATGATCGTGCGGGGACGGAAGCGCGGGAAGGCGACAACGTAGTAGAGGGCTATTGGCTATCGGTCGCTTGAGCTAGTCCGGTGGCCTATGGATGACTCCGCCGATGGCGGCTGGAGCGCCAATAGCCAGTAGCCAATAGCCAATAGCGAGATTCAACCATGGCACGTAGCGTAAAGAAGGGTCCCTTCGTTCAGGACGCGTTGATGACCAAGGTACAGGTCCTCAACAGCAAGAACGAAAAGCGGGTGGTGAAGACCTGGAGTCGGGCCAGCACGATTCTCCCCGAGTTCGTGGGCCACACCTTCGCGGTGCACAACGGGAACAAGTTCGTCCCGGTGTACGTCACCGAGAACATGGTGGGCCACAAGCTGGGAGAGTTCGCGCCTACGCGGCTCTTCCGGGGCCACAGCGGTAAGATCGTGGCCGACAAGAAAGCCAAGCCGGAGTAGCCATGAGCGGCCATGCGATCCAGCGGCTGGTGCGCCAGTCGCCCAGAAAGATGCGGCTCGTCATCGATCTCATCCGCGGCAAGGATGTGAACGAGGCGTATGCGATTTTGAAGTTCAACAAGAAGCTGGCAGCCAAGCAGATCGCCAAGACGCTCAAGTCGGCGGTGGCGAACGCGGAGCAGAAGGCGCTCAAGGAGAACGCCAGCTTCGATGTGGACGCGCTCTTCGTCAAGAAGGCGATCGTCAATGGCGGCCAGCCGCTGAAACGGTTCACCGCCGCGGCGCAGGGCCGGGCCACGCCGATCCGGAAGCGCACCAGCCACGTGGAGATCCACGTGGAGACCAAGGAGAGCGAGTAATGGGCCAGAAGACGCATCCGATCGGGCTCAGGCTCGGCATCGTCCGGCAGTCGTCGTCGCGATGGTTCGCGACCAAGGAGATGCCGGCCCTGCTGAAGGAAGACGAGCTGATCAGGAAGTACCTGAAGACCCGGTTGGGGCACGCGGCCATCTCGGAGATTCACATCGAGCGGCGGCCCGGCAAGGTCACGATCACCGTGCATACCGGCCGGCCGGGGGTGGTCATCGGCAAGCGCGGGGCAGAGGTGGACAAGCTCCGCGACGAGCTGGCCCAGCTGACCGGCAAGGAAGCGGCGATCAACGTCGAGGAGATCAAGCGGCCCGAGCTGTCGGCCCAGCTGGTCGGAGACAACATCGCCCACCAGCTCACGCAGCGCATCTCGTTCCGCCGCGCCATGAAGCGGGCGGTACAGAGCGCCATGCGGATGGGCGCCCAGGGGATCAAGGTGCGGGCCGCCGGCCGCCTGGGCGGCGCCGAGATCGCGCGCACCGAGGGGTATCATGAAGGCCGGGTGCCCCTGCACACGTTGCGGGCCGACATCGACTACGCCACCAGCACGGCGAAGACCACATACGGCACCATCGGAATCAAGGTCTGGATCTTCAAGGGTGAGGTGATCGAGGACATGTCGGGCCGCACCTACAGCACCGGGGCCTGAGTCCGATGCTCGCGCCGAAGCGGATCAAGTTCCGCAAGACGTTCAAGGGCCGGACCAAGGGCATTGCCACCCGAGGCAACACGGTCGCGTTCGGGGAGTTCGGGCTCATGAGCCTGGATCCGGGCTGGGTCACGAACCGTCAGATCGAGGCTTCCCGCGTGGCGATGACCCGCGAGATGAAGCGGGGCGGCAAGGTGTGGATCCGGATTTTTCCGGACAAGCCCATCACCAAGAAGCCCGCCGAAACGCGAATGGGGAAGGGTAAGGGGAATCCCGAGGGGTGGGTGGCCGTGGTCAAGCCCGGACGGGTCTTGTTCGAGATCGAGGGCATCAGCGAGGACCTGGCCAAGAAGGCGCTCGCGCTGGCCGCCGCCAAGCTCCCGGTGAAAACGCGCTTCGTGAAGCGGGAGGAGATCTAAGTGGCCAAGACCAACGAGCTGCGCGAGATGTCGCAGGAAAACCTGGAGACCAAGCTGGCCGAGCTCATCGAAGAGCGGTTCCGGCTCCGGTTCCGGTCGGCCACCGAGTCGATCGAAAATCCGATGCGGTTTCGGACCATCCGCCGGGAGATCGCGCGGATCCAGACGATCTTGAGAGAGAAGTCGCCAGTCTCTAGTCGCGAGTCGCCAGCCTCGTAACTCGAAACTCGTGCTTCATGACTGATACTGGTGACTGGTGACTGGCAACTGAGGAAGACAAACATGACCGAACAGACGACGACCTCCCCACGCACCCGGCGCAAGACCCGGATGGGTGTGGTCTCCAGTGACAAAATGGAGAAGACCGTCACTGTGACGCTGGTGCGGAGGTATGCGCACCCGGTGTACGGCAAGCAGGTCACCCGCACCAAGAAGGTGAAGGCCCGCAACGAGCACGGCGCCAAGGCGGGCGACACGGTGCGGATCATGGAGACGCGGCCGCTGGCGAAGACGGTGAACTGGCGGGTGACGGAGATCGTGGAGCGAGCGAAGTAAGCCCGGACCGATTGAGAGTGAGATTGAGGAACACATGGTTCAGCAAGAAAGCATTCTCCGCATCGCGGACAACTCGGGCGCTCGCAAGGCTCTGGTCATCCGGGTCCTGGGTGGCAGCAAGCGCCGCTACGCAGGCCTGGGCGACACCGTCGTGGTAGCGATCAAGGACGCCATCCCCACCGGCCAGGTGAAGAAGGGGGACGTCGCCAAGGCGGTCATCGTCCGTACCGCCAAGGAGACCCGTCGGAAGGACGGCTCCTATATCCGCTTCGACGAGAATGCTGCGGTGCTGATCAACGATGCCGGCGAGCCGCGCGCCACCCGCATCTTCGGACCGGTCGCCCGTGAGCTCCGGGAGAAGCGCTACATGAAGATCGTCTCACTCGCGCCGGAGGTTTTGTAGCATGAAGCCGCTCGTGTTCAAGAAGGCCAAGCGGGTCCGCCACCAAGCGGCGACTCCGATGCGCCTGCACATCACCAAGGGTGACACGGTGCAGGTGATCTCCGGCGAGGACAAGGGCAAGCGCGGCCGGGTGCTCCGGGTCGACCCCAAAACCGGCCGGGTGACCATCGAGGGCGTGAACGTGGTGAAGCGGCATCGCCGGGCCACCAACACCGCCGAGGGTGGAATCGTGGAGTTTGCCGCGCCGATCCATCACTCGAAGGCGATGCTGATCGATCCCAAGAGCGGAGAGCCGAGCCGGGTCCGGCGCCGCCGGGACACCGATGGAACCGTCGAGCGGATCGCGGTCAAGTCGGACCAGCCGATTCCAAGGAGCAGGTAGCATGGCGGAGACGAAGGAAGCCGGGAAGGCCGGCAAGGGAGGGAAGGGCGGAGCTGCCGCTGCACCCAAGGGTGGCGCGGCGCCGCAGCAGGGTGGCGGCGGCAAGGGGAAGGAAAAGGGAGCCGCTGGAGCGGTCGACCATGCCCCCAAGGCCATGGAGGGCAAGCCGCGGCTCCAGGAGTATTACGAGCAGACGGTGCGGCCTCGGCTGGCCAAGGAGTTTGGTCTGGCCAATCCCAACCAGCTTCCCCGCCTGGTAAAGATCGTGTTGAACGTGGGAATGGGCGACGCCAGCAAGAATCCAAAGCAGCTCGACGCCGCGGTGGAGGAGCTGGGTCTAATCGCCGGCCAGCGCGCCACCGTCACCCGGGCCAAGAAGGCAATTGCCAACTTTGGGCTTCGGGCCGGCATGCCGGTCGGGGCCGCCGTGACCCTGCGGGGCGCCCGGATGTACGAGTTTCTGGACCGCTTCATCAACCTCGCGATCCCGCGTATCCGGGACTTTCGCGGCCTGCCGACGCGGAGCTTCGACGGGCGGGGGAACTACACCTTCGGGATCAAGGAGCAGATGATTTTCCCGGAGATCGACTTTGACCGGGTCGAAAAGATTCATGGCATGGACATCACGCTGGTCAGCTCGACCAGCCGGGATGACCTCGCCATGGGGCTCCTGCGGGAGCTGGGTTGGCCATTCCGGGGCGAGACTCCGGTAAGGGTGGCGTAGGCGAGTAACAGTGAGAAGTCAGAAGTGAGAAGGAAGAAGTGGAGTGGAGAGGCGCTCACTTCTCACCTCTCACCTCTCACCTAAGAGGAATTGAGATGGCAAAGACTGCCTGGATTGAAAGAGCCAAACGCACGCCGAAGTTCAAGGTGCGCACCGTACGCCGCTGCCAGCGGTGCGGACGGTCCCGCGCGGTGCTGCGGAAGTTTGGACTCTGCCGTATTTGTTTCCGTGAGCTCGCCTTGAAGGGGGAAATCCCGGGCGTGCGCAAGGCCAGCTGGTAAGGGGAACGAGGAAGTATGAGCCTGACAGATCCCGTCGCGGATATGCTGACACGCATCCGGAACGCCTGCTCCGCCGGCCACCGGCGAGTGGACATGCCCGTCTCGAAGCTGAAGAGCGAGGTCGCCCGGTTGCTGCGTGACAATCACTACATCGCGGATTTCAAGATCCTCGACGATGGTGCCCATGGCGTCCTGCGCCTGTACCTGAAGTACCACAACGAGGCACCGGTCATCCGCGAGCTGCGGCGGGTCTCGACGCCCGGCCTCAGGCGCTACGTCAAGTGCCGCGAGCTGCCGCGGGTGAAGAACGGCCTGGGCATGGCCATCGTTTCCACCCCGCGGGGCCTCATGACGGATCGCGAGGCGCGTACCGCGAATCTTGGCGGCGAGCTGCTCGCCGTTGTCTGGTAGGGGGTACGATGTCGCGTATCGGAAGAAAACCGGTCGTGGTGCCCAAGGGCGTGACGGTCACGCTCCAGGGCCACAGCGTCGCGGTCAAGGGGCCGCGCGGGGAGCTGCGCCGTAGCCTCCACCCGGACATGCAAATCGCGCTCGAGAAGGACCAGTTCACCGTGGCCCGGCCGAGCGAGGAAAAGCGGCACAAGGCGCTCCACGGGCTGACCAGGACCCTGGTCCAGAACATGGTGGAGGGCGTCTCCAAGGGCTTCAGCAAGACGCTGGAGATCCAGGGTGTCGGCTACAAGGCCGAGGCCAAGCCCTATGGCGTCAACCTGATCGTCGGGTACTCCCACCCGGTGAAGTATGAGGCGCCAAAGGGCATCAAGATCTCGGTCGACAACAACACCGTGGTCAAGATCGAAGGTGCCGACAAGGAGCTGGTGGGGCAGGTGGCCGCGGAGCTCCGCGCGGTACGGCCGCCGGAACCATACAAGGGCAAGGGCATCCGCTATCAGGGTGAGCAGGTGCGCCGCAAGGCCGGCAAGACAGGAGCCAAGTAATGCGTACGATTCACGCGCCCAAGACTCGGCTGCAGCTTAGATATCGCCGCCACCTGCGGGTGCGGCGTAAGGTCTCGGGGACGGCCGAACGGCCGCGTCTGGTGGTGTATCGCTCATTGAAGCACATCTATGCCCAGCTCGTCAACGACGAGCTCGGCGTCACGCTGCTGGGCGTGAGCGATCTCAGCGAGGGGATACAGGCGGACGGCGCGGCCAAGGTAGGACGAGCCAAGGGCACCGGCAAGCTGCTGGCCGAGAAAGCCAAGGCCGCAGGCATCACCAAAGTCGTGTTCGATCGGGCAGGTTACCGTTACCATGGTCGTGTGCAGGCCGTCGCCGACGGCGCACGCGAGGGTGGATTGGAGTTCTAATGTCGGATGAAAGCGTGGCGGGGCCCCAGGATAACAGTCTGGTCGCCGAAGGCAGCGCGGCAGAGATCGGCAAGCCGAGTGACGCACCGGCGGTCGCCGAGCGCCCAGCCGGCAGCGACCGGCCTCGGGGCAGGGGCGGTCGCGGTGGTGAGCGGGGAGACCGGGGTGGCCGGGGCGGACCCCGGCGCGATCGCGGCGACCGGGATCGGTCCAGCGAGCACGTCGAGAACGTGATTGCCATCAACCGGGTGGCCAAAGTGGTGAAGGGCGGCCGGCGCTTTTCCTTTAACGCGCTCGTGGCCGTGGGCGATGGCAAGGGTAAAGTCGGCATTGCCACCGGGAAGGCCAACGAGGTCTCGGAAGCGGTTCGCAAGGCGGTCGATGCGGCCAAGCGCGCCATGATCGAGCTGCCTCGCACTGGCTCCACCATCCCGCACGAAGTCATCGGGGAGCACGGGGCCGGCCGGGTCCTGTTGAAGCCGGCAGCAACCGGGACCGGCGTGATCGCTGGCGGTCCGGTGCGTGCCGTGCTCGAGTGCGCCGGCATCACCGACATCCTGACCAAGAGCCTGGGCTCGACCAATCCCCATAACATGGTGCGCGCGACCATGGACGGACTGGTTCACCTCGTGTCCGCCCGCCAGATCGCCCGCGAGCGCGGAGTGGATCTGGACCAGATCGCCTACAAGGCAAGACAGGAAGGCTGACAATGGGACGCAATCCGGTGGTCGGCCGCCAGGGACCCGGGCATCACGCCGCGGTGATCCCCACCGAAGACAAGGCCAGCGCGCTGGCGGTGAAGCAGATCCGATCCGAGATCGGGCACCCTGAGACGATGCGCCGGACCTTGCGGGCGCTGGGTCTCCGGCATCACCAGCAGACCGTGAAGGTGCCGAACACATCATCGGTACGGGGCATGTTGATCAAAGTGCGTCACCTCATCGAGGTGACGCCGGCGCAGGAGAGCTGATGGCGAAGACCAAGAACGCACCGGGCGCCGCGAGCGTCCCGGCGATAACCCTGTCCAACCTCAAGCCGGCGCCCGGCTCGACCCAGGCGCGGAAGCGGGTCGGCCGCGGACCGGGCTCGGGGCTGGGCAAGACCTCGGGCAAGGGTCACAAGGGGCACAAGGCGCGGACCGGCGGCGGCACGAACCCCGGCTTTGAGGGCGGCCAGATGCCGATGTACCGCCGGCTGCCCAAGCGGGGCTTCACCAATCCGTTCCGGGTGGAGAACCAGATCGTGAACCTGGCCGACTTGAAGAAGGTGAGTGCCGGCGACGTCAGCCCTGAGACGCTGTACTCCGCCGGACTCATCGGAAAGCCGGATGCCCCCGTCAAGCTGCTGGGAACCGGTGACGCCGACCGGGCCTACACTGTTCGAGGCGTGGCCTTCTCCGCATCGGCGCGCGCCAAGATCGAGGCCGCCGGCGGCAAAATCGAGGGGTAGGGCGGTCCTACCGGGTAACTCACAATGACAGCTGTTCGACCCAATTTTGCCATGGACGAGGAGCTGAAGAGGAAGCTGCTCTTCACGCTCATGGCCCTGGTCATCTACCGGATCGGCGCTCACATCGCCGCGCCGGGTGTCAACGTCACGGCCCTGGCCGACTTCATCCGGAACTCCGCCGCGGCTGGATTCTTCGGACTGTATGACGCGCTGGGCGGCGGGCTCTCACGCGCCACCGTGTTCGCGCTGGGAATCATGCCCTACATCTCGGCCTCGATCATCTTCCAGCTGGCGGGCGGTGTGGCCCCCTCCATCGGAAAGATGCAGAAGGACGAGGAGGGGAAAAAGAAAATCACCCAATGGACCCGGTATCTGACCGTGTTCATTGCGCTGTCGCAGGCGTACACCTTCGCGCTGTTCACCGAGTCGATACCCGGAGCCGTGCCGACGCCGGGCTTCTGGTCCCGCCTCATCATGGTCGTGACCTTGACGACCGGCGCGATTTTCGTCATGTGGCTGGGCGAACAGATCACCGAGCGGGGCATCGGCAACGGGATGAGCCTGCTGATCACGTTCTCGATCCTGGAGCGGTTCTGGCCCGGCCTGCTCCAGCTGCTTCAATTCGTGCAGACGGGCGTCGTGACCCCCATTGGTGTGGCAGTATTCATCGCCATCCTGGTCCTGACCATCGCGGCAGTTGTCGCCATGACGATCGCGGCCCGGCGAATCCCCATCCAGATCCCACGCAAGGTGATGGGGCGGGGACGGGTGCGTGAAGGAACCAAGACCTTCATTCCCATCCGCCTCATTACCGCCGGCGTGATGCCGATCATCTTCGCCCAGACGATCATCATCGTCCCCGGCACGATCGCCAGCTTCACCCAGAATGCGGTGCTGACCGAGCTAGCCAGCTTCTTCCAGCCCGGCGATTTACCATACGACCTCGTGTTCGGGTTCCTGATCCTGGTCTTCAGCTATTTCTACACCTCGATCATTTTCAACTCGGTCGACCTGGCGGAGAACCTGAAGAAGCAGGGCGGCTTCATTCCTGGGGTGAAACCCGGCGCCAGCACCGCGGACTACATCGATGGCGTACTGGCTCGGATCACGCTCCCGGGCGGCCTCTTTTTGGCCCTCGTGGCCCTCCTGCCGATCCTGGTATCCAAGTGGTTGGGAATACCCAACACCGGTTTCGGCGGCACCTCGGTCCTGATCGTGGTCGGCGTGCTCCTCGATACCATCGCGCAGGTGGAGCAGCATCGCACGCTCCGGAAGTATGACGGGTTCATGAAGACCGGACGGGTCAAGTTCCGCGGGCGGCAGCAACGGTATATATAAGGTAGAAAGAGCTCGCTATGGGCTATGCGCTATGGGCTACTCCGATCCAGCCCACGGCCCATAGCCCATAGCCCTTTATGGGGATCGGAATCAGGAATGGACATCCTACTGATGGGGCCCCCTGGCGCGGGGAAGGGCACTCAGGGTGCGCTGCTGGCCGAGGCGCTCGGCGTGCCGAAGTTCGCCACGGGTGACCTGCTGCGGGATGCGGTCAAGCGGGGCACCCCACTCGGGGTCCAGGCCAGGGAGTTGATGGAGGCCGGACACCTGGTGAGCGATGAGCTGATTCTCGGAATCGTGCGGGAGGAGCTCAACAAACCCTCCGCGCGCAAGGGAGTAATATTCGACGGAGTGGTCCGAACCATCCCTCAGGCGGAGGGCGTCGAGCGGCTGCTGTCCGAACAGGGGCGCCGGCTGAGCGCGGTGCTGTTCTTCGACGTCAGTGACGACGAGATCCTCGCTCGACTGGGCCGGCGCCGTGAGATCGAGCAGCGAGCCGACGACGATCCTCAGGCTGTCGCCACGCGCCTCAGCACCTATCGGAGGCAGACGGCGCCGGTGCTCGACTGGTACGAGGCGCGAAAGCTGGTACGACGTATTCCGGCAACCGGCTCGGTGGAATCCATCGCGAAAAGAGTCCGACAGGCCCTTGGCAAGTAACATGATCACGCTGAAGTCCCCCCGGGAAATCGACATCATGGGTCGCGCCGGCCGTATTGTGGCCGGCACGCTCGCCCGGATGCGGGAAATTCTTCGCCCGGGGATCAGCACCGAGGATCTCGATGCCGAGGCGGAGCGCTTCATTCGGAGCCACGACGGTGCGGTGCCGTCCTTCAAGGGACTCTACGGCTTCCCCAAGACCCTGTGCACTTCGATAGATGAAGAGATCGTGCACGGCATACCGTCGCCCAAACGAGTGCTCGAGGAAGGCAGCATCGTCAGCGTGGATGTCGGGGTGCAGCTCGAAGGCCTCCACGCCGACTCGGCGACGACCCTCCCGGTGGGGCAGGTGACGGAC
Source organism: uncultured Gemmatimonadales bacterium (assembly GCA_963740175.1). Classification (GTDB taxonomy): domain Bacteria; phylum Gemmatimonadota; class Gemmatimonadetes; order Gemmatimonadales; family GWC2-71-9; genus CAVVWJ01. The sequence continues at coordinate 158,053 of CAVUDL010000010.1, forward strand.
CAGATCGAGCGGCTGCTGCGGGTCACGCAGGAATCTCTCGCGGCCGGCATTGCCGCGGCCCACGTCGGCAATCATGTGGGCGACATCGGCTATGCGGTGCAGCGGGTGGCAGAGGGAGCCGGGTACGGCGTGGTCCGCGAGCTGGTCGGCCACGGAATTGGCACCCAGTTCCATGAGGAGCCCCAGGTACCCAACTATGGCCGCCCCAAGCGGCTGGCCCGGCTGCTCGAGGGGATGACGCTGGCCATCGAGCCCATGATTACGATGGGAGATCCTGCGACCAAGACCCTCGCCGATAAATGGACCGTAGTCACGGCCGATGGGAGTCTCTCTGCCCACTTTGAGCACACCGTGGTGATCACGGCGAACGGGCCGCGGATTCTGACCACCTGCTGAAGGGAAAGGTGGGAGCGATCAGCCGATCCGCTCTTCGAGCAGCTGCTGGACCCTGAGCTCCGCCGCCTCCACCTGCTCTAAAGAAGTCCAGGCCGCATCAATCATCACTCGGGCCTCTTCGGGCCACCGGGCTGCCTTCAGATTGCTCCGTATGCTCCAGTAGGCGCTTCGGCTCGTGGCCGCTGCCAGCAGGGCCGCCGCGGCCGCGTCTCCGATGGCGGTGGCGACTCCCGACCCGACCATGGACTCGGCCAGATCGGCCACCTCCGAGGCCTGATGCAGGAGCTCCAACTGCACCCGTGCCGCTTCGATCAGCGCGATGCGCTTGGCCGCTTCCCGCGCCGTCCGCTCGAACTCGGTTGCCTGAGGCAGACTCAGCGCGTCCATATACTCCGCCACCGCGACCGCGTCCAGCGTCGCCATGTCCATCAAGTCGGTCCGCAGCTGCTCGGCCCGCTGAAAGGTGTCGCGGGCGTGATCGTGGACCGCCGCATACTTCTCGCGCTGGACCGTAAGGCCTGCCACCATTGCTACCAGCGAGGCCGCCAACGCGGTGGCCAGCGCAGCGACGGCTCCGCCGGCGGGTGTCGAGGTGGCCGCAGCCACCGCAGCGGACCATTCCTGTATCGAATGCTCTGAATCCAGTACGCCTTCTTCGTCCATGGAGCTTTCAGGCTGAAAGATCAACGTTCAACGTATTGACGAGCCAGCGGTGTATCGACGGATTCCCCGCGACCACGGGTGTATGCTCGATCCCGATGTCTCGTCCCGCATAATCAGTGACCGCGCCGCCCGCCTCGCGGATCAGCAGCGTACCCGCCGCGATGTCCCAGGCTGATAACCGCTGCTCCCAGAAGCCGTCGAACCGACCCGCTGCGACATCCGCCAGATCGATCGCCGCCGCGCCGGGGCGGCGGATACCGCTGGTGGCTTGGGCTACCCGGGCGAACTGGTGCTGGTACTCGGTGAGCCGGGAGAGGTCCCGAAAGGGGAAGCCGGTGCCGATCAAGGCAAACTCCGGATCGGTGATGGTCGAGACGGTCAGGCGTTCCTCGCCCAGCCAGGCGCCCCCACCACGGGAGGCGCAGTAGAACTCGTTGCGGGGCACGTGCAGCACGACTCCCGCCTGGAGCACCCCGTCGAGAGCAGCGGCAATCGAGACGGCATAACAGGGAAAGCCGTGCAGGAAGTTAGTGGTTCCGTCGAGTGGGTCCACGACCCAGACCAGGCCCTCGGTAACCAGAGCCGGGGCCAGCTCCTCGCCCACGATGCGGGAACCCGGCTCGGCGGCCAGAACATGCTCCGAAACGATCTCCTCCGCCGTGCGGTCCACCTCGGTCACAAAATCGCGGCTGCCTTTGAGGGTCCAGCCGCTGGGATCGGCGGGGCGTCGCACCCGGCGCAGGTAGTCGCCGGCGGCCTCGGCCGCGGCTCTGGCCAGATGAAGTAAGTCTAAGGCGGACAAGTTCTTGTGTGCCCACTTGCGGGAGGGTAAGTTGCCCGACATGCCACGAATATTTTCGGGAATTCAACCGTCCGGCGAGCTGCACATCGGCAACTGGCTCGGCGCGGTTCAAAATTGGGTCAACCTGCAACGTAGTTATGAGTCGCTCATCTGCATCGTGGACCTACATGCCATTACGGGCAAGTATGACAAGGACACCCTCGCGCAGCGGACCCGCGACATGGCGGTGGGGCTCCTTGCCGCCGGCATTGATCCGGTGCAGGCAACCCTTTTCGTGCAGTCGCATGTCCCCGAACACTCAGAGCTCCAGTGGCTCCTGAATAGCGTGACGCCGTTGGGCGAGCTCGAGCGGATGACGCAGTTCAAAGATAAGTCAGAGAAGTTTGAGAGCGTGCCGGTCGGCCTGCTCAACTATCCAGTCCTGATGGCAGCCGACATCCTTCTGTATCGCGCGGATCTGGTACCGGTCGGAGAAGATCAGGTGCAGCATCTGGAGCTGACCCGCGAGATTGCTCGCAAGTGGAACGCGGAGTTCGGGGGCGGGGTCGACTTCTTTCCCGAACCCCAACCCATCCTTACGGAGGCCAAACGGATCACCGGCCTGGATGGTCAGGCGAAGATGTCAAAGAGCCTGGGCAACACCATCGGGCTGCTCGACAGTCCGGAGGAGATCTGGCAGAAGCTCCGGCCGGCCAAGACTGATCCGGCTCGGGTCACCCGCAAGGATCCGGGAAATCCCGAGATATGCAACATTTTTCACCTGCATAAGTATTTCTCACCCCCGGAGACCGTCGGAACCGTGGCGGAGAACTGCCGGGGTGCCAAATGGGGGTGCCTCGATTGTAAGAGGGTGTTGGCCGATAATATGATCGCCACCCTCGCGCCTATCCGGGCGCGCGCGCTCGCGCTCCAGGAAACCCCGGAGCGGGTAGATGAGATCCTGGCGGCGGGGGCGGCCAGCGCGCGTCGGCGGGCTTCAGAGACGCTGCGCGAGGTGCGAGACCGGATGGGATTCTTTCCGGCGCTGGAAAGCCGGTGATCGCCAACGGGTTGGGTCACCGTGGCTGACTCTGGGCAGTCCCCTACTTTGGCGGCATCCATGGAGAAGATCATCAAGGCGGCGGTCGAGCGGGGCGCGTCGGACCTGCACATCAAGGCGGGAGACGTATTCCGCGCCCGTATCAACGGCAAGCTGGTAGCGCTGACCAAACAGCGTCTGACGCCGGATCAGACCCGGGCCATTGCGCTCAAGCTGATCACCAACGACGAAGACCGCGCCAAGATTGATAAACTGCGGGATTTCGACTGTTCCTGGGGCATGCCCGGCGTGGGGCGGTTTCGGGTCAACGTGCTGCGCCAGCGTTCCTCCTTCATGATCGTCATGCGGGTCATCCCCTTCACCGTCCCGACGATCGAATCGCTGCGGCTGCCCGACGTGCTCAAGGTCGTCGCGGAAGCTGACCGGGGACTGGTCCTGGTTTCGGGGGTCAGTGGCAGCGGCAAGAGCTCAACCGTGGCTGCCATGGTGCATCATATCAACCGCGCGTTACATAAGCACGTCGTCACCATCGAGAACCCCATCGAATTCCTGCACCGCGACCTGCAGTGCTCGATCACGCAGCGGGAAGTGGGCGTGGACACGGAAAGCCTGGCGATCGGGCTCAAGGCGGCGTTGCGGCAGGACCCGGACGTCGTGGTACTGGGCGAGATGGCCGATGCCACCACGATCGACACCGCGCTCAAGGGGGCCGAAACCGGGCATCTGGTCATCGCGACCATTACCACGCCGGACGTGGCGACTACGATAGAGCGGGTGATTGCCACGCTGCCGGCCGAAGAGCGTGAGATCGGCCGCATGCGGTTCTCCGAGGCGGTACACTCGATCGTGTCCCAGCAGCTGCTGCCGCTCAAGGGCGACAAGGGCAGGGTAGCGGCGGTCGAGGTCATGCTCGCAACTCCAGCGGTCCGCGAATGCCTCAAGGACCAACGGAGGACCTCGCAGATCAAGCGGATCATGGCGGACGGTCAAAAGGAGCTTGGCACTCAGACCTATGACCAGCACCTGGATGAGCTGATCGCGGCCGACCAGATCACCGAGGAGACCAAGCGCGCGGCCCTCGCCACCGCGGATCAGCCACCGCTCGTCTCGAAGCGGTCAAAGCAGGCCTGAGCCATTCCAGCAGGCGTGCCTAGCCTACGGGAGACTGCCCTCAAAATTCTGGCCCTCACCCGTGAAGCCGGGACCCCGGAAGCGGCTCAGGCACGCGAGCAAGTCGCCAGCTATCTGACGGCGCTGGGCTACGCGGTAACCCGCCAGCGGTTCACCTTCGCTCCTTCCAGCCTGCTCGGGTTCCCCATCTTCGGCGCCGGTCTCGGCGGTCTCGCCCTCGTGATGTTGCCGTTTCTAACCTCCCAAAGGTGGCCGGGCTGGTCGGCCCTCGCGGTGTGGGGCGTGGGGCTGGCGGCACTTTCGGTCCTGGCAACCGGTGTTGGACTCGGCTGGGTATCGCTGGGCGAAGGCACTCGGGAGGATGCCAACCTCATCGCCACCCGCGGCGAGCTACCGCCCCATCGTTGGGTGGTGGCTCATCTGGATTCGAAAGCTCAGGGCCACTCCATGGCAGGGCGCCTGGTGGCGGTCTGGGTTACCGGCCTGGCTCTCGTGTCGCTGTTTGCCCTCGGGCTCATACGCCTGAACGACGCGCTGTCGCCGGTCCTCGCCGGGATGGGGGTCGTGCTGGCGGTGACGGCCGGGTTCCTGGCTGGTCGGGGGCGATTGAAGGGCCGCTCACACGGGGCCCGGGACAACGGCACCGGCGTGGTCGCAGCACTTGCCGCGGCCGGGGTCGCCGACGCCCGGACCGGCATTCTCATCACGGGTGCCGAAGAGTTCGGTCTGGTGGGCGCCCGAGTGTTCGCGCGGCACTGGAACACCGGCGGCGGAACCGAGTTCGTGAACGTGGACACGGTCGACCAGGAGGGCACGCTCTACCTGGTCAGCCATGACGAGAGGGGTGAGCAGCTGGCCCGGACGCTGGAGCCCGCTTTCACGGGACTGGGCCTGGCTATTCGGCGCCGCCGTCTGCCGCTAGGCATCTTCGTCGATAGTGCGCCCCTGTCCCGGGTGGCTCCCGCGGTGACGATCGGAAGGCTGACGTGGCGAACCCTGCGCTGTATTCACACGCCCGCAGACACCAGCGAAGGGCTTTCATTTCGAACCGCCGAGCAAGTGGGGAAAGCCATTGCGCGAATTGACCTTTCCTGAGGCTCGCGATAGGTTTGCCCGAGGATTCAGGAGCCCCGCGAGGGGCTCTTTTGTTGTTTCAGCGTGGGAGCGTACATGTTCGACGACAGGACCGCCTGTGTGGTGGTGGTAGGCGCCCAGTGGGGCGATGAGGGAAAGGGGAAACTCGTCGACGTGCTCGCCGAGCGGGCCGATTATGTGGTTCGCTACCAGGGGGGCGCCAACGCCGGACACACCGTCGTTATCGGGGACCGGCAGTTCATTCTCCGGCAGATTCCATCAGGCATCCTGCACCAGAGCGTGACCTGTGTTATCGGCAACGGGGTCGTGCTCGAGCCGGAGAACCTCTTCGCCGAGCTGGACCAACTGCGCGAGCGGGGGATCGACACCACCAATCGCCTGTTCGTGTCGGATCGAGCTCACCTGGTTCTGCCCTACCACAAGCTGCTCGATGCCGCGAGCGAGAAGAGTCAGAAGCTGGGCACGACCGGCCGAGGCATCGGCCCGGCGTATGAGGATAAGTACGGCCGCAGAGGGATCCGGGTTGCTGATCTCCGGCGGGTCGAGTGTGCCCGTCATCTCTTGACCGGGCGGGTCGGCCGAGCCAACCAGCTGCTGGAGATGATGGGCAGTAGTGAACGAGCCTCCCTGGAAGATCATGTCACTCTGCTCGAACGGCTGGCGCCGCGCCTGCTGCCTCTCGCCGCGGACACGGGCCTGCTGGTGCACCGGGCGGTCCGCGACGGGCGCCGGGTGCTGCTGGAAGGGGCCCAAGGCGCGCTGCTCGACGTGGACCACGGCACCTATCCTTATGTCACGTCGTCCAACACGACCGCTGGTGGTGCTGCTGTCGGGGCCGGCATCGGGCCAACCGCGATCAACGGCGTCCTCGGTGTAGTGAAGGCGTATACCACGCGGGTAGGCAACGGCCCCCTCCCGACCGAGGCCGAGAGTCCCGATGACGAGCGTCTGCGTCAACTGGGTGGTGAGTTCGGAGCGGTGACCGGGCGCCCGCGCAGATGCGGCTGGTTCGACGCGACCGTGGTGCGCTACGCGGCCCGGATCAACGGCCTCACGGGGCTCGCAGTGACCAAGCTCGACGTGCTCGACAGCTTCGCCGAGATCCCGGTCGGGGTCGCGTACCGGCTGGATGGGAAGAGTTGTGAGCAGATGCCGGGCGAGGTGGACGCGCTGGGGCGGGTGGAGCCGATTTATGAGGTTCTCCAGGGTTGGCAGCGGCCGACCGGGGCGGCTCGCCGGCTGGCCGACCTCCCGGCGCAGGCCCGGGCATACCTGGACCGGCTGGAGGCGCTCTCCGGGGTGCCCGTGCGCTACGTGAGCGTCGGGACACGGCGCGATCAGATAATTGAAGTGTAGACAGCGGGGCCGCGGCGCGGCGGGGCAGTACGGGCAAGGAGTCACTGATGAAGCCTGAATCGGTGGATCTGCTGGTCATCGGCGCCGGCCCATGTGGGCTGGCGGCGGGCATTGCCGCCAGGCAGGCCGGGCTCTCCTGCGTGCTCCTGGACCGTCGCACCGTCGTATCCACCATCGAGCGCTATCCGCTGGCGATGACATTTTTCTCCACGCCGGAGCGAATCGAGATCGGTGGCATACCGTTCATCGCCAGCCACGAGAAGCCCACGCGGCAAGACGGGCTCATCTACTATCGCCGGGTGGCGGAGCATTATGCGCTGGACATCCGTCCCGGGGAGGACGTGGTTGATGTCACCAGAGCGCCCGACGGCTCCTTCGGGATCCAGGTAGCCCGGCGCCACGACAGCAAGGCCTACCAGGCGCAGGCGGTGGTGTTTGCCACCGGCTATTATGACAACCCCAACTTCCTCCGGGTCCCTGGGGAAGATCTTCCGCACGTGGCCCATTACTTCGTCGAGGGGCACCCCTATTGGCACCAGCGGGTGATCGTGATCGGCGCAGGGAACAGCAGCGTGGATGCAGCCCTGGAATGCTGGCGAGCGGGTGCCACGGTCACGCTGGTGCATTTCGGAGAGGGCTTCGATCGTACCGTCAAGGCCTGGGTGCTGCCGGACATCGTCAACCGCGTGAAGGAGGGGAGCATCGCGGTCCGGTGGCGCTCACGGGTGCGTGCTATCACTCCCACGCACGTCGAGATCGTGTCCGACGCTCGCGACGCGAGCGAGATGCTGCCGGCCGACGCGGTGCTGGCTATGACGGGGTATCATGCCGACACGGAGCTGCTTCATCGGTTAGGCGTTCCGGTTGATCCGCTGACCGGGGTGCCCGCTCACGACGAGGCAACCATGGCCACTCCGGTACCGGGGTGCTATCTGGCTGGAGTGATCGCAAGCGGAAATGATGCCAATCGGCTTTTCATCGAGAATGCGCGCGGTCATGGCGAGCTGATCGTCCGGCATCTGCAGCAGCGCCTGGCCGGTCTCAGGCCGAAATCCTCGCAGCCCGCTGGTCCCACTGTCGCATCATCGCGATGAACGCCTGGGCAACTCCGGGATCGAACTCCACGCCCGCGCGTTCGTTGATGTAGGCCAAAGCCCGCTCGGATTCCCAGGCTTCACGGTAGGGCCGGTGGGTCCGCAGCGCGTCGTACACATCACAGACATGCACCAGCATGCTGGCGTACTGCGCCCCTCGTGCGCCGGCTAACGTCGGATAGCCGCCACCGTCCAGCATGACGTGGTGCTCATAAGCCACGACCGCAGCCAGCTCCATCGGCTCCTGGCTGGCCAGCAGCATCCGCGCGCCCACCACCGGGTGTTCGCGGATGACCGAGCGCTCCGACTCAGTGAGCTTTCCCGGCTTCACCAGGATCTCCCGCGGTATGCAGGTCTTTCCCAGGTCATGGAGCAGTCCGGCGACCCCGAGCGCGCGCACGGTGGCTCCGCCAAGCTCGAGATATTCACCGAGGGCCATCGCCAGCACCGACACGTTCATCGAGTGGGTGGTGGTGTACTGGTCAAACTCCTTGAGTTGGAGCAGGGGCAGCACCATGGCCTGTTCGGCGTGCATGGCGATCGAGAGCGAGCGCACGACGGCGTCCGCTTCGACCATGGGAATCTTCGACCCCTTCTGAATCTCCTGGTGGACCCACTCCATTGCCTCGCGTTCTTCGTGCAGGGTGTAGCTGAATGTGGCGATCCGAGCCGGCTCCGGTCGAACCGTCTGACCCTCGTTCAGGGCGACCTGGCCGAACCGGATCGCGCATTCCCCCATTTGCCAGAGATCCAGGCTGGCCGCTGGCCGGATGCCGAGTCGCACCGCCAGGTGCGACAGAAAGCGGGCGAACTGGTCCGAGTCCACGACCTGCAGGAACTCGATCCGCTCTATGCCGGCTTTCATCAAGCGGCCGCTCCAGTCCCACCCTTCCAGCTCCTGCACGACCTCAGCCCCGAACAGGACTTCCCCACCGAGGAAGGTGAACTGAAGCTTTGGATCAGGTTCCTGGAGCTCCCGGAGTCGCTCCAATGCCGCATCGACGACGCGGGTGGTGGCGGGGTGCTCGTCACCATAGAGGCTCATGGTGGCGAGCGCCTGGGACAGCGTGGTCAGGAAACGGACCGGATCGCTCATGCGGCAGCCGACCTTGCCGCGGCGCGGATCTCGGGATCCGAGTGCCGGAGTGCGCGGGTCAGCACTTCCATGGCGCGGGGATCATCCTTCCAGTAACTGGCCAGGCCCGCCAGCGCGGCGAGGAGCTCGGGCGATTTCGGAGCCAGCCGCCGGCGGAACCAGCTGCGACGGTGCCGTGCCTGGGCCAGCAATACCTTCAGGGCCTGGGGCGTGCGGGTCCGGGCCAGAATGCGCAGCGTGGGCACCCGAACCTCCGGAGGGCGCCGCAGATCCATGGCCAGCGCCTCAACATCAGGAATCGCTTCCGGCGGGCAGGACTCCAGCGCTGCGTTCAGCGCCAGTACCACGATCCCGTCGTCGTCATCGCGAAGTCCCATCAGAATGCCCTCGGCCACATGCTCCGGCGATTCGAGCAGCAGCTTGATACCCTCCCGGCGAATCCTGGGATCGATATGCGCCGCGTAGCTCAGCGGTGAGAACCCCTGGGGCCAGCTTCCCAGGCGTCCAATGAGCACCAGGATGTTTCGCTGGAGGTACCAGGGCGCAGCAGGCAGCCGGGCCGCTGCCACTTCTCCCATGCTCGACCCTAACGCCAGGAGCTGTTTCATCAGTGCCGCTCGCGTCGAGCGGTCATCGGTGCGGCCCAGGTGATCGAGCAGGGAGTTTACCGCCCGCAAGCCGAGCCGGTCCACCAGAATGGCAATGGCATCGCCATCCGGGGGCGAGATCGCCAGTTCAGCCTCGAGGCGCGCCGGGTTGGCCACCAGGCGCCAGATGGCTTCACTGCTCTCGGTCTGAGGGGCCGACTGCAGCAGCCTGGCAACCCGGACCAGCTCCCGGCGGTTCAGCATCGATTCGGTGGCGGCATAGACCGAGGGCCCGACACAGTCCAGCTCCAGTGCCATCTTCAGGATGATCTCCGGCTCGCACTCGCTCTGGCTGTATTCAGTTGCGTCGTCCGGGGCATTTCGAACCATGCCCTCCAACACGGCGGTGTATTGCTCGGGGTTCGGGTCATCCAGCTTCCAGTCGCCGATCAGCCGGGCCACGTTGTGACGGAGCGCGCCTTCCGCCTCGACCCTGGTTTCCGCCGACCCAGCCTGAGCGTGGTGGGCGAGCTTGTGCAAGAGATTCAGCAGGTTGTGGGAGATCGTCTGATGCGACGCCTCCGCCGCCGCCTGCAGTACCTCCATAACCGCGTTTGCCGCGAGCACCTGAGACGCGTTAAGGACGAACTGGCGGCGTTCGGCCTGGCTGGCGCCGGTTTCCAGCAGGCGGCGCAGCGTGTCAGGATCCAACGCGTCGATCAGACTGGAGAGTCGCTCGCTCAGCTGATCGTCAACCGCGCCCTTCCGGCCGGACATTTCCTCCGCCACCCGGGACAGATAGCCCAGAACGACGCGATCATAGGCCACCTCCCCGGACTTCCGGCCGATGGCCTGAGCAAGGACCAGTGGGTTGGCTTCGGTGAGCGGCGCCCCGTCGGTATCGGTCGAGAGGGCCAACCGGGCGAGTTCGACCCACGCGTCCCGGCCACTCATCGGCCCCCGGCCCGCCGGGTCGCCGCCGTCGGGGTCCTGGAGCGCCAATCTGTCGTACCCGACCGGGCGGAGCTGGATGTGGTTCCAGGGACCCACTTGATGCAGCCGTTTCCCCAACGGCCCGTCGCCGCGCTGGGGATCCGCGCTCAACGCCCCAAGCACGTCTTCGATTTCATCACCGGTTGCGCCCCGGGTGAGATGTACCGCGGCGATCCGATGTCGATGCAGGCGGTGAGCCAGGTCGCGGAGCAGGGCGTTCTTGGGGTCGGTTGTGACCGATTCGATGACAAGACGATTCCGCGCGACCCCGAGCTTCACGGAATCCCGGTTCCCCAGCAGCGCATTCAGCCGGCGGGCAAACCGCTCGGCCGAATCCTTCAGGTGGGGGTGCCCTGCAGGGTACATCGAGCGCTTGTGGAGCACGATCGAAAACTCAATCAGGAAGTCCGCCAGCTCCCGGGAGAGGGATGTGACCTTTCTGCCGCTGTCGTCGAGCTCCGACGCTGGCGATGCTACCGCTGCGTCAGCAGGCAGATCGGTCTCGTCGGGGGGGCTGGACTCTGCGCCCATTCAGCATGCCTCATGTCGCGCTGGGGGGGATTCGGGTTGCCGGCAATTTGGCAAGTTCTGGACCGGGGTGCATTGTCAAGCCATGTTCAAGGGTCCCAATGGTTTGCGGTACTTCCGCCGGGTATCTTGCAGGGCCTGATCTATTCCATCTCGCCCGAAATTGCAGGTTCTGCCGCGCTTCCTTGCCACGCGCGCCAGTTCTATCTTCCCCCGCTGGTCTCGATCCTCCCTCATTGATCCCGGAAGCTGATGGCTGACACCGCCTTGATGGACAAGCTTGTTTCCCTCTGCAAACGCCGTGGTTTCGTCTTTCAATCGTCGGAGATCTATGGCGGGCTGGGCTCGGTGTGGGACTACGGGCCGCTCGGTGTCGCCCTCAAACGAAACGTGAAGGACCGCTGGTGGAATGCGATGGTTCAGGTCCGGGATGACATCGAAGGCCTGGACGCGGCGATCCTCATGCATCCCCGCGTCTGGGAAGCGTCGGGGCACGTGGCGGGCTTCACCGATCCTCTGGTGGACTGCCGCCAATGCAAGAATCGCTTTCGGGCTGACGATCCCCGAATCAAGGGCACTCCGGGTCAGCCCGACGCGCAGTGTCCGGTGTGCGGAACCCGTGGTTCGCTCACCGCGCCGCGAATGTTCAATCTGATGTTCAAGACCTTCATGGGACCGGTCGAGGACTCGGCCTCGGTGGTGTATCTGCGGCCGGAAACGGCGCAGGGCATCTACGTGAACTACCTCAACGTGCTCCAGTCGTCACGGCAGCGAATTCCGTTTGGTATTGCGCAGATCGGCAAGGCATTTCGGAACGAGATCACGCCGGGCAATTTCATCTTCCGAACCCGTGAGTTCGAGCAGATGGAAATGCAGTTCTTCGTCCAGCCGGGTACCGATGCCGAATGGTTCGAGCGCTGGCGGGGATGGCGAATGGAGTGGCACCACTCGCTGGGTCTCGATCCGGCGAAGCTACAATGGCACCAGCACTCGGGCAGCGAGCTGGCGCACTATGCCAAGGCCGCCTTCGACGTTCAGTATCAGTTCCCGTTCGGCTGGCAGGAGATCGAGGGCATTCACAATCGGGGCGACTTTGACCTGGGCCGGCACCAGGAGTATTCGGGCAAGAAGCTCGAATACTTCGATCAGGCCCAGAATCAACGATACCTGCCCTACATCGTGGAAACCTCCGCGGGGGCCGACCGCGTCACCCTCACCCTCTTGGTGGATGCCTATCGCGAAGAGCAGGTCGAGGGCGAAACGAGAGTGGTCCTGGGGCTGCATCCTGGGGTGGCGCCGATCAAAGCAGGGGTCTTCCCGCTGGTGAAGAAGGACGGGATGCCTGAGCTCGCCACGACGCTGTACCACGACCTCCGGCGGCGCTTCGCCTGCTTCTACGATGACAGCGGCGCCATCGGGCGGCGGTACCGCCGCATGGACGAGGCGGGAACGCCGTTCGGGGTCACAGTTGATGGCGATACCCTGACCGCGCGCACCGTCACGGTCCGGCACCGGGACTCGATGCAGCAGGAGCGGGTGGGGCTGGATCAGGTTGCTGGCTACATCAAGGAGAAGCTTGGAGATGAGAGCTAGGGGCGCGGGGCAGTTGCTCCAGGCTCCCGGCTCCTAGCTCCCGACACGTATGCGCCTCGCGGATTTCGAGGTTATGGTCCGTCGGCTCTGCGAAGAGGTGCCTCCCGGGTTCTTCGAGGGCATCGCCGAGGTCGTCGTCTCTCCCCGGACCGTGCCGCACCCCGAACGGCCGGAGATCTACACCCTGGGCGAGTGTGTCCCCCTGCCGGTCGAGGTCGGCAGCGGCGTGGAGGGAATCCAGAGCCAGGTGGTTCTGTATTACGGCTCGTTCGCGGCCCTCGCCGAAAATGGCGACGGGTTGGACTGGCGCCGCGAAGCGTGGGAAACCCTTACGCATGAGCTTCGCCACCACCTGGAATGGCGGGCCCACGCACCAGATCTGGAAGAGTTTGATTGGGCGGTGGAGCACAACTTCGCGCGCCAGGGGCGGGAGGCCTTCGATCCGACATTCTTCCTGAGCGGCGAGCGTCGGGCTGATGGCGTCTACTGGGTCGACGATGACGTGTTCCTCGATCACATAGTTCGATGCATCCCTGCCTCGGTTACCTTCACCTGGCAGGGCAGGAGCTACCTGGTCCAGCCCCCACCTGACGCAGAGCTGCCGTGCTTTCTGACCGTGGATGGGGTGGCCGATCCGCCGACGGGAGATCTCGTCCTGGTCTTGCGTCGCAAGCCCGGTGTGCGTGACCTCTTTACCCACAGCCCCGTGTTTCAGGCTGACGTGCGAGTGCCCAGCTAGGCGGGTATCTTCCGGGCGCCGCACCCACTGAAACCGATCGACGACGAAGCAGAGGTTCGATGCGCAGGTATTTGATCGCCATAGCTGTCTTGTTCGCTCCGCCCGCCGTGGCACAGAGCGGGGAGCCTGGCTACCGTGTCGGGGTGGTGAGTGAATCGGGTGACGTGACTACCTGGCTCAAGCCGGTAGGCAATGGCCTGGCGGTTGACCGGGTGGTTCCGGTCGGCATCATGCCGACGGACATCGACGGGCCGCACAACATCACGGTCTCTCCCGACGGGCAGAACTACTACATCACGGTGGCGCACGGAACGCCCTACGGCTCACTGTGGAAAATGGCCGTAAGCGGGGACTCCCTGATCGGCCGGGCGCAGGTAGAGCTCTTTCCGACCACGGTGAGTCTTACGCCCGACGGTCAGTTTGCCTTCGTTGCCAATTCGGATTTCCACGGCGACCATCCCCGCGTCAATGTCGTGTCGGTAGTGCACACACCTACGATGAACAAGATCACGGACATCCCGGCCTGCGACATGCCGCACGGGGTCAAGGTGAACCATGCCGGTTCCCGGATCTACGTATCCTGCATGCATAGCGATGAGCTTCTGCAGCTGGACGTCGGCACCTTCAGAGTTTCGCGTCGAGCCAGGACCGGTGAGGGACATTCGGTCACGGCCACGGGTCCGGCGCACCATGGGCCGCCCGCGCCACTGGTTGGTGGTGTAGCCAAGGAGTGCTCGCCCACGTTCGTGTCGGTGTCGCCCGATGACAAGCGGCTGTACATCGCCTGCAACTACGGCAACAACCTTCAGGTCTGGGATGCTGCCGAGCTGAGGCTCATCAAGGAAGTCCCGGTCGGGAAGGGAGCCTACAACGTCGAGCCGTCCCCGGATGGCAAGGTCATCGTGGTGACGAACAAGAAGGACCAGAGCGTGAGCCTGATCGACGGGGTGAAACTCACCGAAATCGCCCGTATTCCTACCAGCAAGAAGGTTGTGCACGGCATTGCCTACTCACCCGATGGAACGCTGGCCTATGTGTCCTCCGAGTCGGTGGGCGCGGATCCGGGGGCGGTCGATGTGATCGATCTCGCCCGGAGAAAGGTGGTCGGGACCATCGCCATCCCGGGTCAACCGACCGGCATCACGATCGCACGCTTTCCGTCAACCACGGCGGGGCGCTAGCCATGGTGCACGAGGTAATCACGACGCTGGGCGGTCCCGAGGTGCTGCATCGGGCCAAGCGGTTCTTTGCCGAGCGGGTGCCACTGAACGCTGCCTATCCCGAAAAGGAAGGCCCCGGCTTCGTGACGTTTCGGGGACAGGGCGGGGAGGAAATCGCAATGGCGGTGTGGGCCGATCCCCGGGGAACCCGGGTGCGTGCATCGACACTCCTGTTCGACCAGGTCGTGGATAGGTTCCTCTCGACCCTGCCGCTGCCCGCCGAGCACGTGGCATGACCGCTTTGCCGCTGCGGGTCATGGTCGAGGATGCCTGGGATGAAGTGGTCTTGGAGCTACCGGATCAGACTCCGCTGTCAGAGCTGAAGCGACAGGCCCTGGAGCTCACTCACGTCGCCCGGCCCGCATCGGATTACCTGATCAAGTATCGGGGCGCGGCGGTAGAGGACGAGTCGCAGTCTCTGGCCGCTGCCGGGCTGGTGCCCAATGCGCCGCTCATCGTGCTCGCCCGGCGGCGCCGGCCCGTGCGCTAGCCGGGATGAGCGGTGCTCCGGTTGTGAGTCGTACCTTGACCATCGTAGCCATTGCTTTTCTGACCTTCGACGGGGCCGCCCTGGCGGCACTGGGTGTGATGACTGGGCGTCTGTTACTCGTTCCGGTGGGGCTGGTCTTCTTCGTTTCAGCCGGAATGATCCTGCTGTACTGGCGCTGGTACCGGCGCAAATGGGAGGAGATCGCGGACGAGCGGCGGGGCGTCCGGGACGAGGTTCGCGAGATGCAGCGGGCCTTAGGACAAAGCGTGAGCGGGAAAGAGAAAGCGTGAGCGGGGAACATCCTTCCTACCCGCTTACGCTTTTCTGTTCCCTCTCACCGCTTACCTTGATGACATGCCGATCCCCGTCTTCACCCATCCCGGCTGCCTTAAGCACGATCCCGGATCGGGCCATCCAGAAACTTCGGCGCGGCTTCGCGTCGTCCTCGAGCGGCTGAAGCAGGAGCCGGCGGTCGTCCTGCGGGAAGCGGCATTTGCGTCGCGTGAGCCGCTGCTGGCCGTGCATCCCGAGAGCTACCTGGCAACACTCGAAGCCATGAGCTCGGGCGGTGGCGGCGCTCTTTTCCTTGACACGGTGCTGAGCCGCGACAGCTGGATGGCGGCGCTCGGTGCCGCCGGTGCCGCGCTCGCCGCTACCGAGCATGCGATGAAGGGACTGGGCCACGCTTTTGCGGCTATCCGTCCTCCCGGCCATCATGCCCTGGCTGGAAAGGGGATGGGGTTCTGCCTGATGAACAACGTAGTCATCGCCGCCCGACACGCCCAGGCTGCCGGGCACCGGCACGTGTTGATCATTGACTGGGATGTCCACCACGGCAACGGCACGCAAGCCCTGGTCGAGACCGATCCGACCATCCGCTATGTCTCGCTCCATCAGTACCCGTGGTACCCTGGGACCGGAGCAGCGGACGAGCGAGGCGTCGGCAACGTCTTTAACGTCCCACGGGGCCCGGGAAAGCCCGCATCGCTGTACGTCGGCGATTTGTGGGCGGCGATCGTTGCCGCCACCGCCGACTGGCGGCCCGACCTGGTGCTGCTGTCAGCCGGCTTCGATGCCCTGGCCGGCGATCCTCTTGGTGGCTTCACGCTGGAGCCGGAGCATTATGCCGAGTGGACCACCCGGCTTCGGCACCTTCTCCCCTCCATCCCGATCGCGGGGCTGATGGAGGGAGGGTACGTCCCGGCTCGTCTGGCCGAAGCTGTGGCGTCACATCTGCGCGCGCTCACGTAAATTCGACTTGCAGGGCCGCCTGCTGAAGGCGCACATTAGTCACACTTTCCTTCCTGAGGACGCCTTGCCCCAGCCTCTCCGCATGGACATCGAGCTGCTCCAACTTAGCACCAGGCATCCCTTTATCATCGCGCGCGGAGGTCAGAGTGACTACCGCACCGTGTGGGTAAAGCTCAGCGACGGGGAAGGGAATGAGGGGTGGGGAGAGGCCGCGCCAACCAAGTTTTACGGCGAAACCGTCGAATCGGCGGTGGCCGCGCTGAAACTGTACGGGACGGCATTGCCGCACGATCCCCTGGATATGGAGGAGGCGGAACGGCGCTGGGAGACGATGCTCCGGGGCAATGCCGCGGCTCGCGCCGCCCTGTCCGCCGCGCTCCACGACCTGGCAGGGAAGCGGCTCGGTATTCCGGTCTACAAGATGTGGGGACTGGATGCCTGCAAGGCGCCCCGGTCCACCTTCACGATTGGACTCGATACCCCGGAGCGCATACGGGCCAAGGTGCTCGAGGCCGAGCAGTACCCGCTCTTGAAGGTCAAGCTCGGCACCGATCGGGATGTCGAGATTCTTCGCACCATCCGAGAGGTAACCGACAAGGAGATTCGGGTCGACGCCAACTGCGGCTGGACCGTGAAGACCGCCATCCGAATGTTGCCGGTGCTGGAGGAATTCGGCGTGACGGTGCTGGAGCAGCCACTCCCACCGGAAGACCTGGAAGGACTGGCCGCCGTGACCGCTCAGTCGGCCATACCGGTGATCGCCGATGAAAGCTGCGTCACCTCGGTGGACATTCCGCTGCTGGTGGGGAAGGTGGACGGTATCAATATCAAGCTCGCCAAGTGCGGCAGTCTGCGGGAGGCGCTCAGAATGATCGCGATCGCCCGGGCCCATGGCATGATGGTGATGGTTGGCTGCATGATCGAGAGCTCGCTGGGCATCACGGCCGCGGCCCACTTCACGCCCCTGGTTGATATCGTGGATCTGGACGGTGCGGCACTCCTGGCCGACGATCCATTCGTCGGTGCGCATATCGATGGTGGGCAGGTGACGTTGCCGTCCGGTCCCGGCCTCGGCGTCAGGCGGCGATGAGCGATCGCTTCGCGCTCGTTGCCCTACCTCTCCCGCTCGCCACTCCCTACACCTATCGCATTCCTGACACCCTGGGCGACCGGGTCGTTCCGGGAGCACGCGTGGTCGTTCCCGTTCGGCGCCGCGAGCTGATCGGTCTTGTCGTGGCGGTGGACGTCGATTCCCCGACCGCGGCGGCGAAGGATGTGCTCGCGGTTCCCGATCTGGAGCCGGCGCTCTCGGAAGCGCTTCTGGCGACCGCCGAGTGGATCGCCGGCTACTACGCCGCGCCGATTGGTCTCACGCTCAAGAGCATCCTCCCCGCGGGCATGTGGGGAGAATCTCAGGTGATCGTCTCGGTCCGGAACGGAGCACGGGTATCCGGTGGCGTCGCAGGCGAGCTCCTTGACTGGCTGGACGGTCGCGGCGGGCGAGCGGCGGTGTCTACCGCGTCGAGGGCCCTCAAGCGGCCGCTATGGGACGTCATCGAGCGACTGACGCGGATCGAGGCGGTGACGCTGGAGGTGCTGCCACCCGACACCAGCGCCGGCGGTCTCACTGAACGGGTGCTCCTGCTGGCGGGGGAGAGGCCGACCCTGCTCGAGCGCGACGGCATCTTCAAGCGGCGCCCCCGGCAACGCCAGCTGTATGAGACGCTCGAGTCATTGGGCGGTAGCGCCTCGGTCCGGCATCTGTCTGACCAACTGGGATTCAGCGAAGCCGTACTCAAGGCGCTGGTGCGCGAGGGTCTCGCCCGACTGGACCGCTCGGAAGTGCTGCGGGATCCGTTTGCAGGCTCCCCTGCGCCGCCGCCACCCAGCACCCTGACCGCCGATCAGACGACCGCCCTGGATGCGGTCTCCAGGCTCGAGAGCGGGGGAACCGCATTGCTGTTCGGCGTCACCGGAAGCGGAAAGACGCTGGTGTATCTCGAAGCCGTACGACAGGCGCTGGCAGCGGGCCGTGGGGCCATCGTGCTCGTTCCGGAGATCGGGCTCACTCCCCAAACCGTAAGCCGGTTCCGCGGGGCTTTCGGAGACCAGATTGCCGTGCTTCACTCCGGCCTCTCCGACGGCGAGCGGGCCGACGCCTGGCGGCGGCTTCGGCGGGGAGAGCGCCGGGTCGCCGTAGGTGCACGTTCGGCCATCTTCGCGCCGGTCGCCAACCTCGGCATCATCGTCATAGACGAGGAGCACGAGGCCAGCTACAAGAATGGGGAGACGCCGAGATACAACACGCGTGACGTTGCGGCGGTGCGGGCCCGGATCGAAGGTGCCCGCCTGTTGCTCGGCAGCGCCACTCCGGCGCTCGAGACGATCGTCAAGGCGGAGTCTGGTCTCCAGGTGCTGCGTCTCCCCCAGCGCGTCGGTGCGCGACCCCTCCCACCGGTCGAAGTCGTCGATCTTCGGGTCGCGCCGAAGGTATCAGGCACCGGGCCCGTACCATGGTCCGAGGCCCTGGATGCCGCCATGGTGGAGACACTGGCGAGAAGGGAGCAGGCGCTCCTTCTGCTGAACCGGCGTGGCTACGCCGCATTCCTGCACTGCCCCGATTGCGGAGAAGTCTGGCAGTGTCCCAATTGCAGCATCTCTCTCACCGTCCATCAGGCCCCGGCCGGCTTGCGCTGCCACTACTGCGGGCACGAGGAGCCACTGCCGCTCACGTGCCGCACCTGCGCCAACCCGGTACAGCAGATGCGGGGTGTGGGCACCCAGCAGCTGGAGCGTATGCTGGGGGAGCGGTATCCCGAGGCCCGTATCACGCGCATGGATCTGGACACCACCAGCACCAAGTGGTCCCACCAGCGCATTCTTGCTTCGGTGGAATCAGGCGGCGTAGACATTTTCATCGGAACCCAGATGATCGCAAAGGGTCTCGATTTTCCCAACGTCACGCTGGTTGGAGTCGTGGACGCTGATACCGGACTATACCTGCCTGACTTCCGTTCCGCTGAGCGGACCTTCCAACTCCTGGCGCAGGTGGCAGGGAGGGCAGGGAGAGGCCCGAAGGGAGGTCGCGTGCTGGTTCAAACGCGGCACCCGACCCATCACGCGCTGCTCTGGGCTCAACAGCACGACGCTGAAGCGTTTCTCCGCCAGGAGCGGCAAATCAGGGAAGATCCGCCCTATCCGCCCGCCACCTCGCTGGTAAACCTGCTGGTGTCGGGGCCTAATGAATCGGAAGTGGGCCGGCGAGCTGCCGCGCTGGCCGACTGGTGCACGGCGCTGGTGGATCGTTATCACCTTGCTATCCAGGTCCTGGGACCGGCGCCTTGTCCCCTGGTGCGCATCAAGGAACGCTGGCGCTGGCACGTGCTGTTGAAGGGCCGCTCGGAGATACTGGGACGGGTGGTGCGCTACGCCGGACGCCGACTTCGGCGGGAAGGAGATACCCGCATTATCATCGATCGCGATCCGATGTCGCTGCTGTAACCACTACGCCCCGGGCCAGGCGCCGAGTGCCCTCCGTACCACCACGAGCTCGCCGAGGTGGTAGGCCGTATGGTCGGCCACCAGCAGCAGTTCGCGCAGGTAGCTCTGGGTCGTTCCCGCAGGAACTTTTTCCAGCAGATTGAGCGACGGATTCAGAGCTAGTTGCTTCAGCGCTTCCCGGTCGGTGCGAAAGCCGGCGACACTCTCGTCCCACGCCCGCGCGGATTGCGGTGCGGCGCTCTTCGGCCAGTAGTCATCGGGCCAGCTGAGCTCCTCATACTCTGGATTTACGCAGAAATCGAGAATGTCGTGCTGAGTAATGCGGAGGTGCTCCAGCAGCTGCCAGGGCGAATAGGGAAGCCCGGGTGGTACCCGCCCCTGCAGCTCGGCCGGCAGGCCGCCGACCACTTTGTCGAAGCCGGCATGCGCATCTTCCCAGTCGAGCAGGCGCGCTACAACGCTTCGAACATCGGCGCTGAGAGAGGCACGTGCCATCTCGTGTTGGTTCCTCAGGGAGTGCTCGAGTAGCCGATCTCCGTTCCCAGGTAGATCACCCGGCGGGGCGCGGGCTCGATGACACGTCCCAGGGCGCCGTTCAGGGTCACCGATCCGATGTAGCGGCGATCCCAGAGGTTGTTCAACCCGACGAAGGGAGCAAGCCGCACACTGCCGGTGGTACCGCTCCAACCCAGCCGTAGATTGGTTACGCCGGCCCCCCAGGCGGGCACAATGAGCGTGTTGGCGTCGTCGGCGGCAACCGAGGTGCTGATCGTGTGATCGGCATCAGCGTAAAAGCCGGCCGGCAGAGAAGAACGCACGCCGAGACGCCAGAAATGCTCCGGCACTCCGGGCAGCCGGTTGCCCTCGAGCTCATCATCCGCAAAGCGGTAGCGCGCGTAGGTGTAGGCCGCGCTCAACGTCAGCGCCGAGACCGGTGAGAGGGTGAGGCCGACCTCTGCGCCATCGTTGTGGGTTTTCCCGGCGTTCCGGAAGAACGCTCTCCCGCCGACTTCCAGCTGCTGCACGATGGCGTCGGTGACCCGTCCGAGGAACAGGGCCACGGAATAGCGACGCCCGTGCCCGGCTGGCCCCGGACGCCTATCTCGTAGTTAACCGCGCGCTGGGGGCCCAGCTCCTCATTGAATCCTCCCGACCCGTCCGGCTGGTTGACTAGCTCGGTGGTGGTTGGGGTCTCGAATGCGGTGGAGACGTTCACGTATGGTATGAACCGGGTGTCGGCCGTCCAGCTGGCCCCGATGTTTCCACTCAGCGCCGACATCGTTCGCGTGCCGCTGTCGTCGAACCCGTCACCGGTGTATCGGTCCTCCAGGTCGAACCGTACCCAGTCGTACCTTACTCCGGTGCTGAGCAGGACCCGCGGGTCGGGACTCCACTGCATCTGGGTGAAAGGGCCCAGCTCGGTGATCTTCTCGAGCTGATCGAGGAAGACGTCGCTGGTGGGAACTCCGGCAATATGGACAAAGTTCTGACGGTTATCCCGCATGAATTGTACGTCGGCGCCGGCGTTGAGCCGCGGAGACGACTCCGCGCCCCCGAGGCGGTGGCTGGCGCTGAGCCGCGCTCCCCCGGCGGCCCGGTCAATGGCGACGTAGGTGCCCGCGGTCGGGCCGGGATTGATGTCGGGTGGTGCCGCCAACGGGTTGGCCAAGTCGCGAAGCAAGCCGAACACAGTGGCCTCGTATTCGTTGCCGGCCGCGTCGAAGTGCCGCAATCCCAGGGACAGCTGGTGCTGCTGGGCGTCCTTGTCCGCGTTCCGGCGAATGTTGTTCGCGGCGGCCGAGTCCGGATTGGCTGAATACTCCGGCTGCGTCAGGGCTCCGGGGTTTTGGGCCTCGGGGCTATCCGCGAGACTCAGCCGCATCCGGGCCAGGGTCGACCCGCTGATGGCGTAGTCCAGCCCTGCATTCAGCTGGCGGGTCTCTGCCGCGCTGTGCTGGCGGTACCCGTCGGCCTTGAACTGAGAGAGCGAGAGCGTGCCGCTCACGCTGCCCGAGCGGCCCGACGTCCACGTCTGCCACTTGTAGAAGTCGTCTCCGTCACGCTCACCGCTCCCCCCTGGACCCGCACGCTTGAGCAAAGGGGCCCAGCGCCGCCTGCTGAGTCTGGAAGGAGATCACCCCGCCGGAGGCATTGCCATACAGCGACGAGCTGGCGCCGCGCAGCACTTCGGCGCGCTCCACACTGGCAAAGTCGATGTTGGTCAGCTGGCTCTGGCCGTCAGGGAGGGTTTGAGGTACCCCATCGAGGAGGATTTTGAGCCCCCGGACCCCAAAGTTCGACCGGCTGCCGAACCCCCGGATCGAGATGCGTTGGTCGAGAGAAGTTGTATCGGTTCGAGACCACCACACCCGGCAAATTGTTCAGGGCCTCGTCGATCCCGATGTCTGCTGCGCGCGCTGGAAGTCACCCCGGTTGAGGACACTGACGGCATATGGGACGCGTTGAAGGGGCTCTGCGGACCGGGTTACCGTGACATTCAGCTCGGGTAACTCACGAACCCGGCTGGTATCGGTGGCAGTGGTGTCCGGTGTGGGCACCGGTTCCTGAGCCAGCACCGGGGCCCCCGGCGCCAGACTGGAAAGTCCAACGACCATTCTCCACCCGTAACTTCTGACGGTCCACAGCCGGCTCCACCGATGCATGACGCTCTCCTGGTTGGCGCTAAAGCTAATCTGTCTCCTGCAGCGCACGCACGGCGCTTGAATCCCTCATGGGCCGCCCCTAGCTTCCTCTCCCACATGGCCCCCCAAGAGACCTGCTACCCGACTTCAATCAGCCGCCGTTCGCGGGCGCGCCGGATGCCCGATTTGTCCCCTTGCCGGCCGATGGCGTGCTGCCGGAGGGTTTCTTCTCGACCTCCAACCTGCCCACGTATATCCGGGTCAACGGCAAGTGGCTGGCCCCGATCCGGCCCCGAATGGATTGCGTCGTCGTCAAACGTCCTGGCTTGCTGGAGACGATCGAGCCGAGGCGGTTGCAGCGGGGCGACCTCATTGCGATGGGCGAGGCGGAGGACGAACCGAGGGGATCGTGGTGCACGCCCAGGGCTTCCTCGGAGGCGGCCACGGAGCCAACGAATTCCGCTTCATGTCCACCGAGGTCAGCCGCGAGCGACCCGTCAATTACGAGGAACTGGCCGCGCGCCTCGGTGAGGAGAAGCGGCGGAGCGGCTATCTCGTCTGGGTGGTCGGTCCGGCCCTGGTCCACTCGAGGGCTCGCGCCGACTTCGAGTGGTTCATTCGTAACGGCTATGTGCAGGCGGTTCTGGCGGGTAACGCGGTAGCGGTTCACGATATTGAGGCGGCCATTTTCGGTACGACGCTCGGCATGACCAACACCGGCCAACCCACCGAGGGCGGGCATGGGCTCCACATGCGGGCCATCAACCGGGTGCGGGCCGCCGGCTCCATTGAGCGGGCCGTCAAGTCAGGCCTGATCAAGACCGGAATCATGCACGCCCTCGTCAGCACCAATATCCCGTACGTATTGGCCGGGTCGATCCGCGACGATGGTCCGCTGCCCGGCGTGTACAGCGACACACTCCAGGCCCAGGACGCCATGCGCGAGCACACCGTGAAGGCGACGGGCGCGGTCTTCGTGGCTACCGCGCTGCACGCCATCGCGGTGGGCAACATGTTGCCGGCCTTCTATCTGTGTGACGGGGCGCCGGCGCCACTCATGACCATCTGCGTCGATCAGACCGAGTTCGTGGTCAACAAACTCAAGGACCGGGGCACCCACCAGGCCTACGGCGTGGTCACCAACGCGCAGGACTTCATGCACGTGTTGCGCTTCTATTGCGAGCGATGGGAGCAGACGCCGACATGAGCCACCGGACGGTGGGCGTGGCCCCTTCGGGCTCGGGCTGGGACCGCCTGGCGCAGGCTGTGGCGGAGATCCTGCCCCCGGCGGAGGTGGACGCCATCTGGGTCTTCACGCCCCTGCGGCGGGACACGAAAGAATGGGGTACGGCGGTAATATCCCGGGTGGATGGGGAGCGCCGCCGGATCTACACCGCCCGCTACGGCCTTGCGGTAAAGGGAAAGGACCGGGGGAAATTCGAGGCCTCCGTACAGGAGGTGGGGACGGGCCCGCTGGAAGCACTCGAGCGACTGCTCCAGGAAGCCCAGCGCCGCATTGACGATGAGCACCCGCCGTACTCGATCTCGCCTGAGACATGGTTTCCAGTCACGCCTGCTGAACCCCCGGCCGATGGCCCGACTGGATAGGGCGGAGGCAGCCGCCCACTCCGAGCGCTTTCGTCGCTACCTCCGAGAGCATCACCAGCCGGTCACGCGTCAGAGGGACCTGATAGCGCAAACCGTCTTTCTGGCGGACGACCACATGTCGGTCGAAGCTATCCGCCGGGTATTGAGGCAGCAAGAGGAACCCGTCGGCACGGCGACAGTGTACCGCACGCTGGAGCTGCTGGTCGAGAGTGGCCTGGTGCGGGCCCACGACTTCGGGGAGGGATTCAAACGCTATGAGCCCATGGCGTCGCAGGCGGGTCACGAGCACCTGATCTGCCAACGCTGTGGGCGGGTGCTGGAATTCGCCAATGAGCGGCTGGAGCGCATGTTGCCGGTTCTCGCCGACGAGCACGGATTTCAGCATCAGCGACACCGGCTGGAGATCTACGGCGTCTGCCGTGAGTGCCGCCAGAGGGAACTGGGCCCCCTGTGAACGAACCGGCGGCGCTCGGATTCGCGGTGGCCTTCGTGGCCGGGCTCCTGAGCTTTCTCTCTCCCTGCGTACTGCCGTTGGTGCCCTCCTACGTCGGATTCATTACCGGCATGACCCTGCCGGAGGTGAGCGGACGAAGGCGCGCGGCGCTCATCCACGCCCTGCTCTTCGTCGGCGGCTTCTCGCTGGTGTTCATCCTGCTCGGAGCCAGCGCCACCGCGCTGGGACGCGCCCTCAACTATTACCAGATCTGGCTGCAGCGCGTGGGTGGGGTGCTGATCATCATTTTCGGGTTGTTTTGTCTCGGTGTGTTCAGGGTCGGCGCGCTGAATCAGGAGCGTCGACTCCACCTGGAGCGCAAGCCGGTCGGCTATCTGGGATCTGCATTGGTCGGGATGGCATTCGGGGCGGGGTGGACGCCCTGCATCGGTCCCGTACTGGGCGGCATCCTCGGCCTGGCCGCCACCTCGAGCGATGTGTCGCGAGGCATGCAGCTTCTGGCGGCGTACTCGGCCGGCCTCGCTCTGCCATTTCTCGATTGCCGCCGTGGCGGTCGAATCGTTCCTGGGCTGGTTTCAGCGGTTTCGGCCGTATCTTCCTGGGTGATGCGCGTCAGCGGAATACTGTTG
The DNA here is from genome assembly GCA_963740175.1 of uncultured Gemmatimonadales bacterium. GTDB lineage: Bacteria > Gemmatimonadota > Gemmatimonadetes > Gemmatimonadales > GWC2-71-9 > CAVVWJ01. The sequence continues at coordinate 182,960 of CAVUDL010000010.1, forward strand.
ATCGTAGTGGGCGTGCTGCTAGTGACTGGCGAGTTCACCCGGCTGGCGGGATGGCTACAGGGATTGACGCCGGATTTCCTCAGAGAAAAGCTGTAACAAAAGCGTGAGCGGGAAAGGAAAAACGTGAGAGGGGGGACCCGGGGGTGTTTCCCGCTTACGCTGTTCTTTCCCCGCTCACGCTTTCTCCTTCCGCTTCTTCCAACTCCTCCTCCATCTGTTGTCGGCGGAGCAGCTCCCAGTAGCGGCCACCCGCGGCGAGCAGGTCGGCATGGGTGCCCTGTTCAACGATGCATCCCCGGTCCAGCACCAGGATCCAGTCGGCATCCCGAACCGCGGCGAGCCGGTGCGACACGATGATGCTGGTGCGACCGACCAGTGCGTCCCGGAGACCCTTGAGGATGCGGGCCTCGGTATGCGCGTCAACTGCGCTCAGCGCATCATCCAGGACGAAAATCGGCGGCTCCTGCGCCAAGGCCCGGGCAATCGCCGCGCGTTGCTTCTGCCCCCCGGACAGGTTGATGCCCCGTTCGCCCAGCATGGTCTCGTAGCCGTCCGGCAGGACCGGCAGTGCCTCGGTAAGTTGGGCCACCTCGGAAACCCGCTCCAGCCTTCCATCGTCCGGCGCCCCGAGAAGAACGTTGCGGCGGAGAGTCTCCCCAAACAGGAACGTCTCCTGGGGCACAAAGCCTACCGCGCGCCTCAGGTCCGGGAGTGAGAGCTGGCGCACGTCCACACCGTCGATGAGCACGGCTCCACGGTCCGGATCGTAGGTGCGAACGATGAGGTCAACCAGCGTCGACTTTCCCGAGCCGGTGGGCCCCACGATCGCGAGCGAGGCTCCGCGCTCGACTCGGAAGGAAATGTCCTGCAGCACCCAGCCTCGGTCCCGCGCTCCCGGGTAGCTGAACCAGACGTTCCGGAACTCCACCGCACGGGCGCGCGTCGCCGGCGGCAGGTCGACCGGCGCGGTCGCGCTGGTAATGGCGGGGCGCTCGGCGAAGAGTTGGTTGATGCGAGCCATCGAGGCTGCTCCCCGCTGAACCAGGTTGAAAGCCCAACCCAGCGCGATCATGGGCCAGACCAGCATCGCCAGGTACACGCCGAACGCAACGAACTCACCGACCGTTACCGAGCCTCGAATGACCAGGTGGCCGCCCGCGTACAGGATGACGACCGCGCTCAGTCCGCCGAGCATCGTGAGCAGCGGGAAAAAGGCGCCCTGCACCCGCGCCAACCCCAAATTGCGTGTGAGATAGGTATCATTCAGCGCGTGAAAATGGTCGGTTTCCGCGCGCTCCTGCCGGTAGGAGCGAACCACGCGAACGCCGGAGATGTTCTCGTGCGCGTGGACGTCAGCTCGCTGAACTGCGCCTGGATCTCCTGCGATCGGCGATGGATGATGCGGCCCAGCGACACCATTGCGACCGGGAGCCCGAGGAGCGGCAGCAGCGCGAGCAGGGTGAGCCGCGGACTGATGGTGATCATCGCGGGAGCCACCAGGAGCGCTCGCACGGTGGTGTCAACCAGGTACATGAGGGCGGGGCCCGCTACCATCCGGACGGCGAGCAAATCGTTGGTTGTGCGGGCCATCACATCGCCGGTCGGGTAGCGGTCGTAAAATTCGGCGGACATGCGCTGAAGGTGGTTGTACAGATGGTCTCGCAAGTCGGTCTCAACGCGGCGGCTACCGCTGTTGAGGAGCTCTCGCATTCCATATCGGGCTATACCGCTGGCGACGGCCACCAGCAGCAGGAGCGCGACCGCAGTCTGCACCGCGGCGAAATGGTCGACCCGAAGCGCGTCGATGCCCTGCTGTAGAAACCGGGGACCCAGGGCCGCGAAGAAATTGGAGATGATCACAAAGGCCAGACCGGCGAGAAATCCCCATCGGTACGGCTTAAGATACGGAAGCAGAGATCGCAGTTCGTGCATACGGATGAATGTCATCGGGTCGAAGAACCCGATCAAGTCACACTAAGGAGGCCGAGAGATGTCGAGATCGATGATTGCAGCGCTTACGTTGGTGGCCGTCGCAGCCTGTGGCGGTGGCGACAGGGGAGAGATGGCCACGGCGGATAGCCTGAGTCGGGATCTGCAGCTGGCCCCCGTCGACACCTCCGCTGAGCTGAACGACCAGACCAGTGAGGAGCGCCCCGCGGCCAGCCCCACGACACCGGCACCGAGGCGGACCAGCCCCAGCCGGCCCACGACTCAGCCAACCGCCTCAGCGCCCCGTCCCGCGGCGCCGGCGCCCACGCCCCGAAGCCTCGCCGCCGGCACCACGCTCACCGCGTCCACCAACGCCGAGATTCGCTCCCACAAGAACAAAGTGGGCGACACGGTCACCGCAACGATCGCGAGCGACGTGAAGGATCGTTCGGGCCGGGTGGTGATTCCCGCCGGATCCGAGGTCGTGCTGAAGGTGACCGCTATCAAGGAATCCGAAAACAAGAGCGACACGACCGGCACCCTGACGCTGCAGCCGACTTCGGTAATCATCAGCGGGCAGTCCTATCCCGTCGCCGCCAACATCAAGGGCGTGACTACCGAGCTTCAGGGCCGCGGCACCAACGCCGGCGACATCGCGAAGCCCGCGGCCGGCGCCGCTGTCGGTGCGGTCGTCGGCCGCGTGCTCGGCGGCAGCAGTAAGGGGGCCATCATCGGAGGCGTACTCGGTGGGGCTGTCGGCGCCCAGCGGGCGGTCGAGACCAAAGACCGCGACGTCGTTCTTCCTCAGGGCACGACCGTGACGTTGTCGCTGACCGAGGAGTTCCAGCCCGCGTCTTGATCAACAAAGCGTGAGCGGGAAAAGCAACAAGCGTAAGCGGTAAGCGGGAAAGATGGATCGCTGCAGTCCCGCTCACCGCTCACGCTCGTTCTAGTCCCGCTCACGCTTTTTGGTGTGTCAGTACCCCGCCCCTCCGCCACCTCGCCGTGGGTCGCTCACGCCTTGCCAGCCTTCGGGGGTCCGCACGATGGCCTCTACGTCGCCCCAGGGTCGCCGCGTGGAGAGACCATGGCCTTTCGCTCCAAGGTGTCGAGCACGGCGGGAAGGAATCCTCCTTCTTCCAGTTGCACGCTGTCCGGCAGGGCCTGGTGATGCAGCCGCGGGGCCCGCACCGCCTCGGGGAGGCCCATGCGATGATCGATGAGGTTGGAGATCACGTGATACACCATAGTGATGATTTTGGGACCTCCGGGAGTGCCCGCGATCAGGTACAAGCGCCGTTCCTTATCGAGCACAATGCTGGGTGTCATCGCGGACAGCATCCGCTTTCCCGGGGCGATCGCGTTGGCCTCGCCCTGCACCAGGCCGTACATATTCGGCTGGCCGGGTGAAGTCGCGAAGTCGTCCATCTCGTCGTTGAGAAGAAAGCCGGCTCCCGTAACCGTCACCGCACTTCCATAGCTGTTGTTCAGCGTGGTGGTACAGCTCACCGCGTTGCCCTCCGCATCGACCACGGAGTAGTGCGTCGTGGATGACCCGGTGGCCGGCCCAGCCTCGAACCCCGGCGTGACCGAGGCCTGCTCGCCGATCTGCCGGCGCAGCTCGGCCGCATACTCCTTGGAGAGCAGCCGCTCCACCGGATTGTTCACGAAGCCGGGATCGCCCAGGTAGCGGTTCCGGTCGGTGAATGCCCGCCGCATCGCCTCGGCTTCGCGGTGCAGTAGTCCCGCGGAGCCAAAGGGGGGCAGCGGATCGTATCCCTCCATGATGTTGAGGATCTCGCCCATGGTCACGCCACCGGATGAAGCCGGCGGCATGGAGTACACCGTGTGACCCCGATAGGAAATCTCGATCGGATCGCGCCAGACGGCCCGATAACTCCGAGGTCATCGTAGCTGATCAGGCCGCCGCCCCGCGCCATCTCGGCAACGATGAGGTCGGCGACCCAGCCGCGATAGAAGCCCGCCGCGCCGCTGTCTCGAACTGCCTCCAGCGTCGATCCCAGCTCCGGCTGCCTGAACGTGGAGCCGGCGACCGGAGGACGATCGTTGGGGAGGAACGTGGCGCGGGACGCGGGAAACGATACCAGCCGGGCACTGTCCTCACCGATGGACCGACTGCGGTAGTCGTCGACGACGAAGCCATCGTAAGCCAGTCGAATGGCAGGCGCGATGACCGTAGCGAACGGCAAGCGGCCATACTTCCGGTGCGCTTCCGTCAGTCCGGCGACCGCACCCGGCACTCCGGCCGACAGATGGCCCGTAACGCTCGCTTCCGGTCCAGCGGACACATACATGTCACGCGACGCGCGGCCGGGGGCCGTCTCGCGGTAGTCGAGCGTCTGCACCCCGCCGGTGTCCATGCGGATCACCATGAAGCCCCCACCGCCGATATTGCCGGCTTCGGGGTGCACTACGGCCAGCGCAAAGCCGACGGCGACCGCGGCGTCCACCGCATTGCCGCCCTGGCGGAGGATGTCCCTTCCGACCTCACTAGCAACCGGACTACCCGACACCACCAGAGCCGTCGGCGCTACGACCACACGGCTTGGCCCCGGGTTCCAGCCATCCGCGACGCCTCGGATTGCCGGGCTGGCCCCGGGGGCTTCGGCACGGGGCGCGCAGGCCGACGCCAGGGCAATGAGAGCGAGCAATACACCGGGGAAAGAGATCTGCACCGGAGCTCCGTGAAAGAATTGAATGGTCGGGCGGAGTTGCCTGGGGCCTCCAAGTTCTCCTAATTTAGCCGGACGTTGTCGCTTGGATACTCCTATCCTCACGTTTGCGTGGCTGACGACTTTCACGACACGCGCCTGACCGAACGGCGCAATCCCCGTAGCGCAACCATCGACACTGCCTCCGCCGTTGAGATCGTGGATCTCATCGGCGCGGAAGACGCAGGCGTGCCGGCGGCGGTGTCGAAGGCCCGGGTCGAGATCGCTCGCGTCATTGATTTGGTGGAAGCCGCCTTCCGTGCCGGCGGCCGGCTCATCTATGTCGGCGCCGGCACCAGCGGTCGTCTGGGCGTGCTCGATGCCGCTGAGTGCCCGCCGACGTTCGGGACGCCACCCGAGATGGTGGTTGGACTGATTGCAGGAGGCCACCCGGCGCTGGTGCGCTCGATCGAGGGAGCGGAGGACGACACCGCCGCCGCCGAGCGCGAACTGAACGCAATCGGTGTGAGCCGCAAGGACGTGGTGGTCGGGATTGCCGCCAGTGGCACCACGCCTTATGTAGGGTCTGCGCTGGAACTGGGCCGAGCGCTGGGAGCGCGTACCGTGTTCCTGTCATGCTCGGAGCCACCTCCAAAGCTGCGCGACAGTTGTGATGTCTGCATTACCGTCCTGGTCGGGCCCGAGATCGTCACCGGCTCGACCCGGATGAAGGCGGGGACGGCCACCAAGCTGGTGCTGAATACCATCACCACCGGTGCCATGATCAGAATCGGGAAGACCTACGGCAACCTGATGGTGGATCTCAGGGCCTGGAACGACAAGCTCGTCGATCGGAGCCAGCGAATCGTGATGGAGGCGGCCGGCGTGGACCGGGTTTCAGCGCGGAATGCCATCCGTGAGGCCGAGGGAAGCGTGAAGACCGCGATCGTCATGGCCCGGCGAGGTGTTCGCAAGGCGGAGGCCGAGCGCCTGCTGGCGGAGAACGCCGGCCGTTTGAGAGCTGTGGTGGGAGATCCTCCCCCCGTGGTGCCGAGATGACCGAGCGGCCTACTCTGGCGGTCGGGCTCATGTCGGGAACTTCTCTCGATGGCGTCGATGCAGCGCTGGTCCGGCTCGATGGCCCCACCCATGCAACCCTGCTCGACTTCGTGACCCGGCCCTATACTGACGCAGAACGCGGCGAGATCCGGGCAGCGTTCAACGGCGCCACGGCGCCGTCTCTGGCCCGCCTGCACGTGCGGGTGGCGGAGTGGGCAGCCGAAGCGGTGCAGACGGTGCTGGTCCAGGCCAAGGTGCGCGCCTCCGAACTGTCGTTGATCTCATTTCCGGGCCAGACAATCTGGCACGAGCCGCCCATCGTCTCGTGGCAACTGGGTGAGCCGGCAGTGCTGGCCGAGAAATTCGGAGTGCCCGTGGTCAGCGGATTCCGTGCCCGTGATGTTGCCGCGGGAGGACAGGGGGCGCCCCTGGTTCCTATGGCCGACGTGCTGCTTTTCGCCTCCCCCGACGCGCCCCGGGTGTTACTTAATCTCGGGGGTATGGCCAATCTGACGTACGTGCAACGCCGAGCGCAGGAGGATGGCGTGTTCGCCTTCGATACCGGCCCCGGCGTCGCGGTGATCGACGCGGTAGCCCGTTTGGTGGATCAGCGCCGTTCCTACGACCGCGATGGCCGGCTGGCCGCGCAGGGAACCGTGCACGAGGCAGTACTCTCGGAGCTGCTTGCCGATGAGTTCTTCGCCGCTGAGCCGCCGAAGAGCACCGGTCGCGAGCGTTTCGGCGACCAGTACGCCCGCGCCCTGCACCAGCGGGTTCCTGGCCCCGATGGCGTGGCGACTGCCGTCGCCCTCACCGCTCGTACCGTGGCCGACGCCATCGCCCGCTGGACTCCTGCCGGCGTGGAAGTGGTCGCCTCAGGCGGTGGATGTCACCATCCGGGGCTGATGGAGTCGCTCGGGCGGAATCTGGCTGCGAGCGGCGGCCACGGTCTCAGACGCTTCGATGAACTGTTTTTTCCCGGCGATGCCAAGGAGGCGGTTGCGTTTGCCCTGCTCGGATATCTCACGGTGCACGGCCAGCCGGGCAATGTACCGGCCGCGACCGGGGCCGGCGGGTCGCGGGTCCTGGGTACTGTGACTCCTCCGTGACCACGTCGGTGCCCGAGTCGACCAACCCGGCGCGGCTGATCATGCCGGCGCTGCGCTCCGATGCTCTCAGTGGGTTCGCGCACGAGGCCGGCCGTATTGCCGACACCCTCGATATTGGGGTCGGGGGGTACATCATTTTCGGAGGCACGAGCGAGAGTGTCCGCCGGCTGACCGCTGACCTGCTCCGCCGTGCCGGCCGACCGCTTTTGCTCGCCTCCGATTTGGAGCGCGGCGCCGGGCAGCAGGTGTCTGGCCTGACCGAATTTCCTCCGCCGATGGCGCTGGCGTCGCTCCGGGAGCCGGCCGTGGTGCGCTGGGCCGCGTCCGTCACCGCCCAGGAGGCCCGGGCGGTTGGAATCAACTGGGTCTTTGCCCCCGTGGCCGATCTCGACCTCCTCCCGGAAAACCCTATCGTCCAGACCCGCGCCTTTGGTGCCGACCCGAACGAGGTCGCCACCTACGTGCGTCAGTGGATTGAAGGATGTCAGGGTGCCGGCGCCCTCGCCTGCGCCAAACATTATCCCGGACACGGCCGCACGGCGGTGGATTCGCACGTCGCCTTGCCGGTGGTCGAGGCGTCGGCCACCGACCTGGAAGTCGACCAGGCTCCGTTCACGGTGGCGATCCAGAGCGGCGTCGCGTCCATCATGACCGCTCACGTGGCCTACCCGTCGCTGGACAGCTCGGGAGTGCCGGCAACGCTCTCTCGCGCGATGCTGGGCCGCCTGCGTGGCGCCGAACGGTTCGACGGACTGGTGGTGACCGACGCGCTTATCATGGATGGAGCTCTGGTGGGCCGGCGTGAGTCGGATGCGGCGATAGAGGCGGTACAGGCTGGAGCCGACCTGCTGCTCTACCCCAACGACGCGCGACGAGTACGGGATGCGCTGGAGGCGGCGCTGTCCAGCGGGGCGCTGCCGCGGGCGCGGGTCCAGGAGTCCCTGCGCCGCTACGATCGAGCACTTGCAGTGGCGACGGCCCCCACCCCGCCGGTCACGCGGGGTCCCTATGACTCCGCCGAGGCGCTCGCCGACGCCCTGCTCAGCCAGGGTATGATGGTTCGGCGCTCGATTCCTCCGTTGACCGGCCCGCTCGACTTGGTCGTGATCGACGACGACATCGGAGGACCCTATCCGCCAGGCCCCAGCGATTACGTTCACCGGGCGCTGGGGCCGAAGCTGACCGGGCGATATGGCGGCGGCTCACGCGTCGTACTCGTGTTCGCGGAGCCCCGGGCCTGGAAGGGACGTTCCGGATTCGGTCCGGCGGCAAAGGAAGCGCTGGCGCACCATGCGGCCGGCGCCGATCTGATCGTCTTGTTCGGTCACCCCAGGCTGGCGGCGGAGCTGCCCAGCGATGCCCCGGTGCTCCTTGCCTGGCACCGGCAACGGCTCATGCAGGAAGCCGTCGCACGATGGCTCGGCCACCGATTCAGCGCTGAACGGCTGGCGCCCTTGATCCAGGGAAGGAGGGCAAACGCGGGAATCGCGAGAAGAAAAGTCAGAAAGAAGTACGCCGCATAGCCCATGTTCTCCGCCAGCACACCCGAAGCGCCTCCCGCCAGCGTCCGGCTCAACGCCAGAAGCGCGGACAGCACCGCAAACTGGGTGGCGGCGTAGCGGCGCTCGCAGACCGACATGAGGAACGCCAGGAACGCCGCCGTCCCCAGGCCGTGCGCGAAGTTCTCGAACAGGGCCGCCGCGATGATCAGCGGCTTCGACGCCGGCACGCTGGCGACCCCGGCATAGCCAAGACTCGACAGCGCCTGCACCAGGCCCAGAGTCCAGAGTCCCCGGAAAATGCCGACGCGCGTGGTGAGAAGTCCTCCCAGCACCGCTCCCGACAACCGTCGCTACGATCCGGCCGGGCGTCAGGATGGCCCCGATTTCTTCGAGCGTGAATCCCCGGTCCACCCAGAATGGCCGGGTCATCGGCTCCATGGCGTAGATGTCGATCTTGAACAGCAGAGCGAAGATCGCGACGGCCCAGATCCCGGGCGGGCAGAAGCGCTCGCGAGCGGCTCCCAGACCGACGCTGCGGCCGTCACGATGCGACGGGGCTCAGGAATGAAGAGCGCGGCGGCGTCAGCGCACCAACTATCGTCGCGCCGGTCAAGAAACGAGATGGGCCAGCCCTGCCGCCCCGCGAGCCAGATCAGAAGCCCACCCGCCGTGAACATCGCCACCCGATACGCCGCAATCCGCACCGAGTTCGCTACCCCCAGCTCGCGGGTACTGGTGGCCTCAATGGTGTACGCGTCGATGGCGACATCCTGGGTCGCCGACAAGGTGACCATCAGAACCAGGATCGAGCCAGAACCACCGCGCCAGCTCGCCGAGCTCAGTGGTGCCCGAGGATCAGCGTCAGCAGGGTCAGTCCGGCAAGACAACCGACGATCCACTGCCTCCGGCTGCCGAGCCGGTCAACCAGCGGGGCCCAGACAAACTTGAAGGTCCAGGGAAAGCTGAGCGCGCTGATCAGCCCGATCTCGACCAGCCCGGCGCCATGGGTGCGCAGATAGACCGGAAGAGTTTCGTTGACCAGGCCGAAGGGAAACCCCGAGGCAAAGGACAGGGCCGCCAGCCAGGTCAGGCGAGCCCGCAGGGGCGCATCGACGCCTGCGGTTTCTTCCTGCCCTGCCGTTGACTGGGGGAGAGCTACCGCCACACGGCGAGCAGCAGCAGGAGCACGCCCATCGTGACCAGAATGAGCGCCACGGTGCGTATGAGGTTCGGTGGGATGGGGGGCTCGGGGTGCCGGCGGGGAGAGGCTCGCTCGTGGCAGCATCACGTCTCCGCTATCGGCCGGCGAGGGAACCGCTGGCTCCGGCGGGGTGGTGATCTGCGACAGATGATAGCGCTGGTGTCCCACGCCGTCGCTCCCGTTCGCCTCCTCCAGACCTTCGCCCTCGAAATGGGCCGCGACCACCGTGATGTTGTCGGGACCGCCTCGCGCGTTGGCAAGATCGATGAGCGCGGAGCAGAGAGCTGGCAGGTCCTCGTGCTCGCGCGCCAACTTGGCGAACTCTTCCCGCCGCACCACGCCTGACAGGCCATCGGAGCAGAGTATCAAGGTGTCGCCCCGGCGGATCGGCTGGTGGGTGAGATCGACTTTGACCCGAGGGTCGGGTCCCAGTGCTTGCAGAATGATGTTGCGCCGCTCGCTCTGCTCCGCCTCATCCTGCGTGAGCTCGCCGGCATCCACCAGCCGCTGCATCAGGCTCTGGTCCTTGGTCAGCTGCACTGCGTCGGTACCACGGACCAGATACGCTCGGCTGTCACCGATCTGCGTGAGATACAGGTCGCCTCCGAAGATCCCGGCGGCGGTAACCGTGGTTCCCATCCCCCGCACCTCGGGGTGCTCTCGTGCGTAGGAGTAGATCTGGCCGTTGGCCAGCTCGACCGCTTCCCGCATGCGGTAGGCAAACTGGTCGGGAGGTGTCGGCTGGATCGGTGGCCCAGGCGGTGGCCATGTGGCGGTAAATGAGATCGGCGGCCATGGCGCTGGCCAGTTCTCCGGCCGCGGCGCCGCCCATGCCGTCGGCCACCATGAACAGCGACCCCCGGGGGCCGATCTCGTGGCGGCGGACATCAGGTTGAAGGCTGGCGTTCCCGGTGCTCAGATCGGCGACGAGAAAGGTGTCCTCGTTGTGTTCTCGGGTACGGCCGAGATCGGTCTTGCCGAACACGGTGACGCGCACTGGGGCCGGGCTCACGCGCTCCTCGAATAGATGGCACACCTACAACGATCGTCTGAGCGGGGGCGACCGGCGGCCACTGGGATAGTCACGCGAACTCCCTTCCGCCGGCTACGGCGGTTCGAGGTCTGACGAATCTAGGAAGCATGGCAGGGAGCGTCAACGCCGCCTTGGCGTAAGTTCTAGCCGCCGTTTACCTTGCACCCATGTTTGTCTTTCGACCGTACGGCGCGGCGCTCTGGCTCCTGACGGCGCTGGCCTGCTCCCGCCAGTCCGATCCTCACAACACCCAAGCTTCCGATGACGGTCTGACCCGGTCGGAGCTGCATGCGATCTCCCCCGCGCAGGACCCTGTAGGGCTGCGCGTCGTCTATCCGGCACCTACCGACGTCGTGCGGGTGCGAGATTCCAGCTTCCTGTTCGGCTCAGTCGCACGAGCCAATACCCGGGTGACCATCAATGGCCACCCGGTGCGTGTCTGGTCCAACGGAGCGTGGCTGGCGTGGATCCCGTTTCCTCCCGACACCTTGATGACATTCCGAATCGAGGCACGCACCGCCAACGACACGTCCGTGGTTCACTACCCGGTTCGGCGGGACCGCGGCACACTCCCGCAGAGTCTCAACGTCGGAGCGGCATGGGTGGACTCGGTCTCGTTGTCACCGCAGGGACAGGTCTGGCTGCCGCGGACCGAGTATCTGACCCTCTCGGCTCGCGCCGTTGCAGGTGCGGATGTTCGCGTGCTGCTGGCGGACGGGCGGCGGGTGCGTCTGCTGCCTCAGCGTCAGGCCGAAGAGGTACTGCCGGCGCTGCGCGCGTTCGACTGGGACACCACCAAACTCAGAACACCGGAGGAGGTGAGCTACGTCGGCGTCGTGCGGGGGCGTGCCATCGGTCCGGATGCCGGGCCCGTTCTTCGGGGCCCCACGGCAGCCCTCGTGGGGGTGCTCGCAAGGGCGGCACTGCGCTGCGTGACCGGCATGCCCTGTCCGGCTCCATATGCGGAGCTGGTGTCGCCCGACAGCTCCTGGGCCGTTGTGGAGGCGGCGCTGGGGAGCGATACGGTTCGGCACGCTGGCCCTGCAAGTTGCACTGCTCGACACCCTTCCTCGTGGCCACGTTCGACGACGACAGCGCCGGGGAAGGAAACACCGACAGCCTGACCCCGGGCCGCGCCACACCGGGAGGCACTTACGCCTGGTTCTTTCCCACCGGTACTCGCGCCGCGGTGACCGGCCGCGTCAATGATGATCTTCGCATCCGGCTCTCGCCCGGGTCCGAGGCGTGGGTGCCCATAGCGGACGCACACCCGCTGCCTGCCGGGATTCCGGAGCCGCCCGCGGTCGTAGGCTCGGTCACCCTCATGCCCGCGGCCGGACCGTGCCGCCCTGCGAATCCCACTGACCCAGCGGGTGCCGTTCCAGGTGGTGGAAGTGAGCGAAGCCTGGCCATCACGTTCTACAGCGCCGTTGGCGACGTGGACTGGATGCGCTACGGGACGGACTCGCTGGTGCCCCAGCTCGGCTGGACTCAAACCCAGCGGCATGAGGTAACGGTGACGGTCGAGCTGACGGCGCCGGTCTGGGGGTATCGCGCCCGTTGGAGTCGCAACGATCTCATGCTCGAGATCCGGCGGCCGCCCAGCCTGGCGGCATCGAACCCGCTGCGTGGACGGACCATCGCCATCGATCCGGGGCATCCTCCGCTGGGCTCCACCGGGCCGACCGGGTTGCGTGAGGCGGAGGCCAATCTGGCGGTGGCGCTTCAGCTCCGCGCCATGCTCCAGGCGGCCGGCGCCCGGGTGCTGATGACCCGGACCTCAGATTCCGCCGTGGACCTGTGGCCTCGGGTGGCGTTGGCCGAAGCGAGCGGCGCGGAGCTGCTGGTTTCAATTCACAACAACGCCTTGCCCGACGGGATCAACCCCTTCACCAACAACGGCACCAGCGTATTCTATAATCAGCCCCGCAGCGTGCCCCTGGCGTCCGCCATCCAGCGGTGGCTGGTCCGACGCTTGGCTGCCCGATCTGGGAATCGGCCGGGCCGATTTGGCAGTCATCCGGGCGACGTGGATGCCGTCGGTGTTGGTGGAGGGGATGTTCATCATCATGCCGGAACAGGAAGAGGCGCTGCGAAGTCCAGCTGGAACGCGGCGGTATGCGCAAGGCGTATACGAGGGGATCCGCCGCTTCCTTCAGGACCGGGCTAGAAACCAGTCCTCCGCCGGTGTGGGCCGGTCGAGACCAAGGGCGTCTCCTAGGGCGACTTCCACTTCACCGAGCCGCGCGCCTTCGGCGCCCCGGTCGCCCCATAGAGTGCAGTGATGAGGTTTGGCTGATGTCATCCCCGATGCCCAAGACTTCCCGGATGTGCCCATCCCGACACAGACTTCCCCGCATTCTTCTGGCCGCCCTCCTCGCGGCGCTCGCGGCCACCCTTTCATTACCACTTCAGGCCCAGACTCCCGAGGAGCGAGTGGAGCTGGAGCGGTTCCGGGATTCCGTCGGCAGTACCGTGGATTCCACCGGTCTGCTGGGCCTGGAACGCGGATGATTCGGCCGGCCAAGGCGGATCGCACCAACGGCATGATCCATCTGAAGCTGGGCTTCCTCTCGCTCAGGCTCGGTGATCTCGGCGGACGGGACCACTATGATGATGCCGCCTCGGAATTCCAGTGGGCCATCGATCTTCAGCCGTCCTGGCCCTACGCCTGGTACGGAATGGGATTGGCCGAGTACGGCGTGGGTGACTCCCAGATCTCCTTCGTCACCGGGCTCAAGATGATGCTGGGCAAGGACGCGCTGACCCGTTCGGCGGTGGCGTTCGCCAAATCGGCGGAGATCGATCCGTCCTTCGTCCGCGGTCTGGTGGATCTGGCGAACACCGCGCTGCGGCAGCGGGTCAACATCAAGCTGGGCGTGGCGCTGGAGGCCCTGCGGCGGTCGGCCTCAACCCCCGCCGGCAACGATCCCGAGGTGCTGCTCGCCCGCGGCCGCGTCGAGCGCGAGGTGGGCGACGGTGACTCGGCTCTGGTCGCCTTCAACGGCTATCTGCAGCGGGGCACCAATCGGGGGCTCGGGCTCCTCGAGGTGGCGCGCACGCAGCTCCTGCTGGGCCGCTTCGAGGGCACGGCCCCCTATTTCGAAGGCGCCATGCTGGACGACTCCACCACGGTCGCACGGCTACCGTACCGATCTCGCGACGATCGCCTCCGACAGCGTACTGGGTGAGTTCGACTGGCAGCAGGGCGCCCGCCGAGCGGCATACCTGCGGCGCTTCTGGGGTCAGCGGGACCGCACCGAGCTGCGCACCGATGGTGAGCGGCTGCGCGAGCACTACCGCCGGTTGTTCTATGCCCGCAAGAACTTCCAGCTGACCTCCAATAACCGGCACTACGATATCGTCGAGCGCTATCGCTCCGGCAGCCGCGATTTCGACGACCGCGGCGTCATCTACATCCGCCATGGCGAGCCATCGAGCCGGGCCAGCTATGCCGCGCCCGGCCTGGAGCCGAACGAATCGTGGCACTACAGCCGCACCGATGGCGACCTGATCTTCCACTTCATCGCCCGCGAGGACGTGCAGGACTTCAAGCTGGTCGAGAGTCTCTTCGACGTGCTGGGATTCAGCGATGCCGTGAAGCTGCAGGATGAGTCCAGGGCCAGCGACAACGCCATGGCCGAACAGTTGATGCTCTCGCGGGAGCAGCTGTCGCCCATCTACCGCCGGCTCCAGTCCGCCGGGCGGGGCAGCACCGGGCGATATCAAAACCAGGAGCGCCAGGCGGGCCAGGAGAGCATCGCGGTGGGAACGACCAGCGACAGCTACGAGCTGCGGTTCCCCAACGAGCTCAAGGCCACCTCGGAGGTGCTCGCCGTAGGGCGGGATTCGTCGGGACATCAGGTGCAGATCGCCTACGCGATCTCGGGGTCAAGCCTCGAGCCGGTAACGGTGACCCGCGGGTTCCTCTATAGTGTGCGGCTGCGCTTCGTGGCGACGGACAAGAAAGGTAAGGTCGTGTCCGCGCTCGACACCACGCGACACTTCGTCGCCCCCGAGCGGGTGCCACCGAACGAGCATCTGGTGGGGCGGGTGAGCACCACGGTGCCGGCCGGCTCGCTGCAGTACCGGCTGGCCATTCAGCAGGGCGACGACGCGGGGATGACGCTGCCCCGCGACAGCGTCCGGGTGGGGCCGACCAGCTCCGCCGCGCTGAGCCTCAGTGATCTCGTGCTCGGGTCCCGCACCGCCAATCTCGGCTGGAAGCGCACGCCCGAGGATACCGTCCTCTTCAATCCGCTTCGCACCTACAAGCGGGACGAAGAGATGGAGCTGTACTATGAGATCGAGGGACTCCGGCCCGCCCCCTATACCGTCGAGCTGCTGGTGCGCAAGAAGGGGGGCGGCGGCGGAGTCTTCAAGAAGATCTTTGGCGGTGGCGGCGCGGCCATCAAGCTGAAGTTCGAGCAGCAGGCAACCACCCCGACCGTGTCGACCCACCGAAGCCTGAAGCTGGACCGGCTCAAGCCGGGCATGTACGTGCTGCAGCTGTTGGTGGTGGATGCCGACGGCCGGAAAGACTATCGGACTCGGGAGTTTCAGGTCGTGGACGAAAAGAAGAAGACGTGAGAACGACAGCGTGCGCGGGAACGCGAAAGCGTAAGCGGAACTGACAGCGTGAGCGGTGAGCGGCTTGCTCCAAAAAACGAACCCTCCGAGGCTCAGGCCATCGGAGGGTTGTTTGATAGGAGTTCCCGCTTACCGCTTACGCTTTCCGCTGTCCCGCTCACGCTTTTGTATTTACAGCGGCCACGCGGCTGGACGGGTCGGCGCGAGAATCAGCAGCGGCTGCACCAGGCTTTCGGCCTTGACCACCGCCTCCACCTGCACCAGGTGCTGGGTGACGCCGGTGCTGGTATCGAAGGTGGCGATGTGCATCAGCAACGAAGCCAGCGGCCGATCGGCCTGCTTGGTGCGGCCGCCCTCGGTGGGCGAGATCGCAGTCCCGGGAACCAGGGTGATACGGGCGTGGCCGAACAACCAGAGGGGAAAGCCGTCGAGGGATTTCAGCAGCCGCTCGTTGAAGGCCAGGCTCTCGCCGTGCAGGGTAATGAGGCCCAGACTGGGCCGCTCGTTCTGCCGGCGGGAGTGGACCACGAAGCCGTAGGTGAAGGCGGGGTCCTGGCCCTCGGCCCGCCGGAGGGCGGCCCGGAGCTTCTGCTGGCTGAAGGCGATCGTGTGATACGGAACCACAGGCTCTCCCAGTGGATGACACAGGATGGGACGGCTCGGAATCGCTGCAGGGGACGTGCCAACGGAGCGGGGCAGCGGGGCAGCGGGGCAGCAAACCGGTTTCTCTCGGTCATTGGCACACGCCTAGTTGCTTGCTCTGAACCGCCCGCTGCCTGCCGCCCCGCCGCCCCGCTTATCGCAACCCCTCTCGCGATACGCCACGCACAATTGCGCTTGAACTACCTCGGGTGCTGACGTAGCTTGACCCCATGTTCTGCTCCCGCTGTGGAAGCGAAATCACCGGAAAATCGAAGTTCTGCCCCTCCTGCGGTCTGGATCTGATGGCGACCACTCCGGTGCATGCCATCGCGACCGGGGTGCTGCAGGAGCTCGATCTCGTTCGCGAGTCGCTGGCGGCGGAATACGAGATCATCGAGGAGCTGGGCCGCGGCGGCATGGCGATGGTCTATCGGGCCAAGGACCGGCAGCTCGAGCGGGAAGTGGCGGTGAAGGTGCTGCCGTTTTCCCTGGCCTTCGACACCGAGTTCGTGGAGCGATTCCAGCGCGAAGCCCGCACCGCGGCCCAGCTCGAGCACCCGAACATCATCTCGATCTACCGGGTCGGCCGGTCCGGCCGGGTGATCTACTTCGTCATGAAGTTCCTGCGCGGCGGCTCGCTCTCCATCGTGCTGGCCGCCCGCAAGAAGCTGACCCCGCCGGAAATCCGGCGCCTGCTCTCGGAGGCCGGGAGCGCCCTGGGGTACGCCGCCCAGCGCGGGCATCGTCCACCGGGACATCAAGCCCGACAACATCATGTTCGACGAGTTCGGCCAGAGCGTGCTGACCGACTTCGGCATCGCCAAGGCTGCGTCGGGGCAGAAGCTCACCGGCACGGGAATGTCCATCGGGACACCTCACTATATGAGTCCGGAGCAGGCCCGGGCCCAGGCAATCGATGGCCGGAGCGACATCTACAGCCTCGGCGTCGTGGCGTATCAGTGCCTGACCGGCACGGTGCCCTACGACGGCGAGGACAGCTTCTCCATCGGCTACAAGCATATCACCGAGCCGATACCGACGCCGAGCCTGGTGACAGCCGACGAGCGGCGGATCTTCGAAGTCATCAAGCGAATGCTGATGAAGGATCCGAACGACCGGTTCCAGAGCTGTGAGGAGCTGGTGGCCTCATTCCGGGGACAGCCGATCGCGGCGCCGGGCGCGGTTCGGGTCTCGGCGGCTACATTCGTGGGGACCGGCGCCGCGGCGGTGGCCGGAAGCGCGGCCTCCGTCGGTGGCGCCGGTCTTCCGCCGATCGTGAGCCAGCCGACCACGCCGCTGGAATCTCCGCTGGTGAACCGGCGGATGACTCCGCTGGAGCGGCGTGACGTTCCCCGCCGGGTGGCGGATCGTTCCATGGCCATGCGACCAGCGCATCTTCATGGGCATGGCTCTGGGTGCTGCTGGCGGTGCTGGGGGGGGCCGGGGGCGCATTCTACTACTACAAGGCGCGAGGGTTTGCGCCGGGCAATATCGCTCCCGAGCCGCCACTCGATTCCCTGTCGACGCGGGATACGCCGAGTGCTGACCCCCAGCCGCTTCCGGCACAGACCCGCGCCGGTGGCCGCGGACCCGACCACCGCCGGCGCGCGACTCGTCTCCTGCGCGCTGACGCCAGCGCCGGCCGAAGTGGCCGGCTCACCCGAGGTGACCGGGCCGGTGGACAGCGGGGGGATTCGCCTGGTCGGACTGCCTCGCGGCTCCACCGTGCTGATCGACGAAAAGCCCATCAGTGAAGGCATTGACCCGCCTGGCGCCCGGGCCTCATGCACTCGCCATCTCCGCTCCGCGGTACAACTTCTATCTCCGACACGGTGGTGATCCGGCCGGGCCAGGTTCAGGAGCTGACGCCCGCAGCTCACCCAGATCGGCGCGCCGCATTCCGACCGCACGATCGGCAGCAGAGGCCCGACGCTCAATGCGCCCCCGGGGCAGGGTACAACGCGGATGGCTCCTGCTTCGACGAGCGGCCTAAGCCGGTCAACCCCCCGTTCGTGACTGTTCCGCAGGACGCCAAGGCGGCGCCCCGTGCCATCGCTGATGTGGGTCAAGGTGTCGGCCGAAGGCCGAACCGTGGACATCAGGCGGCTGCGCCCATCGGACGATCCTGCCTACGAGCGCGAGGTTCAAAATTTTGTCTGGGGCGTCACCTGGCATCCGGCCCTCAAGGATGGGGCGCCGGTGGACGCCTGGACCCAGATGCTGTTCCCGCCGGCGCAGGACCAGTAGGGCGCATCGCGTGCGTCCGCCTACGATCCACCCCACCGCCTTCATCGCCTCAACCGCCGCCGTCATGGGGGACGTGACCCTGGGGGAGGAATCCAGCGTCTGGTACGGCGCGGTGCTTCGGGGCGACATGGCGCCAATCGTGATCGGTGCGCAATCCAACATTCAGGATGGCACCATCGTCCACGTCGATGCCGGGGTGCCATGCACCGTGGGACGCAGGGTCGGCGTTGGGCATCGGGTGATCCTCCACGGATGCACCGTGGAAGACGACTGCCTGATCGCGATGGGGAGCGTGCTGCTCAACGGCGTCCGGATCGGTGCGGGTAGCGTCGTTGCGGCCGGGGCGGTCGTGCCGGAGGGGATGCAGGTCCCGCCGGGCTCGCTGGTCATGGGGGTCCCCGGACGTATCGTGCGGGCCGTTGACGCCGAGTTGTCCCGCCGGGCCTCGGCCACCTGGCGCCACTACGTCAAGGAGGCGCGGGCCATCGCGAGGGGCGATATCCGCTGGTGGGCGGTAAGGCGGTAATCGCGGCGGAGCGGGTCGGCATTCGTGCCCTACTCCCCGCTTTATCCCCACGCAATCCACTTCTTCCACATCGTCAGCAGCTATATTTGTGATGTGGGAAGCGAGAATGTACGTAGTTACGTCGCTTTTTCATGGTATTGTCCCAGTGGGGTCACGGGCCTAGCTTGGCCTTCCGTTTCGGTCCGATGTGATGGGCCGGCAGAGTCGGTGCAGGGTCGGTTGCCGGTGCTGCGCATGCGCTCCACCCTCTGAGATCAATACCTTTCAAGCGGGGAGTTCTATGAAAACGTCCACCCCACGGGACGCGGTCCGGCTGTCGCCCAATGCCATCACGGTCCTCGAGAAGCGATATCTCCTCAAGGACGAATCCGGGGCGCCGGTCGAAACTCCACGGGATCTGTTCCAGCGGGTGGCTCGTACCGTCGCCGACGCCGATCGCCGATACGGCGCCTCTGACGCCGCGGTGGACGCGCTCACGCAGGACTTCTTCGGCCTGATGGCCAACCGGCTGTTCGTGCCGAACTCCCCCACCTTGATGAACGCCGGCCGTCCGCTGGGCCAGCTCTCCGCCTGCTTCGTGCTCCCGGTGGACGACGCGCTCTCCAACGGCAAGAGCGGCATCTACGACACCCTGCGCGCCATGGCCCTGGTGCACCAGTCAGGAGGCGGCACCGGCTTCAGCTTCTCCCGGCTGCGCCCCAAGAACGACATCGTCCGCTCGACCATGGGCGTGGCGTCGGGCCCGGTGTCCTTCATGACGCTGTTCGATGCTTCCACCGACGTCGTCAAGCAGGGAGGGACCCGGCGTGGAGCCAACATGGGCATTCTCCGGGTCGACCATCCGGACATCATGGAGTTCATCACCTGCAAGGATGACACAACCAAGGTGACGAACTTCAACATCTCGGTGGCGGTCACCGATGCGTTCATGGCCGCGGTCGAGGCGGACGGCACTGTACGACCTGATCCATCCCAAGACCAGGGAGGTCACCGGTCAGCTTCGTGCCCGGGCGGTGTGGGAGCGGATCATTCACGGCGCCTGGAAGACGGGCGAGCCGGGGGTGTTCTTCGTGGACAAGGCCAACCATTACAATCCGGTTCCCCACCTCGGCGAGTACGAGGCGACCAATCCCTGCGGCGAGCAGCCGCTGCTGCCCTATGACGTCTGCAACCTGGGGTCGATCAATCTCGGCGCGTTCGTGAAGGTCGGGACGGAAAGACGGAAGGGCGGAGAATCGACTGGGATCATCTGCGCCGCGTGATCCATCTCTCGACCCACTTCCTCGAGAACGTCATCGACGCCAACCAGTACCCGCTGCAGGAGATCACCGATCTGGCTCAGCGGATCCGCCGGATCGGGCTCGGCGTCATGGGCCTGGCCGACGTCTTCGTGAAGCTGGGCATCGCCTACGACTCCGAGGAAGGTGTCGCGCTCGGCCGGCAGATCCAGAAGTTCGTCGACGATGAGGCCAAGGTCGAGTCGGAGCGCCTGGCCGCCGGAGCGGGGCGTCTTCCCCGAGTGGGAGCGCAGCATCTGGGGACCGGATGAACCGCCGCGCGCGACGCCAACGGTGAGCGGATCCGGCCCATGCGGCGGCTGCGGAACTGCAACGTGACGACCGTTGCGCCGACCGGCACCATCTCGATCATCGCCGGGTGCAGCTCCGGCATCGAGCCGCTCTTCGCAGTGGCGTTCATGCGCAACCAGGCCGGCGTGTTGATGCCTGATGTGAACGAAGACTTCATCGCCATCGCCAAGGCGGAGGGCTGGTACTCCGACGAGCTGATGCGGAAGATCGCGGAGACGGGGCACATCAACTTTCCCGAGGTGCCGGAGAAGTGGCAGCGCGTCTTCGTCACCGCCAACGCCATCAAGCCCGAGTGGCACATCCGGATGCAGGCGGCTTTCCAGGAATACAACGACAGCGCCATCTCGAAGACCTGCAACTTCGCCCACGATGCCAGCGAGGCGTACGTCGAGGAGATCTATCGGCTGGCGTACCGGCTGAACTGCAAGGGCGTGACGGTCTATCGCGACGGCAGCCGGGAAATGCAGGTGCTGTCGTCCGGGTCGACGGCCAAGAAAGTGCAGGAGCAGGCACGAAGGCGGGAAAGGCGGAAAAGGCGGGGAATGCGCCGGAACCGTCGCGCCGTCCGCCTCATCCGCCGATCTGCACGGCGAGATCGCGGAGCTTCGGGCGGAGAACGAGCGGCTGCAGCGCATCGTTCACGAGCTGGAGTCCGAAAATCTTCAGCGGCGGCAGAAGCGCTCCCGTCCCGAAGTGCTGCGGGGCTCCACCCGCCGGGTGGAGACGCCGCTCGGTACGCTCTACGTCACCATCACCGAGGACGATCGGGGCCAGCCCTTCGAGGTGTTCATGACCCTGGGTAAGGCAGGCGGCGCGCTCATGGCCGACGTCGAGTCGCTGGGCCGGCTCATCAGTCTGGCGCTTGCGCTCCGGGATTCCGATCAAGGAGATCTACCGCCAGCTCCGCGGGATCAGCTCCGACCGCGTCATCGGGCTCGGGCCCAACAAGATCCTGTCGGTACCCGATGCCGTAGGCATTGCCATCGAGCGGTGGATGCAGGAGAAGCAGGGCATCCAGCAGGAGCTGCTGCCCGGGGCCAGAGGGCCCAGGGCGATGTTGGCGCCCGTGGTGGCACAGCCGGTCATGCACAGCGGCGGCAGCGGCGAGCAGATGGTGCTGGGCGGAATGCAGGAGACGCTCTCCGGTGCGTGCCCCGACTGCAACTCGCAGCTCGAGTTCGCCGAGGGTTGCATGAAGTGCCACGTGTGCGGCTTCAGCGAGTGTGGATGATCGTGGTCATCCGCAGATAGCTGAACGGCAGTAGCACACGACAGCGCCCGCAGACCGAAAGGTTTGCGGGCGTTGGCATACCCCGGGAGGCACATGGCTGGCTGGCAGGAGGAGTTGAGGGCGCTCGCTGCCTCGCTCGGGTCCCGGCTCAGACGGAGGGCGCGAACACAGCTCGAGCGGTCTGGTCGACCGCGATCCCTTTCACATCGCTGCCTATCGAGGCTACGGTGGTGACGGCCGAGTCCTGATTCTGGGTCGAGTGCTTCAGAACGAAGGCCTGGCGCGGGCCGATCCCTCCCATTCGAAGCTCCGTAATCTCTTCGCCATGCTGAAGCGGCTGGAAAGCGACCCGCTGCCCCATGCGCGGGTACGTGCTCGCTGGCCCGGCGGGACGCGGGAGCTGGTAGCCGACAACGAAGGCTTTATCCGCGAATGGGTTGAGATGGACACCGGCGCCATCTCGGGCTGGGGAATTCTGACCCTCGAGCTGACCACGTCTCCTGCTATGCCTGCGGAGACCAGCTTCCTGGTGCCGCCCACGACCGCCTCGTACGGCGTCATCAGCGACATGGATGACACTGTGCTCCAGTCGCACGTAACCGACTTTATCCGGGCCGCGGGGATGGTGCTGCTCGAGAATGCCCGGACCCGGTTGCCGTTCCCCGGCGTGGCCGCCTTCTATCGCGCGCTGGAGCAGGGCGGCAGCGGTCAGTGCAGGCAATCCGGTGTTTTACGTCTCGAGCAGTCCCTGGAATCTGTACGATGTGATCGCCGAATTCCTGGAGGCACAAGGGATCCCCGCCGGGCCTCTCTTGCTGCGAGACTGGGACCTCGGGCCATCACTACTGCGAAACGCTGCCTATAAATCGGGCGTGATCCGCGAGATCCTTGCAACCTATCCGTCGCTGCCCTTCATCCTGATCGGGGATAGTGCGCAGGAGGACCCGGAGATCTATGCCGATGTCGTGGGGACCCATCCCGGGCGCATCCTCGCCGTGTACATCCGCAACGTGCGACAGCACCCCGAGGATTCGCCTGCCATACGAGCTCTGGCCCAGCGGGTGAGCGCGGCAGGGTCGACGCTGGTTCTGGCAGACGACACGCTCACGGCGGCACGCCATGCCGCGGCCCATGGCTGGATCAGGGAAGAAGCCCTGCCTGATATCATGGGAGAGAAACGGGAAGACGAAGGAGGCGGGAGCAAGGAGCCTGCTCCGGGCGTGGCGACACGCGAGCCGGCTCCTACCGTGGTCGTTGACCGGGAGGTAGATGCCAGGGACCTGAAGTAGGCTATTTCCGCAGGCTGTCCCCAACCTGGCCGCTGTCGCCCTGGGCGGCGCTGTCCGGATGGCTCTCCAGATCTTTCTGGGCCTCGGCCGCATCCTCGGGCGACCAGCCGTAGCGCTTTACGAGGCACTCCTGACCCCACCAGTCACATAGGCAGTTCGGTAAATATCCACGCACTCGGCGAGCTGTTTCTTGCGGTCGGCGCGATCGCACGACGGGAGCAGGAAGACTAGGAGCGGGAGGAGGAACCGCATGACAGTGCTCGGGCTCGGGGTTCGTGAGCATACCATGACAACTGCCCGTGACGCCAGACCTGCCGGAGCCACCGCCAGAATTCTCTGCTTGCGCTGTGCAGACTAGGTGCCAGATTGCAGAGTCGTCCGCACAGTCAATCCGGGAGTCCTTCCATGATCAGCATGACGGTAAACGGCAGGCGGCAGGAATTCAGCGGAGATGGCGCCATGCCGTTGCTGTGGTACCTACGAGACGAGCTGGGACTGACGGGCACGAAGTTCGGCTGCGGCGTCTCGGCATGTGGCGCATGCACTGTCCATTTGGACGGCCAGGCGGTTCGCGCCTGCGTCACTCCGATGTCCGCCGCCGAGGGGCGCAAGGTCGTCACCATCGAGGGCTTGAGCAAGGACGGCTCGCACCCGGTGCAGCGTGCGTGGCAAGCCCACAATGTTCCCCAATGCGGCTACTGCCAGACCGGCCAGATCATGCAGGCGGCGGCCCTGCTCGCGGCGACTACCGAAGCCCAGTGACGCTGACATCGACGGGGCGATGGCCGGTAACATTTGTCGCTGTGGAACCTACGTACGCATCCGTGCTGCCATCCATGCGGCGGCAGGGGAGGCCTGATCATGAGCTCCAGGACGTCCGGCATGGAGCGGCGGGAGTTCGTCCAGCTGCTCGGCGCCGGCAGCCTGGTCCTGGTGGTCTCCGCCAGCGGCTGCCGCCGCCTGAGCGACGCCCTGCGGGGAGCACCGAAGACGGCCACGACCTCGGTCACACCGGCGGCCTATCTGAGACTGGATGACACCGGGACCGTCACGGTGATTTGCCACCGGTCGGAGATGGGGCAGGGGATCCGCACCTCGGTCGCGATGGTCGTGGCCGACGAGCTGGACGCGGACTGGGATCGGGTGAAGGTGGAACAGGCCCTCGGAGACGAGAAGACCTACGGCTCGCAGAACACCGATGGGTCGCGCAGCATCAGGGATTTCTACTCGGCGTTGCGGGAAGCGGGTGCCACTGGGCGCGCACTGTTGGAGGCGGCAGCGGCGAAGCAGTGGAACGTACCGGCATCCGAAGTCGAGGCGCGGCAGCACGTCGTGACACACCGCGCCAGCGGGCGCACGCTCGGTTATGGCGAGCTGGTTGCAACCGCGCGGGATTTGCCGATGCCGGCAAAGACCGCAATCCGGCTCAAGCAGCCCGACCAGTTCCGCTATATCGGCAAGGACATGCCCATTGTGGACATGTCCGACATGATCAGAGGTACCGCCCAATACGGCATGGACCTGAGGCGTGAAGGCATGCTGGTGGCCGTGATCGCTCGTCCGCCGGTGTATGGCGGGACGGTGAAGTCGGTGGATTCTTCTGCCGCGGAGAAGGTGGCCGGGGTCGAGCGGGTGATCCGGATCGACTCCACGCCTCCTCCCTCCGGCTTCATGCCGCTGGGCGGCGTGGCCGTGCTGGCAAGGAACACCTGGGCTGCCATTCAGGGCCGGCAGCAGCTGAAGATCGAGTGGGAGCACGGAGCCCATACGACCTACGACTCGGAAATATTCCGGGCCGACCTGGAGCGCAGCGTCAGGCGGCCGGGTAAGGTCGTTCGCCGCCAGGGGAATGCCGCACGGGCCCTCGCCGCCGCCTCGAAACGGCTCCAGGCGGACTACTACGTGCCGCATCTGAGTCACGCGCAGATGGAGCCGCTCGCGGCGCTCGCCACGTTCGAGAACGGCAAGTGCATCATCTGGGCGCCTACCCAGCACCCGCAGGCGGCCCGGGACACCGTCGCCTTGGCGCTCAAGATGCCGGTGGAGGATGTGCAGGTCCACGTCACGCTGCTGGGCGGGGGATTCGGGCGCAAGTCGAAGCCCGATTTCATTGTGGAAGCGGCACTGCTGGCCAAGGAATCCGGGAAGCCTGTCAAGGTAGTCTGGACCCGGGAGGACGACATCCAGCACGACTATTTCCACACGGTCGCGGCCCAGCACCTGGAGGGCGGTTTGGATGCGAGCGGCAAGGTGACCGCCTGGCTGCACCGAACCGCATTTCCTTCCATCACGGCCACGTTCGTCCCGGGCACCGTCTATGCGGCTGACGGCGAAGTGGGGCATGGGCATCACCGACCTGCCGTTCGCGGTGCCGAACCTGCAGTGTGAGAATGGTGCCGCCGCCGCGCTGGCCCGAATCGGCTGGTACCGGTCGGTCATCAACATCCCCCATGCGTTCGCCATCTGGTCTTTCGCCGATGAGCTGGCGCACGCCGCCGGAAAGGATCCCAAGGAGTTTCTGCTGGAGCTGCATTGGGCCCGACCGCATCATCGACATGGAGAAGGCGGGCCTGGTAGCCAAGCCTTCCAACTACGACCGCAGCTTCGAGGAGTATCCCATCGACACCGCGCGCTATCGAAAGGTGCTGGAGGTCGTCGCCGAGAAATCGGGGTGGGGAACGACGCTCGCGAATGGCCGCGGCCGCGGCATCGCGGTGCACCGAAGCTTCCTGAGCTACGTCGCCACCGTCATTGAGGTCGAAGTGAAAGCCGACGGCACCGTCACGATTCCGCGCGCGACTGTGGCCATCGATGCCGGCATGGTGGTGAACCCGGAGCGGGTCCGCGCGCAGATGGAAGGCGCCACCATCATGGGCATCGGCAACACCCTGTACGGGGAGATCACGTTCAAGGAGGGGCGGCCGGTCCAATCGAATTACACCGACTATCAGGTGGCACGGATCGATGCCGCACCGCGCGAGTTCAGTGTGCACATCGTCCCGAGCACCGCGCTGCCCGGTGGCGTAGGAGAGCCGGGAGTTCCCCCCGTCGCTGCCGCGCTCTGTAATGCCATCTTCGCGGCGACTGGACGGCGAATCCGGAGCCTGCCGGTCGCCAAGCAGCTTGCCGGCGGGATCGCGAGCGCCTGATGGTGCGTCGCTTCGCTCGACTTGGCCTGGTGGGCCTGCTGGTGAGCTGCGTGGCCGGCTCTGAGGGCCCTACCGACTCCGGGGGGCCCGCCGCGCCCGAGCCTGGGCTGCAAGCAGATCTGGCTGCCGGCCCGATCGAGGTCCCGGACCACATCCGGGTCGACTCGATCCTGGAGATGACGATCGGGGTGCGAAACGGTGGTACCAGGATCGCGGACCCGGGATGGGTCATCCGGGTGATGCTCTCCACCGATGCCCGGATCGACTCGGCCGATATCCAGATAGACCATTTCGCGGCACCGAGGGAGCTCCCGCCGGGAGGCGAGGATCAATACCTGCGGCACAAGAAGCTCCGTGCCACCACGCCGACGGGCCCGTACTTCGTCGGCTCGATCCTCGATGTTACCCGGCGAGTGGCCGAGGCCAGCGAAGCCAACAACACGCTCCAGTTTCCGGTGCCGATCATCCTGACCCCGAAGGTGCCGAATTCCGACGGCAGCGACGAGGGCTGACTCTGGACGCGACGCGGCTGCTCCAGCGATAATGCAGGCACAGGCATTACCCGTCCACGACTTTGGAGAGAGGGACACATGTCGGCTGACAAGCAGGGAGGCGCTCTCAAGCCCATTACCCCCGCGCGCGTGGCGGAGGAGCTCAGAAAGCTCAGCAGCCAGCGCAAGGATGGCACACTCGATGCCAACGAATACGAGCATCGGTTCGCCCGGATGATCGGCGAGTTGCGGGACCGGCGGATCGACGGCAGTCGTGCCGAAATCATGGAGACGCTTGCCCCGCTCAAGAACGAAGGCGTTGTGTCCGCCTCCGATTGGCAGCGGCTCACCAAACAGCTCGGTCTCGCGTAGTCCGTTGTTCCCGCCATGATCCCCCGCCGGAGCCTCGGCCCCAACGCTCCGCGGGTGACCGCCGTCGGGTATGGCGGCATGCATCTCTCGATTCAAGAGCGCCCGCCCGAGGATCAGGCTATCCGTGTCATTCACGCCGTTCTGGACGCCGGCGTAACTTTGATCGACACTGCGGATGTCTACTGTCTGGATGACGGCGGACCTCGGGCATAACGAGCGCCTGATCGCGCGAGCCTTGAAACAGTGGCAGGGGAATCGGGATGCGGTGATCGTCGCAACCAAGGGCGGCCTCACGCGGCCCGCCGGCCGGTGGGAATCAGACGGCAGGCCGCAGCACCTGCGTGATGCCTGTGAGCGTTCTCTCAAGGCTCTGGGGCAGGAATACATCGACCTGTATCAGCTTCACGCCCCTGATCCGCGCGTGCCGCTTATCGACAGCGTTGGGGCGCTCGCGGATCTCCAGCGGGAGGGAAAGATCCGCCGGGTGGGTCTCTCCAACGTGTCGGTGCCTCAAATCTGGGAGGCGGAGTCGGTGGTCGAGGTAACCAGCGTGCAGAACCGGCTGAATCCGTTCTTCCGCGAGGCCTTGACCCAGGGGGTGGTGGAATACTGTGAGAGCCGTGGCATCGGCTTTCTGGCCTACAGTCCGATCGGCGGCGGGCGGCTCAATCGCAAGCTACCGGCTCACCCGGTGCTTCAGCCCATCGCCGCCCGACTCGGCGTCACCCCCCACGCGCTGGTGCTCGCCTGGGTCCTCGCGCGTTCCCCGTCGGTTATCGTGATTCCCAGCGCACGCACGGTCGAGCATGCGCTGGACAGTGCTGGAGCAGGGAAAGCGGTCCTGAGCCAGAGCGATCTTTCGGCTATCTCCGCGGCGGAATTCTCCCGCGCATAGAACGCCTGCCGAACGCCAGCGTCATTGCCAACGCACCAGGGTCGCCCCTGATGTCAGACCGGCCCCCACCGCGGCAAACACCACCAGATCGCCTCGCACGATTCTGCCTTGCCGGAGCATCTCATCCAGCGCCAGCGGCAGGGTCGCGCCCGTCGTGTTGCCGTAGCGCGCCAGCACGGTGGCAACCCGTTCGTGCGGCAATCCCAAACGCTCAGCGGTCGCGTCGAGAATCCGTTGATTGGCCTGGTGCGGGATCACCATCGCAAGGTCGGCGGGCGTCAGCCCATTGCGTTGCAGCACCACTTGCACGCTTTCGACCATGTGGGTGACCGCGAACTTGAAGACCGCTCGTCCGTTCTGCTTGAGGAAATGCTGCCGGGCCGTGACCGTGGCGACGCTCGCGGGGAGGAGACTGCCGCCCGCAGGCATCATCAGGTCGTGGCGCCCGCTCCCGTCTACCCGATGATAGAAATCCAGGACGCCGTAGCCCTCTTCCGCCGGCTCGAGGAGGGCGGCGCCGGCCCCGTCCCCGAAGAGGACCGCGGTCGTGCGATCGAGCGGATCGATGATGGAGCTCATGAGGTCGGCGCCCACCACTAAGACTCGCTGATGGGCGCCGCTGGCCACGAGCTGGGCACCCGTGGTCAGCGCATAAAGAAAACCGGAGCAGGCGGCGGACACGTCGAAGCCCCAGGCTCGGCTCAAGCCCAGCTGGTCTTGAATGAGGCAGGCCGTGGCCGGGAAGAGCATGTCCGGGGTTACGGTGGCCACGAGGACCGCGTCCACATCCTCCGGCGGAAGACCGCGCGCCGCCAGAAGCCGACGCACGGCCTCCGCACCCATCAGGGAGGTCGTCTCGCCCGGGGCGCCCATGCGCCGCTCGCGGATGCCGGTTCGGGTGACGATCCAGTCATCCGAGGTATCGAGCCGCTGTGATAGCTCGGCGTTGGTCAGAATCCGCTCGGGAACGTACGAAGCCACCCCGGTGATGGCGGCGCGGATGGGCAGAGAACGAGGCCCGGACGGCATGCTCGAATGCATGAGCGACGGGAGCCAGAGGTTAGGGTCAGGAACCGAGGGGACCGGAGCACTGCGACCGCGTGAGGCGCTTGGAATTAAATACCGAGAAGGGACAGAGTGTACGACTCCGCCGGGGCCCTCGTCGCTGATCCGCCGGCCCTCCTATATTTCCCGCCATGCCCTCAGCCACTCGCCGCCGTACGGTCAGCGCCTCCATCGGCGGTGTGCCAGTTGGATCGGATCATCCCGTCGTCGTCCAGTCGATGACCAACACCGACACAGCCGACGCGAAGGCCACCGCGCGCCAGGTGGCGGAGCTGGCCCGTGCCGGCAGCGAGCTGGTGCGGGTGACGGTCAACAACGAGCCTTCTGCCGCCGCCGTGCCCGCGATCGTGGAGGAGCTCGACCGGATCGGCATCGGCGTGCCGATCATCGGAGACTTTCACTACAACGGGCACCTGCTTCTGACCAGATATCCCGAGTGCGCCCGGGCGCTGGCGAAGTACCGGATCAATCCGGGCAACGTCGGCGGCAAGCGGCACGACGAGAACTTCCGCGCAATTATCGAGGTTGCTCTCGCCCACGACAAGCCGGTGCGGATAGGGGTCAACTGGGGTTCTCTGGATCAGAGTCTCCTGACGCAGATGATGGATGAGAACGCGCGGCGGGCCGCTCCCCGGGACGCCCGTGACGTCGTGATGGAGGCCATGGTCGAGAGTGCGCTCCGGTCGGCGGCGCTGGCTGAAGCCAGCGGTCTGGGCCATGATCGTATCGTCCTCAGCGCCAAGGTATCGGGAGTTCAGGACCTGGTGGACGTCTACCGGCTGCTGGCGAGTCGCTGCGATTACCCGCTGCACCTGGGGCTCACCGAAGCCGGGCTGGGAAGCAAGGGGATCATCGCCAGCACCGCCGGGCTCAGCATTCTGCTCCAGGAAGGCATCGGCGACACCATTCGCGTCTCACTGACGCCCGCGCCTGGCGGCGACCGGTGCGAGGAGGTCAGGGTCGCCCAGCAGGTGCTACAGTCGCTGGGACTCAGGAGCTTCACTCCCCAGGTCACGAGCTGTCCCGGCTGTGGCCGCACCACCAGCACCTTTTTTCAGCAGATGGCTCAGGAGATTCAGGATTACCTGAGACACAAGATGCCGGTATGGCGGAGTGAGCGCCCTGGGGTTCAGGATATGAAGGTCGCGGTCATGGGGTGCGTCGTGAATGGCCCCGGTGAATCGAAGCACGCCGATATCGGTATTTCGCTCCCCGGCACCGCGGAAGAGCCGAAGGCGCCGGTGTACGTGGACGGCCGCTTGCTGGTCACCCTGCGCGGCGATGCGATCGTGAGCGAGTTCCTCGTGATACTCGAAGACTACGTCGCGTCCCGGTACGGTGCCGCGGTACCGGCTCAGCGGAGTTGAGTCGGTGCTCTTGTTGATCGCCCCCGGGCTCGAAACCACGTTGCGGGAGCAGCCTCTGGTGGCGCTCGCCATCCTCTTCGGCGCCGGCCTCGCCACCAGCCTGACCCCGTGCGTTTACCCCATGATTCCGATCACAGCCGGCATTCTGGGCGGCGCCGCCTCGACTCGCCGGTCCCGCGGGCGCACGGCGCTCCTCACCGGGGTCTACGTGCTCGGGCTGGCACTGGTGTATTCCACCCTGGGGCTGCTGGCAGGTCTATCGGGCTCTGTGTTCGGCGCCGTGAGTTCCAGCCCCTGGGCCCTCTTCATTATGGGCAACCTGCTCCTGGTGTTCGGCCTGGCCCTGCTGGACGTCTTTACGGTGAACGTCCCCGCTCGGGTCATGGCATGGAGCGGGCGCATCTCAGGCGATTCGGTGGGGGGCGTGTTCGCCCTCGGGGCTACCTCAGGGCTGGTCGCCGCGCCGTGCGGGGCGCCTGCCTTTGCCGCCGTGCTCACGTTCGTCAGCACGACCCAAAGCGCCCTTATGGGTTTTCTGTATCTGTTTGTATTTTCGGTCGGGCTGTCGGCCCTGCTGGTGGCGGTGGGACTCTTCAGTGGCAGTGTGGCCGCCCTGCCGAAGGCGGGGAAGTGGACCCTGTGGATCAAGCGGGCCGGCGGCGTGTTGCTGCTGCTGATGGCCGAATACTACTTCGTCAGGATGGGACGGGTACTATGAATGGCCGCCTGGTCAGGTTGCTTCTTGGCGGCCTGGCTATAGCGGTGCCGCTCGCCGCTCAGGAATCCGGGATTCCGGTCGGCTCCAAGGCGCCGGTGGTTGCGGTACCGGACCTCGACGGCAACGTGGTCGACCTGGGTCGGTATATTGGAAAGAAGCCCCTCTTTCTCGAGTTCTGGGCAACCTGGTGTGAATTGTGCGAGGAGCTGCTGCCTCAGGTTCGTGCTGCGCAGGCCAGGTACGGCTCTGAGGTCGAGTTTCTGGGGGTTAATGTCACCGTCAACCAGAGCCGGGAGCGGGTGCGGCGCTATCTCGACCAGCATAAGCCGCCGTTCCGCACGTTGTACGACGCTGAGGGGGTCAGCACGAGGGCGTACCAGGTCCCAGCCACGTCGTATGTGGTCATCGTGGACCGCGGCGGCAAAGTGGCCTACACTGGAAGCGGCGGTACCCAGAACTTCGACCCGGTACTGCGACGCGTAACCGATAAGTGAGTGATTCACCATCTCTCATAGGACCGATTCCTCAATGCGCGCATATCAGCTACTCCTGACGCTCGTTGCGCTGTCGTTCAGCGCCCTCCCTGCGTTGGCTCAGAAAGACTCGAGCGTAAAGGCCGTGCTCGTAGGCGGTCCCGAAGTCGGGCGGCGGGCTCCTGATTTCTCACTCCCCTGGGCCAATCGAGAGGGCGTGGGACCGATCGAGTCGCCCTACCAGCTGGCCAGTGACCGGGGCAGAACGGTCGTGGTAGCGTTCTATCCCAGGGATTTCACCAAGGGATGCACCGCCCAGATGCAAACCTTTGGTGAGCAGTATGACAGCCTCATCGGACCTGACGTCACGCTGGTAGGCATCAGCACCGATTCCGTGACGACCCACAGCCGCTTTGCTGCCAGCCTGGGACTGCCGTTCCGGCTCCTGAGCGACCCCGAGCAGCGGGTCTCCAAGCAATACGCGAGCAAAGATGGCGGCGGCTACAACCGCCGCACCGTGTACGTCATTGGACCGGATGGGCGGGTCAAATACCGCAACATGAAGTTCAACGCGCTCGATCCTAAGTCATACTCCGAGCTTCGCGCCGCGGTGAAATCGGCACGCGGCAGCTGATGCCGCTGGAGCCAGGTTGGAAGAGCCCACGCGTCGCGCTGGGCCTAGCTGCTGCTGCGCTCTGCATCTGCTCGTCCTCCAGTGCGCAGGAGCCAAGCACCAGCCGTGATGGCCCGGTCTGGACTCTGGAAGGGATCCGCTCCGGCCAGTGCGTCAGGTTCCTCATGGAGCCCGGCGCAGCCGGTAAACACGTGAAACAGCGCACTCGCCTGCTGCGGGCGGATCAGGACTCGACCCTGCATCCAGTTCTTCATACAATCATCGGTGAGCAGACCGAGTTCGCCCGCTGGGTTCCCTCGTCCCTCTGCATCTTCTACTCCGATGCCATCCGCCTGAGCGGGCGACGGCTCGGGAGCAAGGACTCCCGGAAGAAACAGATGTTGGGGTTTTGGACCGTTGCCGCCGTCGAACCCAGCGGATCCAGGCAGGACCTGGTGCTCGATCTGTTCGGCACCGGTGGAAGCCTGGTCCGCGCGGCCGAGATGGGCAAAGTCAAGTTGAGGGAAGCGCGCTCGACCGTGTCGAAGCCAGCCGGAACAGATAACGATCTTTATGACGTGGAGATCGGGAAGACCCGCCTGATCTGGAACGGCAGAGCATCCGGCGACAGCGCGGCGGTCGGGCCGGTACAGGAGCGATGGCTGACTCGTGGGGCCAGCGGCACCTTCTGGCGCGTCAACGCCAGTCTCCGTCCCGGCTGGACCAGGCCCCTTGTTGGGGTGCTGACCGTGGAAGGCAAGGACGATCTCGCCCGGGCCCTCAAGGCCTCACCCACCCGTTTTGTCGGGCCGCTGTATCTCGGTGGGGAGGGGGAGCTGCGATTTTACCGCTGAGGTCGTGCCCTCTATTCCCCCCTCCTGCTTCATCTTTCAGGCTCGCTGAGATCGACTAAGAATTTCGACAGCTGATCAGAGCCCGCCCCGTTCTGCGTTTCAACGCAGGTGCCTCGTTTCCCCGATTCCTCAGTCTGTTCTCACGATTCCGGGCTCTCTCCGCCCGCCTTTTTCCACCCGCTTCCCCCAAGAGGGCACCCCTCTCGGTAACGCGTGTCGATGATGTTCATAATTAGGTTCTCTGCATAATTATTTTGGCACAAATGACACTGTCGCATTCGTCAGAAGTTGCCCGAGGTGAGCGATGTAACTGTCACGATGACATGGGGTTCCGACAATGGAGCAGCGCAACTGACCGTGCAGATTTCAACCACTTTATGATGTGATACCATCAAAGAAGATATTCACTTCCCGGGGTTTTCCACATGTGGAAACCGCGTCTTCGGTGCCCCGACTGTGTATGCTGATATCTGGTTGGCGCATGCCGATCCGCACGAGGCACGACCCAGGGCTTCTCCGATCGGTGATGCGGGTGTGACCCGCTCCCATTAGACTCATGCCATGACGCGCTCGCCCATTCGCCGCACTAAGATCGTCGCCACGCTCGGGCCCGCGTGGGAGGATCCGGGAATGATGACCGCGCTGCTGGATGCCGGCGTTGATGTCGTCCGTATCAACGCCTCTCATGGCAGCGGCGAGGTCCGCGCCCGCTGGATTACGCAGCTTCGGTCGGTTCTCGCCGGCCGGCGGGCTGCAGCCGCGCTCCTCCTCGACTTACAGGGACCCCGTATTCGGATCGGGGCCCTCCCGTCCCCCATCCATCTGGAGCCCGGGCAACAGGTGGTCTTTGCACCCGAGGAGAGGGCCAAGCCCGGAGAAATCCCCACCACGTACGACGACCTCTCCAAGGACGTGCGAATCGGCGCCCGAATCCTCCTTGACGATGGGCTGATATCGCTGGAGGTCCGCGGCGTTCGAGACGAGCGGGTGGAAGCGGTCGTGCACTACGGAGGAGACCTCAAGGCCAACAAGGGGATGAACCTTCCGGGGATCGAGGTCAGCGCCCCCGCCCTGACTGAGAAGGACATTGAAGACGTCAAACAGGCGGTTGCGCTGGGCGTGGACTACATCGCGCTGTCGTTCGTACGGCGGCCGGAGGACATGGAGCAGCTGCGCGGGTTGGTCCCCCGGGGTCTGAAGCTGATTGCCAAGATCGAAAAGGACACCGCACTCAAGAATCTGTGTGGCATCCTGGATGCTTCGGATGCCATCATGGTGGCCCGTGGAGACCTCGGGGTAGAGCTGCCGTTCGAAGAGGTACCGCTGATCCAGAAACAGATCATTCGCGAGGCGAGTCTTCACGGAAAGCCGGTAATCACGGCCACCCAGATGTTGGAGTCCATGGTGCACGCGCCGCGCCCCACGCGCGCCGAGACTTCCGATGTCGCCAATGCCATCCTCGACGGGACCGATGCCGTCATGCTTTCCGCCGAGACCGCCGTGGGCGAATACCCGCTCGAGGCAGTACAGGCCATGGATCGCATCGCGCGGGAGATGGAGAGCCAGCGTCAGTCCCGCGGCGCCACCATTGACGTTGCGCTAGGCCGGCGCTCGGCGGGAGACGGGGTGCTGACCCACAATCGCTCGCCCCAGGCAGGGCCGATCAGAACCGAAGACGCGATCGCGGTGGCCGTCTGCGCGGCCGCGGAGATGCTGTCGGCGCCACTCATCGTCTGCTTCACCAGCAGCGGCTTCACCGCGCGGAAGGTGGCTACCTGCCGGCCCACCGTCCCGGTGTTCGCCTGTACCCCGGAGCCGGAGACGTTTCGCCAACTCGCCCTGGTGTGGGGCGTCACACCCGCGCTGACCGAGCACTCGACCAACTACGACACCATGCTGGCCGTGGCCCGGCAGCAGATTCTGGAGCGGAAGCTCGCCCAACCAGGGGAACGTCTGGTCGTGACTGCCGGCGTACCCTTCGACATGCCTGGCACTACCAACCTCCTCAAGGTCGAAGCAGTTTAGAAAATGCGCCTCACGTTCCTCGGCACGGGTACGTCGTTCGGCGTGCCCCAGATCGGGTGTCAGTGCGCCGTCTGCCATTCAACCGATCCGCGCGACAAGCGTACCCGTTCCGGGGCGATTCTCGAGGCCGATGGCGCGACCGTGCTGATTGATACCCCGCCTGAGCTCAGGCTGCAGTTGATTGCCGGAGGTTTCTCGCAGATCGACGCGGTCGTCTACACCCACGAGCATGCGGATCACATCAACGGGATCGACGATCTCAGGATCTTCTCGGTTCGCCGCCACCAGCCGCTTCCTATCTACGGACCGGCGGAGACGCTGGAGCGAGTGCGGGCATCGTTCAACTACATCTTCGATGACAGCGTCCGTCCGTATGAAGGCACCTCCAAGCCCCGGCTAACGCTTCACCCCACCGAACCTGATCGGCCGGTGATGCTGGGGGGCCTCGAAGTGCTCCCGCTGTCCTTTCACCACGGGCATCTCCGGGTGTTCGGCTACCGGTTCGGAAGCCTGGCCTACATCACCGATGTGAAGGAGATCCCCGAAGCCGCGTACCACCAGCTGCGGAATCTCGATGTCCTGGTATTGAATGCGTTGTGGTGGAGGCCGCACCCCACCCACCTGAGCATCTCCGAGGCGATCGACACAGCCCGCGCGCTTGGCGCGCGTCGTACCTATCTGACTCACCTGACTCACGAGACCGGTCACTCCGACCTGGAGAGGAAGCTCCCTCCGGGAGTCTTTCCGGCCTACGATGGCCTGGTCGTGGAGGTGTCGTGATCACCCTGCGCTATGGACGGATGTTCCGGGACCAGCTGGACGGTGAGCACGGGCTCGAACGAGCCCGGCTGGCCGAGCTGGCACAGCGGTTTGGTGCTATCCGGCAGGAAGTGCAGGACCGCCGAGCTGGTGGCGAGTACGGCTTCTATAAGCTGGTGGACCAGGACATGACAGTCCGCCAGATCAAGACCTTTGCCGAAGGCTTGGGTCAGGCGCATGACCACGTGCTGGTGCTCGGCATCGGAGGTTCGGCACTCGGCACCAAGGCATTATTGAATGCCCTTCGGCGACCGGGCTGGAATGAGTGGGACGACGAAGGGCGCGATTTCTTTCCGCGGCTCACCATCCTCGAGAACGTAGATCCCAGCTCCGTCAGGGCCGCGCTCGACCGCATCGATCCGCGCCGAGTGCTGGTCAACGTGATCAGCAAGTCAGGCGGGACAGCGGAGACCATGGCGCAGTACCTGGTGGTTCGCCGCTGGCTGGACGATGCCTTGGGCGAGGCCAGCGTACGACATCTCGTGTTTACCACCGACCCTGTCCGTGGCGCCCTGCGCGAGTTGGCCAACCGGGACCGTATCGCGACTCTGGATGTGCCAGCCTGATGTGGGCGGCCGCTTCAGCGTGCTTTCGCCCGTTGGTCTGCTCCCCGCGGCGCTGGTCGGGATCGATGTAGAGGGCTTGCTCGCCGGCGCTCGACGCGCCGTGGAGCGCGCCGAGGCGGAGGACCTGCTTCAGAACCCGGCGGCGCTGTATGCCGCGCTGCATTGGGCGGCCGACACGGAGCTCGGTGCCCGGGTGCACGTCCTGATGCCGTATACCGATCGGCTGCGGGAGTTCGCCGAGTGGTATCGGCAGCTCTGGGCCGAGAGTCTCGGGAAACGGGTGAACCGGCAGGGCAAGGTCGTTCATGTTAGGCCCGACACCGGTTGCCGCGGTGGGGGCGACAGATCAGCACAGTCAGGTGCAGCTCTTCATGGAGGGGCCCTTCGACAAGGTCATCACCTTCGCCACGGTTGATGACCTCGGAGTGGATGTTCCGATACCAGAACTACCCGGCTCGGCCGGTCCATTGCCTCCCGATCTGGATTACCTCCGGGGCCACACTCTGGGTGCGCTGCTTCGGGCCGAGTACGAGGCGACGTCGACCGCCCTGGCACAGATGGGAAGAATGAGCTGTACGTTGAGTCTGCCGGATCTCTCGCCCGCCAGCGTTGGAGAGGCGATCATGTTCTTTCAACTGGCCACCGGCTACGCCGGCGCCTGGTACGGCATCGACCCGTTCGATCAACCCGGCGTCGAATTGGGAAAACGGCTCACCTATGCTGCGATGGGCCGCCCGGGCTATCAGACCGAATCGAGCAAGCCGCCTCCTCGCACCGATGAGGTGTAGGCGGTGGGCGCGTTGCGGCTCCTCAGTTCTCGCCCTACTTTTGGCACAGAGCGTATGAGCCCTGTCTTCAAGAGGATAGACGTGCATGGCTGACGCAACACAGCGGGTGATCGATCTCTACGGCGGCGGGGTCACGGTAGTACCCGGCGGGGTGCAGGTGCATGACCAGGGCAAGCTCCGGTCTCCGGCCACCGACCGGCTGGTGTGGCAGGCCGTATTTGGAACTGGGGACGACCGGGAGGCTGCCCGCTGGCTCCTCTGGGAGCTGGGACAGGTGACGGGGGCGCGTCCTGCCTCCATCAACGACCTGTATCTGGCACGGGGCCGCGGCGAGTGCGGCGGCTTCACGGTTCCCGCCATCAACGTCCGGATGCTGGCCTACGACACGGCGCGGGCCATTTTTCGAGCCGCCCGGGCCGGTAAAGCCGGCGCCATCATCCTGGAGATAGCCCGATCGGAGATCGCGTACACCGAGCAGCGTCCGGCTGAGTACGTCGCGGTTCTGATCGGAGCCGCCCTGCGCGAGGGTTACACCCTGCCGCTTTTCATTCAGGGCGACCACTGCCAGGTGAACCACAAGAAGTACCAGGCGGATCCGAGCGGCGAAGTCGGTGAGGTCAAGAAGCTGATTGCCGAGGAGGTGGGCGCCGGCTTCTACAACATCGATGTGGACACCTCCACCCTGGTGGACCTCTCGCAGGCGACGCTGGAGGAGCAACAGCGCCTCAACTACGAGCGCGCCGCCGAGATCACGGCGTTCATTCGGGAGCAGGAGCCGGAAGGCGTGACGGTGTCGGTCGGCGCCGAGATCGGCGAGGTCGGCATGAAGAACAGCACCGTGGAGGAGCTGCATGCCTTCATGCAGGGCTACAACCGCAGCATCGCGCAGCTGGGCGATCACGAGGGCATCAGCAAGATTTCGGTCCAGACCGGTACCTCGCACGGTGGAGTGGTGCTGCCCGACGGTACCATGGCGGACGTGAAGTTGGATCTCCAGGCCTTAGCCGCTCTCTCACAGGTGGCGCGAGACGAGTATGGGCTGGCTGGTGCAGTGCAGCACGGAGCCAGCACGCTGCCCTCGAACGCGTTCGGGAACTTTCCCCGCATCGAAACCGCCGAGATTCACCTCGCGACCAATTTTCAGAACATCGTCTTTGATCATCCCCGTCTGCCGGCGGATCTGAGGGAGCGCATTCGAGCATGGCTGGACGAGAATGCCGCCGGTGAGCGGAAGAGCGGTGACACCAACGAGCAGTTCTACTACAAGGCTCGCAAGAAGGCCATCGGACCGTTCAAACGGGATTTCTGGTCGCTTCCCGAAGACATCCGCGCAGCCATCGCGGGTGACCTCGAAAAGACTTTCGCATTCCTGTTCGAGCAGTTGAACGTGAACGGAACGCAGGAGCAGGTTAACCGATTCATACAGGCCCCGATGCAGCACCACGCGGCACTCAGACCGGTGCTGGTGGCGGCGGCCGACGACCCGGATGCCGGGGAATAGGGGGAGCCATGCGTGGCAGGCAGCGAAGAGAGGTGGTGTACGTCGAGCGGGGTGGCGATACCTCCGCCAAGTGGCTGTTCTGGGGCGCACTCCTCGGTGCGGGTCTCGCGCTCATGTACGCGCCCACCAGCGGTGAGGACACTCGCCGGAACCTTCAGCGCAAACTCTGGAAGCTGAGGGCGATGACCGAAGAGAAGCTGGACGAGCTGACCCAGCAGTTGGGTGGCGCCAAGGATTCACTGGGAGCCCTGCTGGAAGATGAGGATGACGATCTCGAAGGCGAGGACGAGGGCCGCACGATCTATGGTCGGGGCCAGTCCTCATCTGCGTCGTCGGCATCCCCCAGGGAAGAGCTGGAGCGGCGCCTGGCCGACGCCAGGGCACGTCGGCGTCCTTCCGCTGACCTCGAGGAACCGCTCGCCTGAACCGATCCCGGCCCGGCGGGTGGTATCGCTCGCCCGCGGGCTTCCTGGCCCGGACTCTCCAGGCGGCTGACGAAAACAACATTCCCTTTCTCGCCAGCGCGCTGACGTTCGACGCGCTGCTGGCCGCGGTGCCGTTCGTTCTGCTGGTGCTGGTGGGGCTGACGCACCTGGCCCAGGCGGTCACCCACGGCCCCCCCATCGACACCGTGCTCCTGTTCCATCGGTTCCTGCCACCCCACGCGCAAGCCTCGGACGGTGACCCCTTCGGCATGATCGAGCGGCTGCTGACCGGTATTACCCAGAACCGGGGCCAGCTGTCGCTCTACGCGGCGCCGGCATTCCTCTGGTTCAGCACCCGTCTCTTCGCCGGGATCCGGACGGCGCTCAACGATATTTACGATGTGTCGCTCCGCCCCTCCCGCCCGCGCGGCTTCATCGTCGTCTATGTCCACGCCAAGGTGCGCGACGCCATCATGGTGATCGGTACGGTGTTGTTGTTTCTGATGAATACGCTGCTCACCACCGGCCTGGCGATCGTTCAGGCTCGCGGCACCGCCAGCGTTCCCCAATTGGCGTTTTTCGTCTCGACCATGGGCCGCCTCGTGACGGAACTGCTCGCGTTTGCGTTTTCCGTGTCTCTGTTCTATCTGACCTACCGGTATGCCTCGGCGCGACGCCTTCCCTGGAAAACCGCGCTGCTCGGCTCAGCCTTTACCGCGGTGCTCTTCGAAATTGCCAAGCGGCTATACGCCTTGTATCTGGCCAACTTCACCAATTTCGATAGCTGGGGTGGCGACGCAAATCTCGCCGCCGCCGCGTTGTTCGTACTCTGGATCTACTACACCGCGATTGTTTTCCTGCTTGGCGCGGTGGTGGCCGAGACCTGGGAACTCCGGAAGATGCAGGGTCGCCAGCGAGCGATCATGTGTTGATACCACGTATAACCATCGAGAGGCAGCTATGAGGTTGGACTGTGGACGCGCCGGGCTCCTTATCATCGCCGGTCTTGGATTCGTGAATGCCTGTCAGCCGAAGGATGGCCCCGGAAAGAAGCCAGGCGAGGCTGTGGCCTCGATTTCCGCCGCTGACCTGGCAGCCATACGGTCGACTGATTCCGCGTTTGCGGCTGCGGCCAATGCCGGCGACGCCGAGAAGATCGCGGAGGTGTACGCGGACGACGGGGCGTTGCTGGCGCCCAATCTGCCGCCGCAGAAGGGCCGCGATGCCGTGAAGGCGTTCTGGGGCGGCTTCCTCGACGCCTACACGGTGCGCTTCGAAGTGGCGTCCGATACGATCGAGGGTCGGGGGGATCTTGCTTACAATCAGGGCCGTTACCGCTTCACCGCCGTACCGAAGGCCAAGGGCGTGCCTGGCGTCGCCGACGAGGGAAAGTTTCTGGAGATTCTGAAGAAGCAGCCGGACGGCAGCTGGAAGTACGTCCTGGACATGTATAGCTCGAACCTCGCGCTCCAGCATTGACCCTGCCGTTCCTTCCGGAACGGCTGGCAGCTATATTTCAGATGCCTCAGGTCCGAAGGGCGCCGGCGCGTGAACCGCGTCAGGACCTCGCCGGTAGCAGCGCTAAGCGATGCCCGGTGTCGCTTCGGGGTGCCTGAGGCACTTTTCTTTCCCCGCCTCCCTACCGCACCCCCGCTATTGGCTATTAGCTATGGGCTGCTCCGCTGGCGAGCGAAACTCCTTATCCTGATCGACCAATAGCCAATAGCCAAGCTAGCCTTCATGCCCATCGCCCTCGCCCGCCGATACCGTCCCAAGCGTTTCGCTGATCTCCTGGTTCAGGACCATGTCGTCGCCGTCCTGCGCGGCGCGGTAGCCCGGGGAGAGTAGGTCACGGCTACCTGCTCACCGGACCTCGAGGGGTCGGCAAAACGACCGCAGCTCGCATTCTCGCCATGGCGCTCAACTGCGCTCAGCGCGACTCCTCGGGCGAACCCTGCGGAGACTGTGAGAATTGTCTTCGGGTGTGGAACGGCTCCGCCAATATTGACGTGGTGGAGATCGACGCCGCGAGCAATCGGGGCGTGGAGGATGCGCGCGATCTGCGTGAGCGGGCCATGTACGCGGCATCGCAGGAGGGGCACCACAAGGTCTACATCGTAGACGAAGCCCATATGCTCACCCGGGAGGCGTGGAACGCGCTGCTCAAGATTCTCGAGGAGCCGCCGCCAGGGGTGGTATTCGTGTTCGCCACCACCGAGCCCCAGAAAATTGCGGCAGCGGCGGCGCCGGTGATGTCTCGGCTTCAGCGCTTCGATTTCCGCAGGATCGGGCCCGCGGCCATCAGGGACCGGCTCCGGCAGGTCCTCGCGGCCGAAGGTATCGAGGCCGATGACGATGCCTTGACCCTCATTGCCGGCCACGCCGATGGGGGCATGCGGGATGCACTCTCGGTTCTGGATCAGTGTCTCAGCTTCGGGGAAGGAGCCATCACCGCCGAGCGGGTTCGCGAAGTGCTGGGACTGGTGGATGATGACCTGTACGCGGAGGTGCTCCACCTGGTCGTCGAGCGGCAACCGGGAGAGGTCTTTCCTCTGGTGGTCCGCCTCATGGACGCCGGCGTGGACCTGGCGGAGTTCATGGCCGGAACCGCCGAGGTGCTCCGGGGTTTGCTGATGCTCCAGGTGGGGGCCCGCCCGGAAGGGATTACCGAGGCGCTTCGCACGACGCTGGAACAGTACCAGAGCCGCCTCGCGCCCGGGGATGTCGTCCGGATGCTCCGGCTTCTGGCCGACAACGAGATTGGAATCCGTCGAAGCGTCAATCCCCGACTCGCGGTAGAAACGCTGCTCCTGCGGTGGGCCATGCTGGACCGGATCGTGGATCTGGAGCAGGTGCTCGGAGCGGGGCAGCGGGGCAGCGGGCAAGAAGGGCGGGAAGCAC
This sequence comes from uncultured Gemmatimonadales bacterium, assembly GCA_963740175.1. GTDB lineage: Bacteria > Gemmatimonadota > Gemmatimonadetes > Gemmatimonadales > GWC2-71-9 > CAVVWJ01. Next base: position 224,601 of record CAVUDL010000010.1, read on the forward strand.
GCGGGACCGCGGGGCCGCCAGGCAGCAGAAAGTCCCCCCAAGCCAGTTGAGTCACAGCAGACCAGTCCACCACTCCGGCCCCCGGCGGAAGACCAGGCGGTGCCGCCTGCCTGCCTCCCCGCAGCCCCGCAGCCCCGCTTCCCTCGAGGCCATCCGGGCCGCCTGGCCGGCTGTGGTCGCCGCCCTGCGCACCGATAGCCGGTTCCTGAGCGAAGCGTTGGCCGCTACCCAGCCCAGCGCGCTCGAGCTTCCCTGGTTGACGGTGGCCATGGCCGAGCCGAATGCGCTGTTTGCCGACCGTCTCCATGAGCAGGCCAGTAAGGTCGAGGAGGTGTTGAGCCGAAGCTTGGGGGAGTCGGTGCGGCTCCGGGTTACCGCCGGACCAGCCCCCGGGGCACCGGCCCCGGCCAAGCCTCGGCGCCTCTCCGACTCCAGCATCAAGGCCGAGCGGTTGCGGGAGTTCCGCTCCAAGGACCCCGCCCTCGACACGGCTGCCGATGCGTTAGATTTGGAGATAGTTGACTGAAGGAGCTCTTGGGTCTAGGGCTACGGGTTGTAGACGCGGCTCCTGGACTTTCCACGCCGGACTGCCAAACGTTGCGGTCCTCTGACACTCTACTACTTTGGCCTCACATGGCAGGACTACCCGATAGCATGGCAGATCTTCAGCAGCTGTTCCAGTTGGGGCAGCAGATGCAGGGCCGGCTTCAGCAGCTTCAGACCGAACTGGCCACTCGCGTCATCGAGACGTCTGCGGGCGGCGGTATGGTGAAGGTCACCGCCGATGGCCGCGGCACGGTGCGCGCGGTGGTCATAGATCCCGCCATATTCACGGACCATGACGCAGAGTTCCTGAGCGAGCTGGTGCTTACCGCCGTGGCCGAGGCCCAGCGACGCGCCGCGGAGATGCTCCAGGCAGAGATGCGGAAAGTTCCTCAGCTGCCCTTCACGTCGCCTTTCTAGCCGGTGAGCGCAATCGAGGAGCTGATCACCGAACTTGCCAGGCTCCCGGGAATAGGCCGGAAGACCGCTCAGCGGCTCACGTTCCACTTGCTCCAGCAATCTCCTGAACAGGCTCAACGGCTGGCTGCGGTCCTCGCGTCCGTCGGCGAGCGGGTGCATGCCTGTGAGCAGTGTGGCAATCTGACCGAGGAGCAGCCGTGCGGCATCTGCCGCGACCCGCGCCGTGATCCCGGTCTGCTCTGTGTCGTCGAGGAGCCCTCCACCGTGGGCGTGGTGGACCGCTCGACGGAGTTCCGGGGCCACTACCATGTTCTGGGCGGCCGCCTCTCGCCCCTCGACGGTATCGGCCCCGAGGAGCTCGCGTCTCGATCGTCTGGTGCAGCGAGTGCGGGATGGTGGGATCCGGGAGGTCATCCTGGCGACGAACCCCTCGATGGAGGGCGAGGTGACTGCCACCTACATTCAGCAGCTGCTGGCAGGAATGGACGTGCGGGTGACCCGGCTGGCGCGGGGGCTCCCCATGGGTGGGGACCTGGAATACGTCGACGGCGTTACCTTGGCGCATGCGCTCGTGGCCCGGCAGGACGTCGGCTGATGCGCTCTCGTGCCTGGTTGTTCGCGGGGGGCATCCTGGCCGGGGCAACGGCCGGCTGGCTCCTGGGGCAGCAGCGTTTCAGTTACCATCGGCGAGACCTGTTCAGTCCCCGGCCGCTCAGGCGCCTGGCGGCATTGGGCTTCCTGGCCGGGCAGGATGGCGTGGACACCGTCCGCCTGCTCAGAGACTACCTCGCCTGGGAACGCCAGCCGATGCTGCGCCGACGGGCGGAGGCGATCGTGCGGCGTATGGAAGCCACCCTCGTATGAGGTGTGCCCCATGAGTGGTGCCTCCAGCTGGTCCTTCCGGGAAGAGGACGCCAAGCGTATCCAGGTGATCCTGAGCGGGTTTCTCGGAGAGTCCAACGCCCGTACCGCCCTCATCGTGGATCGGACCGGCCAGATGGTCGCGACCGTGGGAGAGGCGCCGGCGTTCGATCCCACCGCTTTCGCGTCACTGACCGCAGCCGACTTCAGCGCCAACGACCAGCTCGCCCGCATGCTGGGTGAATCGGAGTTCGGGGCGCTTTTTCATCAGGGCGAACGGGAATCGATGTACCTGGCCGACATAGCGCGGCGGGTCATCCTGGTGGTGCTGTTCGACAATCGCACCACGCTGGGCCTGGTGAAGCTGCGGGTAAAGGCGGCGGTGTTGCAGCTGAGCCAGGTGTTTACCGACATGTTCAACCGCGATGGCACCAGTGCACCGGGAGTCGAGTCGGAATTCCTGGGTGAGGCGGAAGACGAGATCGACAAACTCTTCGGGGCTTGAGGGAACATCACTCATGTCGATGATCAACTACGCCTCGCGCGAGATCAATTGCAAACTGGTCTACTACGGCCCCGGGCTGGGTGGAAAGACCACCAACCTGGAGCACGTCTACAACAAGGTGGCGCCGGCGTCGCGCGGCAAGATGATTTCCCTGGCGACCGAGACCGAGCGCACCCTGTTTTTCGACTTCCTGCCGGTGGACCTCGGCACCATCCGCGGCTTTAAGGTCAAGTTTCACCTCTACACCGTGCCGGGCCAGGTTTACTACAACGCCTCCCGCAAGTTGATCCTGAAGGGGGTCGATGGAGTCGTGTTCGTGGCCGACAGCCAGATCGAACGAATGGACGCGAACATCGAAGCCATGCAGAACCTGTACGAGAACATGACCCAGCACGGCTACGACGTCACCAAGATCCCCTTTGCCATCCAGTACAACAAGCGCGATCTGCCCAATGCCGCGCCGATCTCGGAGCTCCAGGCGGCGCTCAATCCCGGCTGGCCCGTCACCGATCCGATGAAGCAGCGGCCTCTGCCGGATCCCTATCACGACTCCGAGTTCCTGGTGGCGCAGGAAGACGGACAATGGGTAGAGCGAGCGCCGTATTTCGAGGCAGTGGCCCTTACCGGCGACGGTGTCTTCGACACGCTCAAGGGCATCAGCAAGAACGTCGTGAAGACGCTGGGGTAGGCCGCACCATGTGGACCCTGCCCAACATCATTACCCTCATTCGCATCTGCTTTACGCCCGTCATCGCGCTGCTGCCGTTCATCGAGGGCTACTGGCCCAAGCTGATCGCCTTCATCATTTTCCTCGTCGCCGCGGTCAGCGACATCTACGATGGCCATCTCGCGCGCAGCCGGAACGAGGTCACCGATCTCGGCAAGATGCTCGACCCGATCGCCGACAAGCTGTTGCTGTTCGCCACCCTCATCCCGATCTATTGGATTTCCCGCCAGCGTCACGACCTCTACGACATCCCCATCTGGGGCAGCATCCCGCTGTGGGTCTGCCTGCTGCTGATCGGACGGGAGCTGGCCATGACCGGGTTCCGCTGGTGGGCCAGCCGCCGGGGCGTCGTGATCCCCGCCGGCAACGCGGGGAAGCTCAAGACGACGATTCAGAACGTTTTCGTGGGCGCGGTGATCCTCTGGTTCGCCTTCCGCGATGCGAGGAAGCCGATGGGATGGGAGCACAATCGCTTCGCCCAGTTCTGGAACGAGTTCCATGGCGGCTTCGTCGCGGTGACACTCGCCATTGCCGCGCTTCTCACTGTCTACTCCTTCGGCCTGTACCTCTACCGGAATCGTGCGCTGTTCTCCCAGCGGACGCAGTAGGGGAGGGCTATTGGCTATGCGCTATGGGCTACTCAGTCTTGGAGTGCTCCATTCGTAAGGCGGGGTCGGGCATGATCCTCGACGCAGCCAATAGCCCATAGCCAATAGCATCCTACCCGTGAACATCGAGCTCGTCACCATTGGCACCGAGCTGCTGCTGGGTCTCACCGTCGACACTAATGGGGCTGAGATCGCGCGGGAGCTCGCGGCACTGGGAGTGCGGGTAACCCGCCGTACGTCGGTGGCCGACCGCGGTGACGAGATCCGTGATGCCGTGGCCGAGGCGCTTGGGCGAACCGGCGCCGTCCTGACTACCGGAGGACTGGGACCCACGCGAGACGATATCACCAAGAAGGTCGTGGCCGACCTGTTCGGCGCGCCGCTCGAGTTCGACGAGAGTGTGTGGGATGCGCTACTGGCCCGCTTCGCCCGGCTGGAGCGGAAGCCGGCGGAGAGCAACCGCAGCCAGGCGGAGGTACCAAGGGGGGCCACCGTGTTGCCCAACCGCTGGGGGACCGCGCCCGGGCTTTGGATCGAGGGCCCGCCCGGTCTCGTGATCCTGCTCCCCGGAGTGCCCTTGGAGATGCGTCGCTTGCTGGAGCATGAAGTCGCGCCCCGGCTCGCCCGCCGTAGTGCCCAGTCGGTTATCAGATCTGTGCTGGTCCGTACCTCCGGCGTTCCCGAATCCACTCTGGCAGAGAAGATCGGCAACATAGAAGCCGAGATCGCTCCGATCACCTTGGCCTACCTTCCCGGCCTGGAAGGAGTCGATCTCCGTCTCAGCGCATGGGGCCTGGCCGCCGGACGAAGCCGACCGCCGGTTGGACGAGGCCGCCGCTTTGCTGCGCGGTCGGGCCGGGCAGCACGTCTATGGCGAGGGTGACAACGACTTGGCCGCTCTGGTTCTCGAACGAGCCCGGGCACGGGGGGCGCGACTGGCGGTGGCCGAGTCGTGCACCGGCGGTCTGGTCGGCAGCCGGCTGACCGAGATCCCCGGGAGCTCCGATGTGTTTGTCGGGGGGGTGATTGCGTACGACAACGCCCTGAAGCGGGACGTGCTGGGTGTACCCCGAAGCGCTACTGGCGGAGCATGGAGCGGTCAGCGAGCCGGTCGCCCGCGCCATGGCTGAGGGGGCCGTTCGTCGGTTCGGAGTGACAGCAGCAGTGGCCGTAACAGGCGTTGCGGGTCCGGGCGGTGGCTCTCCCGATAAGCCGGTAGGTACGGTGTGGCTGGCGTGCGCACTGGACGGGAAGGTGGAAGCGCAGCGCAGCATGTTCCCGGGCACCCGGCAGGAAGTCCGGGCCCGAGCCGCCCAGGCGGCACTGCTCCTCGTGTATCGGCGTTTGGGAGCGAGCCAGGGCTCTTAGCGCTTACTGAGCGACGATCCTGCCAGACTGACACGCCAGGCAGGCACACGGGTTGCTATTATCTTCTCAAGGTCCCCAGCGTGAGTGTTTCCAAGTGACTGAAAAAACCGACTTTAGAAGTGATCTCGATACCGAGGCCCCGGCCGATGGCCGAAATCCCGATGCCGCAGACATGGCCTCGACCGATATGAGCGCCGAACCGTCCTCGCGAACCGAGACCACCCAGCCGAGTTTCGGCGGCCCCGAGGGGAAGCTGGAAGGCGAAGTTGCAGAATTGAAGGACCGGCACCTCCGCCTCGCGGCGGAGTTCGACAACTATCGCAAGCGCATCAACCGTGAGCGCGCCGAGTTGAGCGATCGGGCCCAGGCAAGCTTTGTGGCCAAACTTCTCGACGTACTCGACGACATGGACCGGCTGGTTGCGAGTGACCCGTCCACACCTCTCTCGGCGCTGCGGGAAGGCCTGAGCGCGGTCGACCGCAAACTGTGGAAGGATCTGGAGGAGGCCGGTGTCGAGCGAATCGACCCCACCGGGGATACCTTCGATCCGAGCCAGCATGAGGCCGTCTCCACCGTGCCGGCTCCGGACCCCTCTCGCGACCAACAGGTAAGCGCCACCTTCCAGCCAGGATACCGGTTCAAGGGCGTTCTGGTGCGGCCGGCCCGAGTGCAGGTCTATTCCGACATGGGCCAACGCTAACGTGGCTGCCAAGGACTTTTATCAGGTCCTCGGCGTGTCCGACTCGGCCAGCCAGGACGAGATCAAGAAGGCATACCGCAAGCTGGCGAAGCAGTATCATCCGGATGCTAATCCGAACAACGCCGCCGCTGGGGAGCGCTTCAAGGAGATCTCCGAAGCGCACAGTACCCTCTCGGACCCCGAAAAGCGCAAGACAATACGATCAGATGCGCCGCTACGGCGCCTTCGACGGAATGCCTCGACGTCCCGCAGGCGCAGGTGGGCGTCGCGGTGGATCGGCTGGTGGCATGGGCGCCGATGACGCCCAGGGCTTCGATTTCGGTGACCTCGGCGGGCTGGGGGACATCTTCTCCTCGATGTTCGGCCGGGGAGGCCGGCGCTCTGCCGGAATGGAAGCCGAGGGAGATACCCTGGAGGCGGTGGTCGAAGTGCCGTTCCGGGTGGCCATGTTGGGCGGTAAAATCCCGGTCACGCTTCCCGTCACCGAGACCTGTCCAACCTGCAGCGGCAGCGGCGGTGCACCGGGCGCATCGTTCTCGACCTGTCCCGAATGTCAGGGGCGTGGCACGATCTCGTTCGGCCAGGGCAGCTTCGCCGTTAGCCGTCCCTGCCCGCAGTGCCGCGGCCGGGGAAAAATACCGTCCGCGAAATGCCCGACGTGCCGGGGCGCTGGGGAAGTCCGGACGGAGCGCAAGGATCATGATAACCGTCCCCTCCGGAACTGAGACCGGGTCCAGGGTCTTGCTGCGAGGGCAGGGCCAGCCCAGCAGCCCGGGAGGACCTCCCGGAGATCTGATAATCACGTTTCAGGTGCAGCCCGACCGCTTCTTCCGCCGCGAGGGCCTCGACATTGTGGCGGATGTCCCGATCAACCTGGCCCAGGCAACACTCGGTACCCGGCTCAGGGTTCGCACCCTGGACGGCAAGAAGGTTTTGCTGCGCATTCCTCCGGGCACCCAGCCGGGCCGGAGGTTCCGCATCAAAGGGCAGGGTATCGAGAAAAACGGCAGAAAGGGGGACCAGCTGGTCGGCATACAGGTCACGGTGCCGGACAAGCTCACCCCGGAACAGGAGGAGCTGATGAAGCGATTTGCCGAATCGGCTGGTCTGCCGCATTGAGGGGCGGTCTCTAGCCGATTAGCTCTCCCGCTCCGTGGTAGACCCGATGGCTCGCTACTCGGAGCCGGTCCGGCTCGCGTTGTACGGTCGCGTCGCCTTCCCTGGAAGTACCATCGCCAGCAGCATGCTCACCAGTCCAACCACCAGCCCGCCAAAGAATGCCGCCCAGAAGCCCGTCACGGTAAAACCCAGATTCCAGCTTGCGGACAGAGAGCCGGTCACAAGCAGCATCAATGCATTGATGACCAGGGTAAAGAGGCCGAGGGTGAGTACGATCAGCGGGCAGGTGAGGACAGTGAGGAGTGGCCGCAGCGTGCTGTTGACGATTCCGAACACGGCAGCCACCAAGCAGTAAGCGTCCCAGGCCACCGCTGAACTCCAGTCCCGGCACGATGGCGGCGGCTACCCAGAGCGCCGCCGCGTTCAGGATCCAGTGCAGCACGAGTGACTGTACCACTCAGCCGATGACCCCGCCGCCAAGCACACGGCCACCAGGCCCATATAGAACACCGGACTGACCCGGGGTGATGGCCCGGACCGGCGTCGCCAGCGCCAGCGTCAGCGAGTCCTCTCCCGATTCAAGCACGGTGGCCGCGACCGCTCGGGCACGGTAGCGAATCTGTACCTGGCAACCGTCCGCCCGGGTTCAAAGGCGGCGCCAGCCAGTTCAATTCGTCGAGGTGAATGCGGTGGCCGGCCAACTCCTCGGCGGTTCCGACAACCACCTCGCGGCGCTCGGGACGAATCGCGACCACGTAGCGGGCAGAGCTGGATCCGCCTGGCAGCCCTTTGCGCTGGCCGATAGTGTACCGGGCATACCCCCGATGCTGGCCGATCACCTGACCGGCGGTCGTCACCAGGGGACCTGGAGCCAGGGCAGGGGCGTCGGCGGGCAAATGACGCTCCAGCACGGACGCATAGTCATCATCGGGCACAAAGCAGATCTCTACCGATTCGGGCTTCTCCGCGGTGGTGAGTCCCAGCCCCCGGGCGTAGGCACGAGTTTCCACCTTCGACATCTGCCCCACGGGGGTCAGCATCCGGGCGACGACCTGGCGGTCCACGCCCCACAGGAAGTAGCTCTGGTCCTTGGTCGGGTCGCTCCCCCGATACAGGCCGCCATCGCGCGCGATGGCATAATGTCCAGTGGCGATGTAGTCGCAGTCCAAGGCATCGGCGTGCGCCAGCAGATCGCGGAACTTGGTGAACGAATTGCAGCGGACGCAGGGAATCGGGGTGCGCCCCCGGCTGTACTCACTCACGAAGTTCTGGATGACGTGCAGGTTGAAGCGGTCCTCGAGGTTGAGGACGTAGTGCGGAATACCGATCCGGTGGGCCACATCGCGCGCATCGTTGATGGAGTCGAGCGAGCAGCAGGGCCGGTCCGGCACATCATCGCCATAGCAGAACAGCTTCATGGTGGCGCCGACCACGTCGTAGCCTTCTTCCACCAGACGCGCGGCCGCTACCGAGCTGTCCACCCCGCCGGACATGGCCACCAGCACTCGCCGGGTCATGGTGTGGTGGTTCCTACCTGCTGACTGTCGGCTCTTCCGCCGGTTCGACTGTCCACCCGTCCGAGCACCCCGGCCAGCTTCCGCACCTTTGCGACGACCATGGGCACAGTCTCTACGGCGCGCTCGATGTCCTCATGGGTGCTTTCCCGGCCCAGGCTGAAGCGGATGGCGCCCAGCGCCAGCTGATGCGGCATGCCCATCGCAACCAGCACGTGCGACGGCTCTACCGCACCGGTCGAGCAGGCGGACCCGCTGGAGGCGGCAATCCCCGCCAGATCGAGATGCATCAGAAGCGCCTCGCTGTCCGCACCGGCCACGGCGATGCTCAACAGGTGCGGCGCGCGCGGGCTGGATTCCGCGTTCACTACCAGATCCGGAACGGCTGCCTTGAGACGTGCTCCCAGCTCATTTCGCAGCGCACTGAGACGCTCGGCCGCAGCTGCCTGTTCGCTCACCGCGAGCTGCGCGGCCCGGCCCAGCGCCACGGCCCCGGCCACGTTTTCGGTTCCGGGTCGAATGCCGAACTGCTGCCCCCCGCCATGAATGATCGCTTCAACCGCTTTCCGGTCGCGTACGATCAGCGCTCCGATGCCCTTCGGGGCCCCGATCTTGTGGCCCGATATGGTCAGCAAGGTGCACGACAGGGCGGTGACGGACACCGGCACCTTGCCCAATGCTTGCACGGCATCGGTGTGGAAGATGACGCCGGCCTCGCGGCATCGCTCGGCAATCTCCTGCACCGGCTGGATCACGCCGGTCTCGTTGTTGACCCACATGACGGAAACGACGGCGGGGCGGTCTCGCAGGGCTGCATCCAGCGCGTCCAGCTGGAGCTGGCCTCCTTCATCGACGGGTAGCAGTACCTCCCGACCTCCCAGGTGACAGACGGCGTGGGCCGCGGCAAGTACCGCCTTGTGCTCGATGGCGGAGACCACCGCGCACATGGCGGCTCCCCGGTCACGGGCCGCAAGCGCGGCGCCGACGATGCCAAGGTTGTCCGCCTCGGTCCCACCAGAGGTGAAGATGACCTGACTGGGCTCCGAACCCACTGCCTCTGCAACCTGCCGCCGAGCCTGCTCGATCCCGGCGCGCGCGGCGCGCCCGAATCGATGGGCGCTCGAGGGGTTCCCGAACGACTGGTCGGTCAGGTAGGGAAGCATCGCCTCCAGTACCTCGGGACGAACCGGCGTGGTGGCGGCATGATCGAGGTAAACGGGTGGACGCATGGTAGGGAAGATAGCGGCGGGAAAACCGGTTTGCTTGACGGCACCCAGGGGATTACATGCTCTGGACGCTGAGCTTCAGGACGTCCTCCACCTCCATGGTCTCGTGGGTGAAGAACGGCTCGCCATAGCGGGTGCGGATCAGGGAGCCGTAGTGCGCATTCTGGGTGGCGACTAGAGAATAGAGATCCTGTCCCGTGGGGAAGATCTCGCCGGCGGCTTTGACCCCGTCGAACTGGCTGCCGTAGCACTTGATAGCGGCGAGCTTTCGCTCGAACTGATCCGTGATGTCCACCACGAAAGTCGGCTTGATCGGGTCCTCCCGATACGACAGCGCGTAGAGCAGCTTGTGCGGTCGGTGCGGGGTCCCGGGGGCCTCGTATCGGGCCAGCCCCGCGAGGTAGCAGGCGTCCCGGCTCAGCTCGGAGGCGACTCGATGGTCCGGGTGCCGCCCAACAGGGAAAGGGAGGACGACGACTCGAGGCGCGAAGTGGCGGATCTGCGCCACTATAGCTCGCCTCGCCTCATCCGTATTGTGAAGGTGGGCGTCGGGCAGTCCCGCGTTCCGTCGCTCCGCCACACCAAGTATTACGGCCGCCCGCTCGGCCTCCTCCTCTCGAAGCTTCGCGCTGCCACGGGTGCCGGTTTCCCCAGCGGTCAGGTCCAGTATGCCGGTCCGGTAACCGCCATCTGCCGCCTTGAGCAACGTACCGGCGCAGGTCAGCTCGACGTCGTCGCGGTGCGCGGCAATGGCCAGGATGTCGACAGGCATGAGGGTAATAAAGCGTGACCAGTGAACGGTGAACAGTGAACGGGGGTGGGGCGGCCCGTTTACCGTTCACCGTTTACCGTTTACGCTGTTCTACGCTTGTACCTCTTCCCTAGCAGCAATGCGCCCCAACCGAGGGCAACGATCGGTCCTACGAAACCGAGTGAGGCAATCACGCTCGCCGTCAGACCGACAAAGTTGCGCCATGCAGTCTTGAATGCTTCGCCGATCAGATTACGCCCCGGGTGAGAAGCGACCAGCGGCGGGGGCTCGTACAGATTGACTGAGAGCGTGCTCAGCTGCGCACTGGTTTTGAGAAAGCGCAGCCGACCTTCCATCCGCTCGATCTCTTCCCGGACCCGGGCGAGCTCCCGCTCGACTGTCAGTACATCCTGGAGCTTGCCAGTCCGGGTGCGCAACAGCTCCACCAGCCGATCTTCCAGCCGCCGGCCGTTCTCCACCCTGGCAGTCAGATCCACGAACTCCTCACTGACGTCCTGGGCACCGATGTTCACGAACTGCAGCCGTCCGAGTGGCTCCAGCCCTTCGGTCAGCTCATCGAACCGGGCAGAGGGGACCTTCACCTGCAGCGTGGCCGAAGGGACCTGGTTCCGGCCACTCTGCACCGACGCGTCCGCAACAAACCCGCCGACTCGCTGGACGATGCGTCGCAGCTCGGTCATCGACGCGCTGAGCGAATCCACCTCGATGCTGGCCTGTCCGGTACGCACGATGAGCCGGGATGTGAGATCCAGTGCTGCCGGGGTGAACCAGTCACCGCTGCTCGCGGTGCCGGCGGAAGTCTCCTGTGGAGATACCGCTCGGTCACGTGCTTCCCCCATCGGTACGACGTTTGCTGCCTTGCTGGCAAGCGCGTCATCCGGCTTTCCACGTTCCTTAGAAACTTTCTCAGAACCATTACACGCCAGTAACAGGCCGGCCTGGGCCAGGCCAAAGACCATCGTCCGTGCTCGCATGATGCCTCCTTAGGGAGCACAGGAGATGCGGATGTCCGCGGGGTTTGCACAGTGCAGGGGGGTGCAGCGACCGCTACTCGTGCCTCAGCGCCTCGACCGGATCCATGCGGGCGGCACGGTTGGCAGGGTAGAGTCCGAAGGTGAGGCCGATGGCAATGCTGACGGCGCAGGCCAGCGCTGCGCTCCAGAGCGGAACTCCGGACTGCAGATTCAAGCCATGCTTCAGCAGTTCGCCGGTGCCCAGTCCCATGGCGATCCCGAAGAGGCCACCGATCAGCGTCAGGGTGGCCGCCTCCACCAGGAACTGCCAGAGAATCTCCCTGCGGGTGGCCCCGAGCGCCTTTCGCAACCCGATCTCTTTGGTCCGGTCCGTCACGGATACCATCATGATCGCCATGACGCCGATTCCACCCACCAGCAGGGCCACGCTCGACAACGCGACCATGGCGATGAAAAAGTAGGACGTAAAGTTTCCTATGACCTCGAGAATCTGGTCCTGTGTGATCATGTCGAACGTGTTCGGCGTTCCGGGCCGCAGGTTCCGCACCCGGCGCAGCGCAACGGTTACGAGATCCTGCGCCTCCGCCACCGCCACGCCGCTGCGCGGCTTGACGGCGATAAACAGGCTGTTGGTTTCGTCGTAGCGGAAGTTCTGCCGCGCGGCCTCGAAGGGAATGACGCCACCGATCTCCTGCCCGGGCGGCTCGAAGATGTTGCCGGGCTTCTGGTAGATGCCGATGACCCTGACCGGCTTGTCCCCGATCCGCAGCACCCGGCCAAGTGGATCGATGCGTCCGAACAGGCGCTCGGCCACATCGATCTCCAGCACCATGACGAGATCTCCCTGGAGCTCCCCGCGGGTAAAGAACCGACCTCGCAGGAGCGTGCCGCCCTGGATTTCCATGTAGCGCGAATCCGCCCCGAAAATGGCCAATCCCCCAGTGCGCTCGCCCTGATACTCCATGCGCTGGAACAGCTGCACCCACATGGCGCTATAGCCGATTTCGGGGATCCGTCGTATGGCGTCGGCGTCCGTGCTCTGTACCACGGGGCGGATCCGGACTTCGTAGGGCAGGCGGTCGGGGTTGAGCGGGGTCTGGGAAAAGAACCGCACCACGTAGAAAGCGGTGGGACCGGCGGTCTCGATGGCGTTGAAGATCTGAGTCCGGATCCCCTGTACCATCGAGGCGATGGTCATGACGGTGCTGACCCCGATCACGACTCCCAGAATCGTGAGAAACGACCGGAGCTTGTTGGTCCGGATAGAATCCACCGCGATCGAGACGCCTTCGCCGACATTGCGGATCATTCGGCTCGAAGCGCCGTGATGGGGTCGAGGCGGGCTGCCCGAGTAGCCGGAAACACTCCGAAGAGGATGCCGGCCCCGGCCCCGAGCGCCAAAGCAACGCCGACCGACCACAGCGTCACCCGGGCCGGCAGCGGCGTGAGACTGGAGACCGCAGCCGCCAGTCCCCATCCTCCAATGACGCCCTGGAGACCACCGATCGTGGTGAGGACCACAGCCTCGATCAGGAACTGGCGCCGGATGTCGGCCCTCGTGGCGCCCAACGACTTCCGGATGCCGATCTCGCGGGTGCGTTCGTTCACCGTCATGAGCATGATGTTCATGATCACGATACCGCCCACGACGATGCCGATGCAGACCACGGCGGGAATCGCGGTGAAGAGCAGGCGGGTGAGCTGCCGCCAGAACGCCACCAGCGCATCCGCCTTGTCCACGGCGAAGTCGTCGGCTTCACCCGGCCGGAGCCGATGTGCGATTCGCATCGCCTCCTGCGCTCGCGACATCGCCGCGGGAATTGCGTCGGGACTTGTCATCTTCACCGACACCACCGTGGTCTTGCGCCGACCATACCACGATTCGAAGGTGCTGAACGGGAGCAGCACAAATCCATCGAACGACTGACCCAGCATGCGTCCCTTGCGGGCGATGATGCCTTTCACCAGTACTTCGTTCCCGGCGATGCGGATCTTCCGGCCCACCCCACTTTCCGGCACGTCGAAGAGTTTGTCTGCCACATCGTACCCGATCACTGCCACCGGGCGGCGCTCCCGCACGTCAGGCTCCCCGAGGGGACTGCCCGCGGCAAACTGATAATCCTGGACGATCTGGTAGGGGGGAGTCACCCCAAAGATCAGCACCGTGCCTACAGTGCGGTTGCGGTATTCCACATCGCTGACCGGGGTGGGCCAGCCCGACTGTAGCGACACCGCCGTTGCCTCCGGCAATGCCCGGCGCACCACCTCTGCGTCGGCGGCGGAGATGAGAGGCCGCTTGTTGATCCGGCGGACCTGCTCTTCGTCGAGCAGGCCAACCGAGATGGGAGACCGGCGCACCTGGAAGGCGTTGGTCCCGATCATGGCCCCCGTCAAGTTTTCCTTGACATACGCGTTCATGCCTTGGATCACGGCAACGACGACTACCAGAAAACCAACCGACACGATGATGCCCAGGAGGGTGAAGAACGACCGCAGCTTGCTGTGCCAGATGGTCTGGAGGGCGAGGCGTAGAGCTTCTGTGAAGGGCATTCCAGAAATATAAGACGGAGAGGACGGAGGAGGACGGAGAGGACAAATACGGCGGCAAGGGCCGGAAGGACGGATAAGAGAACTCGGCTATTTTTGCTGCGTCATCTCTGTCATCTGTGTCATCTCCTTCTTCTCCGTCTTCTCCGTCCTACTCATACCTCAACGCCTCCACCGGATCCATGCGCGAGGCCTTGCTGGCGGGATAGATACCGAAGAGCACGCCGGTGAGGATCGATGCGATCACCGCCGCCACCACCGAGAGCAGCGGAACGGTGGCGGGAATGGGGCTTAGTGACCGGATGCCGAACGCGATCAGCGCTCCGGCGGCGATACCCACCAGACAGCCGACCAGGGTCAAGCGTGGCTGCCTCGACCAGAAACTGGAACATGATCTCGCGCCGGGTGGCGCCGAGCGCCTTGCGGACGCCGATCTCACGGGTGCGCTCGGTGACCGAGATCATCATGATCGCCACTACGCCCACGCCGCCGACCATGAGCCCCACACTGGAGAGGGCGATCATGACCACGAAAAAGGCGGCGGTAATCTTGTTAAAGCTGTCGAGAATCCGGTCCTGGCCCACAATGGCGAAGTTGTCGGCCTGGCCGGGACGAAGTCCGCGGCTGGAACGGAGAGCTGTTGTCACCTGGTCCTGCGCTTCCTGCACCGTGGCTGTCTCCGTCGGCAGGACAGCAATATCCAGCCAGTCTTTCCAATACGCCTTCGATTTGGTGAAGGTCGTGTGGGGGATGGCGAGGCGCGGCTCGTTGGCGTTGCTGAAAAGCGACGCCGCCTCGGCGTGCATCCCGACCACTTGAAACGGCTCGCCCGCGATCTTGATCCGCTTGCCCACCGGGTCACGCCCCGGGAACAGCGACTCGGCCAGCTTGTCATTAATCACGACCACCCTGGCCCCGGCCGCGTACTCCATGGGGGTAAAGTTGCGTCCCGCCAGAATCTCGCCGCCGTTGACCAGGTTCCAGCTGGGACTCATCCCGGCCATGTCGACACTCTTGAGCTCCACGCCCTCGAAGCTCACCGGCCCGCTGGTGAATTCGCTGATGTTGACGTCACGGACTGCCGGAAGCCGGCGAATGAGCTCGGCGTCCTCTACGGTTAGAGGTGGGTTCCGACGCCAGGGCGACATCTCGTCCGACCCGTCGGAGACCTCCAGCCCGCCGGAGAAGTAGCGGTAGACGAAGAACGTCTTGGGGCCGGCCGATTCGAGGATCCCGGTGATGCTGCGGTTGATTCCGGTAATCGCCGACGCCATGGCGATCACCACGGTCACACCGATGGCTACGCCTAGAATGGTGAGGGCGGCGCGCACCTTGTTGGCGCGAATGGAGTCGAGGGCGATGGACGAACCCTCGAGCATTCGGGTTAAGGCGCTGCCCGCCCGTCGCCGGATCATTCCGCCCGCAACGCGTCGATGGGGTCCAGGCGGGAGGCCCGGCTGGCCGGGTATACGCCGGCAGCAATGCCGACGCTGACGCCCAACACCACACCGACGGCGATCGACCAGGGAGCGACTGCGGCGGGAAGCGGTGTAAAGGCCTTCACCACGAACGCCAGGGCGATCCCCAGCCCGATGCCGAGCATTGCGCCGACCAGTGACAGGGTGGCGGACTCCACCACGAACTGTGCCAGGATGTCACGCCGCCGCGCGCCCAGCGCCTTCCGGATCCCGATCTCTCGGGTCCGCTCGCTGACCGCCATGAGCATGATGTTCATGATCACGATCCCGCCCACAACAAGCGAGATAGCCACCAGCCCCGGCAAGCGCCAGAAAGAGCACCCGGGAGATCTTCTCCCAGCTGTCCAGCGCCCCTTCCGCGGTCTGAAACGCGAAATTGCTCTCCTGCGAGGGTTTGAGTTGTCGCCGGCTGCGCATGATAGCCTCGGTCTGGCCCATGGCTGCCTGCATGAGGGTGGGGTCGGCAGTCTGGACGATGAGGGCGTCCAGGATGTTGATGGGGCAGATGAGCCGCCTGCCTGGGGCGCTGAACGGCATGATGGCGAACTTATCCATGGAGATGCCGAACAGATTGCCCTGCTTGGCCACGACGCCGATCACCCGATACGGAAGGCCTCCGATCACCACCTTCTTGTCGATCGGATCGACTCCCTTGAGCAGCTTGTCGGCCAGCTCCTGGCCGATGACCACGACGGGCTGGGCGGTCCTGACCTCCTGGGAGGTGAAGGCGCGTCCCGCGACAATCTCATAGTTCCGGATCTTGAAGTAGCTCTCTTCGGTCCCCGCCAGTCTGATGCTTTTGGCAACCTTGCCGCCGTAGTGCACCGACACATAGTCCTCGCAGAACTTCGCGAAGGTGGCGGGGGTGCGGACGCGCTCCCGCACGTAATCGGCATCGGCGTAGCTGATCCGGGGCCGGCGTCGCCATGCCAGCCAGACCTCATCGGAAACGTTGCCGGTCACGATGCTGGGTCGTTGCCGCAGCTCGAAGGTGTTGGCCCCCACGAGGGTGTTGGCGAACTGTTCCACCATGTACCGGTTCATGCCTTGCACGATCGACACCACGGCGATGAGAAACGTGACGCCGATGAGCACCCCGATGAGGGAGAAGAAACTCTTCAGCTTCTGCGCGCGAAGAGTGGAGAGCGCCATCCGGACCGCTTCCAGCAGGCGCATCAGGAGGGTGTCGCTTCCCGGGTCTTGGTGGTGTCGGCCTGGCGGACTTTGGCGCCATCCTTCAGATCCCGGATGGCCTGGTAGGTGCCTGCCACGATGGTCTCGCCCTCGCGCAGTCCGTCCACCACCTCGAAGTATTCGTCGCCTGCCACGCCGACCTTCACCGGACGGAAGGTCGCCAGCCCTTCCCGCACCACGAATACGCCTTCAGCCTCCCGTTTGGCAAACCGCTGGCGCAAGGTGTCCTCCGCCGGTCCGGCCTCGGCTTCGTTGGGTACCTTCTCGTGGTCCCGGACGGTGAGCGCGATGATGGGAATACTCAGCGCCTTGTTGCGGGTGTCGGTCACGATGCGGGCGGTGCAGCTCAGGTCAGGCCGAATGTCCGGCGGGGGATTCTTGAGGGTGATCTCGACGTCGAAATCCACCGCGCGATCGTTCGAGCCCGAAGCCGTCTGTGTCGGAGTGAGCTTGGCGCTATGGCTTACCTTGGTGACCCGGCCGGAGAACGTGGTGTCGGGGTAGGCATCGATGTTGACCTCCACCGAGTCGCGGGTCTTGAGCCGCACCACGTCGGTCTCGTCCACCTGGACCTTGGCCAGGATCACCGACAGATCGGCGATCGTCATGAGCAGACCGGTTTCGCGGGAGAAGGTTCCCGGAACCGCGACCTCTCCCTCCTCCACCGCCAGGCGAACCACCCGTCCGGAGATAGGCGCGGTGAGCCGCGTCTTCGCGAGGTTGTCTTTCGCCTCCTGCAGGCTGGCGCGCGCCTGCTCCAGCTGAGCTCTGCTGGATTGAAAGTTGGCCTCGGCGACTTCCAGTGCGGTCTGAGCCTGCTCGGCGCTCTCGGGAGAGATCAGGTTGTCGCCCAGCTCAGTGAGCTGCTTGGCTCGGTTCCAGGCTCGCTGAGCCTGGTCGCGGCTGGCCCGGGTCTGCAACAGTACCGCCTGCGTCGAGGACACGGCCCCCTGGGCCCGCGCGACCGCCGCCTGGTACTGAGCCGGGTCGATCTGCAGCAGGAACTGCCCGCGCTTGACGGGATCGCCCTCGCGGACCGCGATCTCTACAATGCGACCGGTAATGTCGGCACTGATGTCGACCGATGTCTTTGCCTCGATCTTGCCGCTGGCGGTCACGGCGCTGACGAGGTCGCGGCGGCCGACCTGCTCCAGGCGCACCTCGGTGCCGGCGTTCTTTTTCTGGTTGATCCGGAACGCCACTACCCCCGCCACAACGAGCGCGACCACGGCCACCACCAACCCAACCTTCATCCTGCGCGACATGTCGGTTCCTCGTTAGCGGAGAGGTCGGCCCACGGCGGCTTCGAGCGCGACGATGGCTTTGTGATAATCGTAGACCGCGTTGACGTAGTCGCCTTCGGCCTGCTGCACCGCGTTCTGCGCATCCGAGACTTCGAGCGCGGTGCCCGCGCCGAGCCGATAGCGGTCCTGTGCCAGTCGGAGCTGGTCCTGCGCTGCCGCACGGCTGGTACCCTGCACGGCGATGGCCTGATAGGCAGTCTGCAGCGCCAGAAAGCGCGAATGCACGTCGGTCCGCACCTGAAGCCGGCGCGCTCGAACCTCTTCCTCCGCGTCATCCTCCTGTGCCCGCGCTTCCGACAGCCGCAACGACCGGCCGAATCCGGTAAAGATCGGCACCGAGACGGTGAGGTTTGCGCCGAACGGCTGGCCGGTGAAGGAAAAGGGAAACACCTCGTTGCCGTTGCGGATCGCTTGCGCCACTGGATCGAGCAACGCCGCGCCGCCGTCTACCAGGCCGGAACTCGCATAGCAGTTCGGGGTCTCCCCGCCCAGCGACAGTCCGCTCCGCACTGCGTTGTTGTACAGGCAGTCGGACGCGTTGGCCTGCGCTTCGGAGAGGGGCTGCCCCAGGAGCAGATCCTCGTCAGTAAACTGCTGGGTGAATCCGCTCCAGCCTGCCCGCAACGAGAGTGAGGGGAAAAATTCGCTCTTCGCCGCGCGCACGCCGACACTCGCGGCGTGCTCCCGCGCGCGCAACGAACGCAGGGCGGGATTCTGCCCGTCCGATTGGGCGAGCAGGCTGTCGAGTTGAAAGTCGGGCGCGGTGACGGGAAAGGTGTCGGACAGAACGATCTGCTGGATGGGAACCGGTGGCTCGATGCCCATGCGACGAAGCAGATCCAGCTTGGCCTCGTTTTCGGCCTGCACCGCGCGGAGCAGCGCGACGTCAGAGGTTCCCTTGATGACCTCGGCCTGGCGAACATCCAGCAGGGTTGCCTGGCCCACCTGGTGACGCGCCTTGGCGAGAGCCAGGAAATCCGCGTTGCGCCGCACCTGTTGCTGCGCCACCGCCACCTGCGCCCGTGCCTGGAGCGTGCTGAGATACTGGGTGGAGATCTCCGCGGTCAGCCCGATCCCGGCCGCCCCGATGTCCTCGTCGGTGGCCCGCTGCAGGGCTCGCTGCTGGGCCGGCGCCTGGAGAGATCGTCCGCTGAGCTGCCACTGCAGACCCAGACTGTAGCCCGAGGTCAGGAACGCCGAGGTGGGGAGGGTCAGGCCACCGCCGAAGTTTGATTGCCCCGAGCCGGTGTAGCCCAGGTCGCCGGACACTACCACCGACGGCAGCAGGCTGCCATAGGCGTTACGGACCCCCCAGCGGGCTGGTGCGGCGTCGTTCAGGGCCTGACGGTACAGCGGGCTGTTGGCGCGTGCCTGCTTCAATGCTTCAGCGAGCGAGAGGCCGACCGGCGCGGCTGCGACAGAGGTGACGGCACTGGAATCCTGTGCAACCGCTGGACGACTGAGCGCTAAGGCGAGCACAAGGGGAGCGAACCAGCGGGTCATGAGAGGCCTTTAGGTGAAGCGTGACGGGCCTAATACGCTGGCCTCGTCGCAGAGGTTTCAGACTGCGACAAAGCAGGTCTACGATTTTGGCGTCAACGGGTTATGAAGTAGGGCAGTGTTCCGACAGGTATCTCAGTTCAATCTGGCGCGCGCGTAACCAGGATGCCGGAGCCAGGGAACTCGAGGCGCTGAAGGCGTCCCTTGCCGTCGGTCGCCAGGCTGCCATTGAGGTCCCCATTCAGGGTCACGCGGGCCGCGCCGGCCCCTCCGCCCCCCTCTCGCCGCGCCACAAACGAAACTCTCCGGCTGGTACGGGGAAAGACCCCGGTGAGGTTCTTTCCCTCAGGCGTGGCGAGATCGGCTACCGCGGTATACAGGGAATACACCGATTCATCGAGGAGAACGACGTCGGGACCTCCGGGGAGCTCGCGGCCGGCCTCCGATCCCTTGGCGACGGTTCGCACGATCAGGCGGGCGCCCGACCCCGCGGCCAGGATGACTGTAGTGCCATTGGGTCCTTCGACATCCAGCTGGAATTTGGCGAGAGCAAACTCGGGAGTGCGCTCGAGGGTCGCCGCCACCTTCAGCAGGGGATTCGTTACCGGGTAACGAGCCACCGCGATGAGCGTCGAACCCGGCGCCCCCCGACCGCGACCCTGCCGGAGGGTGAACTCTTCGCGCCCGGTTTCCCGGCCCTCCTGGGTCACTACCAGCTTGGTTTCCAGCGACTCCTGCGCCGAAGCCAGCCCAGTCGGCAGCAGCAGGAGCAGAACCGCGGCAATCCGCATTGCGACTCCCATGGGCGTCAGGCCCGAATCAGGCAGCGGCCGACCCGTTCGAGGATAAATGTATACAGGATTTCGCCTTTCTGGGCGGAGGCGAGGCTAGGATATCCCACCGATCCGGGAGAGCCTACCGGTAGGCGCCGGCTGTGTCCGGGACGGTAGCGCGCCAGCATGGCGGGCGTCAGGTCAAAGTCGCGAGCCAGGTCCATGCGGACCAGATCGGGTGCCAGGTAAAGCATCAGCGAGGTATCGAGCTCGCCCCCCTGAATGGGGGTTGGTCGCTCGAGCAACGAGCCGAAGTCCAGTCCGAAGATATCCACCACCTGCACCGTAGCTTCGTCGGTACGGATGGTGCTGAGTGCTTCGAGGTGTGCTTCGCTCGATTGGGCTGTCAGAATAAGGAACTCCCGGACTCCTGCCCCCTCTTCCCACGACTCGATAAGTTCATTCATGACACGGTGAAGCGTCCGCCGCCGCAGCGCCGCGCCGCCGGGGAAGGGCCGCACTGCCGCGTGCACGCCGTACTCGACCGTCGGCGCCCTGGTTACTCCGTATGCGGCCGACAAATCGTCGGCCAACCGTTCTACAATTATGGTATCGCAGCCGAGCGGCAAGTGAGGACCATGTAGCTCGGTCGTGCCCACCGGCACGATCAGGGTCGGCCTCACTCGGAGGCGCTCGCCTACCGAACCGGGAGTCATTTCCTTCAAACGCCAGGGGCGCTGCTCTTGAGTCATCGCGCGCGATCGTGGGTTGTGGTCGTGTTGGCGGCTATTGCTGCCGCCGCGGAATGGCTCCGCCACCCTGCGCCGGCGTGGGTGTGGATCGTATGGGTCGCGGTTGCCGCCGCTGCCGCGGTGCTCTATCCCATCGGCGGCTGGCGGCGACGAGCGCTGGTCGAGGTGCTTGCGGGCCTGACCCTCGCGCTCACGATCACCCAGCGGCAACTCACCGCGATCGAGACTCGATGGCCTGAAGAACGGGAGCATCGGGTCACCACGGCGTCACAGCGGCTGGAAGGCGATCTTCGCTCCGCGCGACGCCGGGCCGAGCGGCTGGCCGAAGCTGCGGCCGCGATGCCGTCTGACGACCGTGCGGCCGCGCTCGTGATGCTGGACCGCCTGGTGCCCGTCGGTGGCCCCGAAATGAGTGCCGTGGTGTTCGACGAGCAGGGCAATCCGTGGGCATGGGCTGGACGACACCGGCTGCCGCCGCGGAGCGAGGGCGACTCGATCACCTCCCGGGCCAGTGGATATTACGTCGTGGTCGAGGCCCGGCGCCACTCACGCGATGGCCGCGCCGCGGTCGCGACAGTTCTCATCTGGGCCCATCCTGCCGTTCCTGATGGCGGCCGCAGCCTGGCCGCGCTCTTCCGCAAGCGAACCGAAGTGGGGCTCGCCGTCTACCCTCCCGGCGCCGGGCCCAACAGCGCCGACGTCTTCGATTATGAGGAACCCACCACGGCCGGCCCCCGGCTGCTATTCAGCGTGCAGCCGATCCCGACGGAGCAGGGCTCAGCCAAGGAGCTCGCGTTCGAGCGCGGCAGCCGCGCGGTGATCCTGCTCCTGTTGCTGACATTCGCGATGGCCTTGACGCTGGCGCAACGACCCGTGGAACGGTTCCTCCTGCTGCCGTTGGTGCTGTGGCTGGCGGTGCGTGCGCCCGCCGGTGCGGCCCTCGGTCTTCAGCCACTGTTCTCACCGGCGACATTCTTCCGTCCGCTGCTCGGTCCACTCTCGGCATCCGCGGGCGTGCTGGCTCTGGCCGGAATTCTCCTGACGATGGCGGGCGTCTGGCTGTGGCGCCGGCGTTTCCGCCGGACCTGGTATGGGGTAGTGGTCGGGGCGGGGTTGCTGCTGGCCTCGCCTTACCTGATCAGTAACCTGGGCCGCGGCATCACGCCGCCGGCGCAGGGCGTGTCCCTCGGCCTCTGGCTGCTGTGGCAGCTCACCCTCGTGGTCTCGGTATCGGCGCTGATCGTGCCCACCGCCGCCCTCTTTCGCGGCGACGGTCCTGAGAGCCAGACCCGCTGGCGTATCGTCGCGGGCGTGGCCATCGCCTTCGCGGCAGCGGTCATCGGCGTGCTGGTCTGGATGCCGCGTGGAGGCGGCTGGCCCGGCTGGTACACCTTCCTGTGGACGCCGGCTCTCCTGCTGGTCACGCTGCCCGCCAGCCGCTGGGCCACGATTGCGGGCGTAGCGCTGGTGGCGGGAAGCTCCGCGGCACTCGTCACTTGGGGAGCCGAAATGTCCGGGCGGCTGCAGGTCGCGCAGCGAGACATCGCACGGCTCGGTGCCGAGCCGGATCCCCTCGCGGTCCCTCTGTTGGAACGGTTCGGGGAGCAAGTGCGGCGCTCGCCCCCTCCGGCGAGTGCGTCGGAGATGTATGCCCTCTGGCATGGGTCTCCCCTGGGCCACCAGCGGTATCCGGCACACCTCGGTCTCTGGTCGTCCGCCGGTGCGCTGCAGGATGAGCTGACCCTCGACTCGCTGGATCTTCCGGCCTCCCTGCTGTCCACGATCGTCGGCAACCTGACCGCGGCTGACAGCCTGCGGGTTGTCTCGCTGGCCCGCGTCCCCGGCGTGCATTACGTGCTGGCAGTCCGCACCGGGCAGGACCGGATCATGACCGCGTCGGTGGGACCACGCTCCGAGCTGATTGTGCCGGGGCGGGTGGGGCGCCTGCTCGAACCTGCCCGCCAGAGTGCTCCGCTCTATACCCTGGCGCTCACCCCGCCCACGGCCGCCTTCGAGGGTGATCGCCGCGGGCCCCGCTGGCGACGCGAGGGGTGGACCCTTCGGAGCGAGCAGTCGCTGATGATGGCAGGAGGGCAGCCGCACTGTGCACGCGGCCATTGACCTGCGGGGGCCGGTGCCGCTTCTGGTGCGCGGAGTTCTGGTGGTGCTGCTGGATGCCGCCGTGCTGGCCGGGCTCTGGTTCATCGCGGAGCTCGCTGCCGGGGCCCGGCTGCGCCGCCCTCGTTGGCGGAGTCTTTCCCGGTCGTTCCGGGTCCGTCTGGCGGTAACCCTGGGCGTATTCTTCATTCTGCCCGCTGTCGGTTTCGCGGCCTGGAGCTTCTATCGCCTCGCGGATGAGGCGGAGCGAAGCCGGGATCTCCTCATCACCCGCACGCTGCGGGATGCCGGTGCTCACGTCGGCGGGCCTCCTGGGGCGCGATGGCCCCACGTCCGACCGGATTCGGGAGCTGAGCCGCCGCATCGACGCGGATCTGGCGCTCTATCAGGGCGGCACGCTCGTGGGTACCAGCACGCCGGTCCTGGAAGATCTCGGCGTCATGGGCCAGCTGATGGATCCTAGTGCGTTCCGCGCGCTGGCCCTGGAAGGACGCTTCGAGGTCACCGGCGAGGGCGTCCTACCAATGCTGGCGGAGCGGGTCGGCTACCGGGTGGTGCAGCCGGGCCGACCGGCGGATCTGGCGGTGCTCGCGACCCCGCAGCTGGCGGACGATTCGTCACTCGCGGCTCGGCAGCTCGACCTCGCGCTGGTACTGCTGCTCGCCACGCTGGCCGGCGTGGCCGCGGCACTGGCAGGCGCCCGCAGTTGCGGCGCGGGCGCTGTCTCGGCCGGTGGCAGAGCTGCGGCGCTCGGCCCTTGCACTCGGGAAGGGCGAGCCGATGCCGGTGCACTCGGGGCGTCCGCCGCTGGAGTTCGAGCCGGTGTTCGGCGCCTTCGAGCGCATGGCCGCCGACATTCGATCGAGCCAGGCCGCGCTCGAAGAGGCCCGGAGACGGACCGCCGCGGTGCTGGCGACGGTGGCTACCGGCGTGGTCGGCATCGATCCGCGGGGCCGGGTGCTGATCGCGAACCGGCAGGCTGTTGATCTGCTGGGAACCCCGCTGCGCGAAGGCGAGCCCTTCCTCGACAGTCTGTCCGTCGAGTGGGTGCCACTGGCGGATGCGGTGCGCCGCTTCCTCCGGGATCCGGGGGTGGATGGCTCGGCCGAGCTGGAGGTCGGAGGGCGACGGCTCACGCTGCAGCTCGCGTCTCTGGGGCCGGAGGTGCACGGTGTGGTCATGGCGCTGAACGATGTTACCGAAGTCTCACGGGCCGAGCGGGTGCTGGCCTGGGGTGAAATGGCGAGGCAGGTCGCCCACGAGATCAAGAATCCGCTCACGCCCATGCGGCTGGGTATGCAGCACCTGCGCCGGGTCTACCGGGATCGTCGAGACGAGTTCGACCGGACTCTGGAAGAGACCGCGACTCGTATTCTGGGCGAGATCGATCGGCTCGACACGATCGCCAGGGCCTTCAGCCGCTTCGCGGCACCGGCCGATCCGGGCCAGCCGCTCGATCGGATCGATCTCGCGGTCGCCGTAGGTGAGGTGGTGGAGCTCTATCGCCTGGCGGAGGAAGGCTGCGACGTGAGACTGGAGGTCGCCCCGAACGCGGCTGGTGCCGCGCGGGCCGATGAAGTAAAGGAAGTCGTAGTGAATCTGCTGGAGAACGCTCGCAACGCCGGCGCTCGTGTCGTGCGGATCTCGGTCGGACCAGGCGCTCATCCGGGTCGAGGACGATGGAGCCGGCATTCCTGCCGATCTCCTGCCGCGAGTGTTCGAGCCGCGCTTCTCGACCACAACGAGTGGATCGGGACTGGGTCTGGCAATTGTGCGGCGGCTGGTGGAGAGCTGGGGCGGGCGAGTCGAGGTGGAGAGCGTAGCGGGGCAGGGGACGGCGGTTTCGGTACGGCTGCGGTCCTGAGTCAGCGAGGGATCGTCCTCGCACGCTCGGCCTGGGCTATCGCCAGCACCTCCTCCTGGGTCGAGGCCCGCCGGAGCAGCCGGACCGCAGCCTGCATCTGACGGTCGGATAACGCCCGCCGCCGGGACTCCGCCACGGCCCCGAACACCGCTCGGGTGATCTCGTAGCCTAGCTGCTCGTCTACGTAGCCACTGGCACCGTCGTAGATGGCGCGCGGAAGTTCGAGCTCGTTCTCCTGCAGCCGCTCGAACACTTGGTCCCGCATCTCGGCGGTCACGCGGAAGGATTCAGACCGCGGCGGGCGGCTTTTCTTCACATCCGTCGCGTAATCCGCCATCACTGCGCGGAAGATGCCCAGATCTTCGCCCAGCGCATTCAGCAGCGCCCGCTCGGCGTCGGAGCGGGGCAGCCCCCGAACCGGCAGGTCGGGGAGGATGCCACTGGCGTCGTGGACCGGCCGGCCCGATGCGGTGCGGAATATCTGAGGGAGCTGTGCCGGCGTCCGATTCCCCAGGGCACCCTCGGAATTTGGCTTCGGGCGTTGTACTGTGCGGCCGCTCGGGGTGAACCAGCGGGCCGTGGTGAGTTTGATCGCGATCTCATCACCGAGCGGATAGGTGGTCTGGAGCACGCCCTTGCCGAAGCTGGGCGTGCCCAGAATCGCCGCGCGATCGTGATCCTGGAGTGCACCCGCGATCAGCTCGGCCGAGCTGGCGGTTCCGTGGTTGACCAGCAGTGCCAGACGAAGCCCTCTCCACCCGCCGGAGGTGCCTGCTAGGTACACCTTCGAGTGAGTCTGTGAGCGACCCCGCGAGAAGGCCACCGTGTCTCCCGTTTTCAGGAAGAGGCTGGCCACCCGCACCCCTTCGTTGATCAGCCCGCCTGGATCGCCACGAAGATCCAGTACCAGGGAGGTCATACCTTCCGCCACGAGCCGGTCGACCGCCTGGCGGAGCTCGCCAGCCGCTCCGTCACTGATCCGCCGGAGCTCCACGTAGCCGACGCCGCCGCCGAGCAGGATACCGGGCGATGCGGCGGGAACGTGTACCACTGTTCGGGTGAGCCGGCGTACCACCGGGACATCCGACCCCTTGGGCCGAACCACGATCGTGACGATGGCGCCTGAGCCGGAAGAGAGCGCCTCCTCGAGGCGTCGGGCCGACCAGCCGCGGGTGCTCTTGCCGTCAATGCTCAGAATCTCATCACCCGGTCCCAGCTTGGCCCGGGCAATACCCACTCGGTTATCGGAAGCGAGGCCGACATCAACCTCGGTGCCGGACATCTGCCGTTGGTATTGACGGTAGCTCTCGCGGGTGAGGAGCTCGGCGTAGGGGTCGTGCAGGGACGCGACGAGCGCCTGAGCGGCGGTCTGATAGAGATCGCCTTCTCCCAGCGAATCGATATAGTGGTCGTGAATTGAGGCGACGACGTTCTCGAAGAGGCGGGCCTGCTGGTAGACACTCCCGTCAGGGGCCGCCTTCCGGCGGAGCAGCCAGCCTCCACTGATGATGGAGAGCACGAGGATGGCTAGGAGGCCACCCCACCGCGCTCTACGAGAAGGTCCCACCATGTCGGGTTGCTCCTGCGAAATGCCAGAAGGTCTGCCGGATGCCATTCCCCTTGGCACGAGGGGCGCGAGCTACAGGTACTGAAGCAGAGTAGGCGGCAAGTTGGAGGCCACCGCGCGGGCTGGCCTCCTGAGTTACGACCTCTCGTCAGTTACCCCGCGGATTGCCGGGGTCAGCGGTCAGAGTCGAGTCCCGCCAGACCGCTGCTGAGGCAACGTGACACGCGTCCACGAAAATCGAGGCCGGGTGACTGCCCCGCTGCAGCAGGGCGTGGAGCATCTCATGCCGCACCAGCCACTCCTGACCGAGCGCATTAGCCGGAAGATATATCCGGTTTCCTTCCCGAACCCACCACGCATGCGCCATCTCTCCGGCCAGCTCGATCGCGCCGGAAGGCGCGTCGACTGCATAAAAGCTGACGTCCCCCATCTGTCCCTGGTGGCCGGAGCAAGCGACCGTCTTATCCCACCATTCCTGATACAAGCCGAGCGTGGGAACGGCCCAGGAGCGGCCCAGCGGCGCCAGTGGCGCGCCGGCCGCCCGGGGGGCCGCGCACGCGCCCACTCCGAGCAGGAAGAACAGACCGTAGACCAACCGATTCATGGACATCTCCGGATCTAAACGCTCGAGGCGGCGGTGAGCTGGGGGAACTCCGCCCCGCCTGGCACCTGGCTACCGGTACCGACCGGATTCCGCTGCAGGTTTCGGTCCACTTCTGCGGGACCCCGGTACCTGCCGGCCGGCGATGCCCGGGTATGTTGCCGCTCCCCCGGTCGGAGCCCACAAACCGCCATGCTCGCCCGAATCCGCTCTGCTGCCGTCTTGGGCATCGATGCGTACCCGGTGGACGTCGAAGTGGACATCACCAACGGGTTGCCATCCTTCTCGACAGTGGGGCTCCCACATGGCGCCGTGAAGGAGGGACGTGAACGGGTTAGCGCGGCTCTGGCTAACGCGGGATTTTCCTTCCCGCTCAGGCGCATTACCGTCAATCTGGCCCCGGCCGATATCCGTAAAGACGGGTCCGCGTTCGACCTACCCATCGCGCTTGGCATCCTCGTCGCCAGCGGACAGTTGCCGGAGCAACTCCTTCTCGATCACACCGTGGTGGGCGAGGTCGGCCTGGAGGGAGATCTCCGGCCGGTCCGCGGGGCCCTTTCCATGGCGCTGGCCGCGCGCAACGCAAGGGTTCGTGGCGTTCTGCTGCCGCACGCCAACCTTCCTGAAGCCTCGGTCGTCGAAGGGCTCGATGTGCGCGGGGCGCATACCCTGTTGCAGGTCTGCGCCCATCTCAGTGGCGCCGAGCCTATCGAGCCTTCCAGGGTAGATGTCGCTGCCCTGATGAGTACCCTGGAGACGAGCGACACCGATTTCTCCGACGTACGGAGCCAGGCCGCGGCAAAACGGGCCTTGGAAGTGGCTGCCGCCGGGGGCCACAACATCCTCATGATCGGGCCGCCTGGAGCAGGGAAGACCATGTTGGCCCGTCGGCTACCCACCATTCTGCCATCGATGGTCCTCGACGAGGCGCTGGAAACCACCAAAATCCACAGTGTCGCCGGGACCTTGCCGGCCGGCCGCTCGCTGCTCACCCAGCGGCCGTTTCGCTCCCCTCATCACACCATCAGCGACGCGGGGTTGATCGGCGGCGGCTCCTCGCCGCGCCCCGGGGAAGTGAGTCTGGCGCACGGAGGCGTGCTTTTCCTCGACGAGCTACCGGAGTTTCGCCGGAACGTTTTGGAAGTGCTGCGGCAGCCGCTGGAAGACGGCGTAGTGACCCTCAGCCGCGCCGCCATGAGTCTCACCTATCCCGCCCGCTTCATGCTTGCCGCGGCTATGAACCCGTGCCCGTGCGGCTACTTTGGCGACCCGGTGCACTCCTGTAGCTGCGGTCCGCTGGCCATCGAGCGCTACCGGTCCCGGATCTCGGGTCCGCTCCTGGATCGCATCGACATTCACCTGGAGGTTCCTGCGGTGGCCTATCGGGACCTCACCAGCGACCTATCGGGAGAAACCAGCGCCACTATCCGGGGCCGGGTCGAGCGGGCGCGCGCTATCCAGCGGGCTCGATTTCGAGAGCAGCGCGGCGTCTACGCCAACGCGCACATGAGCGCCAGAGACCTACGGCGGCATTGCCGGCTGATCGAACCGGTTGAGACCGTGCTGCGGCAGGCGGTAGCCCGATTAAACCTGTCCGCGCGGGCCTATCATCGCGTGCTCAAGATTGCGAGGACCATCGCGGACCTGGCCGGAGAGGCGGAGCTCAGCACGGCCCACGTCAGCGAAGCCATACAGTATCGGAGCCTGGATCGGAAAATGGAATTTGCATGAGCCGGCAGCTGAGACACAACCAGGGGCGGGAAGCTCGGGTCGTCCGTGGCGGTGCGAAGCCTAGGAATCTGCGGCAACATTCCGCAGCCCACGGCTCTGAAACCTCATCTGTTACGCCTATGACCTTGAAACACTGAGAGATGAGTCATGGCCCGGGTCCTGCTAGGAGCTTCCTCGACGTATTTCCCTTCAGCTACCCCGGGGGCCAGGTTGAACGTCCTGTCGAACCACATCTCCCCGGTGCGTCGATTTTTCCGCCTCGACACTGTCCGGAGTAAGATCCTCGCGTTTGCGCTCGTGGTCACCCTGATCCCGACGGGGCTCACCGCGTGGATCTCCTATACTCAAAACCGCCGGGCCCTGGAAGAAAAGATTTCCCAGGAGCTTCTCAGCGCCAGCGCCCAGACCGCTCGCGAAATGGATGTCTGGGTGAAGGAGCGGCTATACGACCTCCGGGTCTTCGCCAGCTCGTATGAGGTCACTGAGAACCTGACCGGGGTGCCGGGCAAACCGGCAATCCGGACCCGTCTGAGTGACTACCTCAACTCGGTCCGGGAGCGCTTCAGCGACTACGAAGAGCTGATCGTCGTGGACGCTACCGGTCGAATGGTGGCCAGCAGTGCCAGTGAGCCCCGGCGGCTGCAGCTTCCCCGTGATTGGGCCAGGGAGCTGACCGCCACCAACGCTCTCGTGGGTGAAGCGTTGTGGGACAAGTCATTGGGGAAGGCAATTCTCCTGGTAGCGGTTCCGGTACAGCGCGCCGACGGACGGATGGTGGGGGCGCTGGCCGCCAGACTGAACCTGCGGGGCGCGGAAGAGAGCCTGCGCACCTTCGCTCCGGGCACCTCGGGAAGGATTTATCTGCTCTCCAGTAGCGGAAGTCTGATCGTAAGCTCGCTGACGAGCTCGCCGGATTTGATGCAGATGACGCTTCGCCCGGCACTCTTTCAGCGCCTGCTGAAGCGGGAAGGCTCCATCGTCACCTACGAGAGCGTGGCCGACGTGGACGTGCTCGGCAGCCTGAAGCAGGTGCCGCGCATCGGCTGGTCGGTGTTGACTGAAATTCCCACCGAAGCGGCCTACCATCAGGTACGCCGCTTCCGCGAAATCTCGCTGGCCATTGTAGCCGCCCTCCTGCTGGCGGTCACCGCCATCGCTTATCGGCTGGCGTTGCTTATCGTCCGCCCTCTGGAGCGCCTTACCAAGGGCGCGGCCGAGGTCGCCGAAGGTGACCTGGCGGTTGACCTGCCGACGGCCACGGGCGAGGTGGGCGACCTGACGTACGTCTTCAATCACATGGTGGGCAGGCTGCGGGAGAGCCGGCAGCAGCTGGATGCGGTGAACGAGACCCTCAGAGAGCGCAATGAGGAGCTGGAACGCCTGTCCGCCTCCGATTCGCTCACCGGGCTCTCAAACCGACGGGTGCTGACTCAGCGACTCTCCGAGGAGCTGCTGCGCTCCCAGCGGCAGAACCATTCGTTCACGGTGGTCATGCTGGACGTGGACCACTTCAAGAAATACAACGATGCCCACGGACATCCGGCGGGGGATGAGGTCCTGAAGCGCGTCGCCAATATTCTGCGGACCAGCACCAGGGCGGGGGACTGCACCGCACGCTACGGTGGAGAGGAGTTTGCCGTGCTGCTCTCCGGCAAGGGCGCCGACGAAGCGCTACAGCTGGCGGAGCGGATCAGGGAACGAGTGGCGGAGGAGGAGTTTCCCGCCGGCCGAATCACCATCAGCGCAGGCATCGCTGAATTCCCGCACCATGGCCACACCGCGGAGGCAGTAATTTCGAGCGCGGACGAGGCGCTGTATGCAGCCAAGCGCGATGGCCGGAACCGGGTCGCGTGCGCCAGCAGGAAGCCGAAATCGGCGAGCCGCGCCCGCTGATTACGGCCGGGCTACCAGGCTCCGGAAGATCCAGCCGCTGCGTCCATCCCCGGCCCCGATTCGAATCCACTCATCCACGTACGAGTAACCGATCAGCTCGTCGCCCGCTTCGACCGCAAACTCGATGCGGGCGCCAGTGCCGGGTCCGGCGCGCACGTTCCCCCGTCCGGACGCCTTGAGTGGAATGGGCAGCGCGAATGCCGTTTCTCCGGGTCGCGGGGCCCCCCGCTCTCCGGCGGACAACCGGCCCCGTGCCGCACCAGCCAGGGTCTTTGCCTGATTGGCGAGGTAGAGGGCGCCGCCGTAATTCTCCTTGTCAAACTCCGCGGAGCTCTCCCGCAGAAGTCGGCTGGCCTGGGTCGCCTCCGGAGGAGTTGGCTGCCCCGGGGCGGCCTTGAGCGGTTGCAGGGCTACTTCGGCTTCGGCTATCGCCGAGGCGGCCTCCGCTCGACTGGCGAGGGTCTGAAGCTTCGCCATGGCACGCACTACCTCCTGCCGGGTCTCTTCCAGACGATTCTGCAGCTCGTCAACCTGGGCCTCCTTGTCCAGAAGGCTGAGCTCGAGACGCGCGATTCGCTTTTCAAGATCGCTACGGGAAGGGCCGGTTCGTTCCGGCCGTGGGGGCGGAGTCGGCGTGGGCTTCGGTTCCGTCTTGGACGCACATCCACTGGTCAGCAGGGTCGCGGCGAGCAAGACAAAGCCTGTGCGCACGTTTCTCTACTCCTTGGATGCGCCCGGACCGGGCGGGAGGGAGAAGATGGGACAAGAGGGCAAATATCGAACGGGGAAAGTTATACCCTGACTCAGCCCGCGCCGCCAGCCTCTACCGCTCTCCGACTGTCAGTCATCACTGTTTCCCGGCGCCTTCCGCTGCCGCTTGGTTGCCGCCCGGCGTCGCTTAGCCTCCAACCGGGCCGCCTTGGCCGCGCGGCTTGGCTTCGTGGCTTTTCGCTTCTTTCTGACCGCAAGTGCACCGGCCACGATCTGTTGGAGCCGGGCCGTGACGTCTTCTTTGTTACGAAGCTGGCTCCTGGTGGCACTGGAGACGAGCCGCAGCTGGCCGGCGGAATCGAGCCGCGGTCCCAACCTCTCCAGCAGCTGCAGCCGCTGCGCAGAGGTCAGGCTGGGAGAGGCCGCGATGTTCCATGAGATCTCGATCCGGGTCGAGGAGGTGTTCACGTGCTGGCCCCCGGGTCCTCCCGAGCGGGAGGCACGATACTCCAGCTCCGACTGCGGAAGGGAAAGGTCCGCCGTGATAACCAGGAAATTGTCGCCGTCGGGCATGGACAAAGGTATTTCTGTCGCCATCTTCGCGCTTACCGCGGAACGTTCCTTTCCCGCTCACCTGGCTCTCCATTACGTTTCTCCGCATGTCCGATCTGACAACTCTGCGCACCCATTTGACCTCCCTGGGACGGGTCGTCTTGGGGTACTCGGGTGGCGTAGACTCCGGTGTACTGGCTGTGGTCGGCCGGCAGACGCTGGGCCTGGAAAGCTTCCTGGCGGTGATCGGTCGCAGCGCCTCGTATCCCTCCGTTCAGGCTGACGCCGCCCTGGAGCTGGCGCGCCGATTCGACGTGCCAGTCATCGAGGTCCAGACCCACGAGCTCCAGGATCCGATGTATCTGAGCAACACAACCGAACGCTGCTACTTCTGCAAATCCGAGCTCTGGAGCCGCCTCTCCCAGATCAAGCAGGAGCGTGGCTTCGACACGATCGTCGACGGGACCAATGCCGACGACGTGGGAGAACACCGCCCCGGTACCCGCGCGGCCACCGAGCGGGGGATTCGCTCCCCCCTGCTGGAGCTGGGGTGGACCAAGCAGCGGGTGCGTGACGCTGCGCTCGAGCTCGGACTACCCACCTGGAACGCGCCTGCGGCGCCCTGCCTCTCGAGCCGGGTTCTGTACGGACTCCAGATCACTCCTGACCGTCTGCGCCAGATTGAATCGGGCGAGGAGTTTCTGCGCGCACTCGGGATCCAGGGCGATCTTCGCGTTCGGCACCATGGCGCCATGGCTCGCCTGGAAGTGGGTGCGGAGGAAATGGACCGGCTTCGGGAGCATTGGGAAATCATCGAGACCGCGTTTCGGGCGCTCGGCTTCACCGCGGTGGAGCTCGATCCGCGAGGCTACCGCCGCGGGGGTCTGCTGTCGCTCGCGCCCCGCAGCCCAACCTGATGCGGCTCTTTGTCGCCATACCGGTTCCGGATCCGGCCCGGGTGCAGATCCTCAAGCTATTGGGTGAGCTCCGGGGCGCGGGCTGGCCGGTTCGCTGGGTGCATGATGAGGGGCTGCACATGACCCTCAAGTTCTTTGGCGAAGTGGGTCCCGAGCGGCTCGACGTCATTGCCGAGGCGCTTCGTTTTGCAGCGGGTGACGGGGGGACTCTGGCGCTTCAACTCGGCGAGCTGGGAGCATTCCCCAGCCGCAGCCGACCGCGGGTACTCTGGGTAGGCGTGGCCGCGCCGCCGGCTCTGGAGCTGCTGCAGGACCGAATCGAGCGCGGCTGCGAAGCCATCGGCTTTCCACCCGAAGGTGCGCCGTTCCAGCCTCATATCACGCTAGGCCGGGTGCGCGAGGGACAGCGCCTTCCGGCGAAAGGTCTGGACGAGCACGCCGACAGCTTTGATCGGGTGCCCTTTACTGGCCAGGAGCTCGTGCTGTACGAAAGCGTGTTGACGACCGGTGGACCCCGTTACGAGTCGCGGTTGACGCTCGAGTTCGGACGCTGATGGGCTGTCTTTCCGCACCCTTCAAGCTCCTCGGGGGACTCGCGCTGGTGCTCGCGCTGGCGGTCGGTTGGCTCTACCGGGACCGGCTTTCAGCTGAGTTGCGACGGCTGCTCCATAGGCCGTCCTCAAGCGAGCCCGCGACGCCGCTCGGGCGGCCGGGCACCCAAGCACTCGGATCGGCCCAATCCAAAATCGATTCTCTCAATGGCTGGCGAGCTGATTCGGTAGTCCTCACAGCGGCGGAGGTGGCCTCCTTGATTGGAGCAGGGCTCCAGCCGAGCCTCAGGCGCCAGCTCGACTCGCTGCAGGTGGAGCTGCAGGACGGTGAAGTGGCGGTCAATGCAAAGCTGGCAACCGCACGGCTGCCGCGGGAGCTGATTGGGCCGCTGGCGGTCGCGCTGCGAGATCGGGAACCGGTTGAAGCCGCCGGCCCCATCGAGGTGACCGGGCCAGGACGCGCCGAGTGGTCGGTTCGATCCTTCCGAATCCGCGACTTTCCCATTCCTCGCGACGCCGTTCCCCGGCTGATGGCTCGTGCCTTCGGTGACAGCACCCGACGAACCATCCC
This sequence comes from uncultured Gemmatimonadales bacterium, assembly GCA_963740175.1. Taxonomy (GTDB): domain Bacteria; phylum Gemmatimonadota; class Gemmatimonadetes; order Gemmatimonadales; family GWC2-71-9; genus CAVVWJ01. Next base: position 258,562 of record CAVUDL010000010.1, read on the forward strand.
GGTTCGCATTCCGGCGGGCGTCCGGGAAATCAAAGTGCGTCCCGACGGCGCGACCCTCTTCGGAACCCCCCGCCGATGAACCACCGCGTGCTGATCGTCGATGACGAGGCCGGAATCCGCCAGGCCCTGAAGCAGGTGCTGGAGTACGAGAAGCTGGTCGTGAAGGTCACGGCGTCGGGGGGTGAAGCGATCACGGTCTATCCCGAGTTCCGTCCCCATCTGGTATTCCTGGACGTGAAAATGGCCGGCCTGGATGGGCTGGAAACGCTGGCTCGGCTCCGGGCCCTCGACCCGACCGCCCAGATCGTCATGATCTCGGGCCACGCCACCATAGCGACCGCGGTGGAAGCAACTCAGCGGGGGGCGTTCGATTTTCTGGAGAAGCCACTCGACACCGACCGGCTCCTGGTGACGGTCAGAAACGCATTGGCGCACGGCCGGCTGGTAGGCGAGAACTACCGCTTGCGTGAGGCCACCGGGAACCGGTACATCATGGTCGGCGACAGTGAGCCGCTGCAGGCGGTACGCGCGCTGATCGAGAAAGTCGGTCCGACGACAGCGCGGGTCCTCATTACCGGCGAGAACGGGACTGGTAAGGAGCTGGTTGCCCGAGCGCTGCACGAGGCCTCACCCCGCCGAGACAAGCCGTTTGTGGAGGTGAACTGTGCCGCCATCCCTTCCGAGTTGATTGAGAGCGAGCTGTTCGGTCATATGAAGGGCTCCTTCACCGGCGCGGTCGCGGATCGGGCGGGAAAGTTCGAGCAGGCCGACGGCGGTACCTTGTTCCTGGACGAGGTAGGCGATATGTCCCTCTCGGCCCAGGCCAAGCTCTTACGGGTGCTGCAGGAAGGCGTGGTAACCCGCATCGGAGGCTCCAAGCCGATTCAGGTCGATGTCCGGGTTCTGGCTGCGACCAACAAGGAGATAGACCTGGAGATCGCCGAGGGACGCTTCCGGGAGGATCTGCTCTACCGACTGAACGTGGTGCCTATCGAGGTCCCCTCACTGCGGGATCGGGTCGAGGACATCCCGGCATTGGTTGCCCACTTTGCCGAGCAGCTCGGGGCCGGCGCGAGTGTCCCGGGACGACAGTTCTCCGACGAGGCCATCGCGCGGCTGCAATCCCGGGTCTGGCCGGGAAACATCCGGGAGCTCCGCAACGGCATCGAGCGGGCGTTGATTCTGGCGCCCGGCAGGGTGATCACCGCATCCGACATCGATACCCTGCTGCCGGTGGCGCCGGGCGGACCGACGTTGGACCACTTCAAACAGGATGCGGAGAAGAACTTTCTCGCCCAGAGGCTGCGGGAGAACAACTGGAATATTTCGGAGACGGCGCGCGCGCTGAAATTGCCCCGCTCGGCCCTCTACAAGAAGCTGCAGCGCTACGGAATCAACCGGGAGTCGGTATGACCGAGGAGCCACGAAACTGGGACAAGGAGCTCGCCGACATCGATAAGGCGATTGCCCGGCAGCCTGCGGCAGCCCCCGTGCCTGCGGGCGGAGGACCGGGTAGTCCGAGTCGCCAGCCATCGCGACGCTTCGTCGCGCTCACGTGGTTCTGGACCTGCCTGGCGCTGGTGCTGGCCGTAGCCCTGCCCCTGTGGCCGAATGACAAGAGCTGCGGCCTACGACTCGTCTTCTATATCGGGGCAGCCGGTATCGCCCTGCTGATGGGCGTCCTCGGGGCGCTGTCGAGCTGGTCCTACCGCAGGGGCCTCGCTCACCTGCTGTCGCTGCTGGCCATCCTATGGGCCGGCATCATGGCCGCACGAGAGATCCTGCCCCGAACCGGCTACGCCAGGCAGGAGCTGCAATGGACCTGCCCCGAGGCGCCAGCCGCCCCAACCCCAACGGAACAGGCGCCAGCTTCACCGGCTCCAACCGGACAAGAGTGATGGCCAAGACCTTCAAGAATTTTATCGCCGGCGAATGGGTTGCCCCGAGCAGCGGCGCCTACTTCGAGAATCGCAACCCGGCGGACCGCACCGATCTGATCGGCCGCTTTCCCGACTCGGATCGGGCCGACCTGGAGGCAGCGGTCCGCTCGGCCAAACAGGGATTCGCCGTCTGGTCGAAGACACCGGCACCGGTTCGCGGCGACGTGCTTCGGCGAGTGGGCGATCTGCTGGTGGAACGAAAGGAGGCCATCGCCGCCGCCATGACGCGGGAGATGGGCAAGGTCCTGGCGGAGACCAAGGGCGATGTGCAGGAAGGCATCGACACCGCATACTACGCCGCCACCGAAGGGCGCCGGCTCTTCGGACAGGTCGTTCCGTCCGAGCTGCGCTCCAAATGGGCGATGAGCTATCGCCGTCCGATCGGCGTGGTTGGGCTGATCACGCCCTTCAACTTTCCCATGGCGATCCCGACCTGGAAGATGTTTCCGGCGTTGCTGTGCGGAAACTCGGTGATCATCAAGCCTTCGGAGGATGTTCCCCACACGGTGCATATCCTGGTAGAGATTCTGCTCGAGGCCGGACTTCCTCCAGAGGTGATTCAGCTGGTTCACGGCCGGGGCGAAACCGTCGGCAAGGCGCTGGTCGAGCACCCCGAAGTGCCGGTGATCTCCTTCACCGGGTCTACCGAGACCGGTGCCCTGATCGGCGAGACCTGCGGACGCATGCACAAACGACTGTCGCTGGAAATGGGCGGCAAGAATGCCATGATCGTGATGGAGGACGCCGACCTCGACCTGGCCCTGGAGGGAGTGCTATGGGGCGCGTTCGGTACGACCGGGCAGCGGTGCACCGCCACCAGCCGTCTGGTCCTTCACAAGAAGGTGCACGATCGCTTTCTGAATCGTCTGGCGGACGCCGCCGACGCGTTGCGACTGGGGGATGGCCGGGAGGCGAAAACCGACGTGGGACCGCTGATCCACGAGGCGTCGCGGAAGAAGGTCGAAGAGTATGTTGGCATCGGGCAGGAGGAAGGCGCTGAGCTGGTGACCGGCGGCAAGGTGCCCAGCGGCGACCGGTGGAAGCAAGGCTGGTTCTACCGCCCGACCGTCTTCGCCGGCGTCAAGCCGAAGACCCGGCTGGAGCAGGAGGAGATCTTCGGCCCAGTGTTGAGCGTCATCAAGGTCGGCTCGTTCGAGGAAGCCGTGCGCGTCAATAACGATGTGCGCTACGGCCTCTCCAGCTCGATCTACACCGCCAACGTAGACCAGGCCTTTCGGGCCATGCAGGAGCTCGACAACGGGATCACCTACGTCAATGCTCCCACCATCGGCGCCGAGGCGCACCTGCCGTTCGGTGGGGTGAAGGCGACCGGCAACGGGCACCGGGAGGGTGGCTGGGAAGTGTACGAGTTCTACTCCGAGACCAAGGTCTGCTACATCGACTACTCCGGTAAACTCCAGCGGGCCCAGATGGACACGTACGAGGTGTAGAATTGGCGAGTCACGAGTCGCCAGGGTGGCAGCGGGTGAGAGTGATTCTCGTCACACCTTCATGGGGATAGCTGGCCCCGTGACGGCTGGACTCGCGACCGGACAAGTGCGACTCGCGACTCGTGACTCGCGGCTGGTTGCGCACTCCCACACCGCAGAGTAAGGTTCGTCAAAGGCCACTTCTCACGGATCGTTCCCCATGCCCCCGAAGTTCGAGTGACTCCCCAGCTAAGTACGAGGTCGGGTCGCATGCGTCCAATGCAGGTCGGTTCCGGCAAGCGCGGGCCGTCGTTCGATGAGGGCTCACTGGACCAGTACCTGCGTGAGATCAGCAAGTATCCGCTGATTCCGCAGGAGGAAGAAGTCAATCTGGCGCAGCGCATCCGGGTGGGCGAGGAAGAGGCGCTGGATAAGCTGGTGCGCAGCAACCTCCGGTTCGTGGTTTCAGTCGCCAAGAAGTATCAGAACCAGGGCGTCTCGCTGGCCGACTTGATCAACGAAGGGAACCTCGGGTTGATCCGGGCGGCCCACAAGTTCGACGAGACCAAGGGCATCAAGTTCATCTCCTACGCCGTGTGGTGGATCCGTCAGGCCATCCTTCAGGCATTGGCGGAGCAAAGTCGCATCGTGCGGGTGCCGCTCAATCGCGCCGGCACTCTGCACCGCATCGGCAAACGTTCCTCCGCGCTGCTCCAGGAACTGGGCCGCGAGCCCACGCCGTCGGAAATAGCCGAAGGGATGGACATTTCGATGGAGGAGGTCCAGAAGACCTTGTCCATCTCCCAGAATCACCTCTCGCTGGACGCGCCGCTCACTCCAGGCGAAGACAACAAGCTTCTCGATTACCTGCCCGACACGCAGAACCCGGGGCCTGACTCCGAAACGTTCGAGCATGCCCTCACCGAATCCATTGAAGAGGTGCTTTCCACGCTCAAGGAGCGAGAGGCAAAGATTCTAAGGCTCTATTTCGGGCTGGACGGGCCCGAGCCGATGACTCTGGAGGAAATCGGCAGCCTGCTGGGGATCACGCGCGAGCGGGTCCGTCAGATCAAGGAGAAGGCGCTGAGCCGACTCCGCCACGTGAGCCGCGCCCGCGCCCTCGAGAGTTTCCTGGCCTAACCTCGCAGAATTCGCTCCACCTGATCCCACTCGATCAAGAAGGCGTCGTGCCCATAGAGGGACGCGATTTCCCGGTAGTCCGCATTGACGCCGGCGGCGCGGTAGGCGGAAACCCAATCGCGCACCTCTGACGGCAGGTAGAGAATGTCGGAGTCGATGCCCACTCCGACGACTTCTCGGACCCGTCCCGCAGTCTCCCGACCGGCAGCGCTGAAATCCCCGACATCGTGCAGGTCCATACTGCGCATCAATGACACGTAGCTGGCGGCATCGAAGCGCGCCACCAGCTTCTCACCCTGGCGCCGCAGATAATGCTCGACATCGAACACTCCGTTGGATCGAGATGACAAGCGCCCGAACCGGGCCTGGAACTCGGCCCCCGATCGGTAGGTGATCATCGCCAGAGCCCGGGCCGCGGCCAGTCCCGCGGTGGGTCCATGACCCGGCGGGTAGCCGCCGCCGGCCCAGGCGGGATCGGCTTCGATGGCCATTCGCTGCACTGCGTTCCACGCGATCGCCTGGGGCGATGCCGCGGCCGGTGCCGCGAATACCACCAGCCGGTCAACCGTAACATTGGTCAGTCGTCCCCACTCCAGCGCCACCATGCCGCCCAACGACCCGCCGGTGGCGAGCGCGAGCCTTCGCACCCGCAGATGCTCCATCAGTTGAAGGTGGGCCCGGGCAAGATCGACGGGGCTGAGCTCGGGAAATCGTTCCCCGCGCTCTGCCCTCCACTCGGTCGGCCCGCTCGAGCCGTAGCAGCTGCCCAGCAGATTGGCGGCAACGATGGCATGGCGGGTGGTATCCAGTGCCTTGCCCGGGCCCATCAGAGGTCCCCACCACGCGTCCACCTCCGCACTGCCGGTGAGCGCGTGGAAGACCAGAATCCAACCGTTGTCAGACGCTGCGTCGAGATCCCCGAACACGCGATACCGAAGCTTGAGCCCGCTCACCGGTTGTCCGTTGGCAGTCGTGAGCTCCTCCAGCGGAAGCTCGTGAGTCCGGCCTCCGATCAGTGCGGTAGTCATCCTCGTTCGGCGCCTGAATCGAAATGCACCTCCAGAAAGGCTCCCAGGTGCTCCGGTGGGGCACCCCGATTGAATGCTCTGGCATATTTGGAATTGGCCTCGAGCAGCTCATCGCTGACGAACATGGATTGTGCTCCAGCTATGAAAGGTTTTGGGCCAGCTGAGAGCTGAGAGCTGTGAGCTCGGTATCCGCGAGACAGCTATAGCCGGATTTCGATCCCCAAGCTCCCAGCTCTTAGCGCCCGGCGCCGACGGTCTCGGCTCTTGTCGTCTTGGTCTCAACGCTCGCGTCGCCCAGGGCCTGATCCAAGTCGGCGATCAGGTCACGCACGTCTTCCAGTCCGACCGAGAGACGCACCAGCTCCGGCGTGACGCCCGTCGCCCGCTGCTGCTCCGGGCTGAGCTGCTCGTGAGTCGTTGAAGCGGGGTGGATGATCAACGACTTGGCATCACCCACATTGGCGAGCAGCGAGAAGAGCTTGACGCGGTCGATCAGCGCCCGGGCCACGGCGTGACCGCCCTTCACGCCGAACGTGAGCACGCCCCCGAAGCCGCCCTTGAGATACTTGGTGGCATTCCGGTGCTCGGGATGGTTCTCGAGGCCGGGGTACGACACCCATTCGATGCGGGAGTCGCGCGCCAGCCAGCGTGCCACTGCGAGCGCGTTGTCCGAGTGGCGCTGGATTCGGAGCGGCAGCGTTTCCAGTCCCTGCAGAAACAGAAACGAGTTGAAGGGCGACAGTGCCGGCCCCAGGTCGCGGAGCAGCTGCACCCGAAGCTTGATGATGAAAGCGGCAGGCCCGAACGCCTCGGTGTACACCAGCCCGTGGTACGATGGATCGGGAGCGGTGAACTCGGGAAACCGGGTCCGCGACGAGGCACTGGCCCAGTCGAACTTGCCCGCGTCCACCACGACGCCACCAATGGCCGTACCATGCCCGCCGATCCACTTGGTGGCGGAGTGAACCAGGATGTCCGCCCCGTAGTCGATCGGCCGGCTCAAGGTGCCGGCGGCGCCAAAGGTGTTGTCCACGACCAGCGGGATGCCGGCCGAGTGGGCGATATCTGCGAGGGCCTCGAAGTTGGGTACGTCGAGCCGGGGGTTGCCGATCGTCTCTACAAAGAGGAGGCGGGTGCCCGCGTCGATGGCGGCGCGCACCTGATCCAGGTTGTGGATGTCCACAAACTTCGTGGTGATGCCCCACTTCGGCAGGGTGTACTCGAAGAGGTTGTAGGTCCCGCCGTACAGGGTCTGGGACGACACCAGATTGTCACCCGCCCGGGCCAGGTTGAGCACCGTCAGCGTGGTGGCTGCCTGGCCACTGGACACGGCCAGCGCGGCCACCCCGCCTTCCAGCTCGGCGACGCGCTTCTCGAACACGTCGCTCGTGGGGTTCATGATGCGGGTGTAGATGTTGCCGAACACCCGTAGCCCGAAGAGATCGGCTGCATGCTGAGTGTCATTGAACACATAGCTCGTGGTGGCGTAAATTGGCACGGCGCGAGCATTGGTCGCCGGGTCGGGAGCCTGCCCCGCATGGAGGGCCAGGGTGTCGGGCTGGTAGGTCATGGACGTGCTCCTCTGAGTGTAGGAAAACGAAAAAGCCCGGATCACTTGAAGTGGTCCGGGCTTCGGTCGCTGGGGACGAGAGCGTCTAGCTCTCCGCTGTCCGCCGGGCGCGCGCCGAATGCTCGGTCCACCCCGTAAGGGGCCGACACATGCAGATTCGGCAACACATCTCAGCCTGGAAGCGGACCACGGGCGACCTCGTTCTGGGTTGGTCGGGGAAGCAAGAAGCCCCCCGGGCCTGGAAAGCGCGGAGGGCAACGTCCGGCGCTTTAGCTCTTTGGTTCGGGCCCGAAGGCACCCGGCGGGAGCAAGTGGCCTTAAATCCACCGCCGATGGCTTACACTACACCTTGCCGTTTCGACTGTCAAGCCGAGTGGCACGTCCTTTCGGTGAGTGCGCTTGCTGCACTGGTGTTCCCGAGGTAATTCTTCCGGCGTTCGCCGTCATTCACTCCCCCGCAGCTCGCATCGATTTCTATGGCCAGTAACGCTTCATTCGACGTGTCCACCGGCGCCGACCTCCAGGAGGTCGACAACGCGGTGAATCAGACGCTCAAGGAGATCGCCCAGCGATACGATTTCAAGGGCACCCACTGCACGGTCGAGTTCGATCGTACCAAGGCCGAGATCCGCCTCAGCGCCGATGACGAGTTCCGCATGGACGCGCTGGTGGACGTCCTGCAGACCAAGATGATCAAGCGCAGTGTCCCGGTGAAGAATCTGAAGGTAGGGGATCTCGAACACGGCACCGGTCAGAGCGTCCGGCGCACGATCGGGTTGACCCAGGGCATTCCGCAGGATGTCTCGAAGCGGATCGCGAAGGCTGTCAAGGAAGGCGGCTTCAAGAAAGTCCAGACCAGCATTCAGGGTGACGAGGTTCGGGTGACAGCCCCCTCACGCGACGAGCTTCAGGCCGTGATCGCTTTCCTCAAGGCCCAGGAGTTCGAGATCGAGCTCAAGTTTGGGAACTATCGGGGTTAAGCGGCCGGTCCTGGCCCACGCGCTGGTCCAACTGGCGCTGGGCACGTTCATCGGCTGCACGTCCGGAACGTCTCCTCAGCGGCGCCCGGCCGGCGGGCCCTCGCCCGTGGTCTCACCAGAAGTTGAGATCCGGATCGGGCTACTCGTCGGAGCAGGAGCCGCGACCATCGGTGGGGCCGGGCCCGTCGCGGTGACTGAGCCCGACGGTTCGTCGGTGGCCACGATTCCGGCGGGCGCCAGCTGGCGTGTCACCGCGGCAGGGACCGGACTGACTCTGGCAAGCCCGGGCGGGTGGATCTCATCGCCCCTGGACGGCTTGACTCTAACTCCCGCGGATCATAACGCGTCGCTTCGAGTCAACGGAAAATCCTACCGCGGCACGGCCGAGATTCTGCGCGATCGCACCGGCCTTACGGTTGTAAACCGGTTGGGCATGGAGGCATATCTGCTCGGCGTGGTTTCCGCTGAGATGGGGCGCCGCAGCTCGGCGGAGCTGGCCGCACTTCGTGCGCAGGCGGTGATCTCCCGCACCTTTGCCTTGCGCAACCTGCGCCGCCGGCGGTCGCAGGGCTTCGACCTGTACGCCACGGTGTCGGATCAGGCATATGGCGGAATGGCCGCCGAGACGCCCGAGGGACACGCCGCCGTCAGCGCCACCCGGGGGCGCGTGCTCACCTACAACGGCGCAGCTATCGAGGCGTTCTACTACTCCACCTGCGGCGGGCGCACGGCTGATGGATACGAGGTCTTCCGCGGCGCGTCGCGGTCGTATCTCCGTTCCGGGCCGGACACGGCGCCGCACGGATCGGCGTATTGCAGCATCTCGCCACGATACCGGTGGCGGCAGGAGTGGACCGGTGCGACCCTGCGCTCCACCCTCGGACGCTACCTCCCTCAGGCTGGGGCGCGCTCGGGCCGGGCGCTCGATCGAGTGGCCGATGTCCGCGTGACTCAGCGCTCCGGCTCGGGACGGGTCGATCAACTGACGGTCTCGGTCGGCGGAGCAAAGGTGCGAGTCGATGGCCAGTCGAATGTGCGGCAGGTACTACGGACCCCGGCAGGTGAGCTGCTGCGAAGCACGGCTTTCACACTGACCGCTGTGGGTGCCGGCCGCGACATCACCCTCCTCGTCGCCGAGGGCAGGGGAGCCGGACATGGCGTGGGCCTGTGCCAGTGGGGGGCGGTCGGCCGGGCGCGAGCCGGGCAGGACTACCCAGAGATTCTCGCGGCCTACTATCCAGGAACCAGGCTGGAGCGCCGCTACTGACGAAGGGGGTATCATGACGGCCGGTCGGAGCGGGAGCACCAGCGAGCGCCTGAAGGTGGGGATCATCGGCGGGGGTGCCATCACTCAAGTGGCCCATCTGCCGGTGCTGAAGAAGATGCGCACTGTCGAAGTGCAGGCCATCTGCGACACCGATCTTCCGAAGGCCCGCGCATTGGCCGACCGGTTCGGCGTGAAAGACGCCTTCGACGATATCGAGGAGTTGCTGCGCTACGAGGCGCTGGACGCGGTCGTGATCTGCTCTCCCAACCACCTCCACGAGTCCCATATCATGGCCGCGCTCTCGGCTGATCTCAACGTGCTGGTCGAGAAGCCGCTCGCCATGTCAGCCACCAGCGTCCAGCGGATTCTGAAAGCGGTTGACAAGCGCCAACGGGTGGTCATGGTGGGCATGAACCATCGCTACCGCCCGGACGTGCAGATCGTCCGCAGCTTCGTCCAGAGCGGCGAGCTCGGCACCATTGAAAGCATCCGTGGCAGCTGGCACGTCTTTCGGCCTGGCCGGACCCACCTGGGTTGGCGGCAGCGGCGCGATGAGGCCGGCGGTGGGGCCATGCTGGACCTGGGACTATCGATCCTCGATCTCGGGCTCTGGCTCGGTGGGAGCTCGCCCCCCGCGCGGGTCAGCGCCACCCTCGATGCCGCGGGCAAGGAGCGCACGGTCGAGCAGTCCGGCAGCGCTTTCGTCATCTGTGAGAACGGCACCTCGATCTTCGTCGATGTCACGTGGCGGCATCTCGGCGAGGGTGAGCGCTTTGGCGTGGGCATTCGGGGCAGCAAGGGAACTGCCGGCATTAATCCGCTGAACGTCTGGAAGGAACTGCACGGCGTGGCCATGGACGTGTCACCCACCGGCTCAGTGAGCCGTGAGAATGCCTTCACGGCTTCTTACCGGGCCGAGTGGGCTCACTTCCAGGCGGCGATCGCGGGGGAGGCGCGAGTACCCTCGCTGCTGGAGCATCTCACGTTGCACAAGGTGATGGACGCGATCTATCGGTCAGCGCTTGAAGGCAAAGACGTGAGTCTGTGAGGCGGGGCAGCGGGGCAGCGGGGCAGGGGGGTAGTCACTATCGGGGGCTGCTACGGCTTTTTTGTGTCCTAGGTCTTCTATTCCCGAGTGGCGTCTCCGCCGCGCAACAAACTGCCCCGCAGCCCCGCCGCCCTGCTGATCCGCTGACCGTCTACCTCATGACCATGGGGCCCGGCAAGGCCGTCTGGGAACGCTTCGGTCACAACGCCATCTGGATCCACGACGCGGAACGGGGGACCGATGAGGCTTACAACTACGGCCTTTTCGATCTGCGGCAGGAAAAGTTTCTGGTCCGGTTCCTTCAGGGAAGAATGTGGTACTGGATGCAGGGCTTTCCGGCGCAGTCCTACGTCGAAATGTATCGGCGGGCCAACCGCTCGGTCTGGATTCAGGAGCTGGAGATGGCGCCTGACGCCAAGCGCGAGCTCCAGGAGTTCCTCGAGTGGAATGAACGACCGGAAAATCGTTTTTATCATTACGACTATTACCGGGACAACTGCTCGACCCGGGTCCGGGACGCGCTGGATCGTGCATTAGGCGGCCGGATCCGCGAGTACGCCGCAACCCGCCCGACCGGCAAGACCTTCCGATTTCATACCCAGCGCCTGACCGCCAACGATCCCCTGGTGTACACCGGCTTGGTGATCGGCCTGGGACAACCGGTGGACCGCGAGATCTCCGCGTGGGATGAGATGTTCCTTCCTCTGGCGCTTCGAGAGCATCTGCGAGGTGTCACGGTGCCGGGTCCGGACGGGAAGGAGGTCCAGGTGGTCCGCTCCGAGCAGACCCTCTTCGAGTCGACCGCGCCCACGCCGCCCGCCCGCCCGCCGTTGTGGCTGCCGGCCTATCTCGCGCTGGGCCTCGTCGTAGGCGGGAGTATGATCGCGTTGGGTACCTTGGCGGCGCGAAGGGGTGGCGTCGCCCGAACCGGCTTCCTTGCACTGTCCGCGGTGTGGGCCCTGCTGGCTGGTATCCTCGGACTGCTGCTGGCCGGCCTCTGGGCTTTCACCGATCATTCGGCCGCCTATAACAATGAAAATCTGTTCCAGCTCAATCCGATCGCCCTGGCACTGTTGCCGCTGCTGCCGGGTCTGAGGCGACCCTCGGTACATCGCACGGTGATGATCGTGGCCGGATCTGTGGTGGTCCTGTCACTGATGGGGCTGCTGCTAAAGACACTTTCCGGGTTCTATCAGGTGAATGGGGAGATCATCGCGCTGGCTTTGCCGATTCACCTCGGGGTTGGGCTCGGCCTCCGGCAGCTGATTCGTGCGTCCCTTGAGCTTACCTGATCCGCTGCATTCCTTCGCGGGCCTCGACATAGTTGGGAAAGGCCGTAAGCGCCCGCTGGTAGTGCTCACCGGCCTTGGCCTTGTTCCCCTCACTCTCATACAGTAACCCGAGGCTGTATTGGGTCACTGCCTCGGTTGGGACGAGTGGCGCCGCCGCGGTTGCGGCACGCGCCGGCAGGCCGGCGGCGCTCACTACCTTCGCCGCCAGATCCTGAACGATGCGGGCCAGGTCGGCCCGATCCTGAAGCGCGGGATCGTTGTTGGACACCACCTTGAGAATCTGTCCGGTTCCCACGTCCACCACGCGGGCATCCAGCCGGAACTTTCCATAAAAATCCGCGAAGTTGCCGGTGACGGCATATCGGGCACCCGCCTGGGTTCCCACTCGTGCCGCGGTCGCCGCGTCGACCCGTGCGTCAGGACCGAGGTTTTCGGCTTTCACCGCGGCGCTGACTCGTCCCCGGTCCGCCAGCTTTACGGCGGGATGCTTCCCCAACTCAGCGACCAGCAACGCCGGGATGCCGAGCTCCAGAGCCCGGAACACTTCCTTGTCCTGGCCGTACGACCCGCGGTCCTCAAATGGAAGGACCGCGATGGTCACGGGGGCTTGCGCGGCGGCCAGGCTTACCACCACTCCGGCTCCCAGCACGTTCGACAGGACCGCACGTATCATGGTCATTCCCATCAGAGAGAAAACTGCATTCCTTCGGCGGCTGCATCGACGACAAGGCCCGGAGCAACTCGGGTCGCGTACTGGCGAGTATCGGCCACCAGTCGATCCAATGCGGCGTCGTCGTGTTCCGGCTCGTGATGAAAAAGGATGAGCCGGGCGCAGCGGGCTTCGGCCGCGAGATCGACCGCCTGGCGCGGTGTCGAATGGCCCCAGCCGGCGCGGGCCTGAATGATCTGATCCAGGTACATCGCGTCATGGATCAGGGTGTCGGCTCCCTCCAGAAAGTTGACCAGTCGGGTTCTCCAGTCGGGTGGGACTTCGTACGTCCCGCCGGGTCCCAGCTCGTTGTCGGTCACGTAGGCCACCTCACGCCCGCCCGTGGCGGGAGCGAGCCGATAGCCGAGCGTAGTGCCGGGATGGCGAAGCCGAATGGTGCAGACCCGGAAGTCATCGAGATCGAACTCTCCCTGGCTGATCTCGACCACAGTCAGTGACGCCGCCAACGCGTTCAGGGGTACCGGAAATACCATGGGATCCATCTGCCGACCCAGAATGTCCTTGAGTGGAACTCCCTCCTGTGCTGCTCCATAAATGTTGACCGATGTGTTGCGCGAGCTGAGTGGCTTGAAGAAGGGCAGCCCCTGGATGTGATCCCAGTGAGTATGGGAGAGGAGAATGTCGGCGGCCAGCGCGGCGTTGCCCTGCTTCATCAGCTCGTGGCCCAGCGGACGCAAGCCGCTTCCAGCATCGAGTATGACGAGACGCTCCCGCCGACCCCCGATGCTGATGCACGCCGTGTTCCCGCCGTAGCGGGCGGTATCGGGACCCGGGGTTGGAATCGAGCCTCTGGCACCCCAGAAAGTTACCGGGTGCGGCACAAGCAGCGGCTATAGGAAGGAATGCTCATGTCGCAACCTCCTCAGACGCGCGGGGCGTCGGCAGCGGTCGCAGTCACGGAGGGCGTGTGACGCTGGTCACGACCTCCGGGCCGCCAACATGAGCGAGCGGCGATCCTTCAATGTGATGTCTTTTCTCGTTACCTGGATGATTCCACGCTCCACCAAGTTGCGCATCGTGCGGGAGACGGTCTCCCGGCTGGAGCCGATCATCTGGGCTATGGTGTGGTGGGTCAGCTTGCGGGTGATGCGGTCTCCACCTTCGTCTTCGGCCATGCGAAGCAGGAGATGAGCTACCCGTCCATTGACATCGAGTAGCACCAAACTACCGATCTTTTCGTCGGCCCTGCGGAGACGGCGGGAGATCTCTTTCAGGAGCGAGATGGCGACCTCGGGAGAATTTCTCAGCCGGGCATGAAAGTCTTCCCGGCGCAGGACGAGCAGGCTGGAATCGTCCATGGCGATGACGTGCGCAGACCGCGGCTCCTCATCGATCACCGCCATTTCCCCGAAGAAACTCCCCTCGCCGAGCACCGACAGGATGACTTCCCTGCCGTCCTCCGCGATGAGCACCACCTTGACCTGTCCCGCAGCCACCAGGAAGAGCGCATCGCCCGGATCGTCCTCGAAGACGATCACGCTGCCTTTGGGGTAGCTGCGCTCCCGCGTCAGCTCGGCGAATGCGTTGAGATCCGCCTCTCCGAGTCCTGAGAACAGGGGGACCTTGCGCAGGACCTCCATCGGGGACAGAGCCACTCGTGCCTCTCGATAGTGGAAGTGTTTGGGGGTAGCATACTTGCGCCCGGGAGTGCTGTCAATCAGATCTCCATCTTCTCCGCTGTGCGCTCCTTGCACCAAGCCCCGAAAGCCAGCTAAATTGAAAGGCTTAGCGCCAACCCTGGAGCCACACATGAAGGCCGATGTTCACCCGCCGTACCGCAAGCTGATGGTGCAGTGCGCCTGCGGCAATCAGTTCGAGACTCGTTCCACCGCCGCCTCGATCCATGTCGAAGTGTGCGCGCAGTGCCATCCGTATTTCACGGGCAAGCAGCGCCTGGTGGACACCGCCGGCCGGGTCGACCGGTTCCGCCGCAGGTACCAGACCGAGGCACCTGCCACGACGCCTGAGGCACCTGCCACGACGCCTACGGAGTAACGCATGGAGGCCCGACTCCGCCAGGCCCTGCTCCAGGCGGACGAGGTCGCCCGGGCATTAGCAGACCCGGGTGTAGGGAAGGATCCCGAAAAGCTGAGATCACTCGGCCGGGAACACACCAGATTGGCTCCGGTGGTCAGGCTCGCCGACCGTCTCACACGCCTACAGGATGAGCTCCAACAAGCTCAGGGTCTGGCCGAGGAGCCGGATCCCGAGCTTGTCGCGCTGGCGAAAGAGGACATCAGCCGGCTTTCCAGCGAGCTGTCGACCGTAACGGCCGAGCTGCACGAGCTGCTGTTGCCGAGGGATCCGCACGACGACCGCGATGCCATCATGGAGATCCGGGCCGGTACCGGCGGGGACGAGGCCGCGCTCTTTGGCGCGGATCTATACCGGATGTATCAGCGCTACAGTGAGCGTCACGGTTTGTCCTGGGAGCCGATATCCGTCAGCGCGGGAGCGCTCGGTGGCATCAAGGAGGCGATTGTAGCGGTCCGCGGAGCGGAAGCGTACGGCCTTCTGCGGCGCGAGTCCGGCGTCCACCGGGTGCAACGCGTGCCCGCCACTGAGACGCAGGGGCGAATTCACACCTCGGCTGCCACAGTGGCCGTACTTCCCGAGGCGGAGGAAGTGGATGTGAAGATCGAGCCCCAGGATCTGAAGATCGACGTCTTCCGTTCCTCCGGTCCCGGCGGACAGAGCGTCAACACCACCGACAGCGCGGTCCGCATTACCCATCTGCCCACCGGCGTAGTAGTGAGTCAGCAGGACCAGAAATCCCAGCTCCAGAACAAGCTCAAAGCCATGGAGGTGTTGCGCGCGCGACTGCTCGACCGCATGCTGGCGGAGCAGGAGGCTGCGCGCTCGCGGGATCGCCGAGCGATGGTGGGTACCGGGGACCGCTCCGCCAAGATTCGCACCTACAACTTTCCCCAAAGCCGCATCACCGATCACCGGATCAACCTGTCAGTCCACAACCTGGTGGACGTGTTGAATGGTGGGCTGGATGAAATGGTGGATGCGCTGCGCATGGCCAGCCGGCAGGAGCTCATCGATGCCTGAGACCGCCACCACGCTGGGTGCGCTGATCTCCCTCGGCGCCGAGCAAATGCGCTTGGCTGATATTCCGGAGCCCCGTCGGCACGCTCTCCGGATCTGGTCCGATCTGGCCGGCGCTGAGATCGCCGATGGCGTGCTCGGCGGAGACCGGATAGTAGAGCCCGACGCTGCCGGCCGGTTCGAGCTGGCGGTCGCGCGGCGAGTACGAGGAGAGCCGCTCGCCCATGTCACGGGCATCGCCGGGTTTCGCCGGCTGGCGCTGGCGGTGGACGGCCGGGTGCTGATTCCCAGACCGGAGACCGAGGGCCTGGTCGATCTGATTCTTGAGCGTGTAAGCACCGGCCGGATCGCCGACGTCGGCACCGGCACCGGCTGCCTCGCGCTGAGCCTGGCTCAGGAGGGTGGCTTCTCCGAAGTGGTGGGAGTGGACCGTTCGCCGGACGCGCTTGCGGTGGCTCGGCTGAATCAGAGCATCACCGGCCTGCCGGTGAACCTGGTCCGCGGAGACCTGTGTCGGCCGCTCCGGCCGGACGCTTTCGACGCGCTGATCTCCAACCCCCCCTATCTTACAGAAGCGGAGTACGGAGCACTCGACCCCTCAGTTCGAGATTGGGAGCCGGCGGCCGCACTCGTCAGCGGAGCCGACGGCATGACCGCCACTGTCCGGCTACTGGACGAGGCGCGCTATGTAGTGCGGCCCGGCGGATGGCTGGTACTCGAGGTAGACTGTTCCCGTGCAGCTATGGCGGCGGCGCAGGCCAGCGCTCTGGGCTGGCTCGAGGTGACCGTTCATATGGACCTATTTGGTCGCGAGCGTTACCTGCTCGCGCAGAGGAGCGATACAAGGTGATCTGGGACAAGGCTCAGGAACTGGGCCGCCAAATCGGACAGTCGGCTGAGTACCAGGCGCTGCGGCGGGCGGAGACCTTGCTGCGGGAAGACAAGGACACCGTGGCCAAACTCGACCAGATTCAGACATTAGCCCGTAAGGTCGATCAGGTGGTATCTACAGGGCAGATGCCCGATCAGGCCACCGCGGAGGCCTACGAGGGGGCGGTGCGCGATCTGGAGATGAGCCCCACGGGTCAGGCATACGTCGTGGCCCGCTCGAACTTCGAGAAGCTGATGCAGAAGGTCAACCAGCAGATCAGCGAGGGGATGGAAAAGGGTGCCACCAGCAGCATCATAACGCTGGGATGAGTCGTAGCGGTTTCTTCGTGGTTCTGGAGGGCCCGGAAGGCTCAGGCAAGTCCACCCTGCTCGGTCCACTTGCTGAGCGCATGCGGGCCAGTAACGTCGATCCGATCGTGGTGCGCGAGCCGGGTGGCACCCACGCCGCAGAGATCGCGCGGAAGGCGCTACTAGATCCGGAACACCCGGTGGGACCGGTGGCCGAGCTTTTCTTCTTTCTGGCCGCCCGGGCCGATCTGGTGCAAACCGTCATCCAGCCCGCGCTCGCGGCGGGACGAGTGGTGCTCTCGGATCGCTTTGCTCTGACAACGGAGGCCTACCAGATGGCTGGTCGCGGACTCGATCCGGCGATGGTACAGGCGGCCAACCAAGCAGCAGCCCACGGGCTGACTCCCGATCTGACACTGATCCTTAATCTGGCGCCGGAGCTGGGTCAGGCTCGGCAGATCGCCGCGGGGAAGCGGCAGGATCGGCTTGAGCAGGAGAACCTGGATTTCCACCGGCGGGTGTTGGAGTACTACCTGGCGGTCCAGGGCAGTGGGGTGCGACATTTAGATGCCCGCCTCCCGCCGGACCAGCTCTTGCAGGCGGCATGGGCGGAAGTGCGCAAGGCCGCCCCAGAAACTTTTCAGTCCGCTACGGGTTAAGCATATATAGCGCTGTCGTCTAGGGCCGAGGTCGTTTCCCTCCTCTCGCGGGGCGGACACGAGATTTGCCCCGATTTTCTGTCCCAGGAAAGCCTCAGTTATTCTGCGGGAGTGGAGGGGAAAATGAAGCAACGTTGGGGTCTTGTCGCACTGGTCGCGTTGATCTCCTTTTTCAGCGGTGGATGGCTGCTCCAGCGGGGCGTCGCCAGCGATGGCAACGTCTATCAGCAGGCGCGGCTGTTCGACGATGTTCTGGGTCATGTCAACACCTACTTTGTCGATTCCATCGGCGAAACCGACCTGTACCAGAAGGCCACCAGGGGGATGCTGGAGCAGCTGATGGATCCCTATTCGGTGCTTCTGACCGGGGACGACTACAAGGCGCTGACCGAGCAGACTTCCGGTAACTACGCCGGCCTCGGCATTCAGATCGACGTCCGCGATGGATGGATTACCGTGGTGGCGCCCCTGCCGGAGACACCCGCCGAGCGTGCCGGCATCGAGACCGGAGACCAGATCATCGAGGTGGACGGGAAGTCCACCGAGGGATGGAAGAACGATCAGGCGGTGAAGGCCCTCCGTGGTGAGGCTGGATCCAAGATCGTCATCACCGTACGCCGGGGCGGAATTCCGGAGCCCATCAAGTACCGGCTGACCCGGGCTCAGATCCACATGCGTTCGGTGCCCGCCGGCACGATGTTCGACGCTGGGGTGGGCTACATCTCCCTCAACCCGGTGAGCGAGACTTCGGCCGAGGAGCTGCGGCAGGAGATCGCGGGGATGAAGGGGAAGGGGATGAAATCCCTTATCATGGATTTGCGAGGCAACCCGGGCGGTCTGCTCGACCAGGGTGTCAAGGTCGCGGACCTGTTCCTGGATTCTCGCCAGGAAATCGTCTCGACCCGCGGCCGCGCCCGTGGATCAACGAAGGAGTTCTTCGACGAGGCCCGGCAGGCGTGGCCTGATTTGCCGATCGTGGTGCTGGTGAACGATGGTACCGCCAGTGCCGCTGAGATCATCGCCGGTGCCCTGCAGGATCATGACCGCGCCGTCGTGGTGGGCGCTCCCACCTTCGGTAAGGGGCTGGTGCAGACGCTGTTCCCTCTGGGCGAGGGGGTCGCGTTGAAGTTGACCACCGCCCGGTGGTTTACACCCAGCGGCCGCACCATTCAGCGGATTGCCAAAGATGAAGAGGACCAGGCAACCCAGGCCGCTATGGCGGTGGTGGCCGACACGGTGCTCGGCGCGCCGGACAAGGAATCCACCGATTCTGCTTTGAAGGAGCGCCCCATCTTCCACACTGATGCGGGCCGGGTGGTTCGGGGCGGAGGCGGTATCGTGCCGGACCTGGTCGTTCGGCCGGACACGTTGACGGCAGCCGAGCGCGACTTTGCCAAGGCGCTGGGGAATGGCCTGCCGCAGTACCGCGACGCGCTCACGACCATCGCCCTCGAGGCCAAGAAGACGAGTCAGGTCAAAACCGAGTCGTTCAAGGTCACTTCGGAGATGCGGCAGCAGGTCTATAAGCGGCTCCGCGACAAGGACGTCCGGATCAGTCCCGAAGTGTTCAACGGCGCGGGCGCGCTGATCGACGAGCAGCTGGGCTTCGAAATTGCCCGTTACGTCTTCGGCCGCCCGGCCGAATTCCGGCGCCGGGCCACGCGGGACGTACAGATGCAGACGGCGATGGGACTTCTGCGGAAAGCCCAGACGCCGAAGCAGCTGCTGAGCCTGGCCCAAGCCGGGTCCGTACCAACGGCCCAGAACTAGGGCCGCCGCAGCCCCGGCGATCACTTATCGAGCCCGGTCGGCCGTTAATGGCCGGCCGGGCTTGCCCGTTTAGAACCAGAGTACCTCAAGGAGCGTCTTGGTGTCGCAGCCACGCGTGACCATCATCGGGGCAGGCAGAATGGGCCAGGGCCTGGGGTTGGCCTTGAAGCGTCGAGGCTACAAGGTTGCCCTGGTGGCCCGTACACCGCGCGACGTGACCCCGCCGCTGATGTTGCATCAGGGCAGCCGGGCCGAAGCTACCTCGGGCGCCGAGCTGGTGTTGATCGCCACGCCTGACGATGCCATCGGCACGGTGGCCGCGGAGCTCGCGGCCGAGGGGGCCATCACCCGGGATCAGGTAGTCCTGCACCTGTCGGGGTTGCTCGATCGCAACGCGCTGCTGCCGCTGGAGGAGACTGGGGCCGGCTGCGGATCGTTTCATCCGCTACAGTCGGTCGCAGAGGCGGGGACGGCAGCGGAGCGGCTGAAGGGAGCCTACGTGGGCATCGAGGGCGACGATCGTGCCCTGGTGGCGGCCGAACGGCTGGCGAATACACTGCGAATGGTGCCGGTGCGGATCCCCGCGTCGGCGAAGCCGGCGTACCACGCAGGTGCCGCATTCGTGGCCAACTACACCGTCGCTCTCGTCGGAGTGGCGGAACGGCTCGCTCGCGCCGCCGGTGTGGCCCCGGATATCGCGGCGCGGATCTACCTCCCGCTGCTCGGCGGAGCGGTGGCGAATCTCAACGCCATGGGACCTGCCGCTTCACTGACCGGCGCGGTCCGCCGGGGAGACGAGCAGACGATTCGGGCCCATCTCAGGGCACTGAGCGCCGAGGATCGTACTCTCTACCGCACAGTTGGAAAGGCAGCGATTACGCTGGCGAAGGAGGCCGGCTTGAGTGAGGGTGCGGCGGAGCGGGTGGAAGAGGCACTCGACAAGGCGTAGCGCAACTACTGATCGACGAGTCGAGCCCCGGACGGGAACCTTGAAGCTGAAGGTGGATTCGGGAACCGGTGCATTGGTCCGGAGCCGCGTCAGCCGCAGGGTTCGAGTGGCGCCCGAGTGTTCCTGGATCTCCAGGCGGCGGGGCAGGGCATCTTCCCGATCCAGCCACACGACCGCCTGGGTGAAAGGCAGATCGGGCACCGCAGGCACCAGTTTGATGACGTCGGTGGTGCGACCGTCGATCCGCTCGCTGCGAACGTATGACGGCTTATATCTCTCGGCGGGACGATCGAGCAACCAGGCCAGCAGGTTGTACCCGTAGGCCGGTCCTCCGCTGGGCACCTTCATCCGCAGCACCTGATCCGGGACGGTGCTCGGGGTGTAGATCCATACGTGCTTTCCGTCAACCACGATCGCTTCTCCCGGAGGATCGCTGAAGCGCATCGCCAGCCTGGCACTTCCCGCCTGCACCAGTGTCCCCCTGCTCTCTGCGCTGTCAATCATCGGATTGTCGATCACCTGCTCAAAATCGGCCTGCAGGCTGGCCAGCGAGCGGTAGACCCGTGCCGCCCGCCCAATGATCTCGCCTGGATCCTGGGCCCAGGCGGGGGCAGCGAACGCCAGCGCCAGAAGGGTCAGCAAACGGACGATCATGCCCGGATCCCCGCAGGCTCGGCCACTCGTCGCCCGATTGCCTCGGCGATAAGGCGCGCCTCCTTCATCATGCGATCGAACTGCTCCGGATAGAGACTCTGGGCCCCGTCTGAAAGTGCGCGGTCGGGGCTGGGGTGAACCTCTACCAGGAGTCCATCCGCGCCGGCCGCAACCGCGGCGCGCGCCATCGGGGTGACCATGTCGCGGTGGCCGGTTCCGTGGCTGGGATCGGCGATGATCGGGAGATGAGAGAGGCCGTGCACCACTGGTATCGCGCTCAGGTCGAAGATGTTGCGTGTGGCAGGGTCGAAGCCACGCACGCCTCGCTCGCAGAGGATGACGTTGGGATTTCCCTCCGCCAGGATGTACTCCGCTGAGAGCAGCAGCTCCTGGATGGTGGCGGAAAGGCCGCGCTTCAGCAGGATCGGCTTCCCTGAACGGCCGGCGTGCTTGAGGAGGGAGTAATTCTGCATGTTGCGGGCGCCGAGCTGGATGATGTCTGCCGTTTCGGCGACGAAGTCCATCTCTTCCGCGTCCATCGCCTCGGTGACAATCAGGAGTCCGGTCTCTTCGCGAGCTCGCGCCAGCAGCTTAAGCCCGGGGCGTCCCAGCCCCTGGAACGAGTACGGCGAGCTGCGGGGCTTGTAGGCGCCGGCGCGAAGCACGGTCGCGCCGGCTTCTCGGACCGCACGAGCGGCCTGAAGAATCTGTTGCTCGCTCTCCACCGAGCAGGGTCCCGCCATCACTACGACCTCGTCCCCGCCGATCGTGAGACCACCCGGCAGGGTGATCACTGTGGTCTCGGCTTTCCATTCCCGGGAGACCTGCTTGTACGGCTTGGTAACGTGGATGATTTCCTGGACCCCCGGCAGGGCTGCCAGGCGGGAGCCGTCCACTCGCCCATCGTTGCCCACCAGCCCCACGGTCGTGCGCTGACGGCCCGGCATAGGGCGCGCCTGGTATCCCATCTCCTCGATGGTGGCGGCTACCCTGCGGATCTCTTCTTCCGCTGCGCCGTGACGCATGACGATCAACATTCCAGCTCGGGATCCGGTAACGGTAAAGGTCTAGGATCGAGAGTCTAGGCTAATCATGCACGCTGCATGCCAGGCACGCGAGGTCATCGTTCTGGCACAGCGGACCCTGGACCCTAGACCCTAGACCCTAGACTCTTCAAACGTGCTCCCGCTCCCCCAGTTTCACACCCACAATCGTGGACACACCCGGCTCCTGCATCGTCACCCCGTACACCGCGTCGGCTGCCTGCATCGTCCGCGGGTTGTGAGTAATGACCAGAAACTGGGTGTCGACCTTGAACTCATCCAGGAGCCGGGTGAACCGGCCTACGTTGGCATCGTCCAGGGGAGCATCCACCTCATCCATCAGGCAGAAAGGGCTTGGCTTCGTGAGATAGATGCTGAAGAGGAGGGAAACGGCCACCAGGGTCCGCTCTCCCGAGGAGAGCAGATGGATGCGTTGGGTGCGCTTTCCGCGAGGAGCGGCGTGGATGTCGATCTCACTCTCCAGCGGGTCATCCTGATTGGCTAATCGCAGGTCGCACTCTCCACCGCCGAAGAGAGTCTGGAACACCTTGGAAAAGTTCGCCTGCACCGCCAGGAAAGTCTCGAGAAACATGGTTCGAGCCGTGCCGTCAATTTCGCGGATGGCCTGTATCAGCGACTGGCGCGCGCTGATCAGATCGTCTCGCTGCGAGGTGAGGAACTCGAGCCGCTTGACCTCCTCTCCATGCTCCTCCACCGCAAGCGGGTTGACCGGCCCGATAGAGTCGAGCGTCGAGACGATGCGTGAGGCTTCGCTCTCGAGAGTCTCAAGATCGAGGTCCAGCAGCACCGCCGTCTCCATCAGCTGATCGAACGGCTTGTGCCATTCGGCTTCAACCCGCTCGATGATGGAGCGGCGGATGCCTTTGGCCTCGGTGAGCCGGACCTGTAGGGCATGACTTTCCTCGCCGACAGCTTCCAGCTCGGCACGGGTTGCATCCAGCTCCTGTTCGGCATCGGCGAGGGCCCGATCGGCGGCGGCCAAAGTGGCTTCCGCGCCGGCATTCGCCGCCTCTAACTCCTGAAGCGCGGCTCGCCGCTCCGCCCTGGCTTCGAGCCACTCGGCCTGTTGTGCGGTCAGCGAGGCCGTGTCAGTCTCCAGGCCGGTGAGCTCGAGATTCAGAGCCCGGGTGGCCTCTTCGGCTTCGGCCCGGGTGCGGCCGGCCCGCTCCAACCGCTCCGTACGCCGCGCGGAGGCTGCCGGCCACGTGGGCCTCCTGAACCTGCCAGTGGGCCCGCTGCTCTCTCGCGCTCTCCTGATCGGCCTCCAGCTCGGCCAGCCGGGTCCGGGATACCCCCAGATCCTCCTCGACTCTGCCGTGGACCAGCTCGCCCTGGACCAGGGCGGCATCGATCTCCGCCATGCGCTGCTCCGAACGAGAGACCCGCTCCATGGTCTGCTCCAGCTGGGACTCGGAATCGGCGGCTTCGCGCGTCAGGTTGGCCACGGCGCGGACCACATCTTCGCGCGCCACGATTGCCTGACGCTCCTCCTCGCGGGCCCGCTCGGCGGCAGCGGTGGTCTGAGACAGAAGCAGCTCGCGCTCGGCGAGGCGGGCGACCGTGAACCGGAGCGACTGTTCGGCGGATGCGACTGCCGCCTCTGCCTGACTTCCCTCCTGCGACAGCGACTCCAGTTCGGCACGGCGGCGGAGCGGGCCGGTGGGCCCGCCGGCGCCGGCGAGGAAAATCGCCCCACTCGCGCGCCGAAGCACTCGGCCTTCGGAATCCAACACCTGGGAGCCTGCCAGTGCGGCGCTCACCCATCCCGCCGCCGGTTCGGCCGCCGTCAGCCGGGCATCGAAGGGCTGCGCCGTCTCCGATGCGGCGACCGGTCCCGGCTCCAAAGGCAACAGCACCAGCGGCCCGGGCTGATGCTCAGCGTGCCAGGCCTGTACTTCATTGGCTGTAGCCTCATCTCGCACCAGGACGGCGTGCATCCAATCGCCCAGGAGGCGTTCGGCGAGCTCGGCGTCCTCTCGGCCGGTGCTGACGAAGTCACTGAGGGGCCCGAGCACGCCGGATCCGAAACGATCGCGGGCGGCGAGCAACGCCGCGGCAGCCGGCGCCAGGCCGACCCGGTCCCGCTCCAGCTCCTCGAGTGCCTGCCGCCGGGCGGTGATCTGCGCCAGCGTCTCCTCCGCCTGTCTGCGCTCAGCCCGGTTCATCGCCTCATGCTCGCGGGTCTCGGCGACGCCGTGGCGGGCATGCTCCGCCGCCGTGGCGCTGCGTTTGGCCTCGTGGGTGAGAAAACCCGCGCGCTCGACGGCGGTGTCGCGCCGGCGCTCCGCATTCGCCAGCTCCTGCGAGAGAGCCGTCCGCCGCGCACTGGCCTGAGCTGCGCGCTCTCGCAGAGAGGCGAGGTCGCCCTCGAGCGCGGTGCGCTCACCCTCCAGCGCGCGCAACGATTGGGCGCTCGCCTGCAGCTCCTGCTCCAGCCGTCGCACCTCGGATCGCTGATCGTTGAGCGTGCGCCGGACCAGCTCCTCCGCCTCGGCCCGACCACTCAGCTCCTCGAGGATGCGGTGATGCTCGCTGCGCGCACTATCCCGGTGCTCCGTCGCGGCCGACTGCTCGGTGGCAGCGACCGCCGCGCGCTGCTCCATCTGGGCCCGTTCCTCCCCTGCCCGCAGCCGGCGGGCGGCGGCATTCGCGAGGCGCTCTGCCGCAAGCGCCAGGTCGCCATCCAGCCGGCCCAGCTCCACCCGCACGGTGGCGAGCCGGTGAGTCAGCTCGGTACGCTCGGCCTCCGCCCGGGCGCGGGCTTCGGCATGCTGGTCTCTCCGGGTATCGCTCTCGCTGAGCCGCTGCCGGGTGGCCGGCAACAGATTCGCCAACTCACTGTAGCGCTCCTCCATCCCCTGCGCTTCCTCTGCCAGACGGTCGAGCTGCCGCCGGGCGAGAGTCAGCTGGACGGCGAATTTCTCCTCCGACAGCTTGGCGTGACGCTCGGCCTTGCCCCGCTGGCGGGCGAGGCTGCGAATCTGCGACTGTACCTCCGCGATCAGATCTTCGACCCGCTGCAGGTCCACGGCGGTCTCCTCCAGCCGCCGCTCGGTGCTGTGCTTTCGGTCGCGGTACAGGCCGATACCGGCCGCCTCCTCGAAGAGCGAGCGGCGTTCCTCCGCGCGGTCCGAGAGCAGCAGATCGATCATCTTGGCTTCGATTACCACCCCCGCATCACTGCCGAGGCCGGTGCCGCGGAGCAGATCCTGGATGTCGCGCAGCCGGACCGGCGAGCCGTTAAGGAGGTAATCGCTCTGACCCGAGCGGGAGAGCCGGCGGGTGACCACCACCTCGCGGTATGCGATCGGCAGGTCGCCGTCTGAATTATCGAGGAAAAGTGAGACCTCGGTGACATTCACCGGACGCCGTGCGGCGGAGCCCTGGAAGATCACATCTTCCATCTTGCCGCCGCGCAGCAGCCGCGCGGATTGCTCCCCCAGAACCCAACGCACTGAGTCGGAGACGTTGGACTTTCCGCAGCCGTTCGGCCCCACAATGGCGGTGACGCCCTCCTCGAAGCTGAGCGTTACGGTATCGGCAAAGGATTTGAAGCCGGAGAGCTCCAGTTTGGTAAGCTTCATGCCGTCGAACCTCGTGGGCGGTGGGTGAAGCTACTGGGGGGTCGACTGATCCTGGGCTGTTACGATGAATGACGGCATGCCGATCTTGCGGCCGGTTGCCTCGGCTTGCTCGCGGGTAGCATAAGGTCCAAGCACCACCCGGTAGACTTCGCCGGGGCGGCGCGGCGTCAGGACCGAAGCCGGGAGGCCGGCCGCGCCAAGCTTTCCGGACAGCTCGTTGGCCCACGTCGGGTTCTGCGAGCTGCTTACCTGCAGGTATACGCTGGGTCGGGCCGGGCCCGTATCGGCGGCAGCGAGCGCCGCCGAGTCTGCCTCGAAGGGAAGTTCCGCCTCCTGCGCCGGCTGCCAGGCAATCGGCAGCCAGAAATCGGCCGCACCCCCCTTGACCCTTCCGATCTCCGGCAGGGCGGGATCGGAGAGGTCGAGGCCGGCCAGGTCGGTACCCCGGCGCACCAACAGGGTGTGAGGCGGCGCGACGGCAGGCAGGTCCTCACTCCAACGGGCGGCGGCGGATCCCACGTGTTTCCCGGTGCCGACATCGATCACCCAGACCGAGTCGCCCTCCTCAGGACGCACCAGAATCCAGTTGCCGAACATGTCGCCCCGGAGTTCGCGGGCCGGCCCCGGCAGCTCGATCTCGCTGAGCTGCGCGCCGTCGAAACGGTCCAGCACCAGCAGCGGGCCCACTGCCTGCGCCACATAGATGCGGTGGCCTGACGGTGAGAACATCACGGCCCGGGCATCGCCGGCTATGGGGATCGAGCGAGGCTCCGTTTTCCTTTGAGGTGCGTAGATCACCACGGCCGTGTCGGCAGCGACAGCCACCAGGTCGCCCAGAAAGCTCGAAGCCAGTTGCCCCTGGGGCAGTGGGGTCGAGCTCGGAGCCTGGTCGGAGCCGAGATACTCGAGCGCCGGCTTGTCGCCGGCGAGATGCACCACGAGGCTTCCCTCCATGGTACCATACAGCCGCGACGGCTTGCCCTGCAGCTTGGAACGGAATCTTACCGGCGTCCTCCGTACCAATTGCACCACCGAGTTGGCCGTGTCGACGGCGTACAGGGCCCCATCGGGACCAACGGTGGCGTAGCGGATATTCTCGAGATAGGTCCGAACCCGGCGGGTGTCGAGGTCTACCGCCACGACGTTGTTTTTGCGGTCCACCAGGAACACCAGGCCCTGCTCAGGGTCAGCGCCCAGCGGCCGCTCGACCGGGGGCAGCTTATCGGCGGGCTTCCACGCAGCGGAGTCCAGCGACTCAACCCGGTAGAGCCGGGCGAGGCCCCCCTCGCGGGGGATGCGCAGGACACTTGCGCCGGGCACTCCCTTCGATGAGGTGGGAGCGTTGTTGGTGGCCAGCTCCGGGCCTTGTCCGCATGCAGTGATGGACGCGGCGACCAGCACGATGGTTTTGGGATTCACGGGGTGGAAGATAGTGGGGGAGGGGGAGGGCGGAGAAGGCGGAGAGGGCGGAGAGGACACCGGCGCAAGCGGTAAAGTGTACCGGACCTCGAGAATCTGGTTCAATAGTTACCGGTCGTGCAGGGTAAGGTGCGTCATGTTATCTCATGAGCGCCTCAAGGCCTGGGAACTCTGCCACGAGCTTGTTCTGGAAGTGTACCGTCAGACCGAGCAGTGGCCCACCCAAGAACGTTATGGTCTGACGTCCCAGATCAGGCGCGCTGCGGTTTCTGCAGCTGCCAACATCGCTGAGGGTGCGGCCAAGCGCGGGAGTCGAGAGCTTCGACGGTATGTCGATATCGCCCTCGGTTCGCTCGGGGAAACCGCCTACCTCTTAAGGTTATCGAAGGACCTGGGAATACTTCCGCCCGACGTTTGGCAGGCTCTTGACGAGTTGAGGAGACGAGCAGGAGGACTCACCTGGCGGCTGTCTCAATCGCTTGTTCCTCGATCACGCTAGCCTCTCCAGCCTCTCCGGCCTCCAAATCTCTCAGGGCTCTCCGTCTTCTCCGCCTTCTCCGTCCTCTTAAAACGCCGGCCCCAGACTAAACGTCCACAGCGCGCCCACACCCCGGCGGTCCAGAGGAAAGGCTACGTCCAGGTGCGCCAGTGCGAAGCCGATCAGGTTGCTGCGGAGCGAGAAGCCGACCGTTCGCGAAGGCGTACGAACCTGGGTGGGGTGATCGGTAGGCTGCCGGTTCCACCGCAGCGTGCTGTTCTCGTTCCACGACAGCCCGAAGTCGTAGAAAATGGCGCCTTCAAGCGGCGGGAAGCCGTTGGGCAAGATGCCGAATTGCGGCGTCTGGATCGGGAAGCGCAGCTCCGCGCTGGCCACCGCGAACTGGGTGCCCACCATCCGGTCGAGCTCGGCGCAGCCGGTCTCGGTTCCGATGTCAGTGCCCCTGCGGCACTCGTTGTTTCGGTACGACCCCGAGGTGTTGCCCCGAATCAGCTCGGTGCTGCCGGCAAATATGCGGAACTGCTCCGCGTCGCGTCCGATGCGGCCGAAATAGAGCAGTCGGGTCGCGAGCACCAGGGGACCCAGGAGCCCATCGTAGCGGCGGTAGTCAACCGTGACCTGAGAGTACCTCCAGTCGCCCACCGTCTGGGCAAACTCGAACCGGGAGCGCCGGCCAAAGAATGGAGAGGTGTACCCGAACAGTGAGTTGTCGAACACCCACGCCAAGGACGGCTGAACGTAGTTGACGCCCGGACGGTTGTCGGTAACCAGCCGGGCCTCTTCGGTTGGGTTGCCGAACCTCGGGTCGTATGGCTCCAGGATCTTCAGCAGGGCGTCGTCCACGTTCGCGAAGCGTACGTTGGCCTCGAGCCGCTGAAACCGGCTGACTGGGTAGTAGGCTTGCCCGAACGCCGACCGGATCACCAGCCGCCGGATGTTGCTGACGAAAGTGTTCTCACCCGGGACCGGCACGTCCACCAGGACCTGGCTGGGCTCGACGTAATAGTAGGGCTCCTGAGAGATGCCCGCGACCCAGTTGATCCGGTTGTTCATGTTGACGTATGCCGCCAGCACCTGCGCTTCATTGATCCGTCCGTTGATGTAGCCGGCAAAGATCAGCTGGTGGTTTCCCAGAATGTCGCTGAGGGAAATGGCGGTACCGCCGAAGAATCCCCGACCGAAGTTGTCGCGCGAATAGCCGATGGAGGGGCGGGCCACGTAGTCGGGTGTGAAGCTGACCTTGTACTTCTTGACGGTGAACTCGCTGGTATCCGGCAGATTGAACGAGGCGGAATCGAGCAAGGCCGCGACGGACACCGGTGGTGTCGCGAACGCCGTGTCGCCGGTGCGGGTCACCTCGCTTGACGAGCGGAAACCGCTCGGTGTGCGATAGATCGAGCCGCCCTCCCCGACCTGAGGTCTGGACTCCTCCGGTACCTGTAGCGAGCGCGTGGTGTCCACCGGCGCCGGTATGGTGCTCGCCAGCAGGCCACTGCTGTCCGGGGCCTGCCGTTGATAGGGCCGGCGCTTGAGCGACCGGGGGTTGGACAGGGTGTAGACGTCGTACTTTCCCTTCTCGAAGTACACGAACGCCAGCCGGTCTGCCTGGGGCGCCCACGACAGCACCGGGGAGAGCGGCGTGATACCCTGACTGCCGGTGTAAAAGTCGGTCAGCTGGTAGGCCGCTTTTTCGTCCAGGTCGTACAGGAAAATGTTGCTGACACCATTGCGATCGGAGACGAAGGCGAGCGATCGACCATCAGGGCCCCACTGCGGGCTCACGTTCTTTCCCTGGTCCATATGGTCCAGGAGTTCGATGGAACCGGTATCCAGATCGTAGAGAGCGATCTGCATGTTGCCGATGGCGAGTGTCTTGAAGTTGGTTTCTTCACCCCGGTCGGTCGCGAAGGCGATGGTGCGGCCGTCCGGAGACCAGACCGGGTGGAGATCGGCATACTTATCCTCGGTCAGCCGCTGCAGCCCGCTCCCGTCCCGCTGCACCACGAACAGGTCGCTGAGGCCTCCGTCATAGCCGGTGAACACGAGCTGCTTTCCGTCGGGGCTCCAGGACGGAGTGGTGATACCGTTCAGCTTCACCTCGATCCGCTTGACCTCCTTGTTGCGCTCGACGTCTACGATCACGATGACGTCACGCGCGCCGCGCTTGGCGGCAAACGCCAGGAACTTGCCGTCGGGCGACCAGTTGGCCTGCGAGTTGATGAAGCGGTAGGTCTCGTAGTTGCTGCTGATGCCTGACTTGAGAATGCGCCGCTTGACCTCGCCCTTTTCGTTGGCCAGGTAGAGGTCAACGAAGTAGAAATCCTTCTCGCTGAAATAGGCGACCTGAGAGCCATCGGGAGACAGGGCCGGGGCCAGGTGCAGCGTGCCCTGGGAGAGCTTCTCGGTCAGCAGCGGCTGGGCCACGGCGCTGGCTTTGGTCCGGGTGCCGATCTCGGGCAGGTACTTCTTCTGCACCGCGTCGCGCCACTGAGTGGAGAGCTGGTCCATCGTGAGTCCGATGGTGCGGCGGAAAGCGCCGTCTATGCCGCTCGAGAGCGTAGCCTTGAGAATGGCGCCGACTGCCTCGTCCCCCCAACGCTCGCCGATGTAGGACCAGAGCGCATGACCGAAGCGGTAGGGGAAGTAGGTGTAGGGGTCGAGTGTCATCTGCTCGATGGTCGGCAGCTTCTCTTCCAGCGACGCATCCCGGAGCCACATCGCCGTTTCCGGGTTGATCGGCCCGGTGGACAGGTACTCGGCCATGCCCTCGGCGAACCAGAGCGGCGGATTGATCGCGATGAGCGTCGACAGTCCTCCTCCGGCGCGGCCGCGCGACCAGGTGTCGTACTGGAACTGGTGCGCCATCTCGTGCATGAGGACGTGCTCGAACTCGGCGTAGGATCCGGTAAAGGGCTGCACTGCCCGATTCCGCTGGAAATCGGTGACGCCGCCGGTACCCTCGCCGGGGGCGGTTCCCAGGGCATTGGTTTGCTGGAAATCGGAATGCGAGGCGTAGAGGATGATCGGCTTCCGCTCCCGGAACTCGTGGTTCAGCACCTTCGAGATCCGGGCATAGCTCCGCTCCGCCATACGGGCGGCGTCCATCGCCGCCACCCGCTCCTGCTCGTAGTAATACACGTCAAAGTGTTCGGTCTGAATGATCTTGAAGTCGAACGAGCTGTACTGAACCTTGTTCCGCCCGAAGTACTGGGCGGACAGCAGTCCCGGCGCGAGCAGGAATACAAGGAGCAGTGCCGGAGCGGCACGTCGGCGCATATCCACCTCGATCTAGGAGGAGCTGATCAGCAGCTCGGGTGCATCGTACCAGAGCCGCTCCAGCTGATAGAACGAGCGGGTCTCCGGATGAAATAGATGAATGACGAAATCTACAAAATCGAGCAGAACCCATCGGCCGCCGGTGAGGCCCTCCACATGATGAGTCAGATGACCCCGGCGGTTGAGCTTCTCCATGACGGATTCCGCGATACCACGCACGTGCGCGTCGGACGTCCCTGATGCGATGACGAAGTAATCGGTGGCGTCGTTCAGGCCACGCAGGTCGAGCACCACCAGCTGGCTACCCTTCAGATCCTGGATGGCATCCAAGGCCAGACGGAGCGCCTCGGGAGGCTGCGAGACCTTCTGCTGTTCCGGACGGCCATCTCGAACCATTCTTACCGGGACCCTCCGCTGTCTTCCACCTGGTAGAAGATTCCCCAGGCACCCGGACCGACGTGCGTGCCCAGCACGCCGGTGGCCAGGCTGACGAAGCAGTCCTGAGGACGGTACTGCTCGATCAACTTCGCGCTGATGCGCTCTGCTGCCTCGGGAGCATCGGCGTGCGCCACCCCGAATCGGACGGTGCGAGGGCGGGGGGTGAGGCGCTGTTGCAGCAACGCCAGCACCCGGGCCTCCAAATTCTCGCGACCCCTCACCCTTTCCACCGGTACCACCTGACCCTGTTCATCGAACGACAGGATCGGCTTCAGGTCCAGCATCCCCGCCAGCCAGGCCTTTCCACGCGAGATTCGACCCGACCGAAGCAGGTTGTCGTAGCGGTCGACCGTCAGCAACATCCCCGATTGGCCTCGAAGCCGGGTGAGCTCCGCGGCAATCCGCTCAGCTGACCAGCCTTCTCCCGCAAGCTCCGCGCCCCGCAGCGCCAGGAGCCCTACCCCAAGAGAGGCGAGACGGGTGTCCACCAGGTGCACCCCCTGGAGCCCGCCGGCCCGCACCGCGGCCTGGGCCGACCCGAACGTTCCCGAGAGGTTGGAGCCCAGCAGGACGGCCACCACTTCGTCCGCTTCCTGCCGCGCATCCCGGAACGCCTGGATAAAGGCGGCAGGCGTGGGCTGCGAGGTGGTGGGCAGCTCCGGGGTTTGGCGCAGGCGCCGGTAGAACTCGTGGGGCGTGAGCTCGACGCGATCGCGGAAGGCGGAGCTGCCGAACATCACCTGCAGTGGGACCAGCGCGATTCCGTGGCGGTCTAGCACCGCGTCAGGGAGATCGGCGGAGCTGTCGGTGACGATGGCGACCGAGCGGCGCGGGGTGTGCGACAGCCGCCGGTGCTGCACCCGCATGTCCTCGGCCTTGGTGGTGTCCACCCGGCCCCACCGTTCAGCATAACTAAAGACGGCCTCGGGGGTATCGGTGTGCACATGGATCTTCAGGATGTCTCCCGTTACTGCCACGACGGTTGACCCGCCGAAGGCATGCATCGCCGCGCGCACCTCGTTGGCGGGCGGAAGGGACCCACCCCGTACCAGGACTTCGGTGCAGTACTGGAAGTCCCTATCGGCACCGACGTCCACTGCGGCGGCCGGCGCCAGGGTATCTCGCTCCAGCTCCTCGACCCGCAGGCCGGCCCCGATAGGATCGCCCTGGATGTATCGCACCACACCCTCGAGCATCCGCACGAAGCCCTTGCCGCCGGCGTCCACTACACCGGCTTCCTTGAGTACTGCCATCAGCTCGGGAGTTCGAGCCAGGGCGAGCTCGCCTTCCTCGAGCAATCGTTTCATGAACTCGCCGATGTCCTTCGAGGTCCGGGCTACCGGCTCCGCGGCGACGGCGGCCTCGCGGGCCACGGTCAGGATGGTGCCTTCCCGGGGGTCGTCCAGTGACTCGTAGAGCCGGTCGGCGCCCTGGCGGATCGCCCGGGCAATGTCGGGTGCCGTGGCAGTGGAGCGGTCGCCCAGGGCGTCGGTGAAGCCAAGCAGAAAATGGGCGAGCATCATGCCCGAGTTGCCCCGGGCTCCCAGGACCGCTGCTCGAGCCATGGCCTGGGCCGTCGCCGAAAGCGGCGCGTCGCCGAGCGCTCGGAGAGCGTCGGCGACGGCGCGCAGTGTGAGGCTGAAGTTGGTGCCGGTGTCTCCGTCCGGGACCGGAAACACGTTGATGCGGTTGATCTCCTCGCGACCCGCGGCGACCCAGTCGGCTGCGGCGTAGACGGCGCGCGCCAGCCGTGGACCATCCACGTAGGCGATGCCGACCGTCATGGCCGGCGAATCACTCGGCGGCGACGGCGACGCGTAACTCAGCATGAACCTCGGGGTGCAGCCGGATGCTCACCGCGTGCTCGCCCACCGTCTTGATGGGGTGCTCCAGCTCGATCCGGCGCTTGTCGACCGTGTGGCCCTGCTGGGCCAGGGCATCCGCGATATCCTGCGAAGTGATCGATCCGAACAGTTTGCCTTCCTCGCCCGCCTTGCCGGTGAGACTCAGCCGCACCGCTCCGATAGTCGACGCCAGCCGCTCGGCTTCGGCGCGCTCGGCATCGTTGCGGGAGGCCCGGGCCCGGGTCTCGGCCGCGATCCGCTTCTTATTCCCCTCGGTGGCCTCGTAGGCCAATCCCTGCGGCAGCAGATAATTGCGGGCATAACCGGGCTTCACCCGAACCATCTCGCCGGCCCGGCCCAGAGTGGTCACGTCTTCCCGAAGGATCACTTCAATCATGGGGATACCCTCAAGTTGTTGACGTCGCCACCAGGCGACGCCGGAAATCTAGCCAGGTGTCGGCGAGGCCGAGCAGAGTCAGACCGGCCAGGACGAACGGCAGGAGAAAGACGGCCACCAGCGCGACGGTGGCGATCACCGGGGCCGAGACCCGCCCGGACCCAACCGAAAAAACGGCGAGGCCCCGGGCCGCGTAGAGTGCGGACCAGACCAGCAAGAGGTTGCCTCCGATCAGCGGCCCGTCCGGGGTGAGGGGGAGCAGCGACAGCGCCAGCCCGACCACCCAGCCCCAGACGAGCTGGTCGTTGAACTGAAAGGCGGTAAAGGGGATGGGCGCAGGTCCCAGCGGGCTTCGGGCGATCCGGTGATACCACCGCCACGCCAGGCGAAGGCCTGCCACTCCGGCCAGGAACAGGAACGCCGGGTACAGTGACCCCACCGTCCGGATGAGGGAGGACATTTCGTCCAGCATGCTCTCGCCTCCTGAGCGCGTCCCCGCCGCCTCCGTCAGCCGCATCATCAGCTCACGGTTGTAGGTCCACAGATTTTGCTCCAAGGCGTGCTGCACCTCTGGCCAACCGAGCTCCAGATGCCACATCCAGATGATCAGGGCGGCGGCAGCGATGGTCGTGGCGATGAGCGCGCGGGAAAAGCGGGCCGAGGGGCGCCACAGAGTGAGTGCCAGAAAGGTGCCGGTCAGGAGCACCGCCCCGGCCCGCGTGAACTGCAAGGCAAGACCTCCCGGCTGCGTGAGCCAGACCGCGCACCACGCGAGCGCGCCTACGATCCAGACCCATTCGCGCGCCGTACCGGGACGCGACAGGAGCAGGAGGCCGGCCAGGGGCGCCAGCATCAAGATGGGAGGTGCAAGCAGTAAGAAGCCCGCAAGAGCCAGCACCGCTCCCCAACCTGCGCGTTCGGAAGAGGAGCCTTGCTGTAGCGCCACCCCGTGGCCCCGTGGCCCAGCAGTGCTCAGCCTCCAAATCCCTTGATATAGGGCAGAAGTGCCAACTGGCGCGCACGCTTGATGGCGGTGCTGAGCTGGCGCTGGTGCCGGGCGCAGGTGCCGGAGAGCCGGCTCGGGAGGATCTTGCCTCGCTCGGTGAGGAAACGGGACAAGGTGCGCTCGTCCTTGAAGTCCACCACCCGCACGCCCGATTCGCAGATGGCGCAGGTCTTCTGAGGCCGCCTCATTCGTCGTCCTCCTCGTCGCCCTTGCCGGCAGTGACCGGTACCGGCTGAGCACCCTCGCTCACGACCACCAGGAACCGAAGCACCCCTTCATCGAGCTTGATGGCGCGCTCGAACTCGGGCAGGGCAGTGGCCTCCGCATCGAACTTGGCGATGACGTAGTAGCCGGTCTCGTGCTTCTTCACCGGGTAGGCCAGGGTTCGCTTCCCCCAGTGGCTCACCTGGGGAGGCTCGACGCCCTCTTTTTGAATCAGGGAATTGAAGCGCGTGAGGCGCTCGTTGATGGCGGCCTCTTCGAGCGCGCTGTCGAAGATATAGACCACCTCGTACTGACGGGTCATGACACCTTCCTTCGGTCTGGCGCCGGCAGCAACTGGCCGGCTCGGTTGCCCCGGGTCTGGTGTGGACGCCGGGGAGGAGATATGTGGGGGCGGAAGCTAACGATGCCGGGTCGCCGGGGAAAGGTGCACCCGGCTCAGCTCAGCACCCGCCGATACGTGTCGATGGTCGCCTCAGCAGCAGCACTCCACGTGAAGTGGCGGGCCCGCGCGTTGCCCAGCTCGCGCAGCCCCCGGGCCTCCTCCGGTACGGTCACGCGCTCGATGCCGGCCTCGATGCTCTCCACCGCAAAGGGATCTACCAGGATGGCGCCCCCTCCGGCGATCTCCGGAGCGGCCCCGGTATTGGAGGTGACGACCGGGGCGCCACACGCCATCGCCTCTATGATAGGAAGGCCGAAACCCTCATAGATGCCTGGATAGAGAAAGCCCGCGGCCCCGGCGTAGAGTCCCGGCAGCTCCGCCTTGGCGACATAGCCGAGCAATGATACGCCGTCGGGAAGCGCCGCCCCGTCTTGGGCGAAGTCTCGATCCAGGGACGTGCCGGTGATTCGGAGCTGGTAGCTCGCGCGATGGCCCCCGCGATCCCGCCAGCGACTGAACGCTTCGATCAAACGGCGGGTATTCTTCCGGGGAGAGACCCCTCCCACGGCCAGGAAGTAAGGGGCACCCGAGGTGCTCGGCATGCGGCTCGATGGCGCCGTGAACACCGGATCCAGGCCGTGATACACGACGTCGATCCTCGATGCGGGCACCGAGGCCCGGCGGACCAGATCGTCCGCGGTGTACTGGGACACCGCTATGAATCGGTCCGCGCGACGCAGGACCCACGGAAACAAGGCTTGATACATCAGCCGCAGCTTCCGGTCATACAGGTCCGGATGCACCTGCCAGCCAAGGTCGTGCACCGTGGCGACAGAGCGGTCCCGCCGACGGAGCGAGTAGGGAAGGAAGCCGTCCATTCCGTGCACCAGCACGGCTTCAGGGGGGGCGGCGGCCCCAAACGCGTACCACTGGTCGAACCACAGCTTCCACAGCGTGGCGCGCAGCCCGGCGACCTCGGGACGCATGGCCGGAATGACTTCACGCACGCCGGGCAGGTTGAGGTCCAGCCGGGACCAGCTGAGAGCAGTGATGTCCACTCGGCCGGTGCGGCCCAGGGCCCCCAGCAGCTCTTCCATGTACACTTCGATGCCGGTTCGTGGTCCGGCCAGGTGCCGGGCGTTGACGAACAGGGCGATCGGGTCAGCGGACCGCATGCGTCTCCCGGGTCCCTCGCCGGTGAGCCGCCACCCGCTCGAGAACATCCACCGTGCCCTGGGCGCAGCGCGTCCAGGTGAACTCCCGGCTCCGCTCCCGCCCAGCCTGGATCAGGTCAGCCCGAAGCACATCGTCGTGCAGGACCCGGCGGATTCCAGTGGCGATAGCGTCAACCGACTCCGGGTCTACCAGGACCGCGGCTCCTTCGGCTAGCTCCTTGGTTCCGTAGCGATCAGCGGTTACTACCGGACAACCTGCCGCCATCGCTTCGAGCACGGGGAGACCACACGATTCGAAGATCGACGGCAGCAACAGTGCCTCGGCCATCGCATAGAATCCCACCAGGTCCTCCTGCTCCACCCACCCCGGCCAGCGCACCCAGTCGGCGATACCGAGCGCCTCGGGCTCCTTCAGCTCGCGCTCGGAGAGAAACCGGTTCTCTCCGCCGGCCACCACCAGCGGAATCCCGCGTGACGGTCCCACCTGAGCGTACGCGCGGACCAGGCGGGTGAAGTTCTTCGGTGGGTAGATGGCGCCGGCGTAGAGCAGGAACCTTTCGGGAAGCGAGTACTTCTTCCGGATCTCGGCCAACCGGGCATCTGTCGTGGGGCGGCGAAAGACGTCGTCCACGCCGGAATACACCGTCACCACCCGGTCCGGCGGCACCTTGAGGTAGTGCATCACGTGCTCGCGGGTAACCTCAGAGACGGCCAGGATCGCACCCGCATTCGCTGCGTAGCGCGGAACCAGGAAGCGATGGCTGAGGCGGTCGGTCAACTTGGAGCCCCACGGCATGACGTACCAGTCCAGGCCGTGGCAGACCCAGACTGCCGGGCAGCCGGCTCGGATCGGTATCGAGTACTTGGGATTGAAGAGGAGGTCGATGCCATGGCGCCGTACCGCGGCGGGCACCGCGATCTGATCCCAGGTGAGCACCGACCTGGCGGGCAGCGCAACTTCCTGAACCTCGCTGTGGGCCGCGTAGGTTCCGATCAGCGCCGGGTTTTTATATAGGAAGACGAATTCGTGGCCGGTGCGCAGCTCCAGCATGGCTTGGAGCAGGCGCTGGGTATACACCCGGACCCCACCACCGTGCTGGTCGTAGTGTCGCAGCATGATGCCGATGCGCACGACTCACTCCGCCTTAGCTGGTAAACCGGAACAGCATCACATCCCCATCCTGGACCACGTAGTCCTTGCCTTCCGCCCGTGCCACCCCTTGCTCCCGCGCCGGCTTCCAGCCACCCAGCCGCACGAAGTCGCCATACGCCACGGTCTCCGCTCTGATGAACCCCTTTTCGAAGTCCGAGTGGATCACCCCCGCCGCTGCCGGCGCCTTGTCCCCCCGGTGCACCGTCCAGGCGCGTACCTCCTTCTCGCCGGCCGTGAAATAGCTCTGCAGGCCGAGCAGGTGGTAGGCGGCGTGAGCCAGGCGGTCGAGTCCGGACTCGCTGAGTCCCAGCGACTCCAGAAACTCGCTACGGTCCTCCGCCGCGAGCTCCGCGAGCTCGGCTTCGACCTTGGCAGAGAATGTGACCAGCTCGGCCGCCTCCCGGTCGCGCAGGAGCGCGGCCCGCAGCGCGTCCACGTGGGGATTCCCGGAGCCGATCTCATGCTCGGCGACATTGGCGGCGTACAGCACCGGTTTGGACGTGAGCAGGTTGAAGGCCCGGTAGGCCGGTGCCTCCTCTGGAGTCGGGACCACGGTACGGGCGGGATGGCCGGCAGCAAGCTCGGGGTGAAGTGCCTCCAGCAGCTTCAGCTCCAGCCGGGCCTGGGGGTCTCCCGACTTCGCGGCCCGGGCGGTCTTGTCGAGCCGTTTCTCCACGCTGGCCAGATCGGCCAGGCCGAGCTCGATATTGATGATCTCGCGGTCGCGTACCGGGTCCACCGGCCCCATAACATGCTGCACGTCCGGGTCCTCGAAGCAACGGACCACGTGCACGATGGCGTCCACCTCACGGATGTTGGCGAGGAACTGGTTGCCCAGCCCTTCGCCTTCGCTCGCACCTTGGACCAGCCCCGCGATATCGACGAACTCGACCGCTGCCGGGACGGTCCGCTCCGGGTTCACGATCTTTGCCAGGGCATCGAGGCGAGGGTCGGGCACCTGGACGATGCCGGTGTTCGGCTCGATGGTGGCAAAGGGATAGTTCGCCACCAGTGCGCCCGCGGAGGTGAGGGCGTTGAAGAGCGTCGATTTACCGACGTTCGGCAGGCCTACAATTCCAAGTCGGAGCATGGACCCCTAATTCATCCTTGCTTGTTTCCGTGTTTCATCGATTAAAGCGGTTCATTGCCACCTCGATCCCGTCGGCGAGCCAGCACTCTACTGCCTCACTCATCGGGTCTAGAAGGTCGTCCAGCATCTTCGCCTCTTCGGCGCCGAAGCTTCCGAGCACGAAGTCCGAGAGGTCGTCACCGGGTGCCGGTGGCGGACCGACTCCTATGCGGAGCCGGGCATAGTCCTGTCGCTGCAGCGTGCCCTCGATGCTCTTGAGGCCGTTGTGTCCCCCGGCCGAGCCGGCTCCCCGAAGACGAAAGCGCCCGACTGGGAGCGCCACGTCGTCGACGAGGATCATTAGATGTTGACTGGGATCGAAGCCGGGCAGGGAACCGAGCGGCGCAATCGCTGCGCCGCTGCGATTCATATACGTCTGCGGCTTGAGAAGGGTAACCGGACGGGATTCCCAGCTTCCCTGCGTCTGCCGGGCCCGGTCGCCGCGGCGGAACTGGGGCAGCTTCCAACGGGCCACCAGGCGATCGGCGAGGCGAAACCCGGCGTTGTGCCGGGTGTCGTCGTACTCCGGGCCCGGGTTGCCCAGCCCCACGATCGCGTGCAGGGCCTAGGCCTTTGGTTCGACTTCGCCCTCTTCCGGCTTCGGCTTCCTGATCAGCTCGGGCTCAGTCGGGGCCACAACCTCCTCGACTACCGCCGGCGCCTCCTCGGTCCTCGGCGCCACCACGCTGCAGACCGGCGTGTCCGGCTCGTTCAGGATCTCCGCCTTTTCGATCCGGATGTCGCGCACGAAGAGCGAGTGCCCGATCGTCAGGGCGGTGACGTCGAGCTCCACGTGCTCCGGGATGTCGGTCGGGAGGACTTCGATCTCGATTTCTCTCAGCGAGTGGTCGAGCACGCCGCCGAAGTTGCGGACCCCGTCAGGGATGCCGACCAGGTGCACCGGCACCGACAGAGTAATCTTCTCGTCCGCGCGCACCTCGTAGAGATCGAGGTGCAGGATGTCGGCCGGGCGCACCGAATCCCGCTGGATCTCGCGGATCAGCGCCTTCACCGCCGGGCGTCCGTCCACCACGACGTCGAGCACTGTGGTGCCGGCGCTGATGCCCACCAGCATCTTGTTGAGGGCGGCAGTATCGATGGCTACCGCTTCCGGGGTCCGGTTATGCCCGTAGATGACGCCGGGGACCTTCCCCTGCCGCCGGAGGGTGCGCGCCGCGCCTTTGCCGGTCTCGGCGCGGGTGGCAGCCTGGAGGTTCGCTTGCTGGGCCATTTTTCTTCTCGCTATTGGCTATTGGCTATTGGCTATTGGCTGTCGGCCATTGGCTAGGAGCCTTTCCTGTGACGGAATAGCCAATAGCGAATAGCCCATAGCCTTCTTCAATCAAACAACGAACTCACCGACTGATCGCTATGGGTGTAGCCGATCGCCTTAGCCAACAGGCCGGCGATGGACAGCACCTTGAGCCGATCGAATCGCCGCTCCGGGGGAATGGCGATCGTGTTGGTGACGGCCACTTCCTTGACGCCCGAGGCCATGAGCCGGTCTACCGCCGGCCCGGACAGCAGAGCGTGGGTGGCGCAGCAGTACACATCCTCGGCACCCAGCCGCTTCAGCGCGGTAACCGCTTCCGCCATCGTGCCGGCGGTGTCGATCATGTCGTCCGGGATGATACAGTCCTTCCCGGTGACCTCACCTACCACATTAAGTACTTCGGCTATGTTGGCCGATGGTCGCCGTTTATCGATGATGGCCAGAGTGGCGTTCAGCCGCTTGGCGAAGCCCCGAGCCATCTTGGCCGAGCCGACGTCGGGTGCCACGATGACCAGCTCGCGCAGCGATTTCTGCCGGTAGTGATTAACGAACACCGGCGCGGCGTACAGGTGGTCCACCGGCAGGTCGAAAAATCCCTGCAGCTGGTGCTGGTGGAAGTCCATCGCCAGCACCCGGTCGGCCCCGGCCATGGAGACCATATTCGCCATCAGCTTCGCGCTGATCGCCACCCGGGGCTGGTCCTTCCGGTCCTGCCGGGCGTAGCCGAAGTACGGAATGACCGATGTCACCCGGGCCGCGCTGGCCCGCTTGGCGGCGTCCATGAGGAGCAGCAGCTCGATCATGTTTTCCGCCGGCGGGTTGGTCGGCTGAATGATATAGACGTCCCGCCCGCGCACATTCTCGTCGATCTTGACGAACAGCTCACCATCGGCGAACCGGCGGAGCGTGACCTGGCAGAGAGGCTGCCCCAGATGGGCGGCTACCTCTTCGGCGAGGGGGCGGTTGGCCGACCCGCTCAGGAGCAGCATCTGGCTGCGCGACAGCGACAGGTCCGTCATGGTTACAGCCCGCAAACGTAGCCGCGGCAACGGCCTTGCGTCAACCGGCGACCGATCTGTTTCCACCCCTTGTGTGATGCGGATTCCAGCACTTGCGCGGCGACGCCACTAGCATCCACGGCGCCGGGTATGGGCCGCCTGCCACAGTTGTAGTTACACCGCACCGTTGTGCTGTTAGTTTGAATCAGTGGGCTAGGTGTATGTGGCGCCCCTTGTTGCATGACCGACACGGGCCGCGGCATACGCCGACCGCCGACTGGCACGGCTCTGGCGCATGCGGCGGTCGAGGTCGCGCCGTCCATTCCATCGTTTCCGCGGGCACACTGTCACTCTTGGCTGGGGAAGAGAATTTCTATGCGATCAATCCGTTTGCTTGCTATGGCCACAACGGTCTTGGTGCTGGGATCTGCGTGTGGAGGCGATGATCCGCCGACCGGCAATGAGAACACCGCGCCGGTGGCGAACTTCACCGCACCGACGACCTGCACTGCCGGCACCCCCTGCGCCTTCACGGCCGACCCGAGCTCTGACAATGTCGCGGTGACTGGATGGGGCTGGGATTTCAACGCCGACCTGACCGATGACGCCACGACCAAGGATGCCTCATTCACCTTCCCGGTCGCCGGCACTGCCCCGGTCCGGCTCATCGTGAGGGACGCCGAGGGTCTGGCCGATACCGTCATCAACAACGTCATCGTGACTGCGGGTACTCCGGGGAATACTGCCCCAACCTCCAGCTTTGACCTGCCGGTCGACTGCGTGGCCGGGACGCCCTGCGGCTTCCACAGCACCAGCACCGAT
Source organism: uncultured Gemmatimonadales bacterium (assembly GCA_963740175.1). Classification (GTDB taxonomy): domain Bacteria; phylum Gemmatimonadota; class Gemmatimonadetes; order Gemmatimonadales; family GWC2-71-9; genus CAVVWJ01. The sequence goes on from CAVUDL010000010.1 coordinate 299,936, forward strand.
CCGGACGTCGGCGATGGAATTGCCTTCGCCGCCTGGGACTTCGGTGATACCGGCACGGGCGAGGGGAATGATGTGACCCACACGTATACAACCCAGGGCACCTACACCGTAGAGCTGACCGTCACAGATAACGGGGGCCTCGAGGGGGTGTCCAGCCAGCAGTTGGTTGTTGCGCCGGCCGCCGTCGAGGATTGCACCACGACCGGCACCGAGGTCGATTGCTCCTTCACCCCGACGGCCCGGGTCACGATGAAAGTCACCGTCGTGAGTACGGCCTGCGAGCTTACCGGCAACAGAGTCATTGCCTTTCCGGGTCCAGGGGAGCAGACGGTCTTCTTCAACCTCTGTAACCGGCCGGATGGTGAGGAGTACGTCATCAAGGCTGTGGGCGGTTTGCCCCTGGTTTTCGAAGCGGGAACTCCGCTGCCACTGCAGTTCACCCGGGGTACTCCGGGGGTCGGCGACCCGCCGGCAGGCGATCCGGGCATCCAGGTGACGGGCGGCTACCCGACTTGGACCCTCAACGTGGATGATGGTGGTGCCGCGGGCACGGCCGGCGAGCCGGATTTCAACGACGCCGTACTGACTGTCACGGCTACACTAGCTCCGTAAGTAATCAGCAACGCAACTGACGCTGTATCCCGCCGGAGGGAAGCCTCCGGCGGGCTGTCAGGAAAATCGCAGACCAAGACACCGATCAGCTGAAGCGTAGAACAGCATCCCGCCCGCCGGAGGCGCGTTTCCGGTGGCCAGGACGGAAGTCTGCGGCCGATCCGCAGCGAGTTGACCCACAAACCCTACCACGAGGCGCACGATGAGATCCACGATTTGGCTCGCAGCTGTTGTAGCTGGGGCGGGCCTGGTGACGGCCTGCAAGGATTCCGGCACCAAGATCGAGCCGGGAAATGAGAGCCCGGAGGCGCGGTTCTCGTTGCAGTGCGCGGCGCTTCGCTGTGACTTCACCGATTCGAGCACCGACGACGCCGGCATCGCCAGCTGGAGCTGGTCGTTCGGGGACCAGGGCGCCTCGCAGGACCGGCACCCGGTGCACAACTACGGCGGCGAGGGGTCGTTCGACGTGAGCCTCACCGTCACCGACGAGGAGGGAGAGTCGGCCACCGTATCGCACCAGGCAAACCCGAAGATGCCGGCCGTCACCTCGCTTACCTGCGCGGAGGCCTCGGCTCCGGGTGGATTCGTGGTCTGCACCCTGAGACTGGAGCAGGAAGCCGGATTCAAGGTGGTCCTGACTGGCCGGAACTGCGAAGCTCACGGGAATCTGTTCCGCATCACGGCGCCGGTCACCGGCACCCTCACCAGTGACGGGTGCTACGAAACCATCGGGAAGCAGTTGGTGTTCGCTGCCGCGTTCCCGGCAGGGACCGAAATCAGCGCCGAAGTCGTGGCTCCTCTGCTGGCCAACCGGCCCGAGCTGCGGGTGAGCGGTAGCTATCCGGAATGGGTCCTCCGGTACGAGGATGGCGTGGACCAGGACTTCGACGACATGACGTTGACGTTGACGGCGCTTCCGACCGGCAACTGAGAAGTTCAATACCAGCAATACCGCGCCTCGGTGCTGCCAGCGCTTCGATCTGGCGGCCCCGAGGCGCTTTCACTTCCAAAACCCCTTACCTGGATAGCAGATCATGGTGCGCTGGATTTGGGTCGTGACCGGCGTGGTGAGCGTCATCGGGTGCTCCAACCCGGCACTGCGGGTCGGGCAGGAGGCGGTGGACACGGTGGGGGTGGAGGCGTCCAGCCGGTCGGCCCTCGCAGATTCCGGTGCTGGCAACCAGCCGACCGTGTTGTTCCGCTGTGAAGGCGGACGGGTCGGCGCGTACATCGTCCCCGGCTCGTTCGACACGCTGTCGTCGGAGGATCAGCTGGTGCCCATCAGCCTCGACTCCGCGCCGGAGTGTTGAGGCGGCGACTCTCTACCGCCGCGGCGCGGACCCTGGTAGATACCGGGGAACCGGGAGGTTCCGATGGCGACCCGTCTCGACAAGACGATCAAGCGCGAGCTGGAGCTCGCCGGGCGGCTCTATACCGTTAGCGTGAGCCCCGCCGGGGTGAAGGTCGTGCCCAAAGGCGGGCGGAAAGGTTACGAGCTTTCGTGGGCGTCGCTCATCAGCGGCGAGGCCGAGCTGCGGCGAGATCTCAACCTGTCAGTTCAGGTGTATCAGGCGCTGGACCCCTCCAGCGATCAGTCCGATTCTCCGGAAGGTCCCGACAGGCGCGGCCCTCGCCTGGTGTAGTCCGTTTCCTCTCAATACTGAGCGGCTGGAGGCAGCGTACTCAGCTTGAGTGGTCGTGAATCTCCCGCCACCCCTGTGGCCCGCGCTCCCACACCAAAGAGAACCAGCCGCTCGCATCGTCTCGGCCGCCGCCGGTGAGCACGAACCTGCCCGTCACTAATGCGTGATCGCGCCCTAGAGCCCGCACGTTTACGTGCTCGTACCTCAGCGTCTGGACCGGCTTGCCATCGCGCCAGAAGCCGCGGCGGAGGCTTGCCTCGATCTTGTCGCGGCCTATCATCGGGCCGCGGCCCGTCATGAATCCGGCGCTGTCGGCGTAGGGGGCGACATGACCCGCCAGGTCCGCCCGATTCCACGCATCGGCCGTCGACTGGAGCTTGCGTCGCACCTCAGCGTCGTCGGCCGGGGGGAGTCGCGGCCCCGGCACCGGAGCGGTGAGAAGGGGGGGCGGTGTCGTTCTCGACGAATCCTGTGCGGCGAGCGAACCGGCAGGGAGCAGCGCGGCGAGGGCGAAGAGGCCGGCGAGGTGCCGTGCGGTGGGTTGGTGCATCGGATTCTCACGGATCAGGGTAAATGGCTGCAGCACGCATCCTGTGGCACGACGGAGCCGGCACGCTGCCGGTTTCGCTAATGGAGCCAGCCAATTGCCGGCGCGGGCGTAGGGAAGAGATTAAGGACTGGAAGCGTCGCTACGGCGCATGCGCGGAAGATCGTTCGCGGCAGAGCTGACTATTAGAACGGAGTCGCGAGAGGTGGTTTCGCTGTTTCCGCCCGGCGAGGATCGACGTCTCGGCTCGCTCGAGCTCCTGCCAACAATATCATCGAGCAGCGCTACTACGTGGTTGCCTACGGCGAGTAGGTCGGAAGGTGGCGATCTTCGGCCCCACGGGGGCTGGCCGGCTTCTTGTCGAGTCGGTAAGCCAGGGCAGATGTGACAGTTACCGGCACGCCCTCGGGCGCCCCCGCTGCGACCCGGCATCCGGCGGGGGGATGTGGCCGAGTTCATAGTGGGCGAGATCACCGGGAGCGCTCTCCCTTCTCGTCACGCTTGGGCCGGTGTGCCGAGGCCGCGGCCGCAGCGAGTGGGGCTGCCGGGACATCTTCTCCGCGCAGGGCTGCGAGGCCCAGGCGCGAGAAATTAATCGAGTTGCCGAGAATCCTGACCGCCTCCTGGTCGGCATGAAAGCCCATAGAGTTCTCGGCCTCCACGAAGTCGGCGAAGAATTGTGCGGCTCGCTGGTATCGCTGAGCGGTTCGAACGGCGGACAAGGTGCTATCCCGGCTTCGCGCCCGCTCGATGCCGGCGATCAGATCCAGCAGCGCGTCGATGGCGATGTTCCGCATCTCGAACGTGCGGTCCTGAATGGTGTAGACCCTGTCGCGAAGCTCTCCCTCGGAAATCTTGTGGCACGTCTGACATGCTCGATTGATGTTCAGCAGCGGGCTCCGGACATGATGGTCGCTGATCTTGAGCGCGCCCCGGCGCTCATAGGGCATGTGGCAGTCGGCGCAGGCCACGCCGGAGCGGGCGTGAATGCCCTGGTTGTACATCTCGAACTCGGGGTGCTGCGCCTTGAGCACCGGCGCGCCCGATAATGCGTGAGTCCAGTCCTTATGTCCGTTCGCCTCGTAATGTGCCAGCATGCTATCGACTTTAATGCCGCGGTCCCAGGGATAGGTGAGGCGTTTCTCCTTACCCTTGAAGTAGTACTCTACGTGGCACTGACCGCAGACGTAGGTGCGCATCTCCTGACGTGAGGCATCACGGTTCACCTCGTAGTCCCGCACTCCTTCACTCGCCTTGAGGGCGCGGATGCCCTCCAGGAAGCCCGGCCGGGTCACCCGCAGCTCCATCGTGCTTGGGTTGTGGCAGTCGATGCATGCCACCGGGTGGTCCCCGGCCAACTTCTTGGCCTCTACATAGGGCAGGGGATTGAGCTTCTCGAAACCCTTGATCAGATCGCCTCCACCGGCGCGCGTGTACGCGACATACATCGAGGCATGGCAGTGCAGGCAGGCGCCCGGTTGGGGCGAGACCTGCTGCCTCCGGGTGAACACCTGATCGTCGAGCATGTACGCATGCCCACGCTCTTCCCGGAAGTCATGAGCAAAGGCGTACCCGGCCCACATCTTCATCAACCTCGGATCTTCCGCCAAACGGCTCTGCGATACTACGCGGCGCGGATCGATGGCGGTGGGTGTCCGAGGTGTTGCCTCGCTCCCGCCGTACCGGGTATACACCATGTCAACCGTCTTCCGATAGTCATCGTACTGCTGGGGAAAGTTCTTGCCCCAAATCGCGGGATCGATGGTGGTATCGTTCAGCTCGACGACGCGATAGAAAGGGTTTCGCGCTTCCTGCCGGCGCTCGAAGATGTTGGTGAGCAGTCCCGCTATGCCAAGCGTGGCGAGGGCCGAGAGGATTGCGGCGAGCACGATCCAGCGGCCGGTGCGGCGAGGTCTCATCGGACCAGGTGTCCTACGTACACGTGGCAGCGAATGCAGGACATGCGGTCCCCGTCAGTGACGGTGCCATCGTGAATCTGGGGACGCTCAGCAGTCGTTGGGCGGCTGACCGCCAACGAAGGTGCGGGCCCGCGCTCCTGACCGGGATCGATGGCGGCGACGATCGCCGCGTGACAGTCACGGCACGCGTGTTCGGTGATCGCCCGGTTGTGGGGTTTGATCTGTAGCGGATCAGGGAACCGACCGGTCGTAAACGCGAGCGAATGCCAGAAGCCGTTTGAAGCCTTCGCCGCGTACTTTCCGATGAACTCGTGCGGCATATGGCAGTCTGCACACCCCGCGGCCACCCGGTGGCTCGAGCGCTGCCAGGCGTCGAAGTGCTCCTGCATGATGTGACAATTGGCGCACACGCCGGGCTCGGTGCTCAGGTAAGAGGCCCCCTTCGCGTAGACGAACGTAAAGAGGCCCAGGCCTACCGCAAGACCGGCCAGCACTGCTGAAATGAGTGCCGTTCGGGCTCCTCCCATTTTTTCTCCCTTGTCCGGCGCTGCTTCAGATTCCGGGAGACTACTCCGTATCCGAATTCGTGTCCAGCATGCTAGACCGTCTTCCCGAAGGATTTGACTCGGGGCCATGCATGCAGGGCGAAGACAGCGGCGGCCATACCCTGTGTCGCGCGCCCGAGCAGTCGCAGGTCCGGCGGTAGTCCCGTCGTCGACCCGAGGACCACGGCGATCACGCCCAGGTTGAGCATGCCGTAAGAAAGCCAGGCGAGACTCTCTCGTCCCCGCTCCCGGCCAGTGCGGAACCGTGGCAGAATCCAGAAGGCCACACCGAGGGCCAGCTGTACCATCCAGCCGATCAGCAGAAACTCGATGTGCAAAGAAAGCAGCTGAGTCACGGGCAGCCGCAGAGGTACTCCGCGATTCGCGAGCAGGACCGCGCCGAGCAGAAAGCCGACACCCAGGTAACCCAGAGCGGTACGCACGAACCACACGGTCAACCTCGGCATCCTCAGCGCTCCCGCACCCGTGGCCAGGTATTGAACACGAAGGCCCAGCCGGCGACCAGCTGGGCAATCGATGAGGCCAGGAGCAAGCCTGCAGCGTCTCCACCGAGCGCAGCACGCGGCTCGCCTACGAGGCGCAGGAGCAGCCCAAGATTGAGCAGGAGAAAGCTCACCCAACCCAGCGCATCGCTGCCCCGCGGCTTTCCTCCTGGATACCGGGGGAAGAGCCACATCGCGACGCCGAAGATGAGCTGCGTCAGCCAGCCTACGACCAGCAGATGCAGATAGGTGGGCCATACCACCCGGAGAAATGGAACGCGCTCCACCAGCGGTGACTGCATCGCGACGGCAAGCGTGAGCGCCGCGACAAGGCAGAGTATCCCCGATTTGATGAACCACCGGGTCAACGTCGGCATGTTTGCTTCAGAAGCGTCGAGCTGAGCAGCCGTCTGACATTCGTCATGCCACTCCGGGCTTTTGTACGATCAGTGCCGTCACCATGCCGAACATGCCGTGCTCCGACTCGGCGTGCGGCAGAATGTGGCAGTGGAATGCCCAGGTTCCTGGGTTGGTGGCCTTTACCAGCACGTCCCACCGCTCACCGGGCGCGATGTTGAGCGTGTCACACTTCCATGGCGCCGGCTGGTCCCAGCCATCTTTGGCGATCACCGTCATATGCATTCCGTGGAGATGCATCGGGTGGATCATCATCCCTTCATTCATAAACCGTAGTCGGACTGTTTGCCCCTGCTTGCAGACAATTGGCTCGGTGGCGGGGAATCCCTTGCCGTTCAGCGTGTAGCCATGCGATCCGTCATTGAGCACCATGACGTAGTCCACGTCCGCACGGTGCGAGGCCACCCCGCGCTTCGGCTCTACGACGAATGCGCCGAGCAGGCCCAGTCCCACCTGCATCGCTGCATTATGATGCGAGTGGTACATGTGCGAACCGGCGTTCGGAACCGTGAACTCGTAGGTGTATGACTCCCCCGGTTTCACCGGAGGCTGGGTGATGAACGGCACCCCGTCCTGATCGTTGGGCAGCTCCAAGCCATGGAAGTGGATTGCCGTGGACTCCGGGAGCTTGTTGGTCAGGTTTACCCGGACGCGGTCACCCTGGCGCACCCGGATCTGCGGTCCCGGAACCTGTCCATTGTAGGCCCATGCCTTCGCCTTCCGGCCTGGCTCGACCTCCCACTGGATCTCCTCACAGGTGATGTCGTAGACCTTCACGCCCCTCTCGATTCGAGGGTGGAAGAGCTGGTTGCCCTTGCCCTCTGTCTTGGCAGGGAAGGCCTTAACGCCCTTTTCATGCATCGCGTCCATGGCGTCGGCCTTGGCGCGCTGGGTCAGGGCTGGATCGACGGCAGGCAGCGAGTCCGGTACGCTCGGCACAGCGGCGGCCTTAGTATCGACGCACGCTGCCAGATTTGAGACTACCGCCGGCAGCACGACGGCCGCGGCGGCGCCCTTTCGGAGAAAGTTTCGGCGGGACTCGAGACTGGTGGTGGGTACGGCGCTTGTCACTGAGCCTCTCCTACAGTGGGGTTCAAGTGGAGTAGGAAACCAGGCTCAATATGTCAGGCGGTTAGTGAAGGGATCGTGAAGGACACGAGGGAAATCCTTCATGATGGGTTCAGCGTTGATTCAGGCGGTTCAATGCAACTTTGCCCTACTCCTGAACAGAGGCCCCCATGCATGTCGCCCAGCTAATGCAAACCGACGTAGAGTCGATTGCACCAGATGCCCTGGTGAATGACGCCGCCCTGGCCATGGCAGACGCGCACATAACAGGGCTCCCGGTAGTGGACCAATTGGGCCGCATGATCGGAGTGATTTCCACTACGGATATCCTCGGCTCCGCGCAAGAAGCAGGGGCACCGAGGACCGGGGATGCCGTGTACGAGGGAACGTTGGTACGGGACCTTATGACTCCTCGACCAGTCACGACCGGACCGGGTGCCACCATCCAGGAGGCTGCTCAGCTGTTATTACATGCCGACGTTCACCGACTCTTCGTAGTGGATGGTGACCATCTCGTCGGGGTCATCTCCACGACGGATATCGTCCGCGCCGTGGCGAACGGGCAGCTGTAACGTTGGGCGGCCTCTCCCGACAGGACCAGCCCGGACGAGGCGGGCTCCGTGTAAGTGCGAATCAGCCCTCCTGCTTCACTCTAAAAGGATCTTCACCGAACATTCATTCGGTACTCACCGGCGCCTGCCGACATTGGAGCAACCAAGGAGGTGTCCAATGACGGCTGCCACCGCTGCCAGCAGCGACACGCGAACGACCGAGACGATAGCCCGCACCTTGCGGGCAGCTCATGAGATCTGGCTCCGAGAGACCCACGAATCGCTGGCCCCACTACTCGCTCCCCAGGCTGGCTTCTGGGAACGCTGGACTGCAGTCCGCTACCTAGCTGACCAGTTCCTCACTCAGTACAGCAGAGAGTGGGCACTGCTGGCGACGATGCAGCCATTCATCCCTCCCCATCGGACCGATGAACTTCAGCGCAACGGCAAGCGGATCGCCGAGGTACAGCGCCTGCTGGATCAGATTGGTCGCCGGCGCGGTACGGGGCTCCTGGTCTCCGGTCTGGCCAGGAAGCTGTTCGAGGCACTCCGCAGGTGGTGCGCCGATCTCGAAGCCGCAGCATGGGAAATCTCTCGCGGCCAGTTGCCAACGGAAGGGCACCGACTGCTCACCGAACTCGAGCTTTACGCACGCGTTCATTCGTCCTAAACCATTGAGGGGCGTGTACCATGAGCCAAGCGGTAATCGAAGCGGATGTGCGAGCGAGGAGCCTGCCAGGTATCCTGCTGGTTTGCGGCATCATCTCGTCGCTGCTGTATGCTGCGATGCTCGCGTTTATTCCGCTGCAATGGGAGGGTTACAGCTCCGCCGCTCAAACGGTGAGTGAGCTGTCCGCCATCGGCGCGCCCACCCGTACGCTCTGGGTGCCGCTCGGAATCCTTTGGACCTTCCTTTATGCCCTCTTCGGTTGGGGAGTCTGGCAGGCAGCGGGCCGGAACCGTTCACTGCGGATCGCCGGCGCTGTGATCATCGCCCACGGCCTCTTCGGAATCTTCTGGCCTCCGATGCACCTGCGTGGAACCGAGCCCACACTCACAGATAGCCTGCACATAGTGTGGTCGGTTGTGACCGTGCTGCTGATCGCGCTCGCGATTGGCTTCGCGGCAGCGGCGTTGGGCAAGCGCTTCCGTCTGTTTTCCATCTCGACGCTGCTGGTCTTCGTCGTGTTCGGGACGCTCACGGGCCTGGATGGTCCCCGGATCGCGGCCAACCTACCCACGCCGTGGATTGGCGTGTGGGAGCGAGTCAATATCGGTGTCTGGTTGCTCTGGGTGATGGTGCTGGCGTTCACGCTCTGGCGCCAGAGTCGCCGTCAGGGGAACGGACAGCCGCACGTAAGGCGTTCAGGATCACCGCCAAATCTATGGCTTCCTGAAGGAGTGCACCGGCAACTGGGGGGATGTAACCGAAGCTCGCCACGACCATGGCGGCGCCACTCAAGCCAAGCCCAACCCAGATGCTCTGCCGAGCTATCCTTAGGGTTCGGCGGCTGATCCGGATTGCCTCACCGACACGAGTTGGATCGTCAGCCAGGATCACGGCGTCGGCTGCCTCCGCGCTGATACCACCTCCGGTGGACGCGAGTGCGATCCCGACCGTCGCGGTGCTAAGCGCCGGCGCGTCGTTGGTGCCGTCGCCCACCATCAAAACCGGCACACCTCCCCTCATCAATCCCTGCACGTAGGCCACCTTCTCGGCGGGGAGGAGATCGCCATGCGCCTCCTCGATCCCCACGGCCCGGGCCACTGCCGCGGCGTTGGCTTGATCGTCGCCGGAGAGTAGGAGAACCCGTTTGACTCCGAGGGCGCGGAGCTCCGCGATGAATCCAGCCAGGTCGGGACGCAACCGGTCGGCGTATTCGATCACCCCCGCACCGCGCCCATCGACGGCCACATAGGCCCTGAGCTCCGGGCCGGGCCGCCGAGCCAGCAGCTGACGCAACGGCCCTTCAGCCGCAGGGTGGCGCTGCGTTACAAAGGACCAGCCTCCCACCGTGACGGCACGTCCCTCGACAATTCCGGTGACACCCTGGCCAGGTGCCTCGATGACGTTCCTCGCATCCGGCAGCTCAATCCCGAGATCGGCAGCCTCCTGGACCACGGTGCGAGCGAGCAAATGCCCGGAGCCCTGCTCGATGCTGCCGGACAGTCGCAGCACGTCGGCTTCGCTGAACGGGGGGACCGCCAGGATCCGTTCGACCCGCGGCTGGCCGATGGTCAGAGTGCCGGTCTTGTCGAACACGGCGACCGCAATCCGTCCCAGCTGCTCAAGGGCAGTGCCATGACGGAAGATGATTCCCCGCCGGGCGGCCCGGTTGATACCACCCACAATTGCCACCGGCGTCGCCAGGATGAGCGGGCAGGGCGTCGCGACCACCAGCACCGCAAGCACCCGCGTCGGATCGCCGGAGAGGAGGTACGTTGCCGCGCAGACTGCCAGCGTCAGGGGAGTAAACCACACCGCGTATTGGTCGGCCAGGCGCTGCAGCGGTGACTTGCTCTCCTGCGCGGTGCGGACCAGCTCGACGATTTTGGCATACTGACTCTCGCTCGCGGGGGCGGTCACGCGTAGGGTGAGAGGGCCCTCCAGGTTCAGGCTGCCGCTCAGCAAGCCCACGGTGGGATGTGCGCTGACCGGCACTGGCTCCCCAGTCATCCGGGAGGCGTCCACGTGGGAGCGTCCTTCGATCACGGTCGAGTCGCACGCCAGCAGCTCCCCGGGCCGGAGCACAATCACATCGCCGACCGTGACGGTCTCGGCTGCGACGTCGGTCACCTCACCTGCGATGAGTTTGTGGGCCATGCGGGGAGCTGCTGCCTCCAGCTCCCGGACCGCTTTCGAGGCCCGGCCCTGGGCGTAGCGCTCCAGCGCCTCGCCGCCGGTCTGCATCAGCACCACAATCAGACCGGCGAGCGGCTCGCGCAGGATGAGTGAAGCGACAATGGCCAGCGTCGCCACCAGGTCGGCGGCAAAGCGGCCCGACGCCATTCCGCGGAGCGTCTGCCAAACGACGGGTGCACCGGCCACGGCGAGCCCAGCGCTCCACACCATGACGGCAGCACCAACCTGCCCCGCCAGGTGAAGCAACAGCCCGCTGAGGATGAAGAGGAGAGCGGCGCCCGGAAGGAGATAGGCGCCGCGAGTCGAGGCGGGAGCTAGACCGCGGGCGAGATCTCCACCTCGCCACCCCGGCGGAGGCTGAAGCCCACGCCGCGCACCGTTGCCAGAAGCTGCTCGCCCGCGACCTCGCTCAGTTTCCGGCGCAGATTGCCCACGTGGACGTCCACCACGTTGCTTTCCGGATCGAAGTGCATGTCCCATACCTTCTCCAGGAGCGTGGTCCGCCGTATGACCTCCTCGGGATGGAGGAGGAAATACTCCAGCAGCTGGAACTCCTTCGGCGTCAGGTCCAGCCGCTTGTCATGGATGGTCGCCAGATGCCGCAGCCGGTCCAGTGCGATGGGAGGATACCGGAGCACGTCCAACCGCTCGGCACCACCCCGTCGATGCAGCGCCCTAATCCGAGCGAGCAGCTCATCGAACCGGAAAGGCTTGGCCAGGTAGTCATCCGCCCCGGCATCAAGACCCCGCACCACGTCCTCTTTCGCGTCCCGAGAGGTGAGCATGAGAATGGGCGTCTTTCGGCCTTCTCGCCGCAGCTCGGTGGCCACCTGAAAGCCATTCTTCTTGGGCAGCACGACATCGAGGAGTATCATGTCGTAGTCGTAGACATGCGCCAGCATCGTAGCTTCCTCACCATCCGGCGCGACGTCCACGATGTATCCCTCCTCCTTCAGTCCCAGCTCGATAAAGCCGGCGACCTTTCGATCGTCTTCTACCACGAGAATCTTCATACGTCGCAACTTAGGTGGTGCGGGTTAAAGGCTGTCAAAAGCAATCCTGAAAGTTTCCTTAGACATTGCGGGCGGCAGGGAGCTCCAATACGAAGCGTCCGCCCCGTTCGGGATGGGCAGCAGCCCGTAGCTCACCCCCGAGCAGCCGAGCGAGCCTGCGGGAAAGGGGGAGCCCCAAGCCAGTGCCCCGGCTCTCGCCGGACGCCTTAGTTACGTAGATATCGAAGATCTGCTCGAGCTCCTTTTCCTCGATGCCCGGACCGGCATCCTCAACCACATAGACGACCATCGGAAGCCGGGACGTCACATGGATCCGTACGGTGCTTCTCTCGGGCGTATGCTGAATGGCGTTGCCCAGCAGATTGACGAGGATCTGCTCAACCCTGCTGGCGTCGGTTTCACAGCTCGGAAGGTCTGGGTCTACGTCGACCTGAATCAAAACTTCTTTGGCCTCTGCCGCTGGAGTAATGCGGGCCTTCGCCCTTCGCGCCATCGATCCTGGCTCGGTAGCGCGGATGACTGGTCGCAGCCGATCCTCATCCAGGCGGCTCAGATCGAGCAGGTCGTTGATCAGCCCGACTGCCTGCTGGGCCGAGTCCAGGACCTCAAAGGCAGCTTTTGGGACGGTGGCTGGATCCTTCTTCCGGACCATCATCTCCGCCCATCCCTGCACCGCCGCCAACGCATTCCGTAGCTCGTGGTTCACCATGGCGAAGAAGCGCTCTCGCGCCCGATGCAGCTGTTGCACTTCGTCCAGCAGCCGTGCGCTCTCTTCGTGGAGACGAGCGTTCTCCACTGCCGCGGCCGTGTTAGCCGCAAGCAGTATGGCGATGTGTTGGTCATCCTCACTAAAGACCTCACCTCCCACTTTCTCGGTGAGATAGAGATTGCCGAAAATCCCTCGCCTGCCAACGATCGGTACGCCCAGAAACGAGTGCATGGGAGGGTGGTGTGGGGGAAAACCGTAGGAGTCCGGGTGGCGGGTGAGATCCGGCAACCGAATGGGCCTAGCCTCACGGATCACCAAGCCCAGAATGCCATGACCCCTGGGCAGGTCTCCGATCAACGCGCGGTGTTCCGCATCTATACCGTGGGTGGTAAAGCTCTCTAGCAGCCTTCCATCAGGCGCCAACACGCCGATAGCAGCATAGCGGGCGCCGATCACCTCCGCCGCCACCTCTACAACTCGCTGGAGCACGCCTTCGAGTGAGACCTCCGTGATCAGCGCAGAAGCTGCGATGACGAGGCGCTCCAGACGTTCACTGGGCGGCAGAGGATGCAGGACAGAGCTGTCAGTCACGCTCAAATACTAGCCCGGCGCCACCACGACCAGGAACCCCTGTGAAAGCTTCGCACGACCTTAATCATTTCTTCACAAGGAAAGGACTAAGGTGCAGTAAAGGAGAATGTCGAATGCACTTGAGACACATCGTAGCGGCGACGGATGTATCGGAAGCGGGGCATCACGCTGCGAGGACAGCAATGAACCTTGCGGAGCGCTCCTCGGCGCGTCTCACCATCATGCGGGTAGCCCCTCGCAAACTCGCCGCTCGTCATGCAGAAGTCACCGTAGGCAGGACTTGGGCAGGCTCTGAGACTGACGAGACTACCGAAAGCCTGCGAAGATGGCTCGAGACCAACGTTATGGAGCCGGGTGAGCTGGAGCGGATTCAAATTGGGGCGGCTGTCGGCATCCCTGGTATCGAAATCTGTCGGTTCGCGGAATCCCAGAACGCCGATTTGGTCGTGCTCGGGCGCAAGCCGACGGCGGACATGACACGCCTGCTGTTGGGAGACACAGCGGATGCCGTCGCGAGGCGCAGTTCGGTTCCAACCCTGTTTGTGCCTCAGGTGGTCGCTGAACTGAGCCGGGTGGTGGTGGCCCTGGATGGCACGCAACGGGGAATGATGGTACTCCAGGAAGCTGTCGACTTTGCTCGATACACTGGAGCCGACCTGAGCGTCATCACGGTGGAAGACACACCCGGTCACCAAGGGATGGAGGAGATGTCTGTCCCCCCATTGCGTGGCTTGTCGGTGCAAAGCCGCATGAATGAATTCTCTTCAGAGAGGGATTATTCGCAGATTCAGGTTGCGATCCGGACAGGAGATGTGGTCGAGAGCGTGATCACTCATTGCTTGGAAACACAGGCTGATGCACTGGTCATCGGGTATCACCGAGGTGGTGCCGCGGGAGTTCTTGGACCCGGCAGTACTGCTCAACGCCTCGCACACGCGGCGCCCTGCGCCGTTCTCACCGTACCTCTGTGAGCCAGCCTCAAGGGGTGTGGGCTTTGGGCCGTAGTTGGCGGGTCAAACAGAACGGGCTGAGGATTTCCTTTCCCTGACCCTAGTTCATTCGATTGCCGTCGCCGTCCAGGTCCCGGAGACATCCAGCCCCCCACTACCAGCTGGAGCGACGCAGGTGACCGTTCCGTTGATCTCGTGCTCGGCGATCGTACCGGTGTGGGCGCATTCCTCCGCATCGAAGGACAGGGTCGAGCCGTCCTGCACTACGTCGGTGAGCGGGGCGTTGGCGTGGACGGCCCCGAGGCCACCATCAGATCCAAAGCACTCCGAGGTGACCCCGAGGGTGTCGGCCTCGAAATCCAAGAAGCCGCCGCCGGTGCAGTCGACCCCGGGCGGCTGGTTCAGGACCAGGGAGTACTGGTAGATCGTGGCGACATCGGTGCTGGGCGCGTCAGAGCCACAGGCGACCAGTAGGAGCAGGAGAAGCGGCTTCCACATCGGAACCTCCGGTCGGGGACCTACGCCTCGCTAGACCGACTTCCGGACATGGCGCACAACTCATTTGAAACACTACCTCCAGATCACGGCCTGTCGGGTTTGATTCCGATTAGCCCACCAAGGGTATGACCCTAAGCAGGCGGCAGTCCGCCAGCGTAACGCCCTCCTTGCGAACAGTGCTGATGCTTCCCTGCACTTCGATTAGTGTTCCCTTCTCAAGATGCATTACCCTATCCCGTTGGGCGGGCGGAAAAATCATGTACTCAATACACGCAGGAGGCAATACTGCGCGAGTAGCCGGCTGCTCGTGTCAATCCCGAACGGAAGCCCTGTACTCGATTTCAGGTACAATAACGGGGCAAACCTTCCCCACAGACCTTCCCCAGTTTTAGCTAACTCCAATTGGCCCTGGTGGATTCGAACCACCATTAACGGATCCAAAGTCCGCTGTCCTGCCGTTGGACGAAGGGCCAGTTCTGCTGTAGCCTGCCGGAAGCCGGAAGCTAAACAAATGGCCCCCCCGGACGAAGGGCGCCCGGGCCCTCGCCTCTTGCCTTGCCGGTTGCACCGTCCATACTTTGATCGCCTGCCTTCACAATGGTGGTCCGGCGGCTTCCCCGGGCCCTAAGACGTCCGCTCACCCTGCCAACGCCGGTGCCGATCCCTTTACTCCCGATCCATGACTGAAACCACGCTGCGCACCGGTGAGGAGTGGCACCGCATTCTCGGCGATGCGGCGCCCGGCTTTCTCTGGATCACCGACGCCGGCGGCCGGATCGTATACGCCAATCAGACCTGGCAGCAGTACACCGGCTCCAGCGTGGAGGAGATCAATACCCGGGGTCGGGCCTACTTTAATCATCCGGACGAGGCCGCGGCCGTGGGGGAGCGGTGGAGCCGCGCGCTCGAGCAGGGCAAGCCGTTCGAAATGGAGCTGCGCTACCGCCGCCATGATGGGGTCTTCCGCTGGATGCTGGCGCGGGTGGTCCCCCGCCGCGACCACACCGGCCGGATCACCAACTGGGTGGGAACCTCCGTTGACATCGATGACCTGAAGCGGGCCGAGGCGGCGCTCCGGCGGCGAGAGCAGGAGCTGTCCGATTTCTTCGAAAGCGCCACCGTCCCCCTCCATTGGATCGGACCCGATGGATCCATTCTCCGGGCAAACCAGGCGGAGCTCGATCTCCTCGGCTACAGCCGGGAGGAGTACGTCGGCCGCAACATCGCGGACTTCCATGTCGATGCCAACGTCGTCGAGGACATCCTCCACCGCCTCACCACAGGTGAGGTACTGCGCGAGTATCCCGCGAAGCTGCGCTGCAAGGACGGATCGATCAAACTGGTGCTCATCGATTCCAGCGTGTACCGGCAGGACGGTAAATTCGTCCACAGCCGATGCTTCACCCGCGACGTAACCGCCCAGCGCGGCGCCGAAGTGGCGAACGCGCGGCTGGCCGCCATCGTGTCATCGTCCTCTGACGCCATAGTGGGCAAGACCCTCGAGGGGCAGGTGACCAGCTGGAACACCGCCTCCGAACGGATCTTCGGCTACAGCGAAGCCGAAATGGTGGGTCAGTCGATCTTCAAGCTGATTCCCGAGGAGCTCCATCAAGCCGAACGCGACCTGCTGGAGCGCATCGGGCGGGGGGAGGTGGTGGAGTTCTCCGAGACCCAGCGGATCAGAAAAGACGGACAGACGATCTATATCGCCGTCACTGTATCGCCCATCCGAAACTCACGCGGCGAGGTCGTCGGGGCATCCTCCATCAAGCGGGACGTCACTGAGCGCAAACAGGCGGCGGAAGCCCTGGCGCGGAGCCAGGAACGGCTCCAGCTGGCGCTACGGGCTGCGCGCATGGGCGCCTGGCAGTGGGAGGTAGGCAGCAATGTCCTCACCTGGGATGAAGGGCTGTGCCGGCTGTATGGAGTGGAGCCCGGCGCCGTCACCCAGTACCAGCAGTTCCTGGAACGAGTGCACCCCGAGGACCGCGAATTCGTCGCCTCGACCATTCAAACGGTCGTCGAAGCCGGTGACGCAGCTGGACTACGAGCTCAGGATCGTGCTCCCTGACGGCAGGGTCCGCTGGCTGGCAGACCACGGGCGATTGGTGCGCGACCCAAACGGGAAGCCGCTGTATATGACGGGGGTCTCCATCGACATCACCGACCGGCGTGAAATGGAAGAGCGGCTCCGGCAGTCGCAGCGAATGGATGCCGTAGGCCAGCTTGCCGGCGGCATCGCCCACGAGGCCAATAACATGATGTCGGTGGTGCTGGGCTGCGCCGACTACGTTCTGCAGACAGAGGGTCTGTCACCCGCTGTGCGAGACGATGTGGATCAGATCTGGCGAGCGGCGAAGCGGACCGCCGGAATCACCCAGCAACTCCTCGCCTTCAGCCGGCGACAGGTGCTGCAGCCGCGGGTGCTGGACCTGAACGAGACCGTTCGTAGCCTGGAGCCGATCCTCGCGAGATCGTTGGGCGAGACCCGCGGCCTCCGTCTGCATCTGGATGCTGCGGTCGGCTCGGTTCGCGCCGATCCGGGCCAGCTGGAGCAGGTGCTGATCAACCTGACGCTGAACGCCCGGGACGCGATGCCGGAGAGCGGCAGCCTCACCATCGAGACGGCGCGGGCAGTCCTGGACGAGTCCTATGCCGCGCGCAAGGCGGTTCGGACTCTCCGCTCAGGTGAGTACGCGGTGCTGGTAGCGACCGACACCGGACACGGAATGGACCGCGAGATACTGGCGCAGATCTTCGAACCCTTCTTCACCACCAAGCCGGTGGGGCAGGGAACCGGGCTCGGCCTCTCGACAGTCTACGGCATCGTCAAGCAGACCGGCGGCTATGTCTGGGTCTATAGCGAGCCCGGCCTCGGCACCACCTTCAAGGTGTACCTCCCGGTCGCAAGACCGTCTGCCGATCGGGCGGCCCCGGACCTTCCTGCCCGCGGCGCTCAGACCAATGAGGTAGTGCTGGTGGCTGAGGATGAGCCCATGGTCCGGGGCATCATGGCGAGAACGCTGCGGGAATCCGGATACCAGGTGGTGGAGTCAGCCAATGGAGAAGAAGCCCTCCAGAAGGTGGAGGAGCGCGGCGACGTCAGCCTGATCGTCGCCGATGTCGTGATGCCGGGTTTAGGCGGACGGGAGTTGGCGGCCCGGCTCTTGGAGCGGCACCCCGCGATTCCCATTCTATTTACCTCCGGCTACACCGGTCTGGATGTGGTGCGGCGGGGCCTGCTGGACGAGGGCAGGGAATTTCTCCAGAAGCCGCTGGACCCCGACGCGCTGACGCGCAAGGTGCGTGAAATGCTGGACTCGAGAGTCACGCCGCACTGAGCAACAGGGCCGTGCTCCCCCGACAGCCGATGCGGTATTTGGGGACAGTTGCGCTGGTCGCTGCGGCTGCGGGCTGTGACAGCGCGCTGAAGCCGGAGCCGCCCGGCGGATTGTCGGCTCTCGTCTCCGCGGCATACGTCTGCGGCAACGACTTCGACATCCAGAGCCACGCCGCCGCCGAGATGACGGTCGCGTACCAGGTCGCGGGCACATCGGAGCAGGGCGAGCTGTTGCTGCCCGCACACACCAGCGAGACGACCCCCAGTACTACCCGGCTCACTACCCTCTCCGCCGGCGCACTCCAGCTTTCCTCCGAGGCCGGCGCCACCTCTCCCGTCCCGAATGACCATACCGACTGTCCTCCGCAGACAGGCGGTCCCCAGCCTCAGGCCACGGTGGGGGAATGGGCCCCGGCCTTCGCGTGGCCCGTCGTGGCGGTGCACCTGCACCTGCTGCCCGGCGGAGACGTGGTCTCCTGGGGGCGAGTCGGTGACACGCACATCTGGCATCCCGGGACTGGAGCCTTCACCTCGGCGCACAGCGCCACCATGGTGTTCTGCAGCGGCCATGCCTTTCTCCCTGACGGGCGGCTGCTGGTGACCGGCGGCCACCTGGACGACCTCAAGGGGCTGCGCGATGCGAACATCTTCGATCCGGCGGCGCAGGCCTGGACCGCGGCGGCGCCCATGAATTGGGCTCGCTGGTATCCAACGAGCACGACGCTGCCCAACGGTGAAGTGCTGACCTTGGGGGGGACTGACGAGACCGGCGCCCCGGTCGAGACTCCTGAAGTGTGGACCGGCGCCGGATGGCGGATCCTCCCCGGCGCCGCCCGTGAATTGCCCTACTATCCGAGGATGTTCGTCGCGCCCAACGGGCTGGTGTTTTATGCCGGCGAGCTGCAGCAGAGCGCCTACCTCGACCCCACCGGAAATGGCAGCTGGACTCCAGCAGCAGCCAGTAACTACGGCCGCCGGGACTACGGCTCAGCGGTGATGTACCGGCCGGGCCGGGTACTGATCGTGGGCGGAAGCGACCCGCCCGATGGCGCTCCTACCAACACGGCCGAAGTAATCGATCTCACCGCGCCTGACCCGGTGTGGCGGTACACTGAGTCAATGGCCTATTCCCGACGCCAGTTCAATACCACCCTCCTGCCCGACGGTCGCGTGCTGGCCACCGGCGGCACCAGTGCAATCGGCTTCAGTGATCCGGTGGGGGCGGTACACGCCGCCGAGATGTGGGATCCAGCCACCGAGCAGTGGGCCGTTCTCGCGAGCAATCGCGTCACCCGGGTGTACCACTCGACCTCGCTGCTCCTGCCCGATGGCCGGGTGTTGCACACCGGCAGCGGGGACGGACCCGGGCTTCCTCGTGAGCTGAACGCCGAGGTCTTCTCGCCACCCTATCTCTTCCAGGAACCGCGACCTTCGATTCTCTCTGCCCCGGCAACGGCGGCCTACGGGCAGGAGTTTTTCCTGGGAACCGGGGACGGGCCGCGCGTCACCCGGGTGACACTAGTCCGGCTGGGTTCAGTGACGCATGGCTTCGATCAGAACCAACGTTTCCTCGACCTGGGGTTCCGGAGAGCGGCGGGAGGCCTCACGGTCAGCGCGCCGGGGGGAGGAAATCTGGCGCCCCCCGGAGACTATCTGCTCTTTATTCTGAGTGCCGGCGGGGTGCCGTCGGTGGCTAAGACCCTGCGAATCGGATGACCACCATGCGCGCTGATCTCCGGGTAGCGCTCTCTCTCGGAACCGCCCTTGCTCTGGCGGCATGCTTCGACGGCGCCCAGTCGCCTCCGTCCCGCCCGGAGCCACCGAGCGTGGAGGGGCCCGCCGGGAGCATGCTGGCGCCGCTGGATCTGGTCTATGTGTGCGGCAACAAGTTTCTGGCCACGAACTCGACCAAGAACTCGGTGCTGGTCGAGTACCGCGTCGTCGGGACCAGGGAGAGTGGAAGTCTGACGCTACGCGAGGGACCGAACGAGGATCCCGGCTTCAGCGAGACCGAGCTGGAAACGGTCAGCCCCGGCGTTGTGGAGCTTTACCACGACGACGTGCGGGTAGCCCGTCGCCCCAACCAATCGGTGCCGTGCGGCTCGCCGACGGGATCGGCATCGGTCGTGGCGGCTGGAAACGAGGGGACGGTAGGGAAATGGACCGCTCCCTTTTCCTGGCCCATCATCGGGCTCCACCTGCACCTGCTCCGGAACGGAAAGGTGCTGACCTGGGGGAAATTTGGGCAGCCGTACGTGTGGGACCCCAGCAGCAAAGCCTTCACCGCGGTCCCCAGCCCGGACTGGATCTTCTGCAGCGGGCACACGTTCTTGTCGGATGGAAGGCTGCTGGTCAATGGCGGGCACATCAGCGACGATCACGGCATTCCCGATGCGAATCTGTTCGACCCTGGAACGATGAGCTGGCTGTCGCGCCCCGCCATGGCCAAGGGCCGCTGGTATCCGACGACGACCACGCTGGCCAACGGTGAGGCGGTCACCATCGCTGGACGGGACCAGGCGGGGCTGGTGGTCGCCACGCCGGAAGTATGGACCGGCTCGGCATGGCGCAAGCTCACCTCGGCCAACCGGGCGCTGCCGTACTACCCCCGCACCTTCCTGGCGCCTAACGGCAAGGTGTTCTACGCCGGAGAGAACCGCGCCTCGCTGTACCTGTCGACCAGCGGAACCGGCGCCTGGACCAGCGTGGCGAGCCGGCAGTACGGCACGCGGGATTACGGCTCGGCCGTGATGTATCAGCCGGGGAAGATCCTGTATGCCGGTGGCGGCCGGACCACGAATACTGCCGAGATTATCGACCTGAACCAGCCGAGCCCGGTGTGGCGATGGACCGGCTCCATGGCGCACCGCCGCCGTCATCTCAACGCCACCATCCTGCCCACGGGGGAAGTGCTGGTCACCGGCGGCACCAGCGGCACCGGTTTCACCGACGAGAGCGGCGCCGTCTTCGCGGCGGAGATGTGGAACCCCGCCACCGACCAGTGGCGTACTCTCGCCAGCAACTCCGTTATCCGGGTCTACCACTCCACCGCGCTGCTGCTGCCGGATGCCCGGGTGCTGGTTACCGGCAGCGGCGACGCCTTCGGCAACGCCAACCACTACAACGCCGAGATATTCTCTCCACCATACCTGTTCAAGGGCGCGCGCCCCAGCATCTCCAGTGTCTCCGCGAGCACCCTCGGGTACGGGCAGTCGTTCTTCGTAGGCACGCCTTCACCGTCGGCCATCACCAGAGTGACGCTGGTCAGGCACGGTTCCGTCACCCACGCTTTCGATTCGAACCAGCGATTCAACGAGCTGTCGTTCGTGAGAACCACGGGGGGCTTGACCGTCAAGACGCCGGCCGACCCGAACCTGGCTCCGCCGGGCCATTACATGCTGTTCGTTGTGAACGGAACCGGCGTGCCGTCGACCGGGAGGATCGTGCGGATCAGGTAGGGCTAGTTCGGCTACTGCATTGGCTACTGGCGACTGTCGACTAGCGACTCGTCTATACCGTCTCTACCGCCATGACCGCCCCATGCTTCCGCCCCAGCATCATGGCCGCGTCCTCGCGATCTCGCGCGCTGCGATAGATGGCAAAGAGCGTCGAGCCTGAACCGCTCATGCGGCAGAGCAGGGGCCGGGTCCCCACCATCGCTTCGAAGGCGGCCCGCACCTCCGGGTGACGCCCGAACACCGGCGACTCGAAATCATTCCCTGCCATACGCGCGATGTCGCCCCAGCTGGAGAGGGCATCGAGGTCCAGCGCCACCGCCCCCCGGCGACCCGCCGATTGCCGGGCGGCGTCTACCCACCCGTACGCTTCGGCGGTCCCGACTGGCACCCTCGGTGTCAGCAGCAGAGCGGGCGCGGGCGGCAGCGGCGCCAGACGCACCATGCGCTCACCCCGATTCCACGCCAGGGCCAACGGAGCTCCGGTCAGAAAGAAAGGGACGTCGCTGCCGATGCGGGCGCCGATCTGGAGCAGCTCGTGCCGAGGAATGGCGTCGCCTGCCAGCCGGTTCGCTGCCTGGAGTGCCGCGGCTGCATCGCTCGATCCGCCTCCCAGCCCCGCCCGTACCGGAATCCGCTTGGTCAGGCTGAGGTGAAGCGCAAAAGGATTTCCTACCGATTCGAGCACCGCGGCCGCGCCCCGCACCGCAAGGTTTTGCTCCGGCGGGCCGACGTCCGCACCGGAGAGATCGATCGTGACGCCGCGCCCTTCACGCCGTTCCGCCACGATCGTGTCTGACAGGCTGATGAGACAGAACAATGTTTCGATCCCGTGATAGCCACTCTCCTCCCGAGCCAGGACCCGCAGAAAGAGATTCACCTTGGCCGGGGCCGAGGCCGTCACAGTGGTCGGCGTCACGTCGGTTCCTTGCGCAAGAGCTGGAACCCCTCCGGCATCCGGGCCATGGACCAGAGGCCCAGCAGCGTAATCGGCACGAAGGACGTGATGTGGAAGGAGATCGCGTAGGAAAACGCGAGGCTGCCCGGCACGTCGAACAACGCCAGCACCGCCACGATCACTGCCTCGAACGGACCGAAGAAGCCGGGAGTGGATGGAATGGAAATCCCGAGCACCAGGAGTCCCTGGAGCAAGAGCGCTCCGGCATAGCTCACCGGTATGTCGAACGCCTGAAAGCCGACGTAGAACGCCAGCGCGTTGACCAGCCATAGCACCAGCGACCAGAAAACGACGCCGGCGAGGCGGGCGGGAGAGCGCAGAACGGTCAATCCCTGACGGACACCCTCGATCAGGTCCACGATCCGGTCGGCGACCTGCGTGCGAGGCAGGACCCGCCTGACAATGCCCTCGGCGGTAAGCGGGGCCGCCACGACCGCGATCGCTACCAGTAGTCCAATAACGCCTGCGATGCCCGCCAGGCGGGCCAGCTGCGCAACCGACGTACCGCCGATGGCGATCGAGCTGGGCAGATCCGAGGCGAAGAGCGCCCAGGTGAGCAACGCCACGACGGTCAGGCCGTCGAAGATGCGTTCCACCGCCACCGAGGAGATGACCGTGGTGAAGCGAGCCGGTGCCAGCCGCGCCGCGGTGTAGGCCCGGACCAGCTCGCCGGCCCGCAGCGGAAGGAGATTGTTGGCCATGAAACCAAGCGCGATGGCATGCCACAGCGGGCCGGCGCGATATGGCTCGCCCCGCTCGTCTCGCAGCAGCAGACGCCAGCGCACCAGGCGCAGCGGGAACGTCAATGTTGCGATGATGACTGCGGCGGCCAGAGGGGCGGGGCGCGCGGTCTTGATATGCGACATCACATCCGAGAGACGGACATCGTGCAGGGCCCACGCGAGCAGGCCTACCGATATCCCGACTCCGATGAGAGCGGGCAGGCTCCGGCGAAGCAGGCTCCGCTGAACCTCCGCCTCAGGCTTTCTCAAGCGCCAGGGGCACGAGGTCCAACAGCTCCTGCAGCAGCGGTTGCAGCGAATCCAGGCTCGCTTTGCGGGACAGCTCTGCCGCGATCTGATGGCGTACCGTGACGGCCCGCTCGAGCGCGGCCTGCCCCCGGTAGACCAGAGTAGCGATGGCGACCGGTTCCGGCTCCTCACTTCGGACGGGGGGTCGAGCCGCCTCTCCAATCAGACCCTCCAGCGATGGCGCGGCCTCGCCCCGCTGCCGGATCAGCAGGTCGAAGGTGCGGAAGCTCGCTTCGATACCGGGGGCCGCTTCGCGCTCCACCGGCTGATCGGGGGCGAGACTTTCGATAGGGACGGGTTGATCGGGAGCGAGAGTCTCGATGGGCACGACGTCCGGCTCCGTCTCGTAGCTCAGCGCGTCGATAGGCACGATCGGCAGTTCTCCCGGGGCAGGGTGCTCTGCCGACCGCAGACCGTCCAGGCGATGGGCCACATCGAGCAGGCGGCGTGAGATCAACATCCGGTCGTCGTTCTCGACGACGGCACGCAGGAGCTCACCCGCTTCGCGCAGGTGAGCCGACAGTTCAGTCAGTGACCGGCTCGCGACGCCGGCGGCCAGCGCCTCCTGCGCCGATCGCGCAAAGATGCCGAGCGCCCCGGCCACCGGGTCGGGACTGGGAGTAGAGGCGGATCTCAGTGCGCCCAACAGATGGTACAGACGCAGATCCCGCTGGATGGCCGAGCGCGCGCCGGCGATGAGGTCCGCGGTTTGACACAGATGCTCGCCCTGGCTCACCAGCTCCAGCGGACCCAGCGGCTCGGGCGCGGTGAAATGAGGCTGCGCCAAGGGCTGCGTCAGGGGTTGGGGATCGCCCGAGAAATACAGTGACTCGATGGGAACCACGTCCCGCTCGACCGCGAACGCACGGAGGAGGAGCTCGGTGAAGTTGCGAGCTTCGTCCGCGTCGGGGTCCGGCCGGCCTCGCTCGGCGACGTCGCGTGAGATGCGCGTGAGTGCCAGCGCGGCGCATTCCATGACCTTGTCAACGTCCGGGGGTGGCGCGAACAGGCGGGTCAAGTCGCCCACCGCCAGCTCGATGCCGTCAAGGATTTCGGGAAGCGGCACCAGGTCGCCCAGCTCGGCGAGGCCCCGAAGCGACTGCATGCGGCGGATCACATTGTAGAGCGGCTCGCGGTCGCCGGGGGCTGTCCGGAGCGATCGCGCGGCCCGATCGAGGGCGCTGGCGATCAGGGCCCCCTCGCGGGCTACGAACGCCCTGACGCCAGTATGCAGCTCGGGCCGCGCCGGCTCAGCCGCGCGCTCGGTCAGCTCGTTGGCGGGGCGGCCGGCAAGACTCTCGAGTGAGCGGGCCAGACGCACGGCCCGGGCGGTGTCAGCTTCGCCCCACTCACGCGCACGCCGGACCAGCAGCCGGAACTCCTCCACCGCCTGCGACACCTGCTCTCCGGTAGCCGCATCCCAGGTACGCTTGTGATCTCGGTGGGCCCGCGCGAGTGCCTCCAGCCCAGCGGCAGCACGGGCGATCTGGGTCTGCCCCGCCATCAGCGCCGAGCCACGGAGCACCCGGGCGGCGCGCAGGAATTCATCGGCCGGAGGCGAGCCTTTCTGAGACACGAGGCGCTCCAGCTGGTCCAGGCACTCGCCGGCTTCCAACGCGAAGAAGTCCGCGGCGCCGAGCGGTGTGGTCATGGGAGGAAGGCCACTGGCTATTGGCTATTGGCTATTGGCAAATCGATTCCTGATCCGGTGACGACTACAACCTAACAGCGGCAGGCCTATAGCTAGTAGCCAATAGCCCATAGCCAATAGCCCTAGCTCCCCATCGCTCTCCGCATCTCATTCACCGCCGTGCCCATCCCGACCATGATGGACCGGCTCACCACGCTGTGCCCGATATTGAGCTCCTCGATGTCCGGGATCGTGGCGACCGGCTTCACGTTGGCGTAGGTCAGTCCATGGCCTGCGTGCACGAAGAGGCCCATGCTCGCTGCGTGGGCGGCGGCGCGCCGCAGCTCGTCCAAGGCGGTGTCGCCCCGCCGCCAGGAGTTGGCATAGCGTCCAGTGTGCAGCTCGATGGCGGGCACGCCGAGGTCCTTGGCGGCATCAATCGTGCTCAGATCGGGGTCGATGAAGAGGCTGACGCGCGAGCCGGCTTCTTCCAGGCGACGGATGGTCTCACGCAGCTTTGGATGGGGCCGGCTCAGATCCAGCCCTCCTTCAGTGGTGATCTCCTCGCGCCGCTCGGGCACCAGGGTGGCCTGGTAGGGGCGGAGCCGGCAGGCGAGTGCCACGACCTCCGTGCTGGTGGCCAGCTCGAGGTTGAGCACCCGCACCGCCGCCATCAGCCCTTCTACATCCCGGTCCTGGATATGCCGGCGGTCTTCCCGCAGGTGGGCGGTGATACCGTCCGCACCCGACTGCTCACAGGCAAGCGCGGCTTCCACCGGATCGGGCTCGTCGGTGCGGCGGGCCTCGCGCACCGTGGCCACGTGGTCAACGTTGATGTACAGCCGAGTCGGAGTCATTGCTCGGGGCTCCGGTGCCGGTTAACTTCGCAACCTAACATTAGCTGAGCGAGAGACTTGTGCCCAAGCAACGATGGCTCGGAACGGTGCTCGTGTTGGCGGCGTGTGGCGGGGGGTCAGGTGCGCCCGCAGCAGAGCCCGTCACCTCGTCCAGCGGTGCAGTGCGGAGCTTCATGCAGGCGGTGAAAGACAGCAACCTGGCACGAATGGCATCCCTGTGGGGATCGGCCAACGGTTCCGCCGCCAAGACCCGGCAACCGCCCGATTATCAGCGCCGCATTGCCATCATGCAGGCCTACCTGCGTAACCAGTCCTTTCGTATTACCGGCGATACCCCGGTGAACGACCCCAACCGGCGGGCAGTGCAGGTCGAGCTCAAGCGGGATACCTGTACCTGGACAGTCCCTTTCACCACCGTCAAAGCTCTCGACGGTACCTGGCTCGTCAACCAGGTCGATCTCGCCGCCGCCGGGAACCCGGCCCGGCCGTGTCTGGAACCCTCCTCCGCCGATACCGCCCCTTAGAGTCAGTTCGGGAACCTTCCTGCAGGGCCGCTGTTATCTTTTAACAGCTAGTCGGTGAGCTCCAGCAGAATTCCTTCGGTGGCCTTGGGATGGACAAAGGCGATCCGGCGTCCGGCCGCACCTGACCGCGGCACCTCGTCCACCAGGCGGTACCCGGCGGCGCGGCAGGCCTCGAGCGCTGCATCCAGGTCAGGTACCCGGTAGCAGATGTGGTGAATTCCCGGGCCCCGCTTGGCGAGGAACTTCCCAATAGGACTGTCCGGGGCGAGCGGGGCCAGTAGCTCCACTTCGGCATCGCCAAAGGGGAGCGACAGGATGGCGGCCCCGTCAGCAATCTCGGGGGGGTGCGGTGAGATACCCAGCACATCCCGATAGAACGCAGCCGCCGCCTCGAGGTCGGGGACGGCAATACCAACATGGGCAATGCGGGGGCCGTCAGCCACTGATGCCTCCTCACAGGATTAGGGCAGTACGCCCGCAATAACACAACAGGAGAATAACCAACATGGGCGCACCGAATACCTTGACCGTGCACGTCAGTGACGCCTCGTTTGCCGCGGAAATCGAGCAGGCCAACGGACTGGTGCTGGTGGATTTCTGGGCGTCTTGGTGCGGGCCATGTCAAATCGTGGCGCCGCTCCTCGATCAACTCGCCGGCGAGTACGTGGGCAAGGCCAAGGTCACCAAGGTGGACGTCGACGCGAATCAGCGAACCGCCATGCGGTTCAATGTCCGCTCGATCCCGAGCATCCTCTTCTTCAAGAACGGCCAGCACGTCGACACCGTGGTCGGCGCGGTGCCGAAGGCGACCCTCGAAGGGAAGATCAAGCAGCATCTCAGCTAGGACTTAGAAGTCGGAGAAAACGGAGAGGACGGTGGGCGCGAGATTCCCACCGTCCTCTCCGTCTTCTCCGCCATCTCCGTCTTCTCCGTCCTCTCCGTCTTCTATTAGACTCCAACATGCCCGTCCCCGGTACTCTGTACGTGGTGGCAACTCCGCTCGGCAACCTGGGAGACCTCTCGGCCCGGGCGATTGAGGTGTTGTCAAATGTGCCGGTCGTCGCCGCGGAAGACACCCGGCGCACCCGAGGGCTGCTCGCCCACCTCGAGGCACGCCCCACGCTCCTGAGCTTCCACGCGCATTCTGCGGAACACCGGCTGGAGAACATCCTCGACATACTCCGCTCGGGGCGAGATGTCGCTCTCGTTTCGGATGCCGGGACCCCGTCGGTCAGCGACCCGGGCACCGATCTCGTGGCCGAGGCACGTGCCGCGGGCGTTATCGTCGTCCCCATTCCCGGCCCCTCGGCCGTGGCAACGCTGCTATCGGCCGCGGGTGTTCCGGCCGATCGCTATCTCTTTCTTGGATTCATTCCCCGTAAGGGCAAGGAACGCAGCCGGCTCCTGGCCCGGGCCGCGGCGGAGGAGTGGAGCGTGGTGTTTTTCGAGGCACCGCCCCGGCTGGTGTCACTTTTGGAGGATCTGATCCCGGTGGCCGGGCCGGGTAGGACAGCCGTCGTTGGCCGGGAGTTGACCAAAATGTACGAGGAGATCCGTAGCGGGACGCTGGGGGAGTTGGCCGATTATTATTCGGCAGTCCCGGCGCGAGGCGAGCTGACCATCGTGCTCCAGGGCACCGGTGAGCCGGCGCCGGAGCCCGACCGGACGGAAGATGCGGTGGAGCAGGCCACCTCCCTGCTGGCAGAGGGGCTGACCCGCCGAGAGGTGGTGCAGCGCCTCACCCAGTCCCTCGGCCTTCCCAGAAACGAAGCGTACAAGCTGGTCATGGAGCTGCCGTGATCCCACGGATACTCTGGCTGCTGGGCGTCGCCACCGTGTGTTCGGCGCTGGTCAATCCGGAGCCGGTGCTGACCATCGGGCGGCTGCATTACGATGGCGGAGGCGACTGGTACGCCAATCCGTCGAGCCTTCCCAATCTCCTGTCAGCGGTCCGTAGCCGGACCTCGCTCCGGGTGGAGACCCGGGAAAAGGTGGTCACCCTCAGCGACGATGAGCTCTGGACCGTCCCCTACCTTTATATGACCGGGCACGGCAACGTCCACTGGAGCGACCGCGACCTCGCCACCCTCAGGCGCTTTCTGCTGCAGGGAGGGTTCCTCCACGCGGACGATAATTATGGAATGGATGCCTCGATCCGGCGCGAGCTGGCGCGGCTGTTCCCCGATGAGCCGTTGGTTGAAGTCCCGCTCGATCACCCGATCTACCATCTGGTCTACGACTTCCCCAAGGGGCTTCCCAAGATTCACGCCCACGATAACCAGCCCGCGCAGGGGTTCGGCATCTTCCTCGACGGGCGACTTGCCGTGTACTACTCCTTCCAGTCCGATCTGGGTGACGGCTGGGAAGATCCTCAGGTTCATGACGACTCGCCCGCCAAACGCGAAGCCGCGCTGCGCATGGGCGTAAACCTTTTCACCTATGCCGTAGGGTTCGGCGGGTGACCGCTCCGGCCACGCACGGCGCGCTGCAGCGGCTCGGCCGGCCGCTTCGCACCAGAAGCGGTGCAGGGTGGGCCGCTTTCGGGCTGGGCACGGTAACGCTGCTTCTCGGCATATGGGCTTGGAGCGTCCAGCTGGGGTGGCTCAGCGCTCCATACTGGGTATTGCTCGCATGGGTGGTGGCGCTTGTGGGCCTGGCAGGCATCGTCTACCTGGCGTGGACGGTCCACTCCCGTCTATCCACTCCGCGGCTGGCGCGCAGGCTCGAGGAGCTGGGCGAGTGGCGGCGCGGAGCACTCACCTCACTGCTCGACACCGCCGCGTCAGGAACCAGCGGGGACCTCCTCACACTGGCGGACAAAGCCCAGGCTGATGATCTCGAGCGGCGGGGCGGCGCAGCGCTCGAACCGATTGCGCGGCCAGTGCGCCTGCGGTCGCTGGCTGGCCTGGTTTGTCTGGCGGCCGGGGCTGCGGCGTTCACATCCGCCGGACCGGTCGACGGCGCCGCCGCCGCGCTCTGGCATCCAGGCAAAGCCTGGGAGGCGACTGTCGCGCCAGTCCGAATCCGGGCTAGCCACAGCCTCGTGGATCGGGGTCAGCCGGTGCAGTTGCACCTGGAGGCCCTGGGCCGGAAGACCGCGATGCTCTGGATCCGGGCCCCCGGCGAAGCCTGGAGACCGCAGGGCGTTCGTCTCGATTCCCTCGGCCGCGCCACTGTGGCGACACGCCCTCTTCAGAGTGACTTGTTCGCCCGGGTTACCAGCGGCGGCCGCTCCTCCGACACCCTGACAGTTCGCGTCCGGCTGCCGGTCTTTCTCGGCGCCGTCAGCGTGATCGCGCATTATCCCCCCTATCTGGGATTAGAGCACGAGCCGCTGCCGACTGGTGGAGACACGCTGATCCTGCCGACAGGCACCCGGCTGGAAACCCGAGGCGAGGCTACTGCGCGCCTGGCCACCGCTGCCTGGCAATCCACCGGCCGCGTTGACTCGCTGGCGGTGTCCGCCACACGTTTTGAAGGCACCTTCACTCCGCCGCGTTCCGGGGAATATCGTCTCGCCTTGCAGACCGCTTCGGGTGCGCCGCTCGCCGGCGACTCGGTCCGGCTCCCCATCAGACTGGTACCAGACAGCGTCCCCTTGGTCGAGATACCGGTACCCGGGGCGGACACCATGGCGCCGCTCACCCTTCTGGTACCGGTGATCATCGATGCGCGCGATGATCACAGTGTCACCGCCGTCACGCTGGAAAGCCGGCGAATCAGCCGATATGGCCAGGTGGACTCCGCCCGGCGCGACACCGTGCCGGTGCCAGCAGAACGTCCCGACCGCGCGATCCTCAGCTTTACCCTCGATCTGAATCGGCGCGGTCTCCTGCCGGGTGACACCGTCCGCTACTTCGCAAAGGCTAGAGACAACACACCTCGGGGCCAGAGCGGGCGCTCCCGCGAGTTCGTGCTGCGCTTGCCTACGATGAGCGAGGTGCGAGCCGCTCAGCGTAAAGCCACGGAGACGGTGTCCAGTCAGCTCGACTCCATCACCAACGCGAGCCGCCGGGTCGAACGCCAGACCGACGATCTGGCGCGGGAGCGGGCCCGCCCGGCCGGAGCCCAGGGCTCGAGGGAGGGCGAGTCGCTCTCCTACGATGAGGCGCAGCGCGCCGAGGGGGTGGCCAGGTCCCAGGAGGAGCTGATCCGGCAAGCCGAGTCGCTGGAGAAGTCGCTCGAGGCGCTGCGGCGCGGGGCTGAAGCTGCCGGCGTCAACGACTCGTCGTGGCAGCGGCAGCTGGCGGAGATTCGAGATCAGCTGGAGCGGGCGCTATCGCCCGAGCTGCGCGAAAAGCTGGCGAGTCTGCAGCAGGCGCTGAAGGATCTGGACGCCGAGCGTACCAAGGCTGCACTCGAACAGCTGGCGGATGCCCAGAAGGAGCTGCGCGAGGCGCTGGAACGGAGCCGGGAGCTGTTCCGCCGGGCCGCGCTGGAAGGCGATCTGGCCAATCTCAGCGAAGAGTCCAGAGAGCTCGCGCGTGAACAACGTGACTGGAATCAGCAGGTCGGGTCTGCCGACAGCAACCGCTCCGCTCTTGCAGAACGGCAGCTGGCAGCGCGGGCCGATTCGCTCGCCGCCGCGCTCAAACAGATCTCCCGGGATGGGGCCGCTGAAGGCAAGCAGGCCGATATGCGCGACCTGGCCCAGCAGGCCGGCAAAGCCGGGGCGCAGATGCAGCAGGCAGCGGCTTCGGCTCAGCAGGGGGAGCGCCCCCGGGCCAAGCAGCAGGGCGAAGAGGCCTCGCGTTCGTTGGCCCCGCTGGGGGATCAGCTTCAGAGCCGGCGCCAGCAGATGCAACAGGAGTGGCGTAAGGAAGTGGTACAGGCGATGGATCAGGCGTTGAGCGAGACGAGCCGACTCGCTGAGCGCCAGCTGCGAGTCCAGGAACAGCTGCGCGATGCGGGGACCGCGGATGCATCCGTCCGGGCGGAGCAGGCCGCCATCGAAGAAGGAGTCCAGAAAGTCCTGGAGCAGGTGCGCCAGGCGGGTGGGAAGAATGCGCTGGTTCCGCCCCAGATCGGTGCCGCGCTGGCTGCCGCCCAGTCCCGCATGCAGCAAGCCCGGGAGGCGATTTCGTCGGCCGCGCCCAATAGCCGTGAGGCAGCCGATCAGGCCGGCGAAGCCGTGGATGGCCTGAATGCGGCGGCGCACCAGCTGCTGCGTGCCCGCGGCGACGTTTCCGGATCCCAGTCGGGATCCGGTCTGGCCGAGACCCTCGAACGCCTGGCGCAGCTGGCACAGCAGCAGGGCGGACTGGGGCAACAGGGTGCGGGCATGCTGCCGATGGCGGGCAGCGGAGCCATACGGGAGCAGCTGCAGCGCCTCGCGGCGCGGCAGCGTGCGCTGGCGCAGGAGCTGGAAAAGATGCGTGGCCAGGGCGGCATCCCCGGCGCCGGTGAGATGGCTGATGAGGCGGCGCAGCTCTCCCGGAAGCTGGAGGCAGGACGACTGGAGCGGCAGACGGTGGAGCGCCAGCAACGGCTCTTCCGGCGGATGCTCGACGCGGGCCGGACGCTGCAGGGGCACGAGGAGGACGAGAAAAAAGAGCGGCAGAGCACCACTGCCACCGGCGACAGCATCCACCTGCCGCCGGCTCTCAGAGCTCGTCTGGAAGATGAGCATCGCCGCCTGAGAGTGCCTACCTGGGAAGAGCTGCAGCAACTCTCGCCGGAGGAACGACGCCTCGTGGTAGATTACTTCCGCCGCCTCTCCCAGCCCTCCTCCAGGTGATCTGATGGCCTTTCGCCCGGCCCCGTGGACACTCCTGCTTCTTTTACTGCTTTCTGCGCCAGCCTGGGCGCAG
Organism: uncultured Gemmatimonadales bacterium; assembly: GCA_963740175.1. Classification (GTDB taxonomy): domain Bacteria; phylum Gemmatimonadota; class Gemmatimonadetes; order Gemmatimonadales; family GWC2-71-9; genus CAVVWJ01. The sequence continues at coordinate 331,970 of CAVUDL010000010.1, forward strand.
CAGCCGGAGATGACGCGCGCCTTTGATCTCGAGCGCCGCGGCGACTACGCGGCCGCGGTCGCGGCATACCGGGCCGTACTGGTGAACCGCCCGGCCGACGTGTCCGCACTGCTTGGGTTGGAGCGCTCGCTGATGCCGCTCAATCGCGGGGCAGAGATGCTGCCGGCGGTGCGAGCAGCGCTGGACGCGGCGCCATCGAGCTCTGCCGTATTCGGTATTGCGCTGCGGGCGTGGGCTGCCGTCGAGCAGCCGGACAGCGTGAGGGCGATGGCTGAGCGGTGGGCCCGCATCGCTCCCACCGAGGAAACGCCGTATCGCGAATGGGGCGCCGCGGAGCTGGGGAGGCAGAATCGCCCCGCCGCCCGGGCTGCGTACCTGCGGGGGCGTGAAAGACTGGGCCAGCCCGATGCGATGTCGGCCGAGCTGGCGCAGCTGTCGCTCTCTGAAGGGGACTACAACGCGGCACTGCGTGAATGGCTCCTGGCCGTTCGCCGGCTCCCCGGCTACCGTGCCACGGCAGTCGCGACGCTTAGCCAGGCACCCGCAGCGGCGAGAGCCGAGCTCCTGCGACAGCTGGTCCGCGAGCCGGATCTCACGGCGCGGCGCATCGAGGCCGATCTGCGGGCCCGCTGGGGCGATCCTCTCGGGGCCGTGCGGATCCTGTTTCCCGCGCTTCCGCCCGACCGGGTCCAGGCCATCGCGGTACTTCGCAGCGTCCTGGACCAGCTTAGAACGCTTCGGACCTTTCCCGCCAAGCAAGCGGAAGGCATGGTGCTCGAGGCCATCGCCGCCCGCTCGCCCGAAGGACAGGCCTCCCGCATCCGGCTCGAGGCCGCCCAGGCGTACACCGCAGCCGGAGACCGCGCGGCCGCGCGCAGGATGCTGGGCGGTCTGGCGGACGACCGCGGGGCACCGCAGTCGGTCGCGTCCGATGCAGCCACCACCCTGATCACGGTGCTCATCAGCGAGGGCAAACCGGACCAGGCCGCCCAGCGGCTGGTGGAGCTCAAGCCGAAGCTGTCGGCTGACGAGTACGACAACCTCCGCCGGCAGATTGCGGTAGGGTGGCTGAAGGCGGGCGAGCTCCGCCGCGCCGATTCGGCGGTGGCCCGGGACAGCAGCGTCGAGGGGTTGGCGCTGAGCGGGAGGATCCGGCTCTATCGCGGCGACATCAAGGGCGCGGTGGACCTGCTCAAGGCAGCCGGTCCCTACGCGGGAGACCGGGCCGACGCAACGCATCGCACCGCGCTCCTCGCCTTGCTGCAGCCGCTGGAGCGGGACAGCATGCCCGAGCTCGGCAGCGCTCTGCTTCATCTCGAGCAGGGCGATACGGCCGACGCTATCGCGGGCCTCGAGCGCGCCGGATCGGATCTCCCGCCGGACCGAGGTGGGGCAGAGCTGAACCTGCTGGCCGGCCGGCTCGCCGCCGCCTCGGGCAAGCCGGGCGACGCGGAGCGATTGCTGCGTGCTGCCGCGGTGAAGGAGGCGCCGGCGACGGCCCCAGCCGCGGGCCTCGCCCTTTCCGAGCTGCTCATGAGCACCCAGCGGCAAGAAGAGGCGGTCCAGGTATTGGAGCACCTGATCCTCACGTACCCCCGGAGCGCCTTGGTCCCGCAGGCGCGGCGCAAGCTGGATGCAGCCCGCGGGGCGGTGCCGCGCACATGAGACGTCGGGAGTTCGTCTCCTGGACCGGCGCCGGACTGGCCGCCTTGACGCCCGGATCCTCCTGGCTGCGGGGGTGGTCGAGCGCGCCGTGGCTGCTGGTTCCAATGGACGATGCACAGACGGATCACTTGAAGGCCTACGGACTTACGTATCGCGCCCTAAAGCGTGGTGTGAAGGCCGAGTGGATGCTGAACTATCGCAGCGGGGCGTTCCTGCTGCCGAGCGATGCGGGAACCGCTCGTGATGCGGCGTTGGCGGGGGTCATGGTGGAGCCGCTGGAGGATTCCCAGGTGGTGCAGATCCGAGGAAGCCTGCGCGACGGGAACATGGACGCTGTGCCGCTGGAGAAACCGCCCAAGGTCGCGGTCTATGCGCCCCCCAACGCGCCACCGTGGGACGACGCCGTGACCATGGCGCTCAATTATGCCGGGATCGAATTCGAGAAGGTGTGGGACGCAGAGGTCCTGAGCCAGAAGCTCAAGACCTACGACTGGCTCCACCTGCACCATGAAGACTTCACCGGCCAGTACTCCAAGTTCTTTCTCAACTATGCCGGCTCCGCCTGGCTGGTAGAGATGGTTGAGCGCAATCGGGCCATCGCCCGCTCGCTGGGCTTTCCATCGGTGCCGGCGGAAAAGGGAGCCGTCGCCGCGGCCATATCGAATTTCGTCGACAAGGGCGGCTTTCTCTTCGCCATGTGCACCGCCACCGAGACGCTCGACCTGGCGCTCGCCGCCGACGGCGTGGACATCGCGGCGTCGTATGCCGACGGAGACCCGATGGACCCGAACGCTACCGCGCGCCTGAAATGGGATCGGGCCTTCGCCTTTCACAACGCGCAGCTGGAGCTCAGTCCCACTACGCCGGTCTACTCGGATATCGACGGACATCAGGTGAACTCGCCCGAGCGCCGGCAACCACTCGGCTCTTACTCGCTCTTCAACTTCAGCGCCAAGATCGATCCGGTCGCCACCATGCTGGTGCAGAACCATCGTCAGGTAATTCCCGACTTCTACGGACTCACCACGTCGTTCAGCCGGAAAACCCTGAAGCCCGGCGTAACCGTCCTGGCCGAGGAGCCCGGCGCCCCGTGGGTGAAGTACATCCATGGGGAGCATGGGCAGGGCACCTGGACCTTTTTTGGGGGCCACGACCCCGAAGACCCACAGCACCAGATCGGAGATGCTCCGACCGACCTCTCCCTCCATCCGCATTCGCCGGGGTACCGCCTCATCCTCAACAATGTCCTTTTCCCGGCGGCAAAGAAGAAAGAGCTGAAGACTTGAGCGAACGAATAGCTCCGGGCGTCCGGGCCTACCTGGCGAGTGAGATCTCCCGGGCGGGCGGGCGGGAAGTCTGCTTCGTGGCCCAGATGGATGGCGACGGGGTCGTGACCGCCGCCCGGGTGGTCTCACGTGGCACGCCGGAGATGGTGCTGGCGCTGCCGGGCGGAGCGTCCCGGGGCGAGGTGCTCCTGCACAATCATCCCAGCGGCGTGCTGGAGCCATCCGTGGCCGATCTGAACGTGGCCGCGGGGCTGCACGATGCCGGCGTCGGGTTTGGGATCCTGAACAACGAGGCCAGCGACCTCTTCATGGTGGTGGAGGTCCCGCGCGACCGGCCGGTGACGCCGATCGATCCGTTCGACATCATCGACACGCTGGGGGAGAAAGGTCCGGTGGCGGGCCAGCTGCGCCGCTACGAGGATCGCAGGAGCCAGCGGGATATGGCGGCGCACATCGCGGACGGCTACAACGAGGGAGGAGTGCAGCTGCTGGAGGCGGGCACCGGGGTGGGGAAGTCGTTTGCCTACCTGGTGCCGGCCCTTGCCTGGGCCCGCGCCAACGGCGAGCGAACCGTGGTGAGCACCAACACCATCAATCTCCAGGAACAGCTGGTGGGCAAGGACCTTCCGCTCCTGCGCAAGGCGTTGTCGGCTGACGGCTACACTCCGACGTTCGCGCTCCTCAAGGGCTGGCGCAACTATCTCTGCCTCGCCCGCATGCACCAGGCGGTGTCGGCCCAGCGCACCTTGCTGGAGCAGGACAAGCTCGACGAGCTGATCGGCATCTCGGAATGGGCCGGACACACCGCCGACGGGACCCTGAGCGATCTGCCGGTAACGCCGAGCAGCGAGGTGTGGGACGAAGTGAGCGCCGAGCCGGATCTCTGCATGCGGCTCAAGTGCTCCGAGTTCGACCGCTGCTTTCTCTTTCGCGCTCGGCGGCGCGCCGCGGAAGCCGACGTGGTGGTGGTCAACCATCATCTCCTGGCGGCCGATCTGTCGGTCCGCCGGACTACCGAGAACTGGCAGGAGGCGGCGGTGCTGCCGCCGTATCAGCGCCTCATTCTGGACGAGGCACACCACCTGGAAGATGTTGCCGCCAACCACCTGGGCATTCAGGTAACTAGCCGTTCGGTGCGGCGGCTGTTATCGCGCTTCGAGCGGAACGGACGGGGGCTCGCGCCGACGCTGTCGTACGAGCTGCAGAGCCGGAGCGATCTCCTGAGCCGTGCCAGCCTGGACATCCTCCAGCAGCGGCTCTTGCCGGCAATCATCGATGCCCGCCGCGCCAGTGACGCACTGTTTACTCGACTCTACCAGCGGCTGGAAAACGTCCCCGGCGGACAGCAGCGGCTGGATGACGACTTCGCCACCGATCCGATCTGGCCGGAAGGACTCGGATTCGATCTCGATGCCACGCTGGGCGCGTTCCGGTCGCTGCGTGATTCGGTCGAGACCATCGCGGACCGGCTCTCGCAGGCAGAAGAGAGCGAGCGGCGGGGGCAGCTTCTCCAGGAGCTTCGGGGTGTAATGCGCCGGCTCGAGGCGATTTCGGACGGCCTCAACCGCGCGCTTCGGCCCGCGGCGGGGGGTGCGCCGACGGTCCGGTGGATGGAGCGGACCACTCGGGGCCAGCACGTCGGCTTGTCGGCGGTGCCGCTGGATCTGGCGCCGGTGCTCCGCGAGCTGCTGTTCGACCGGCTCCGGACCGTCGTCCTCACCAGCGCCACCCTCGCGGCGGCGGGCGAGTTCACCTTCCTGGAATCGCGGTTGGGGCTCGGTGGCGACACGTCACCGGTGAGCGTGCGCGAGATCTTCCCTTCGCCCTTCGACTACCCCTCGCAGTGCCTCTTCGGGGTGCCGAACGATCTTCCGGAGCCGCGCGAGGATGAGCCGGCCCACGGCGCCGCAGTGGTCCAGGTGGTCACTGACCTGGCCTATGCATCGGACGGAGGCATGTTCGTGCTGTTCACCAGCCACGCTGCCCTGAGACGCGCCGCGAGCGAGCTCCGGCTCTGCCTGGGCGACCGCTGGCCGATCCTGGTCCAGGGCGAGTCGCCCCGGGACGTGCTGTTGCGGCGCTTTCGTGACCTGGAGAACGCCATCCTGCTCGGCACCGACTCATTCTGGGAGGGAGTGGATGTGCCGGGCCGCGCGCTGCGCACGCTGGTGCTCAACAAGCTGCCGTTCAAGGTGCCCTCGGAGCCCATCACCGCTGCGCGGTTGGAGCGGCTGGCCGAGGAGGGCTTCGATGGATTCATGAACTATCTGCTGCCGCACGCGGCTTTGAAGCTGAAGCAGGGGTTCGGCCGGCTGATCCGAAGCCGCGAGGACACCGGCGTCGTCATTCTGCTCGACAGCCGCGTCGTCACCAAGCGGTACGGCCCATTGCTGCTCAGCGGGTTGCCCCGGGCGGAGCGGGTACTCGGCAGCTGGGCCCAGATCCGCACCAAGTGCGAGGACTTCTTCGCGCGCCAGGGCATCGGAGCCGCAGTATGATGCCGGTGCATCCCACCAAGATCATCGGGATCGGGCGGAACTACGTGGAGCATGCCCGCGAGCTCGGTAATGAGATGCCCGAGGTCCCCATCATCTTCTTCAAGCCACCCAGTGCGTTGATCGGCACCGGTGAGACTATCCACCTCCCGGACGTCTCCACCCGGGTGGAGTTCGAGGCCGAGATCGGAATCGTGATCGGGAAGCGCGTCCGTCATGCCGATGCCGCGGCCGCCGAGCGGGCCATTGGCGGCTATGTGTGTGTGAACGATGTTACCTGCCGGGATCTTCAAAAGAAGGACGTCCAGTGGGGCCGGGCCAAGGGATTCGACAGCTTCTGTCCCGTGGGACCGAGGGTGGTCAGCGGCCTGGATTGGCGGAGCCTGGAGCTGGTGTGCCGGGTCAACGGCGCCCAGCGCCAGCGTGCCCGGGCCACCGACATGCACTTTTCGATTCCGGAGCTGGTGTCCTTCCTGAGCGGCGTGATGACGCTGGAGCCGGGAGATCTCATCGCCACTGGGACGCCGGCCGGCACCGCTCCGCTGCAGGACGGTGACGTCGTCGAAGTGGAGATCCCGGGAGTGGGTATTCTCTCCAACCCCGTGCGGGGACCGGACCAGCGATGATCAGCTTCAGCCAACGAGTCCAGAGCCTCCCCGGATATCCCCTGGCGGAGATTCCCTCCATCAAACGGCGCCTGCTCGAAGCCGGCGTGGATGTGATCGACCTCGGTGCCGGCGACAACGATACGCCACCCCCGGATGTGGCGGTGCAGGCGATGGGCGCCGCTCTCCGGAACCCCGCGCTGAGCAAGTACGGATTCCAGCAGGGACTGCCGGAGTTCCGTCAGGCCGCGTCTCGCTGGATCGAACGCCGCTTCGGGGTCCACTTCGATCCGGCGACCGAGACCTTGCCGCTGATCGGCTCGAAGGAGGGGCTCTCGCACCTGCCGTTTACGGTCATCAATCCCGGCGACGTCGCGATCGTACCGGAGCCGGGCTACCAGGCCTACATCGGCGGCGCGCTGCTCGCCGGCGCGGACCCTTACATCGCCCCGCTCCGACCCGAGAACGACTTTTTACTCCGCCTGGATCAGGTGCCCCGTGACGTGCTCCGGCGCGCCAAAATCGCATTCGTGAACTATCCCAACAATCCGACGGCGGCCGTCGCCACCGCGGCGTATCTTGAGCGTACGGTCTCTATCTGTAGGGAGCACAGCATTCTGCTGGCCTATGACAATGCGTACTGCGATCTCACATTCGATGGGTATCGCGCACCCAGCATCTTCGAGACCCCCGGAGCCCGGGACGTGGCCCTGGAGTTCTTTTCCCTGTCGAAGAGCTATTCCATGACCGGCTGGCGCCTGGGCTTCGCCGCCGGCCGAGCCGAGCTTATCGGGGCACTGACCCGGGTAAAGTCCTATGTGGACACCGGCCCGTTCCTGGCCGTGCAGAAGGCCGGCGCCGCAGCCCTCGACGCCGGCGAAACCCTGGTCGAGCCGATCCGGGCCGAGCTGCAGCGCCGGCGGGATGCCGCCGTGGCGGCGCTCCGGGTCGCGGGCTTCGACGTAGAACCACCGAAGGCCGCGATGTACCTCTGGATCCCGCTGCCGGCCGGTGTTGCGTCAGCCGGCTTCGCCCGCCAGGCCCTCGAGGAGCTCGGCGTCGTCGTGCTTCCGGGGAGCGGATTTGGACCGGCTGGAGAGGGTTTCTTTCGCATTGCGTTGACGGTGGAGGCGGCCCGGCTCAAACTGGCAGCCGAGCGGCTGGGTCAGGCACTCGATCGGGCACGCCGGGGCGCGCTTGCGACAACGCTTTGATCTTCACCTGCGGAAACGCGGCCCGTGGCCCTGGATCGCGATCGTGGCCAGCGTGCTCGCGCACAGCCTGCTGCTGTTCGGCTGGATCACCGGCAGACTTCCGGACGTCCCGCGCCTCCCCCGCCAGCTGATCGTGCTGGCGCCTCCAGCCGGCGGTCCCGAGGAGCTGATCACGCCGTACCAGCTGCCGCGGCAGGTTGGCGAGCGGGGAAGCAACCGGCTCCCTCAGCAGCGGCGGGGCAGCCCCGGTCGCCAGGCTCCCCGGGTAGAGCTGCCGCGGCGGGACGAAGCGGTGACGGTGCTGCCCCGGCCCGAGCCGCGTGAACCGCTGGCCCCGACGGGCGAGCCGCCAGCAGCTCAGGCGCCAGCCGGCCGCATCGGTCCGGGGCTCGCGGAGGGCCTTTGGGTTCGACCGCTGCCGCTTCCGCCGAGGGAGCTGGCGCAGCGGCTGTCGGGGAGCCGGGCGGCACTGCTGGACAGCACCGTATCGGTCATCGTGCAGGCGTATCTCGACTCAATCGCGAATGATCCGGCCACCAAGAATGTCGGGATGCCGAACTGGACGACCGAGGTGACCGGCCGGAAGTTCGGCCTTGACTCCGCGAACCTCTATATCGCGGGTCTCAAGATTCCAGCAGCAGTACTGGCACTGCTGCCGATCCAGGCCGGCAACATCGATCAGAACCGGGCCTACAGTCACCTGATGGACCTGCGGGCCGATCTTTATTACGCAGCCCGGCGAGCGGAAACCATGGAGGAGTTCAAACAGGTGATTCGCGAAATCCGGCTGCGGAAGCAACGCGAGCGCGAGATGGAACGAAATCAGCGGACGGCGCCGCCACCCGAGACCCCGGCCACACCATGAAGCTCGTCGATACCGATGAGACGGTGGTTCTGGTCACCGGCGCGTCGCTGACCGCGGAAGAGCGGGATCGCCCGCTCGCCTACCGCCTCAAGGCCGAGATCGACCAGCGGGGCATCGGGCATGCGTACCGACGGGCCGTGGTCGTGGCCGACCTCTGGTATCTGCAAAACCGGATCTTTCACCTCAATCCGACGATCGCTATAGGCGGGCCCGGCGCCAACGGGGTGTCGCACGAGTTCTCGGACGAGCTGCCGACGGTGTACTCGCGTGACGAGCGGGTGTTCGTGCAGGCGGATTTCGAGGGCGAGCTGAAGCGGGCCGCTCTCTGGGGAGTCGACGCATCGGCCACTTCAACCGCGGTCGAGGCGTTTATGAGTGAGGGATTTCTGGATGATCTGCTGAGTCGGATCTGGCGGTTTCGGACCGGAGTGTTTGTCTGAAGTGAGAAGTGAGGAGTTACAGCCCCAGCAAATCTGACAACGCTCGATCTACGACTTCCGATGTGCCTCCGTCGATGATCTTCTTCAGCACATCGGCAGTCTCCAGCGGCAGACTCTCCGGATGCACCCGGTCGCGCTCGAAGCGAACGATGTTCCCGAGTGGGATCGGAGCCACGCGTGGGTCCTCCTCCTCTGAATCGGACTCGAGCGCAGACTCATACCCGGAGCTGGGAACGCTGGCGGCCCACGGCTCTTCGTCCTCATCGCTCTCGTCCTGAGCCAGCGGGACCATCGCGAACAGCTGGCATTGAAGGCCGGGCGGGGCCAGCCGCGCGACCAGCACCACCTGAAGCGGCTCATCGAAGAACCCATGCTCCTCAATCTGGGCCCAGGCCTCCGGTGTCAACACCGCACGCGCCACCATCCGGCCGTTGCGGAAGGTTCCCATACAAACCATCCCATCAGGGACCCGCTCGTCCTCGACCAGCGCCACTTCCAGCTGGACGGGGTCTTCCGTGGCGGCGATGGCGGCGGGGCCCGGTACAGGGTTCTCGCCGGAGGGCTCAGGTGCAGCTGTCATGTGGAATCAGTAGAGGGGCGCGACCGATAGGGCAAGCGCAGGGAGCTATCGCGGCGCGAGAATCTCTCCGGTCTCGGTGATGACTGCCCCAGTGGGTCCGAAATCCTCGGCCGAGAGCCGCCGCACGAGATGAATCGCCGAACGGTCCGGATCGGGTAGGGGACCCGTGCGGGGCCGCTGCAGCATCGGGACCAGTCGGGCTGCCTGGAGAGTCCGTCGATCGGAGAATTCTAGCTGCAGCACGCCGGTGATTCCGAGCGGCCCACTGAGATTGAAGCCACGGTAGGTGGCAAAGTTTCCCAGCGAATACGCGATGAGTCGATCGCGGTAGAACTCGACTCCGCGCAGCACGTGCGGACCGTGTCCGATCACGGCGTCGGCGCCGGCGTCAATGACGGCCCGGGCCCACCGACGCAGATCGCCTCTCGGCTCACGCCCCAGTGACTCCGCCACCTCGCTGGTGCGCACGGCTTTCGCCCCCTCGGCCCCGCCGTGAAAGGTGACGACCAGGAGATCCACCAACGGGCGAACGGAATCCACCACCGCTGCGCTGCGCTCGATGTCGAGCAGGTTATACGCGTAGGGATAGGTCGTGAACCCCACCAGCCCCACAGTCGTGAGGCTGTCCCCGTGTCGGACGGTGTCCACGGAGATCTGTCCCACGGGACCGTAGAGACGCATCCCCAGTCCCCGCAAAGTCATCTCCGTTGACGTGCGTCCCGCCAGCCCCAAGTCGTTGGCGTGGTTGTTGGCGAGATTCATATGGGTGAAGCCAGCCTCGACCAGCCGCGGAGCCAGCATGGTGGGTGTCCGAAATGCGTAGCAATTGGAACGCGTCGTCACCGAGACCGTGTCTCCTTTCAGCCGCCTGCGGCGCTTTTCCTCGGCGCTGAGAGGAACGATGCATTTCACAGATGTGCCGGTATCTGCCAACACCCCCTCGAAGTTGCCCACCACCAGGTCCCCCACCAGGCTGGGGCGCGCCTGGTCCAGCAGACCGCGGCCGCTATCGGGTGGCACTCCATCGGGCAGGGTCGTCGTGCCGAGGTTGATGTCGCCCACGAACGCCAGCCGGACCGGCGCGTATAGCCGGGGCGCGGGGGTGGGCTCGATCAAGGGGGAAGGAGGCGATACCGAATCGGCGCGTTGCGAAGGAGGAACCGGCTGTGGCTCAGGCCGGGGTGGAGGTGCGGACTTTGCGCACCCCAGCGCGGCCACCAGCATCAATCCATAACGACCCGGTTTCACTTTGGGTTTGTGCCCAGGCCCCAACGTTCAGGAGTGCTCTTCAGCGTGCTGATGCTACTTTGGGGACCTACCACGAACAGGAGTTCGTTGACCGGTTCTGAAACAGTGGAGCCAGTCAGTGCTACGCGAACTGGCTGCATCACATCTCCGAGCTTGAGATTGTTGGACTCGGCAGCGCCCTTCAGGGCCGCCAATATCTGATCCGGCTTCCACTCGGCAGGTGTCAGGGATTCGAGCGCGGTTACAGCCAGTGCGCGATTCTCGACGAAGGCGGGGCCCATCTTCCGGATCAGAGCCTCCCCCTTGGAGTCGGGACGGGAACGCGAAGGATCTATCCGCACGGCCACCTGTTCTGCAATGTGCAGGATGGTACGTGAGCGGGCCTTGACCGCATCGATCAGCGGACGAATGTCGCGATTCTGGCTTACTCCCATGCGTGAGAGCTGACGTCGGACGGGCTCGAGTAGCTCCTCCGCTGGCAGCGCTGAGAGGTACTGCCCGTTCATCCACTCCAGCTTGGTGGTGTCGAAGACCGCGGCCTTCTTCTGGATGCCGTCCAGCGTAAAGAGCCGCACCATCTCCTCCTCCGGCATGATCTCGCGGTCTCCGCCCGGGCTCCAGCCCAGCAATGCGAGGAAGTTGCGCATCGCCGCCGGGAAGATGCCCTGTTCCTGGTAGTCGCCCACCGCGGTCGCGCCGTGCCGTTTGGAGAGCTTCTTCCCGTCCGCGCCCAGAATCATCGGCACGTGGGCAAACACCGGCGGCTCGTGGCCGAGCGCACGGTACAAGGCGATCTGCTTCGGGGTGTTGGAGATGTGGTCATCGCCCCGAATCACATGGGTGATGGCCATCGCGATGTCATCCGACACCACGGCAAGGTTGTAGATGGCGGTATTGTCGCTCCGCAGTATGACGAAGTCGTCGAGATCGCGTCCCTGGAAGCTGATGCGGCCGTGCACCGCGTCGTCCCAGGCGATCTCCTCATCCTGCAGCAGGAACCGGATGGTCGAGAGGGCACCCGAGGCAACACGCGAAGCGATTTCCGCGGCGCTCAGGCGGCGGCAACGGCGATCATAGCGAAAGCTCCCGCCGGAGACCTCGGCGCGTGCGCGCTGAGCGTCCAGCTCCTCCCGGGTGCAGAAGCAGCGATAGGCTTTGCCTTCCGCCAGGAGCCGCTCCGCATCGGCCTGATGCCGGGAGGCGTATTCCCCCTGGAAGTACGGCCCTTCATCCCAGGAAACGCCGAGCCAGGTGAGTCCGTCGAGAATGACCTTGGTGTGCTCCGGTGTGCTGCGCTCGCGATCGGTGTCCTCGATTCGCAGCACATGCGTGCCTCCGGTATGCCGGGCAAACAGCCAGTTGAAGAGCGCAGTGCGCGCACCGCCAACGTGGAGGTAGCCGGTGGGAGACGGAGCGAATCGGACGCGCGGTTTCATGGGGATAAAGCGTAAACAGTGAACGGTGAACCGTAAACGGGAGGCGTCGGGGTAAGCCCGTTCACCGTTTACTGTTCACCGTTTACGCTGTTTGCAGGCACGGAGCGGGAGGGATTCGAACCCTCGATAGGGGTTGACCCCCTATGCCGGTTTAGCAAACCGGTGCCTTCAGCCACTCGGCCACCACTCCAGGTTCGGCAGCGAGGGCGGAAATTAACACGCTGCCTGCGCTTGCGCACCCCCGCCGTGAAGCGATACCATAGCCCATTCATCGTTCATTTCTCCAGCACAGGAGTCCGCATGCGCGCCCGCATGGTCGTGGCAGGTAGCGTGGTGCTCGCCCTCACCGGGATCGCCGGCGCGGTGCCTGCCGTGTCCCGGACCCATCCTTCCGTGGCCAGGGCCAAGCTTTCCATGACGCAGCTCGGCTGGCTGGCGGGTTGCCTGGAGATGCGCTCCGGCGATCGACTGGTGGAAGAGCATCGCATGGGCGTTCGCGCCGGCTCGATGCTGGGGATGGGACGAACGACATCTGCGAAGGGTCTGGGTGAATTCGAGCTCACCCTGATCCACGAGAAGGATGGGAAGATCGTGTTCGAGGCGCGGCCCAGCGGCCAGCCCACAGCCACGTTCACCGCGACCGTCGCCGGTCCCGACAGCGTCGTTTTTGCGGCCCCGGAGCACGACTACCCCCAGGTCGTCGGTTACCGCAAAGCCGGTTCGGATTCGGTGGTGGCGTGGATCGATGGGAAGGCAGGGGGGAAGTCCCGCCGGATCGAATTCCCCTATCGCCGGGTTGTCTGTCCCGGGCAGGCGGGACTAGGCGCGCACTGACGCTGCCGACTGATAGTATCCGCGCGCGAGATGAAGGATCTCGGCGGCGGAGCCCGGAAGGTTGTTCCGGAGCCAGAGGATCAGAGACTCGGCGCGGGGAATCTCACCCCATGACGGACGGTGGTTGGCCCTGAGGAGGGTTCGCAATCCCTCCAGCCTCTGGCCCAGAACCTGGTGCATTGCCAGTTCGAGCGCGGACTCCAAGGCATCGTCTACCGGAAGCAGATGGGTATGGGCACAGAGAAGCGGATCGATCCTGTCGGCCCGGAACTCGTCCCCGAACACGTCGATGGGATAACCGCAGAACAGCCGGATGCCGCTCGATTTGAGCCGGCGGTTCCACAGCCCTTCGAGCGCAGCCGCCGCTTTGTGTTCGCCCGCCTCCCACAGCACGCCCACCATCTCACCGTAGGCTCGAACGCCGGTATGGCCCGCTCGCCTTTGAACCTCCGCCAAGGCCCCCCCGATCACGGTCTCGAAGCGATCCGGATCGGGCTGGCCATCTACAAGGAGACGGTCGAGCGTTGACCGGGCATCGAGGAAGGCCAGCCGTCCTCCGAGAACGGCTTTGGCAAAGCCCACCTCATCGCCAAGCTGTCGGGCCACCGAGCCGCCATGCTCGGGAGAAGCGATGACGACGAGCCCGTCACCCCGTCGGAGGCCTTCCCTCAGAAAATGAGCCACATTGCGGGTGAGGAGGCGATCGTCGCTGCCGTAGAGCTGTACGAAGTGGGCTTCGGGATGGGCCTGGTCGAGCAGATGAGCGCACGCTGTCATGGCTGCAACGTAGGCTACCTTCCGCGGTACATCAACCCAGCGAATAATGCGCAAGATCGTGCACGGCTGAACGATCCGGTGGGCTGGCGAAACTCGGCGAACGAGCCATACTTCGCCCATGGCGCAGCCCCAACTTGCGAGGACCAACTCGGCCACATCCGAGCGGCCCGCCGGCGGCTATACGGTGCTCGTAGTCGACGATGAGGAGGCCGTTCGCCATCTTGCCTGCCGCATGCTGACCTGGACGGGTTACCAGGCTCTCGAAGCCAGCCACGCCCGTGAGGCCATCGCCACCATCGAACAGCACGCCGGCGCCATTCACCTGGTTCTGACCGACATCAAGATGCCCGGCATGAATGGCCGCGAGCTGGGCCGCTACGTGGAGCAGCGCTGGCCCGGGAAGCGAATTCTTTACATGTCAGGCTTCGCCTCCGAGGTCTTCCAGGGCGGGCTCCTGGAAAGCGGGGCGCCCTTCCTATCCAAACCGTTCACCCAGGAAGACCTGGTCCAGAAGGTCCGCTCCCTGCTGGGGAGCTGAGGCGCGTTTCCCTCCTATCCCCATCACTGTTGCGATTCTGGCGGCAGCCTCAACCGGCAAGCGCGGCGCGCAGGCAGCAGATTTCTGTGGCGCCCGCCCGTCATACCGAGGCTGCCCTGGCCCTAACTCCCGTACCGTGAGGGGGTCTAGGTGGCATAAATGTTGATCTTTGCGCGGCTATCTTCTAGCCTTTAGCCGAGTGGTATCTCCTGAAATGACCGTATCATGACAGCAGGGGGACTGGTGGCCGCCGCGCCAAAACAGCCCTCTGGCATATCCGGGGGCCGTGGAGTTCCGTTGCGTATTATCTGTCCTACCTACTGGTATCCCCAGCACGCCAGCGACACCCAGGCCACGTACGTCCACGACATCAACCGGCACCTGGTGCGCCGGGGGCACTCGGTCACGGTCGTCACGCCGGGCGATCCCTCGCTGTCCCGGGAGGACGAGTTCGACGGCGTCCGTATCCTCCGGTTTCCCCTGAACCTCCCCGCCGACCTTACCTACGGCCGGGTGGCCCAGAGCCGGGTGAGCTGGTTGGGGCGGTTCGCCCGGGTGGCTGTGATGGCCAACTACCTCGAGGCCCAGCACCGGGCCATCATGGCGGAGGCCCGCGAGGGGAACACGGACGTCATCCACGCCCACTGGGCCATCCCCACCGGTCCCGCTGCGGTGATGGCCGCACGGAAGCTCGGCGTTCCCAGCGTCATCACCATGCACGGGGGTGACGTCTACGTGAACCCGGAACAGGGGTACGACTTTCCCACCCGTTGGTACGTGCGGCCCGCACTCCGCTGGACCTTGCGCCACGCTGGCGCCCTGACCGCCATCACCGAGGACTGCCGCCAGCACGCGTTACGGGCCGGGGCCCCGGCCGACCATATCCGATTGGTCTTCAACGGGACCGACCTGCGGCGGTTCAGTCCCCGCGAGAACGGACGGGCGGAACTGCAATACGGCCCGCACATGATCTTTGCCTGCCGGCAGCTGTTTCCCCGGAAGGGGATCCGCTTCCTGCTGGAGGCCGCGGCACAGCTGAAGCAGAGGTTTCCGGATCTGAAGGTCGTGCTGGCCGGTGATGGCTTCGAGCGCCCCGAGCTGGTCCGGCTGGCCTCCGACCTCGGCATCGGTCCCGACGTGACCTTTCTGGGGTGGGTCCCGAACGTCGACCTCCCGCCGTATTATCGCGCCGCGGCGGTGTCCGTCATTCCGTCGCTGGAGGAGGGGTTCGGCATTCCCGCCGCCGAGGCGATGGGCTGCGAGGTACCTGTCGTGGCCAGCGATGCGGGAGGATTGCCCGAGGTGGTCGAGCACGGCGTTACCGGCCTGGTGGTTCCGCGGGGAGACTCGGGTGCGCTGGCAAAGGCGATCGGATCACTGCTGGCCGACCCGGATTCACGCCGGGCCATGGGTCAGGCAGGCCGCGCGCGGGCGCTCCGCTTGTTCGATTGGGACCGCTCGGCCGAGCAGTTCGAGCAGCTCTACCGCGAGATCGGCGTCAGGGCGACGCGGTGACCGAACGGTTCTTCGCGTTCCGCTGGGACGTCGATCATCGCGTCTGCGTCACCGATGGCCTTCCGAAGATCCGCGATGTGTGCCGGGACTTCGGCGTGCCGAACACGTTCTTCGTGAACATGGGCCGTTCCACCAACCTGATCGAGTGGATCGGCAGCGGCATGGCGCGCTCCAAGGCCAAGCTGGCGGACCGCGAAGCCGTCCATCTCATCAAGAAGACCGGCTGGCCCCGTTTCATCATCGAGACCGCCCTCTCGCGGCCGGTCGGCCTCTCCTTCGTGCCGCTGCTGCAATCGCTTCAGGCTGAGGGCCATGAGCTCGGCCTCCACGGCGGTATGGATCACGTGGTGTGGAGCCGCCGCTTTCATGAGCTGCCCGAGCGCACACTCAACGCTGACGTCGAGGAATCGTATCGGCATTTCGTTCGTCACTTCGGAAAGCCGGCCGGCTTCTCATCTCCGGGCTTTTACTCCGACGAGCGTGTGATGGCGCTGCTGGACCGGTTGGGGTTCATCTACAATGGAGACGCGATCAGCGGCGAGCCGCGCCGGGCCACTGTACGGGGCGAGGCGGTCGGTCACTGGACCATTCCGGTGACATTGTCCGGGCCCCGCACCATCCCCTTCCTCGAATACCATGGCGCGCGCGGCACCCCCGAGCCGGAAGTGCTGCGCCTCCTCAACGAGCACCTCGACGCCAACGACTCGGTGATCCTGTACGGCCACCCGTGTTATGAGGGGGTGCGCGACCGGATTCTACGCCAGATCTTTGCGACGGTGGTCGAGCGGGGCTTCCGGTTCGTGACCATGCAGACGATGGCGGAGCGGTTGCGGGCAGTCGCGCTCGAGCGATGATCCGCGTACTCAGCGTCTTCGGGACTCGCCCGGAGGCCATCAAGATGGCGCCGGTGGTGCAGGCCCTGCAGAACGCACCCGATCTGTTCGAGAGTGTCGTCTGCGTGTCGGCGCAGCACCGCGCCATGCTCGACCAGGTGCTCCAGGTCTTCGGCCTCGAGGCGGATCACGACCTGGATCTGATGACCGCCGCCCAGTCGCCGGCCGAAGTGACGGCCCGGGTGCTGGAGCGGCTGCCGCCGCTGCTCCGGCAGATTCGCCCCGACGTGCTGCTGGTGCAGGGCGACACGATGACCAGCTTCGCCGCCGCATTCGCCGCCTATCTCGAGCGTATCCCCTCCGGCCACGTCGAAGCCGGACTCCGCACCGGCGACCGCTATCAGCCCTTTCCCGAGGAGATGAACCGGGTGCTGACCACCCGGCTGGCATCGATCCATTTCGCGCCGACTGCCCAGGCTCAGGCCGCCCTCCTGAGCGAGGGCGTATCGCAGTCTGACGTGCACCTCACCGGCAACACCGTGATTGACGCGCTGCTGGCGACGGTCCGGCCGAACTACACCTTTCGTTCGCCCCAGCTCGGGTCGCTCGATCCGGGCCGCCGTTTGGTCCTCGTGACCACTCATCGGCGGGAGAGCTTCGGGGCGCCGCTGGAGTCCACCTGCGCCGCCATCCGGAGCCTGGCAGGCCGTTTTCCGGATCTCCAGTTCGTGCTGCCGGTGCATCCCAACCCACAGGTGAAGCAGACCGTTGAACGGCTGCTCTGTGACCTGCCGGGTATGTATCTGATCGCTCCGGTGGACTACGTGGAATTCGTGCATCTCATGAACCGGGCCTACCTGGTGCTCACCGACAGCGGTGGAGTGCAGGAGGAGGCGCCGTCGCTCGGCAAGCCGGTGCTGGTTCTCCGGGAAGTAACCGAGCGTCCTGAGGGGGTGGAGGCGGGAACCGCGGTGATCGTCGGAACCGATCGGGACCGTATCGTGAGCGTGGCCAGCGAGCTGCTCACCTCCAAGCCGGCCTACGACCGCATGGCGAACGCCGTGAACCCCTACGGCGACGGCAAGGCGAGCGGTCGCATCGTTGACGCCCTGGCGGAGCGATTCGGATGAAGCTGCTGGTCACGGGCGGGACCGGATTCATCGGCTCCCATCTGGCGGAGGAGGGTCGTCGGCGCGGCGCGGACGTGGTCGTGCTCGGCCTCACCGATCGGCCGGAGGAGCAGGCCAATGCCGAGCTGCTGTCGCGCCTGGGGGCAGAAATCGTGTCCGGCAGCATCACCGATGCGGAGCTCTGCCGCCGGGCCGCCCGCGGCGCCACCCACATCTTCCATCTCGCGGTGGCCATGCGCGAGGGTGGCAAGAGCGACGAATTCTTCGAGACCATCAATCTGGACGGAACCCGCCACCTGCTGCAGGCGGCAACCACCGAGCGAGTCCAACGCTTCGTGTACTGCAGCACCATTGGCATCTACGGCCACCGCGCGCCGGGGGCTACCAAGGAGGAATCGCCCCTCGCCCCGGGAAACATCTATGAGCGCACCAAGGTCGCCGCGGAGCGGCTGGTGCGTGACTTCGTGGATAACTGCGCCCTGCCGGCGGTGGTGCTGCGTCCGGCTGATGTCTACGGTCCCCGCGACCAGCGACTGCTGAAGATGTTCAAGGGCGTGAGCCGGGGCCGCTTCCCGCTCTTCGGCGGCGGAGAGGGCCGCCGCCACATGGTCTACGTCGACGACGTCGTCTCCGCCTTCTTCAAAGCCTGCGAGCGGGATGAGGCGGTGGGGGAGGGGCTGATCGTCGCGGGGCCCCGACCCTGTACTCTGCGAGAGCTGCTCGACCGCGTGGCCGCCGTCACCGGCAGCAAGCGCTATGGCTTCCGCCTCCCGCTGGCACCGATGCTGGGTGTGGCGGCAGTGGTGGAGGACATGTGCGCCGCACTCGCGATCGATCCGCCGATCTACCGCCGCCGGATGGACTTCTTCCACAGCGATTCGGCGTTCGATACCTCGCGGGCACGCCGGGTGCTGGGCTGGGAGCCCCGGGTAGATTTGGAGGAGGGGATTCGCCGGACGTTCGACGACTACCGTACGAGGGGAGATCTGACGTGACCGAACCGTGGCAGTTGCAGCTCTATCGGCGCTCGCTCAAGAAAAAGCAGACGGTGAACGCGCTGATGAAGCACGTCCCCCGCACTGAGGGCCGTTTCTGCCTGGAGGTCGGGTGCGGCACCGGTCTCACGTCGCACTTCCTGCGCAACCGCGGCGGCACCTGGGTGAGCACCGATTTCGAGCGCGACCACGTCCGGTCGGCCAAGCAGCTGGTGGGTGACCGGGTGCTCCAGACCAGCAATGCCGAGCTGCCCTTTCGGAGCGCGTCGTTCGACGTGGTGGCGGCGATCAACTTCCTGGAGCACATCGAGGACGACGACACCTTCTTCAGGGAGATGGTGCGGGTACTGAAGCCGGGCGGCGATTTCCTTTTCATGGCGCCCAAGGGCGAGAGCGGGCGGCCGGGCTTTGCCCTCAAGAAGCTGCTCGGCTTTACCGCCGACACCGAGGGCTTTGGGCATGCGCGCGACGGGTATCCGCCCGCCGCCACCCGGACCCTGATGGAACGCCACGGACTCACGGTGGCCGGGATCGATGACTACTGCCGGTTCTTCACCGAGTCGATCGAAGACCTGCTGAACTATGCCTATCACAAGAAGTCCATGAAGGGGAAGGACACGGAGCAGCAGGACTTTCATGGGGACACCGCGCCAATGTCGGCCGAGGCGCTGAACAAGGTGGGCACCGCCTATAAGCTCTATTCGGCGGTCTATCCCGCCCTGCGCGCCTGGACCATGCTGGACAAACTCATACCGTTCTCCCCCGGCTACATGATGGTCGCCTGGGGCAGGAAGAAGGCAGCGTAGATGTGCGGCATCGCAGGTAAGGTGGGCCAAGCGCGGGTGACCGACGCGCAGATACTCAGGATGTGCGACGCCATCGCGCACCGGGGTCCCGATGATTGGGGCACCTTCGTCGAGGGTGGACTGGGCCTGGGTATGCGGCGGCTCAGCATCGTGGACCTCGCCGGCGGTCACCAGCCCATGGCCAATGAAGACGGAAGCGTGGTAGTCGTCTTCAACGGCGAGATCTACAACTTTCCCAGCTTGTACGAGGAGCTGGTCGCCAAGGGTCACCGCTTCAAGACCCGATCCGACACCGAAGCTCTGGTGCACCTCTACGAGGAACACGGCGAGAAGATGGTCGCGCGGCTGCGCGGCATGTTCGCCTTTGCAATCTGGGACCGGAACCGCCACCGGTTGCTCATGGCCCGCGACCACTTCGGGCAGAAACCGCTGTTCTACACCGAGCAGGGTGGGACCCTCACGTTCGCGTCCGAGATCAAGGCGCTGCTGGCGGACGACCCGTCCTTGGCCGAGCTGTCGCCCCGGGCACTGGACCAGTACCTGACCATGCGGTTCGTCCACCCGCCCGAGACCTTCTTCAGCCGGGTGCGCCAGCTTCCTGCCGCGCACTACATGGTGTGGGAGAACGGGCGTAGTCGGATCGAGCGCTACTGGGACCTGAGCTACGGTCCCAAGTGGACCTACTCGGAAGCCGAGACGCTGGAGCGCATCGACGAGCTGCTGGCAGAGACTGTGAAGCTCCACCTGTTGAGCGATGTTCCGGTGGGAGCGTTCCTGAGCGGCGGGCTGGATTCGACGCTGATCGCCTCGTACGCCGCCAGAACGCTGGGTTCGGAGCTCCGGACCTTCTCGATGGGCATCCCCTATCGCGACCTCAACGAGCTGCCGTACGCCGCTGCCGTCGCGGCACGCTATGGCACCCAGCACCATGCTGAGGAAGTGACGCCGAGTGTGGTGGACGATCTGCCCCGACTCGTGTCGGCGCTGGACGAGCCGGCCGACCCGCTCTCGATCTGCCTGCTGCACCTCGCCCGGATGACCGCCCGCCACGTCAAGGTGGTGCTCGGCGGCGATGGCGGCGACGAGCTGTTCGGTGGCTACGACCGCTATGCGGCTAACCGCTGGCTCGACAGCTACCGGGCTGTGCCCGAGGCCATCAGGAACGTCGTGGCGAACCAGGTGCTCCGCCGGCTACCGGACCAGTTCACTTTCAAGAGCGTCACCCACAAGCTCCGGTGGGTGGATCTGATGGCGCGGAAGACGGGTGGCGAGCGCTACTCGGAGAGTTTGCAATTCTTCTGGTTCAATGAGGCTCACCGGAGCGAGCTGTACGCCCCCGGCTTCCGGGACCAGCTGCTAGGCTCGAGACCCGATGCCTGTCTGTTGGACCTGTACGCGGCCCCCAACGCAGACGAGCCGATCGATCGCATGATGTACGTGGACGCGGCGTCACGCCTGCCGGGGCAGTCGCTGACGATCCTCGACCGGGCCACCATGGCGTACAGCCTGGAGTCTCGCTCGCCCTTCCTCGATCCGCGATTTGCCGAGTTCATGGCCCGGGTGCCGACGAAGCTCAAGATCCGCGGCAGCCAGTTGCGCTACCTGGAGCGCCGGCTGGGCGAGAAATATCTGCCGCCCGAGGTGTTGCAGCGCAAGAAGCAGGGATTTGCGTCGCCGCTGATGTATATCCTGGAGAACGAAGTCCGGACGCTGGCCCCGCGGCTGCTGCATAAGAGTGAGCTGGTGCGTGATGGCTATCTCCGGGGCGAGCGGGTCAAGCAGATCGTGGACGAGCATCTGGCCCGCCGCTACGACCATGGGAACCGGATCTGGCTCCTCCTGAGCGCCGAGGTCTGGTACCGCCGGTATATCAGCCGCCGCTCGGAGGCGGATCTGGAGATGGAGCTGGCAGACCGGATGGCGGATGCCGGACCCGCGGTGTTGGCCAGGAGTGCGTCGTGAGCCCGGGCCAGTCTGCCGCCGCGCCAGTGTCCCGCGAACAGGCCGCGGCGAATCGGGTGGGGAACCTGCTGATCTCCTCATACGATTGGGAGAGCGACCGGGAACGCATCACCCTGGGCGAGGCGGTGCAGCGGTTCCGGGACGTGAACGGCTATGTTGGCCTCCCCATTCCAGCTAAGCCGCACTTCTTAAAGTTGTTTCGCAAGCTCATCAACGGCTCGCGCGACCCCGAGAAGATCTACCTGGTGCACGACGCGTCGCACGTGCTCACCGGGACCACTTTCACCCATGACGAACCGCCGTTGGTGCTGCTGGCGGGTGAGGCGGCGGAGCAGGGGCTCTACTTCGCGTCCAGGGGGGTGCCCAAGTACGTGGGCTGGGTGCTGTTCTATGGCGGGGCATTCGTGGAGTGCGCCCGGCGCATCGCGTCGTTTCGCCAAGTGGGGCGGGGCATCGCGCTCGGCATCTTCACGCGCGCCTACGACTATGCCCGGCGCACCCGGCTGACCAACCTGTTCGACATCCCGGTGGAGGAGCTCTGGTCGGTCCCGGTGGCGGAGGCCCGCCGGCGGCTGGGAATACCGGAGGGGGGCGTGGCGGCGGAGATGTACCGTGAGATGCCCATCGATTCCAGGCTGGCGGCGGCTCTGCAGGAGGAGTGGCGGGGGTTCGGCATACAGCGATAACCCTGCCGGATCGTCTGAGTAAGTTCTGACCCGCTGATCGCGGGTTTTTTCGTTGGGGTGACTGCTACGCGGGTCGCACGATGATAGTAGAGAGCATCGTGGCGATGAGGGACCGCTCGGCCGCGCCCGTGGTGAAGACGTCAGCTTGGCAAACGGTCAGAGTCCGGCCCGCTCGCAGCACGCGGCCGGTGGCCAGAAACCCCGCACCCAAGGCTGGTGCCAACAGACTGATCTTGAACTCCACGGCCAGGACATCGGTGTCGGGTGGGGCCAGGGTGTAGGCGGCATAGCCGTTGGCCGAGTCGGCAACGCTCGCAATGGCTCCTGCGTGCATGAACCCGTTCTGCTGACAGAATTGCGGATCATACGGAAACGCCAGATGCACTTCGCCTGGGGCAATGAAGGCGATCTCGGCGCCGAGAGTGGCCATATGCCTTTGGCGACTGAAGCTCTCGCGCACCCGCGCTTCGTAAGCGGAATCCTTGGGGATCACGGGCTGCTCAGGAAGAGATCGATCCTTCTGTAAGTTTCTGATCGTCAGCGGCGTGGGTGAGATTCGAACTCACGGAACGGTTTCCCGTTCGGCGGTTTTCAAGACCGCTGCATTCAACCACTCTGCCACCACGCCTGGTCCCTAAAACTCTTAACCCTGCATGCCTTAAGCAAGAACCTTCCAGTACTTTCTGAGCCCCAAGCCTGTTCCGATTTTTTGACGCCTTTCCGTCCGGCCGTCCGCCCGTCCGTCCGTTTCTTGACACCCCCAAAACCTTTTCACTGCAGGCCCCTCCGCCCCAAGCCGATACCAGAAATGACCCCGGACCAATGGTCCCGCCGGGGCAACCTGCTTCGGAGGGGGAATGGTGCGGAGATTGGCTCGCGGACGGCTGTTCTGGGCCGTCGGACTACTCGCAATGCTGGGCGGATGCGGCTTCGATCCCGAAGGGGACGTGCCGATGGAGCCGCCGGCACAATATCGCGAGTGGTGGGCCAAGACCGAAGCCTGCTCGGGCCGCACCGGAGACTTCGACCGCCTGCGCTGGTCGGTGATCGAAGGCTACAGCTTCCCCTGCTCCAGTGGGCAGTGCGCCGGTCACTGGCGGACCGACCACCACATCTACCTGGCGGGCGACTGGGTGATGGATGAGATGGTGGTTCGGCATGAGATGCTGCACGACCTGCTCGGCCGCCCCGGCCACCCCGACCCACCGTTCGGCGTAGGCTGCCCGCTCACGTGGGAGAGCTGGAACGGCGGGGCCGCGGGACTCAACGTGGCGCGCGTCGGTCCCTCCAAGATCGACTAATAGGTACCGGGGCTCAGATTCTCACTGACGCCCCGGGCCACTGAATCCGCCCGCGCCGCGAGATCCTTCCGGCCGGCATTGCCGAACGCCCGAGCCGCACCGCCGTACACTACCGCATACAACTGAAGAATCGAGCCCGACGGCCGGTCCACCCAGCCGCGGGGGCGATCGCGCGCGACAGTAGGCCAATGGTACACGTCCCAGAGCAGCTTCTCCGTGCGCGGCACGTCCAGGAAGCCCAGGCTGGGACTCAGCACGATCGAGTCCGACACCACCACCGGCTTGGGCATCAGCTTCCGCACCAATCCCTGCGAGACCAGATACGGACTCAGGCCGAGCGTCTGATCCGGATAGCCGCCATCGCTCCAGCTGAAAAAGATCGGCCGCTTGCCCAGGTTGTCGCGGATGAGAAAGATCGTCGCCAGGTCCTGCAGCATCATGACGTCCTGGCCGAACGCGATCTTCAAGCTGTCGAAAGTCACCCCACCGCGTTCCGGGACCTGCATCGCTTCGGGCAGGCTGTCCAGCTGAGCCAGGGTCAGACCGAACACCGACTCCTTCGGATGAGGCCAGGTCGGGGCGACCGGTTTGGTCGAATCGGTCAGGGGGACTCCCGCCTCCGCCGGACGCGGCCGCCAGAGAGCCGCCGCCTTGGCCGGGTCGAACTGCGGCGTCTGGCGGCGCTGAAGCTGCCGCAGGTGCCAGCGGGTGTTCATCAGCGAGAGATTGGCCAGCGTTACGTCGCGGCGAATCCCTTCCACCTCCTGGGCATACCAGAGCGGAAAGGTGTCGTTGTCGCCCGCCGTGATGAGAATTCCGTACGGCTCGACCGACTCGAGGATGTCGTGCGCGAAATCCCGCGCCAGAGTTTCGTTGGCTCGGCTGGCCGTGACCCGATTCCCGAACAGCGGGATGAGAGCGAGGGCCAATACCGGACTGGCGGCGGCCCAGCGACTCATGCTGCTGCCCCGCTCCCGCAGGAACTCCACGATGGCGTGCATCACCGCCCCAAACCCGAGCGCCACGAACGCGCCGAATACCGCAAAGGAGCCGATGAAGAAGTAGTCTCGCTCGCGCACTTCCCGGGGCAGGGCCTCTTCGCCGGGATACTGCGAGAACCCGTATTTGAAGTTCATGTAGTACACCAGCCCCAGGGACAAAGTCCCCAGCAACGCCAGCGCCGCCAGTCCCGCCCGACGGTCGCTCTTCCACAGCGACCAGAGTCCCCCCAGCCCGAGCAGGGTAAAGAGCACAGTGGCCACCCCAGCGAAGCCGCCCCAATCCTTGGCGAACTGCCAGGAGTGATATTGCCAGTAGTTCTGCAGCTGCGCGGTAAAGGTGGCCTGCCGCTCGGTGAGCGGCGGCTTGCCGTACTGGACCCGGTTCAGCACGTCCTGCAGCGCCTGACTCAGGAAGCCTACCGGCTCACCCTCGTTGATCGGCGGGTACTGGCCGGCACGGATGGGCAGCCAGAGATAGTTCAGCGAGATGCCGACGATGACCGCGGTGAGGCCCAGATATACCAGTGGATCCCGCGGCGACTTCCAGAGCGCGTAGCCGAAGATGCCGAGCGTCGCCACGATGAGCGGCACTTGCATGCCGCCGCCCAGGAACATGTCGGTCCATTTGCCGCTCACCGCGAGCAGCAGCGCCCAGAACGTCACCACGGCCCAGGGTCGGAGGACGGTGCGCCAGTCGGTCCACAGCACGTACACCGCCAGCGCCGGCAGGGCGAGCACCCCCATCAGGTGGTTGGTGGACGTCAGCGCCATCACGTAGGCGATGAGGACCAGCCAGCGGTCCCGGTGCGTTCCCGGCTCGTCATCGCCCCAGCGAACCACCAGCCACATGACCACCGCGATCGACAGCAGGGACAGGGTGTACACCTTCTCGTTGACGGTGGACTGGTTCCACACCGTCCAGGACGTGGCGCCCACGAGGATGCCGGCAAATGCGGCGGCGTAGCGCGGCCAGCGTTCCGGCACGATGCCCCGCAGCCACCGTTCGGCCACCAGAAACCAGAGCCCCGCGGCAGCGGCGCTGGTGACCGCGGCAAAGAGGTTGATGCGGACCGCATACGAAGCGGCCAGCGGGATCAGGCCGAATACGTGGGCCATGATGATGAACAGAGGATTGCCCGGTGGGTGGGGAACGCCCAGCACCCGCGCCGCCGCGATGTACTCGGAGGTGTCCCAGAACGCCGTAGTCGGAGCGAGCGTCGCGAGGTAGATCGCGAACACGATCACTGCAGTCACGGCGGCCCAGAGGTACGGGGGCTTTTCCTGCGTAGCATTCATATGAGTCAGAAGTAAGAAGTGAGAAGTAAGAGGGAGGGTCAAAGCAGAGAGGAGCTACCTCTCACTTCTCACCTCTCACCTCTCACTAATGTCTAAACTGGCGCTTGCCGGTCATGACCATGGCCACGCCGGCCTTGTCGGCCGCCTCGATCACTTCCGGGTCTCGCACCGATCCGCCGGGCTGAATGATCGCCGTGATGCCGGCTGCGGTCGCTTGCTCCACCCCGTCGGCAAAGGGGAAGAACGCGTCGGAGGCCAGCACGCTGCCCCGCGGCTCGTGTGCCTGCTGTCGCGCCTTATGGATGGCCAGAAAGACGCTGTCCACCCGGCTCATCTGCCCGGCCCCGATGCCGATGGCCGCTTCGTTCCTCGCCAGTAGAATGGCATTCGACTTGATGGCCGCCACGGCGGCCCAGGCGAACCGGAGGTCGTTCCACTCGGTCTCGGTGGGCTGACGCCTGGTCACGACCTTCCAGCCGACCTCGGAACGGTCGAACTGGAACTGGTCCTGCACCAGAAAGCCGCCCCGCACCCGCTTGTAGTCCAGGGCACCGGCGCCTTTGCTGACCGGCAGCTCGACCACGCGAAGCTGCTTCTTGGCCTCGAAGACCACCAGCGCCTCGGCGTGGAACGATGGAGCGACTACGACTTCGACGAACAGATCGGCCATGGCGGTCGCCGTCGCCTTGTCCACCACAGTATTGAACGCCACTACCGATCCGAAGGCCGAGACCGGGTCGGTGGCACGAGCCCGCCGGAAGGCTTCCACGGCGGAGGTGGCCACCGCCACTCCGCACGGGGTCGTGTGCTTGATGACGGCGCAGGCTGGTCGGTTGCTCCAGCACGCGACGGCGGCCATTCCGGCATCGATGTCGAGCAGATTGTTGAACGACAGCTCCTTCCCCTGGCGCTGTGTCAGGTCCCGCATCCCCCGGGGCTCTTCGGTGACGTAGAGAGCGGCGCGCTGCTGCGGGTTCTCGCCGTAGCGAAGCGACTGCATTTGCTCCATGGCCAGACCGAGCCGCCGGGGCAGGGCTTCCCCGCCCGGCGTCAGATAGGCCGCGACTGCTGCGTCGTAGTCCGAGGTATGGGTGAACACCTTGGCCGCGAACTCCCGCCGGATCGCCGCGGTGAGACCACCATTTCGCAGCAGGTCCAGCACCACCGGATAGTCGGTGGGATCTACCACCGGCAGCACGGTCTCATGGTTCTTGGCGGCCGACCGCAGCATCGACGGCCCGCCCACGTCGATATTCTCCAGCGCGTCCTCCAGAGATGCGCCTTCCTGCGCGACCGTCGCCTGAAACGGATACAGATTCACCGCCACGAGCTCGATGGGGACGATGCCGTGATCCTTCAGCGCCGACACGTGAGCCGGCAGACTGCGGCGGGCCAGCAGGGCGGCGTGGATGGCCGGATGGAGCGTCTTGACTCGGCCGTCGAGGAGCTCGGGGAAGCCGGTGACTTTCTCGACCTCCAGCACCTGCACCTTGGCCGCACGCAGCGCGGCGGCCGTGCCGCCGGTGGAGATGATCTCCCAGCCCAGCTCAACCAGCGCCTGAGCAAAGGCGACGACGCCGCGCTTGTCGCTGACGGAGATCAGGGCGCGGGGCATATAGAAAGTCGCGAGTCGCCAGTCGCGAGTCGCCAGATGAGAGTTGGGTGGGATTTGGTATGCCTGGTCACTGGTGAGACTCGCGACTGGTGACTGGCGACTGGTCCAACACCACCGGCCTCCCCGCGGCCGCGGCCGCGAGAACCGCGGCGGGAAGGAGGCGGTGCTCGGCCTCGAGCACCCGCGCGGCCAGCCGCTCCGGTGTGTCGCCCTTCAGGACCGGAACTCGTGATTGCGCCAGAACTGCTCCGCGATCATAGGCCTCATCGACCAGGTGAATCGTGACGCCGGTTTCAGGTACGCCGCTGGCAAGCACGGCCTCATGCACCCGGTGGCCGTACATTCCCTTCCCGCCGAATGACGGCAGGAGGGAAGGGTGGGTGTTGATGATGCGTCCCCGAAACGCCGCCACGACCGCCGAGGGTACCAGCTTCAGGTACCCGGCCAGGACCAGCAGATCAACCCGATGCGCGCGGAGCGACTGGAGCCACGCGTCCGCGTCGTCGGGGCGGGGCAGCAGCCGCACCGGAATGTTCCGTCGTCGCCCATGCGCGAGTCCAGCTGCATCGGCACGATCGCTGACGACGAGCACGATCTCGGCGGGCGCACCCGGACCCAGCGCATGGAGGAGCGCCTCCAGGTTGCTGCCGCGGCCCGAGATAGCCACGGCTATCCGCATCGTCATGGCGGGGGAAAGTAATGGGAGTCTCCTCACGCCGCATGCAGAATCAGGTCGACTGCGGCGGCCAGATCCGGACTCTGCGCGAAGCGGCTCGCATTGGCATCTCGTGCTTCGATCTCGCCCGCGCCGGTAAGCACCAGAATGCCCCGACCGTGCAGGGTTTCCGCGGGCAATACGTCGCGCAGGCGGTCTCCAATCCACCAGCTGGCGCCGAGGTTGATCTTGAACTGCTCCGCCGCCTGCCGGTACAAGAGCACACCCGGCTTGCGGCAGTCGCAGGGGCCGGTGAGCTCGGGCAGGTGCGGACAGAAGTAGTGGGCGTCGAGCTTCGCGCCCTCGGCCTGGAGTAGCTCATCGACGCGCCGTTCGGCGATCTGGTACTCGTGGCGCGAGACCAGGCCGCGGGCCATGCCTGATTGATTGGTGACCACGATAGCGAGGATGCCCCGGTCGTTCAGCCGCTTGATGGCCTGAGCGGCGCCGGGGATCAGCCGCGCCTGGTCGGGGTGACGCAGGTAGGCTACGTCTTCGATGATGGTCCCGTCCCGATCCAGGAAGACGGCGGCGCGCCGCTGCGCGTCGACCGCACTCACGATGCGAGTGCCTGCTCGATGGCGGCTGCCAGGGCAGGGAAGCTGTCCTCAGGAAGGGTGCGGGGATCGAGCAGGACGCGATCGCCCGACACCCGCGCGACGACGGAGGGCTGGCCCAGACGCAGACGGAGAGCCAACCCGTCCGGACCCATTCCTTCGGCAGTGAGCGCCACCAGCGTGGTCGGCAGCACCGCACCCGGGAATGCCCCTCCGCCGACCGCTGACTCTCCCTCGATGGTGGTGGCGCCCGCCCCGGCCGGGCAGAGCGAAGCCAGTCGCGCGGCGCGCGCCGCCAGATCGCCGGAGCTCAGCGTCAGCATGCTGAGAACTGGAACCGACGCGAGCGCGCCCTCCTGATCCTGGTACAGGGCCAGTGTGGCGGCGAGTCCCGCCAGCGTCAGCTTGTCGGCCCGCACTGCCCGGGCGATGGGGTTGTTGCGGCAGCGAGAGATGAGCTGCCTCGCTCCAACCAGACAGCCGGCCTGGGGCCCGCCCAGCAATTTGTCTCCACTGAAGATGACCAGCCCGGCGCCGCCGGCGACAGCCTCGCTCACGCGCGGCTCGCCGGCCAGACCAAAGCGAGACAGATCGGCGATGAGCCCGCTGCCGACGTCGTAGAGGTAGGGGATCCCCGCCCGCGCCGCGAGCTCGGCCAGACTGGCCGGTTCAGGGGACGCTACGAACCCCCGTTGCTCGAAGTTGGAGCGGTGAACGGTGAGGATGGCGGCGACCGGGCCATCCAGCGCGCGTTCGTAGTCGTGCAGATGGGTGCGATTGGTAGTACCGATTTCCCGGAGGACGGCCCCGCTTCGGGCCATGATGTCGGGAATGCGGAACGATCCGCCGATCTCGATCAGCTCGCCCCGCGAGATCAGCACCTCGCGGCCATCGGCCAGCGCGTTCAAGGCGAGCAGGAGCGCACCGGCTGCGTTGTTCACCACCAGCCCATCTTCGGCGCCCGTCACCAGCCGCAGCAGAGAGCGACAGTGATCGCTGCGGCTGCCGCGGGTGCCGGAGGGGAGATCGAACTCCAGGCTGCTGTATCCGGACGCAACCTCCAGCATAGCGTCCGCCGCGACCCGGGCCAGCGGAGCCCGGCCCAGATTGGTGTGCAGCACGACGCCGGTCGCATTGAGCACCGGCCGCAGCTCGGGTCCGGTGCGCCGAGCCAGGCGTTCTCTGATGTCCTCGTTCCAGTCCTCCGGCGGACCAGCGCGGCGGGTGCGGGCCGCTTCCAGCGACTCGCGAACTGCGGCCAATACGGCCCCGCGGGGCGCGACGTCCAGCAGCCGCTGCACCCCGGCGTGATGCATCAGGCGGTCGACGGAGGGAAGCTGCCGCCGGGAGTCGGTCACTGTGGCTTTCTCGGGGCTGCTGCCGGGGGCTTCGGTTTGGCGGGCGTGCTGTCGGGACGGGCCCGCCGAACACTGTCCGCCGGCGTCCGCCCTCGAGCGCCCGGAGCCACGGGCTTGACCTTGGTGGTATCGGCCTCGGGAACGGCCAGCACGCCGGCCGCCGTGCCGGCCGTACCAGTCACGTTGCGCACGCCGCGCAGCTCGACGGCGAGCCGGGAGCCTGGCTTCCACGGCTTGGGGACCCGCAGGACCAGGCGATCGTTGAGGGGCGGCCGCGATGGCTTGATGCTGTCGGTCGGGCCGCGTCGTGGAGGCGGCGTCCGCCGGCCCCGGCGAAGGGTGTCGGGCCTCGCGGCCGAGTCTCCTACTGCGGCGGAGTCGATCGCCGTCTTCCGGCCATGGAGGCTGTCGTCGAGCGGTTGCGGCAGGATCGAGGACACCGCCACCGGAGCCGAGTCCGGCAAGAGGCGCAGTCGCACGTCCCGGGTGCTGAATTGCTGGCGCGGGTCGAGCTTCTGGGAGAAGGTGAGCGTCGCCTTCATGCTGTCGTCCACCGTCGCGGTCTGAATCCTCGGAGGCGTCGTGTCGTGCACGAACGCCCACAGCTCGCCGACGCTGGACCGGGCGCGGGGTACCCGGCTCGAGCCGTATCCCTCGCGAAGGTCCTGCCGGTGATCTCCGTTCTGATCGATTACGCCGCTCACCAGGTAGTCTCCCTGGGGGAGCGGGCCAAGGGAGAAGCGTCCACTGGAATCGGCCACACCCCGGTACGGCAAACTGTCGGGCAGGAGCGAGGCTACGACCAAGGCTCCTGGCGCCGGGCGGCTGGTGTTCCAGTCGAGAACCTGGCCTTCGAGCGTCGTCTGCGGCCGGGGCGCGCCGGTACTGAAGGTGATAACCCCGCCCTCTTCGGCGCGGTTGTTTCGGAGGTCGGTTACGCCTGGCAGCAGCTCGATCCGGTAGATCCGATTGGGTCTCCAGCCTTCCTGAGGTCGGACCGTAATGCGGTTGCGGCGCCAACTGACCTCGGGGACCCGGTTGCTGGGTGACAGAATGACCAGCTTCTCCAGCCCGCCGGTGCCTTCACCGCGATTCGGCGCTCCGCCCTCGGACACCACCTCGTCGAACTGAAATTCGGCGTCTCCCTTGAATGGAGTGAGCCGGGCAAACGAGTCGGGCGAGGTGGCGATCAACCGGGGTGCCGAAGGATCGGGTGGGCCACCGGGGGGCGGCTCGATGCGGGCGCAGCTGGAGAGGGCGGAGAAGACGGAGAAGACGGAGAAGACGGAGAAGGCGGGAATAGTTGAAGACGATGTCATCCTGAGGATTCGGCGCGGCGACTTGCCGTCCGTCCTCCCCGTCCTCTCGGCCTTCTCCGTCCTATTCAGACGCACCCCAACAGCTCCCGCTTCTTTACCAGCACCTCGCTCTGCTCCTTCCACGCCGTGAGCTTCTGTCGTTCCCGCTCCACCACATCGCCCGGCGCCCGCGCCACGAACTGCTCGTTGCCCAGTTTCTTCTGCTGCGAATCAACCAGGCGGGCCAGCCGGTCCACTTCGGTGCCGAGGCGGCCGCACTCCCGCCCGATGTCGATGGCGTCACCCAGCGGGACGAATACGGCGCTCCCGTCCGAAAGGACGGCGTGACCCCCCACCCGCTCGCGGTTTTCGCCCAGCGTCAGCCCCGAGAGCTTGGCCAGGCGGAGGATGGTGGCCCGCTCCTGCTGCAGCGCCGCGGTCGTGATCCGATCGTTAGGGGTGACAACGGCGCGGATCACCTGGCCGGGCTGAATTCCGTACTCCGCGCGGATGCCGCGGATGGCGCTGACCAGCTCCTGGACCAGGCCAAACTGCCGCAGCGCCTGAGGGTCCCGTGCCCTCTGGTCGGGGCGGGGCCAGGCAGCGACGGAGATCGAGGCTCCCTCCGGCCGGCCTGGGAAGCGGCGCCAGAGCGCTTCCGTGATGAACGGCATGACGGGATGCAGCAGCCGGAGCGCGACGTCGAAGGTCTGCGTGACCACGGCCCGAGCCACGTCGCCGCCGGGCTGCTCCCCATAGAGCCTCGGCTTCACCTGCTCGATGTACCAGTCGGCCAGATCGCTCCAGATAAAGCGATAGACAGCGGCGGCGGCCTCGTTGAGCCGGAACCGCTCGTACGCTTCGGTGGCTTCGGTTACCGTGGCGTCACAGCGGGCGATGATCCAGCGGTCCGCGAGGGTAAGCTCCTCCCGCCGGACCGCGCTCCGAGCGTCGCCGGCCAGCGGACGAGGTGTGCCGTCGAGATTGGACAGGATAAAACGGCCCGCATTCCAGAGCTTGTTGGCAAAGTTGCGCGCCGGCGCGAACGTGGATTCGAGGTCCTGGGGATCCAGGATGACATCGGTGCCCACCGACATGCCGGAGATGAGGGAATAGCGGAGCGCATCCGCGCCATACCGCTCCACCACCTCCAGCGGATCGATTCCGTTCCCGAGCGACTTCGACATCTTGCGATGCTGCGTGTCGCGTACGACGCCGTGCAGGTAGATGCGGGTGTAGGGCGCCGTACCCATGAAATGCAGACCGGACATGATCATCCGCGCCACCCAGAAAAACAGGATATCAGGCGACGAGACCAGGGTATGGCCGGGATAGAACTTCGCCAGGTCGGGGGTCTGGTCGGGCCAGCCGAGACTGGAGAACGGGACCAGCCAGGACGAGAACCAGGTGTCCAGGACATCGTCGTCCTGCCGCGCCGGACCGCCGCAGCCGGGACAGGCGGAGAGGTCTGTGCGACTCACGCTGGTCATACCACAGCCGGGATGATCGCAGTACCAGACGGGAATGCGGTGACCCCACCAGAGCTGCCGGGAGATGCACCAGTCACGAATCCCCTCCAGCCACGCGGTGTAGTCATCGCCCCGACGCTCGGGCACGAACCCGATCGTTCCGTTGCGGTAGGCCTCCAGCGCAGGACGGGCCAGCGGCTCCATCCGCACGAACCACTGATCGGACAGTCGGGGCTCTATGACCGTGGCGCAGCGGTAGCAGTGACCCACTGCATGGCGGTGATCTTCCACCTGCTCCAGTAGACCGAGGCTCTCGAACTCGGCGACAACCTGGCGCCGGGCCTCATAGCGGTCGAGTCCCTGGAACCGATCCGGCGCTGCCAGACTGACCCGGGCCTCCGGCGTCAGGACATCTATGGTCGCCAGCTTGTGTCTTCTGCCGATCTCGAAGTCCAGCGGGTCATGCGCGGGAGTGACCTTCACCGCCCCCGATCCGAACTCGGGATCTACCGCGTCGTCCGCGACGATGGGGATCCGGCGCCCCACCACGGGGAGCAGTACTTCCCGTCCGATGAGATGCCGGTAGCGCTCGTCGGCCGGATGTACCGCGACAGCGGTGTCTCCCAACATGGTCTCGGGCCGGGTGGTGGCGACGGTGAGGTGGCCGCTCCCGTCGCTCAGAGGGTAGCGCAGGTGCCAGATGCGGCCGTCGACTTCTTCCTTGTCTACCTCTTCGTTGGACAGCGCGGTCAGGCAGCGGGGACACCAGTTGATGATGTAGTGGCCGCGGTAGACCAGCCCCTGCTCGTAGAGACGGACGAACGTCTCACGGACGGCGCGCGAGAGTCCTTCGTCGAGCGTGAAATAGGTGCGGGACCAGTCGGCCGAGCTTCCAATGGCTTTGAGCTGATCCAGAATGACGGCTCCGGTCTCCCGGACGTGGGCCCAGACCCGCTCCACGAAAGCATCCCGGCCAAGGTCGAAGCGGGTGAGCCCTTCCTGTGCCAGGAGGCGCTCGACCACGTTTTGAGTCGCGATTCCCGCGTGATCCGTGCCCGGCACCCAGAGCGCACGGCGTCCCCGCATGCGTTCGAAGCGGATCAGGACGTCCTGAACGGTATTGTTCAGGCCGTGACCCATGTGCAACACCGCCGTCACGTTGGGCGGCGGCATCTGGATCACGTACGGCTCGCCGGCTCCGGGGCCGTGCGAATCGGGCGAGAAAAGTTTCCGCTCGGTCCACCAGCGGTAAAGCTCGGACTCGATCGAAGATGGATTGTATTGGGGGGCGAGCGGTTCGCTCATGCGCTCTGGTCAGTGACGCGCTTGCCGCCGGGGATGACCCTGTCATCCTCGCCGCGAACCAGAATGCTGTTGACCACGCTCTCGACGCCGGTCACGGCGCGGGCAACCCGTGCAGCGAGGGTGCGGGCGGCGCGGTCGCCCACCCAGCCCCGAAGCTCAACGCTGCTGCGGCTGATCGGCACCACCTCGAGCGCGCAGCCCGCGAGCCGGGTTTCGGCGGCGAGGGCGCCCTCGACGGCGCGGGCCGATGCGGCGGAGGTGTGGTGCACCGGCGAGGTGTGACCCAGGCTCTTGGCTGCGCGCTTGACCCGGGTCTGGTTCACGCCGCCCACCCACTCGCTCAGGGCAAACCCGGCCACCAGTCCAGTGCCCACGCCGAATGTGGTCCAAAGGAAGACCTGAACGCCGCTTAGCCGTTTGGTTCGTCTCACGCGCGGACCTCATTACAGAAGATTTCGCCTCAGATTAAGTTAACCTTTTTCGGTTCCGAACGCTGAAGTCTTTAACCCCGGAACGTCCGATGGATCATGAACGCGAATCCCTCAGCGGATTGGAGCTGGTCCGGTGGCTCGTTCTTGCGGGCCTGATCGTTGTCGGAATCGGATTGTTCTTCCTTTTCGGCCCCTCCGCCCAGCCGGTGGTGCCCCCCACAGTCCAGGAAACGCCTCGATGAGCAACGTGCGGGTGACGCTGCCGGACGGAAGTCAGCGCGAGACGCCCAAAGGCAGCACTGCACGGGAGGTGGCCGAGAGCATCGGTCCGGGCCTGGCCCGCGCCGCCCTGGCCGCCCGCGTGAACGGCGAGATCTGGGACCTGGACCGGCCACTCCAGTCGGACGTGTCACTCGCCATCCTGACGGAAAAGGATCCCGAGGCGCTCGAGCTGTTGCGCCACTCGTCCGCCCATATCCTCGCCACCGCGGTCCGCGAGCTCTTCCCCAATGCCGGCATCGGCTTCGGCCCGCCCATCGAGGATGGGTTCTACTACGACTTCCAGGTTGATCGGCCATTCACACCGGAGGACCTCCAGCGGCTCGAGGCCAAGATGGCCGAAGTGGCGGCGCGGGACTTTCCCTTCGTTCGCGAGGTCGTCGACCGCGACGAAGCCCGCCGCCGATTCGCCGATGACCCCTTGAAGCTGGAACGGATCGGCGAGCTGGGCGATGACGAGACCATCACTGTCTACACCGACGGGCCGTTCGTGGATCTCTGCCGGGGCCCCCACATCCCCCGCACCGGGCGGCTCAAGCATTTCAAGCTGCTGAATGCGGCGGGCGCCTACTGGAGAGGCGACGAGAAGCGGCAGATGCTGCAGAGGATCTACGGCACAGCCTGGTTCCGGAAGGAAGACCTCGAAGGCTACCTCAACCGCCTGGAGGAAGCCCGTAAGCGGGACCACCGCGTGCTCGGAAAACAGCTCGATCTCTTCTCGGTTCAGGAACTGGTCGGGCCGGGGCTGATTTTCTGGCATCCCAAAGGCGCCATGGTCAAGTGGCTGCTGACTCGCGCGGTCGAGGACGACAACATCCAGAGCGGGTACGATCTGGTCTACACGCCCAACATCACCCGGGAGGAGCTGTTCAAGATCTCGGGGCATCTCCCGCTCTACGAGGCCAACCAGTATCCGCCGATGGCCGCCGGCCATGAGGAAGCGGAGGACGTGCGCTATCGGGTCAAGCCGATGAACTGCCCCATGCACGCCCTCATTTATAAGAGCCAACAGCGGAGCTACCGCGACCTGCCCGTCCGGTTGTCCGAGGTGGCGAACGTCTACCGCAACGAGCGCTCCGGCGTGTTGCACGGGCTGCTGCGGGTTCGCGGGCTATCCATGGACGACGCGCACATCTTCTGTACTCCCGATCAGGTCGAGGACGAGATCTTTCTGTGCCTGGACCAGGTGGATCGCGTGGTGCGACAGACCTTCGGCTTCGAGCTGGACTTCGAGATCTCCACCCGGCCGGCCGAGCGGCTGGGCGATGATGCCATCTGGGACCGGGCCGAAGCCACGTTACAGCGCGCACTGGAGCGGAAGGGCATCGCCTTCCGGATGGACGAGGGAGGCGGAGCGTTCTACGGCCCCAAGATCGACATCAAGTTCCGCGACTCCATCGGCCGTCTCTGGCAGGGTCCAACGATCCAGCTGGATTTCAACCTGCCGGAACGCTTCGAGCTCGAGTACACCGGTCCCGACAACAAACCGCATCGGCCCGCGATGATTCACCGTGCTCTATACGGCACGCTGGAGCGGTTCACTGGAAACCTCATCGAACACTTTGCCGGTGCGTTTCCGGTCTGGCTGGCGCCGGAACAGGTCCGCGTCATCCCGATCTCGGATGCGCAGGCGGAAGCGTCCCGGGCGCTGGCGCAGCGGCTGAAGCAGAGTGGGTTCCGGGTGCACGTGGACGACCGCCATGAGACACTCAACTACCGGATTCGCGAGGGTGAGGTCCAGAAGGTCCCCTACATGGCTGTCATTGGCCAGCGGGAAGCGGAATCTGACAGCCTGGCGCTGCGGGTTCGTGGGGCGGGGAAGAAGCAGGAAGTGATGACCGTTGCTGCATTCATGGAGCGCTTGCGGGAAGAGGTCCGCACTCGCAGCATGGTCCCTTAGGGAGATAGGCCCCGCGGGACCAGGCTCCGCAGGTGTGGGTAAGGCCAGCTGGAACTTCGTAGCGGCGGCGAGGGTTCTCGTCGAAGGACTGCGTTCTTTTGTCCGGAGACGAGGCCCTCGCTGCCGCACCTAGCATCGGAGCGTCGACCATGGTGACAAACGTCGCTTTCCGGCGTAATTTGCCCGCAGGAAAAACCTGAACCGGACCAGTCCTCGTGAGCGATAGCACTACTCCCGTCATCGTCTCTGCCGTACGCACGCCCATCGGCCGTTATCTGGGCGGACTCTCCTCTTTCGCCGCGCCCCAGCTGGGCGCCATGGTCATCCGCGAGGCGGTATCCCGCGCGAAAGTAGATCCGGGCGCGGTCGAAGAGGTGATCATGGGGCAAGTGGTCCAGGGCGGGTCGGGCCAGGCCCCCGCCCGCCAGGCGCTCATCCATGCCGGACTGCCGGCCTCTATCCCGGCACTCACCATCAATAAAGTCTGCGGCTCAGGACTGAAGGCCGTCATGCTTGCATCGCAGGCGATCAAGGCCGGTGACGCCGAGTGCATCGTGGCGGGCGGACAGGAGTCGATGTCGAGCGCGCCACACTACGTGTACGGGATGCGTGGGGGGATCAAGGCTGGCAATCAGACGATGGTAGATGGGATGATCCACGACGGTTTGTGGGACTCCTTCGGCTGCTGCCACATGGGAGAGTACGCCGAGTACACCGCGGACAAGGCCGGCGTATCGCGGGCCGATCAGGACGCGTATTCCTATCACAGCCACCGCAAGGCGGTCGCCGCCGCTGACGCCGGAAAGTTCAAGGCGGAAATTCTTCCGGTGCCGGTCGCGGGCAAGGGCGGTCCCACCACGGTCGCCGCCGATGAAGCCCCCCGTCGCGACACCACGGCGGAGACGCTGGCAAAGCTGAAGCCCGCGTTCCGTAAGGACGGCGGCACAGTGACCGCCGGCAACGCCCCGGGCCTGAACGATGGCGCCAGCGCGCTGGTGGTCACCTCGCTCGCCTTTGCGAAGGCTCACGGGTTGAGCCCGCTCGCCCGAGTGACAGCGTACGCCACCGGCGGGGGTGAGCCGCGTGACCTCTTCTTCGCGCCCGTGCTGGCGGTACGCGCGCTCATGGAGAAAGCCGGCACCCGGATCGGGGACTACGATCTGATCGAGGCCAACGAGGCGTTTGCGGTTCAGGCCCTGGCGGATGGACGAGAGCTGGAGTGGGACTGGGACCGGGTCAATGTTCATGGCGGCGCCGTGGCGCTGGGGCACCCCATCGGCGCCAGCGGGGCGCGGGTGCTCACCACCTTGCTGTACGCTCTTCAGGACCGAGGCGGAAGCACCGGTCTCGCCACCCTGTGTCTCGGTGGTGGCAATGCGGTTGCCCTCAGTGTGGAGCGGATCTGATGAATCGTGAAGTCGCCCCTGCCTTGGCAGCGTCTCCCTCAGTCCTGCGACGCAGCCTCAGCATCGGCATCGCAGCGCTGATCGTCGCAGTCTCGGCCCAGGTCATGGTGCCGGTCCCATTCAGCCCGGTTCCCATGACACTTCAGCCGCTCGCCGTCCTGGCTGTCGGAGGGCTGCTGGGCTGGTCTGCCGGTGCCGGGGCCCTGCTCCTGTACATCGCGCTGGGTGTGATGGGCTTGCCGGTCTTTGCCGGTGGCGGCTCGGGCCTGCCGCATCTGCTCGGCCCCACCGGTGGGTATCTGCTCGCCTTTCCGGTTGCTGCCGGTGTTACCGGGGCCCTGGTGCGGCCGGTTCTCGAGCGCCCGGAGGGAGTAAGCGCGCCGGGCCTACTCCGGGTGCTCCTGGCTTGCGCGCTCGGCATGGCGATCATCCACGTGGGTGGCGTTGCCCAGCTGGCGCTACTGGGAGGAAACCCCGCGACCGCCTTCCGCGTCGGCTTCGTCCCCTTTCTTACCGGTGATCTCCTTAAGGTGGGGCTCGCCGCTGTGCTGATCCTCGCCGCCGGCCCGAAGATTCGCTCGCTGCTTTGACCGCGTCGCACGCAGACCCCCGCAGGTTGTCACCCGGCAAGGCGATCGGTTGGTCGATCGCCTTTCTCGTGCTCACGTTCCTGACCGCGGGTCTTATCTGTCTGGGGATCGGGGTCCTGCTCACCGGTTCGCTGGTCGGTGCCGACGCCTGGCTGAGGACGCTCGGTCCGGGATCGATGCTGGCGCAGGCCGGAACTACGCTGATCGCGACGGCGTTTTTCACCTGGCTGATCGGCTTCCACCGGCTCAGGCTCACCTACCACGATCTGCGATACAGCACCGGGCGCCTGGCTGGCTCGGGACTGGCGCGGGGGCTACTGGCCGGCGCTCTCACCGCCACGCTTGCCCTTCTCATCAGCGTGGTGGCTGGCCAGGCCCGCTGGGTCAGCGACTCGGGCGGCCCCGTCGACTACATCGTCCAGTCGGTCAAGACGCTTGCGGTGCTCGCCCCGGCGGCTCTCGCGGAAGAGGTTCTGTTCCGCGGAGTGCCGCTCGTGATCCTGGCCGGCACCTTCGGTCGAGGATCCGCCATCGTAGCCACTTCCATCATGTTTGCTCTGGTGCACGTAAGCAACCCGAACGCGACTCCGCTTGGACTGGGCAACATCGCCCTGGCGGGGATTTTCCTGGGCCTGGTTTTCTATGCTCCCGGCGGAATCTGGACCGCATTCGGTGCTCACCTTGGCTGGAATGCATTGCTGGCGTGCCTCGACACTCCGGTAAGCGGCGTGCCGTTCGAGATCCCGGTGCTGGACTATAGCGCGGGCAATCCGGCCTGGCTGACCGGCGGAAGCTTCGGTCCGGAGGGAGGCGTGGCGGCGACAGTGGCACTCACGGTGGCGATCGTCCTGACCGCCCGATCGATCGCGCGACGTCCGTCATGACCCATGCCGCCGTGGTGGGAGCAGGCACCATGGGCAACGGCATAGCCCATGTGTTCGCGCAGCACGGATGGGACGTGGCGTTGATCGACAGCGCGCCCGCGGCGCTGCAGAAGGCTACGGCGACCATCCGCGGCAATCTCGAGCGGCAGGTCAAAAAGGGCACCCTGCCGGCCGATGCTCCGGCCCAAATCATGGACCGGATCCGCACCGGTACGGAGCTCGACGCGGTGGGTGAGGCGCAGATCGTCGTGGAGGCCGCCAGCGAAAATCCGGCGGTCAAATTCTCGATCTTCGAGCAGCTCGACCAGGCCGCCGGCGCGGCGGCAATTCTCGCCACCAACACCAGCTCCATTTCGATCACCGAGATCGCCTCCCGGACCCGGCGGCCGGAGCAGGTCATCGGCATGCACTTCATGAACCCGGTACCGGTAATGCAGCTGGTGGAAGTGATTCGCGGCCATGCCACGAGTGACAGGACCACCGCCACGGTGATGGAAGCGGCCCGGGCGCTGGGGAAGACGCCGGTGGAAGTGAATGACTACCCGGGGTTCGTATCCAACCGGGTGCTCATGCCCATGATCAACGAGGCGATCTTCTGCGTGATGGAAGGGGTGGCGGCTCCCGAGTCCATCGACACCGTCATGAAGCTGGGGATGGCCCACCCCATGGGACCGCTCGCGCTGGCCGACTTCATCGGGCTGGATGTCTGCCTGGCCATCCTGGAAGTGCTCCAAAAAGGTCTGGGCGACGACAAGTACCGGGCCGCACCGCTCCTGCGTAAGATGGTGGCCGCCGGCCACCTGGGCCGGAAAACGGGGAAGGGGTTCTATGACTACGAACAAAAGCGTGAGCGGTAAAGCTCGTCCTGAGCGAGGCGAGGGGCGGTCAGTCGTGACCGCGCAAGTGGCGGCGACGGACGCAGCGGGTCCCGCTCAGCGCTCACCGGGCTCAGCCAGCCCCCGCGGGAAAGGGGTCGACGTCTTCGCGTCCATGGACGCCATGGGGCACGAGCAGCTGCTGTTCTCCCATGATCCGTCGTGCGGCTACTTCGGCATCATCGCGATCCACGATACCACCCTGGGACCGGCGCTGGGCGGTACTCGCTTCTGGCAGTATGGCTCCACCGACGAGGCCATCACCGACGCGCTCCGGCTGGCCCGCGGAATGACCTACAAGTCCGCCGTGGCGGGGATCAACCTCGGAGGCGGCAAGTCGGTCATCATCGGGAACAACAAGCGAACCGACCGGGAGGCGCTGTTCCGGGCCCATGGGCGCTTCATCGAAACGCTCGGAGGGAGATACATCACTGCCGAAGACATCGGCACCAGTCCGGCCGACATGGAGTACATCAAGCTGGAGACCGACCATGTCGCCGGCCTGCTCGGTCTCTCGGGTGATCCATCGCCGGTGACCGCGTACGGGGTGTACGTCGGCATGAAGGCCGCTGCCAGGGTGCGCTGGGGGAGGGACAACTTGTCGGGCAAGACCGTCGCGGTGCAGGGGGCGGGGAAGGTGGCGTACTACCTGATGCAGCACCTGCACGCGGAAGGCGCCCGCATCGTCGTGACGGACATTGATGCCGAAAAGGTGAAGCGCGCCGTCCAGGAGTTCGGGGCGCAGCCGGTGTCACCGGACGAGATCTACGACCAAAGCGCGGAGATCTTCTCTCCCAACGCGCTCGGCGCCACGATCAACGATCAGACGCTGCCCCGGCTGGGAGTGCAGATCATCGCCGGTGGGGCGAACAATCAGCTGGCGGAAGACCGGCATGGCGACGAGCTGGAGCAGCGGGGGATCCTGTACGCGCCCGATTATGTGATCAACGGAGGCGGCGTCATCAACGTCTACGGCGAGCTGCACCGCTGGCCGGTGGAGCGGGCCAAGAAGAAGGCGGGTGAGATCTACGAGACGCTGCTTCGCATCTTCGAGATCGCCCAGAAGGAGCGGATCCCCACTTACCGCGCGGCCGACCGGCTCGCGGAGAAGCGGGTGGCCGCCGTGGCGGGTCTCGACCGGATGTGGATGGGGGAGCGGTAGGGGCGGCAGAGGCCGTAGCGGCGGTAGCGGCGGTAGCGGCGGACGGTGAGTCGGAGTATTCTCATATTCTGCGATTGATCATCACCCTCCGTTTTTCCGCATCTTCCGCCCTTTCCGCCTCTTCCGCCATCTCTTACCTTAACCAATGGCCGAAGTCATCCCCATCGGAGCGGACCACGCCGGCTTCCAGCTGAAGGAGCGGTTGGTCGAGGAGCTGCGTTCTCTCGGCTACGAACCGCTGGACCTCGGCACCCA
The DNA here is from genome assembly GCA_963740175.1 of uncultured Gemmatimonadales bacterium. Taxonomy (GTDB): domain Bacteria; phylum Gemmatimonadota; class Gemmatimonadetes; order Gemmatimonadales; family GWC2-71-9; genus CAVVWJ01. The sequence goes on from CAVUDL010000010.1 coordinate 373,577, forward strand.
CAGTCCCGACTCCACCGATTATCCGGACTATGCCCACCAGGTGGCATCCAGGGTGGAGCATCACAATGCAGACCGCGGGGTGCTGCTGTGCGGTACCGGGCTGGGAATGTCGTATGCGGCGAACCGTCATCCGGGTGTCCGGGCGGCGGTGGCCTGGTCACCCGAGATCGCGCAGCTGGCGCGCGAGCACAATGATGCCAACATCCTCATCCTTCCGGCTCGCTTCGTGAGCGAGGACGAGGGAGTCGAGATCCTGAAGACCTGGCTGGACACCCGTTTCGCCGGTGGCCGCCACAGTCGCAGAGTGGAGAAGATCGAACAGGAGCGTGAATGACCCTCGACCACAATGCCTCGCTGCGCCAGGCCGATCCACTGGTAGCGCGTCTCATCGATGCCGAGCTGCGGCGCCAGCAGAACGGGCTGGAGCTGATTGCGAGTGAGAACTTCGCCAGCCGAGCCGTCATCGACGCCATGGGAACGCCGCTGACGAATAAATACGCCGAGGGCCTCCCCGGGAAACGCTACTACGGGGGCTGCGAGGTGGTCGACGAGGTCGAGCAGCTGGCGATCGATCGGCTGAAGCAGCTCTTTGGCGCTCAGCACGCCAACGTCCAGCCCCACTCCGGTGCCCAGGCCAACTTCGCCGCCTTCATGGCGCTGATTCGGCCGGGCGAGCTGCTGATGGGTATGTCCCTCCCCCACGGAGGACATCTTTCCCATGGCGCCGCGGTCAACCACAGCGGCACGGTATGGCGGGCGGTGCACTACGGGGTAGATCCCGCCACCGGTCTGATTGACTACGACAAGGTGCGAGAGCAGGCCCGGCAGGAACGGCCGCGACTCATCATCGCCGGTGGCAGCGCCTACGCTCGCATCATCGACTTCGCTGCTTTCCGCTCCATCGCGGACGAGGTGGGAGCCTTCTTCCTGGTTGACATGGCGCACTTCGCCGGGTTGGTTGCCGGCGGCGTCTACCCGTCTCCCGTTCCGCACGCGCAGGTGATCACCAGCACCACTCACAAAACGCTGCGGGGTCCCCGTGCCGGCCTCATACTCTGCACCGTCGAGCACGCCAAGGCGATCGACAAGTCGGTCTTTCCGGGCACCCAGGGCGGGCCATTGGAGCATGTCATCGCGGCCAAGGCGGTCGCCTTTGGAGAAGCGCTCACCGACGACTTCAAGACCTACGCCCGGCAGGTGGTGGAGAACGCAAAGGCGCTGGCGACTGCCTTGACGGGTCGCGGCTTTGCCATCGTGTCGGGAGGCACCGATTCACATCTGATGCTGGTAGACCTGCGCCCCAAGAACATGACCGGCAAGGCGGCGGAGAAGCTGCTCGGTCATGCCGGCATCACGGTGAACAAGAACACGATTCCGGACGATCCCCAGTCGCCCTTCGTTACCAGCGGTATTCGGCTGGGCACACCCGCGGTCACGACCCGCGGCATGGGTGTCGCCGAGATGACCCGGATCGCCGAGCTCATCGACCGCGCGCTGACACACCCGGATGAGGCAAGTCTCCTGCGCGTCAAAGCGGAAGTCGAGGACCTGACCGCCATATTCCCACTTTATCAATCAGCCCGGATCCCCACCAGGGTCCGACGGAGTGCCTGATGGATGTAACCCGCGGGGAGGAGGCGTGTCGGTGAACGACCTTCAGTTCGCCGATGATATCATGGCCCGAATTCGCGCTCGCGGCGGGCAGTACCACGAGCGCGGCTATCTCTTCGTTCTCGGGACCATCGAGTTCCTGCAGTCCAGCCTCGACGCTCGTCGGCATGTCAGCGGGGCGGAGCTCGCGTGGGCCTGCCGTGACTTCGCCCGCAAGCAGTTCGGTCTGCTGGCGTCGGTGGTGCTGGCGCACTGGGGTATCAACCGCACTGAGGACATCGGCCGTATCGTCTTCACCCTGGTGGAGGTGGGGCTGCTGGTGACACAGCCGGGTGATGCGGAGGCGGACTTCGAGGCGGTGTACCAATTCGCTGACGCGTTCGGCGATTCCTACGAATGGCAGGGCCTGCGCGGCGCCTAGCCTGCGAGCCGGGAGGAATATGGAGACCAAGGAATGGCCGGGCTGCCAGAAATGCTCTCAGGGGACCCTGATCCCGCTTTCCGATTACGGCCGCGAAGGCGCGCCTATCACGTACAAGGCCTGGGTCTGCACCAATCCCGACTGCGGGTTCAATCTGCGTATCGACAACGGCGAGATCAGCTTCGGCAGGGCGATAGGGCAGAGCTATAAGTAGCTATTGGCTATTGGCTATTGGCCTAAAGCAACGCATCGGTGACGGAGCAGCTCTGGCCTGGGAGTAGCCCATAGCCCATAGCCCATAGCCCATAGCCCATAGCCCATGCCCCTCCATGATCCCCGTCCTCACGCCCGAACAATCCAACAGCTGGGACCGCCGGGCCGCCGACGCCGGCGTCGATCTGGCGACCCTGATGGAGAGCGCCGGGCGGGCGACGGCCGCGGTGCTCTCGGATCGCTACTCCCATCTCCTGAGCGCGGGTGTGGTCATCGCCAGCGGCCCCGGCAACAATGGTGGCGACGGCTGGGTCATCGCGCGGGCGCTGCATCGCGTCGACGTCCCGGTCTGGGTCGCGTCGGCCGGTGCCGGCTCGGCGCTCTGCGAGCGAATGGCCACGCTCGCCCGCAGTGAGGGGGTCCGCGAGGTCTCGCCCGATGGGCCATGGCCGACTGTCGGGCTGGCGGTGGACGCGCTGCTTGGCACCGGCGCCGCCGGCGCGCCGCGGCCGGCGGTGGCGGCCCTGCTCGGACGGATTCACGATCTCGCGGTGCCAATCGTGGCGGTTGATGGACCGTCCGGTGTGGACCTCCTCACCGGGATCGTGCACGGCGTCACCCAGGCCGACCTCACCGTCACCTTCGGTGGGTTTCGCCGCGGCCAGCTGCTGGCACGGGACGAAGTGGGTGACATTGCCGTGGTCGATATCGGGCACCCGGCCCCGGACCCGGAGTGGCCGGTGATGGTCAGCGATGTTCAGGCGGCGCAGTGGCTGCGTCGGCTCCGAGCACGCGACCATAAGGGCGATCGTGGCAGGGTAGTGGTGGTGGGAGGAGACACCGGGATGAGCGGCGCGCTCCGACTGGCGGCGCGGGCGGCGTTCGCGTCCGGTGCCGGGTTGGTGCATGCCGTCGCTCCGGCGGACACGGTCGCGACCCTGGTGCAGGCCGAGCCTGATCTTCAGACGCTGGCGCACAACTTCGGAGACCCGCCTACGGACGCGCTGCTTGACCTGGTCTCCAGGGCGCAGGCAGTTGTCATCGGTCCCGGCCTTGGGCGACACGCTGGCAGACGCGCCTTTGTCACCGCCTTGATCGAAGCCACGAAAGTGGTGGTGCTCGACGCCGACGCGCTGGTGGCATTCGGCGGCGCGGCCGCGGCACTGAAGCCGCTCGCCACCGACCGCTCTCTGGTGCTGACCCCGCATCCCGGTGAGTTCCGCACCCTCTTTCCAGCTCTCGCCGCCAACCGGGAGCTCGATCCCTGGGCGGCGGCCTCGTTGGCCGCGGAGGAAACCGGGGCCACGATCCTGTTGAAGGGCGTTCCCACCGTGGTCGCCGTTGCTCGGCGGCCCCAGCTCACGGTGGTAGCGGGGAACCCCGGGCTGGCAACCGGCGGGAGTGGCGACGTGTTGAGTGGGCTGGTCGGCGCTAACCTCGCCAGCGGCCTGGAGCCCCGCCTCGCTGCGGCGCTCGGCGCCCACATCCTCGGTCGGGCCGCGGATCTGGCTGCGCGGCGGCATACCGCCAGAAGCCTCCGGCCGATGGACGTGGTCCAGGCTCTGCCGGACCTGTGGCGCGAGTGGGAGGTGCTGGCCTGCGGCGGCGCCGCGCCGCGTCACCCTCTCCTGATGATGCTGCGCCGGCCCCAGACCACGTGATTTAGATTCTTCCCATGCTGCGACCTTCCGTCATCCTGGCTGCCGTCTGCCTCGCACCTCCCGCGGCTGCGCAGTCATTCACCCGGGACTGGCGCCCCGACGAGCGGACGGTGATCGGTGATTTCAGTCGGGTGAATGCCATCGCCACCTCGGCTGAGCGAGTGTATCTCGTGGCACCCGCCGCGGTACTGGTGTGGAACCCGCAGTTTCACCACTGGGAGGGATCGTTCGACGCTCCCGATGCAGCGCTCCTGAATCGGGTGTTCACTGCGCTGGCCGACCCGGTGGACAACTCACTCTGGATGGCGCGTCAGAATGGGTGGGTGCACTATCAGCCGGATCTGCGGCTCTGGGACCAGGGACCCGTTTCCGACGGGATTCAGGCCATCGCGTTCGACCAGAACAATCCGGGCGCCGGGCTCTATCTCCGCACCCGGCGCGGTTGGCAACAGCTACCTCGGGGCGGCGGGGTACCGGTGCCGTCCCCCCCACCCGGACGTCCGCTCACCCCCGCAACCGTGGAGCAGGCGATCCGCAGCAACCCCGCGCTGCAGGCCAACGCTGCCGCGATTCTCACCGACAACCGCCTCCGCAGCGTTCGCTACACGGCGGCGGCCCGCTCGTTCGACAACCGCGGATGGTATCTCGGAACCTCCGGTATCGGTGCATTGTACGCGGATGACGGTGCGGCAATTCCGGAGCGGCTAAGCTTCGGGCTGCCGGCGGATCAGGTCGGTGCCGTGTTCAGCTGGCCCGGCGGTGTGTGGGCCGCTACTTCCGGCACTTCGATCGCGGATGCATCGCTGACGTTCGTGCGGAGTGATCTGGGAGAGTTCAGCTCGTTCCCCGGTCCGTCGGCAATGGGAACGCCGTTCGACCAGGCGCGGGAGCTGGCGGGACAGGGTAAATCACTCTGGGCCGCAACCAACCGGGGTGTCGCTCGACTCGATCCCTCCGCCGATCGCATCGACCTGGTGGATGAGAGGCGGGGGCTGCCGGACGTCAGGGTCTATTCGATCGCCTCGCGAGGCGGCCGGATCACGGTAGGGACCGAACGCGGCATTGCCCGGGTGAGCGACTCGCTGGACGTCACCAGAATCGCGCCGGCATACAACGATGTGGCGTACGCAGTATTTCCGGCCGGAGACTCTACCTGGGTCGGTACTCGGGTGGGAATTCGTCTCGCGCTGCCGGGTCTGGCAAACCTGGTCCGCCCGGAGGGGCTCACCTCCCCCAGTCTCCAGGTCCCGGTCATCGACCTCGCCACTATGGGGGATACCCTCGTCGCCCTGACGTACGATGGCTTTCTCTGGCGCGATCCCCGCACCCGGCGCTGGGCGCTCGGCCCCAACCTCTCGGCGCTGCTCGGCCGCCTGCGCCGGTTTGTGCCCGATGGATCGGGTTTCTGGCTGGCGGGCGAGCGTGGTGTGGGATTCGCCCGCCTGAACGCCTCTCCCCTCCGCACGCTGCGCGATGGTGATCTACCCGGTGCCGTGAACGACCTCGCCGTCGACGCCGAGCATCTGTGGGTCGCGACCGACCGGGGCCTGGTCCGTTTTCGGTTGAGCGATATCCGTCCATGAGAGGAGCTCGGCCGCTGCCGGGCGCCGGCGTTTCCCTCGGCCCGGGGCCCGAGTTCGATCGGATCAGAAAGATCACCCGTCTCCTGGGAGACCGTGCGGCCGGTCTAGGAGACGATTGCGGCCTCATTCAGATAGATGGCGAGCTCGTCGCGCTGAGCACCGACGTCAGTGTCGAAGGCGTTCACTTCCGGCTGGATTGGATCAGTCCCGAAGAAGTGGGCTGGCGGAGTGCGGCCGCGGCGTTGTCGGATCTTGCCGCCGCCGCCGCCGAGCCGGTCGGTCTGCTTTGCGCCGTCACCATGCCGGCGCCGGCGCGCGAAGCGGAGCTGCTCGATCTGATGGCCGGCATCGGCGCGGCGGCGGCTGCCTCGGGGACCACTGTGGTGGGTGGGGATCTCGCCTCCGGTCCCGCCTGGAGCGTGGCGGTCACGGTTGTGGGGCGGATGCAAGCGCCGGTCCTGCGGTCCGGCGCGGCGCCGGGCGACCGGCTGTGGGTTACCGGGAGATTGGGCGGTGCGCGGGCGGCCCTGGAAGCCTGGCTGCATCAGAGGGAGCCGCTGCCCGGAGCGCGCGCGCGGTTCGCTCACCCTGAGCCGCGGATTGGGGCGGCGCGTTGGCTGGCTGGCCACGGTGCACGGGCCATGATCGATCTGAGCGATGGCCTCGCCGGCGATGCACCACACCTCGCGGCTGCGTCGCAGGTCTCGCTGGTGATCGATCTGGCGACCATCCCGGTCGCCCCCGAAGCAGAGCAGGAAGCCACTCGTCTCAGTACGCCGCCGCCGCGGTTTGCCGCTGAAGGCGGGGAGGACTACGAGCTCCTGGTGGCGCTGCCTCCAAGCTTTGCCGGCGCTGACCTCTTTCAGCGTGAATGCGGCATCCCGCTCACGGCGATTGGTGAGGTCGTCGCAGGAAGCGGTACGCGCTTCCTCCTGTCCGGTAATCCTGTCGAGCTGCGCGGGTTCAACCACTTCGGTTGACGCCGTCTGGGGCGGCCCGCTAGCTTCGGGCCCTCAACTTCTTTCGGAAGAACATGTCGACCATCATCGAAGTCCATGCTCGTGAGATTCTCGATAGCCGCGGCAACCCTACCGTCGAAACCGATGTCGTCCTTTCCAGCGGCGCGCAGGGCCGCGCGGCGGTGCCGAGCGGGGCTTCGACGGGCGAGCATGAGGCGGTGGAGCTGCGCGACGGGGACGCCAAGCGCTACCTGGGGAAGGGCGTCAGCGAAGCTGTCCGCAACGTGAACGAGGTGCTCGGCCCCCGGCTCGAGGGCAGGGCCGCCGCCGACCAGATCGAAGTCGACGCCGAGATGATGGATGCCGACGGAACGCCGAACAAGAGCAAACTTGGCGCGAATGCCATCCTGAGCGTATCGCTGGCGGTGGCGCGCGCTGCGGCACAGGATTGCGGCCTCCCGCTCTACCGGTACCTTGGCGGCCCCATGGCGCGGGTGCTACCGGTCCCCATGATGAACATCCTGAACGGTGGCGCCCACGCATCGAACAACGTGGACGCGCAGGAGTTCATGATCGTGCCCATTGGAGCGGAGACGTTTCCGGACGGGCTCCGCATGGGTGTGGAAGTGTTTCATGCGCTGAAGAAGGTGCTCAGCAAGATGGGCCTCTCCACCGCGGTGGGCGACGAAGGAGGATTCGCGCCCATGCTCCCGTCGAACGAGGCGGCATTGGATGTGGTGATGCAGGCTATCAAGGCGGCGGGCTACGAACCAGGCAAGGATATCGCGATCGCGCTCGATGTCGCCGCGTCCGAGCTGTTCCAGGACGGCGAATACGTCTTCAAGAAGGGCGACGGCAGCCGCAAGTCGGCGGACGCGATGGTGGATCTGTATGCCGGCTGGGTCGACCGCTACCCGATCGTGTCGATCGAAGATGGGCTGGCGGAGGACGACTGGGCCGGCTGGGCCCGGCTGACCGAGCGGCTCCACGACCGGGTCCAGCTGGTCGGCGACGATCTGTTCGTGACCAATGTGGACCGGCTGGGGCGGGGCATCGAAGAGGGCGTTGGGAATGCCGTGCTGGTGAAGGTCAATCAGATCGGTACGCTGACCGAGACCCTGCAGTGTATCGAGCTGGCCAAGGGAAGCGCGTATGGTGTGGTGATCTCCCACCGCTCGGGCGAGACCGAGGACACCTTCATCGCCGATCTGGCCGTCGCCACCGGGGCAGGGCAGATCAAGACCGGGAGTGCCAGCCGGACTGATCGCACGGCCAAGTACAACCAGCTGCTCCGGATTGCCGAGGAGCTGGGCGAGCTGGCCCATTATCCGGGCCGGGATCTCTACCCTCTGTGACGCTCGGGCGCTGGGCCACGATAGCGGGCCTGGCCTTGGCGCTCTACTTCGCGCTGCAGGGTGGTGAGTACGGAACGCTCGATCTGCTCCAGCTTCGCCGGGAAGAATCGGAGGAGCGGACCAAGGTGACCGAGCTCCAGCGCCTGGTGGATTCCCTAACCACCGCCGCGGTCGGACTCGAGCTGGATCCGCGGGTGCAGGAACGGGTCGCCCGGGAGCGATTCGGCATGATCAAGAAGGGAGAGTTCCTGTATCGTCTGGTGCCTCGGGGGAAGAGCGTGAGCGGGGAAGAACCGCGGTGAATGGGAAAGAAAAGCGTGAGCGGGGCGAGGGCGAGCGTGAGCGGGACGAGGACAAGCGTGAGCGGGGGGCAGGGCTGGAGGGGCTAGATTTCGAGGGTGCCTGCGGGCTGAGATAGTCCCGCTCACCCCCTCGCTTGATGGCTCGGGGCAGGCTGCTTACGCTTTTGGCAGGTCCCGCTTACGCTGTAGCGAGAAAAACGGCAGGGTAGCTCAGCTGGTTAGAGCACGGCACTCATAATGCCGGGGTCGCGGGTTCGAGTCCCGCCCCTGCTACTATCCGAAGCCTCGCACTCATAAGCAGTTGCGGGGCTTTCCTCACTCTGCTCCTCCGCATGAGCGCTCGGCGTGGCACCTCCCTTGGCACCTCGGGCCGCCCATTTCTCGCAGTCCCGATGCGATGCAATCCGCTCCCAGCGGTCGCGTTCCTCGGTGTCCGGCTTGAAGCGGCCATAGACCTTCGCCACCATCGCCACGTCGCGGTGCCCGAGCTGCCGGGCAATCAGCTCAAACGGTGCGCCCGCGCGTGCCATCCGTACCGCCCAGTGGTGCCGGGCATCATGCAGGCGATAGCCGGTGAGCCCCAGGGCCCTACAGCGCTCCCGATGCGCCTCACTGGCCTGCCAGCGATCGATACCACGAAAGAGGCGCTCACCGGGCAGCACGGTCGCGCAATGCTGCTCGAGGAACGGCCACGCCCAATCTGCGACACGCGCCAAGCGGTCCCGCGTCCAGGCTTTCGTCCCCTTGGCCCGTACCTGCCGGCTGGCGGTGTCGATGTCGGTGTCGATCAGCGAGAGGATGGCGCTCACCTCGAGCCCGGCACCATAGGCCAGCGCGAAGATCGCAGCGTGCGGTTGCGCGCTTCCGTCCACAAGCCGGAGCACATCGGGCAACTCGAGGAAGGTGCAGCGCGGATCGGCGGGCGGGGGCGGTGACACATCCCGCACGGGGTTGCTCGCCAGCTCGCCCACTTCAAGCAGGTAGCGCACGAACGACTGCACCGCCGCGAGATACTTCCGCTTGGTTCCCCCACTCACCGGCCGCGTGGCAAGCCACTTCGCCACGGCCGGGGCGGTGAGCTGCGAGCGCCAGAACGGTTGCCCCTCGGGAATCAGCGTGCGGAGATGCAGCGCATAGTGCTGGGCGGTGTCTGGCTTCGCCCGATCAGTGAGCCAAGCGAGCCACGCGGCCACATGGCCGGCGAGGTCCACATCGGTGAGACGGGCGCGGAGCCCGTCCAGATCATCGGCCCGCCACGCATCGAAGAGGGCGCCGAGAGTCAGCCGGTGCTCATACACCGCGTCGAGCAGGTCCCAGGCTCGCGCACCATGCGGGCCCAGCTCGGCCAACATACGCGCCATCTTCCGAGCGGTGGGTGCGTGGGCAGTATCGGTGGAGCGTTGAACCCAGCCCGTGCGGGTCGGGAGTTTCAGGTAGTACGTCGGCCGTCCACCACGTCGGAAAACCATGTCAGGACACTCTCAGGCGACTACGAGGGGCCTGCGTCCTCGCCCATCCCCAGGCGAGCACTTCGTCACGAACGTAGCGCACCAGACACCGCCCGCGCTTCCCATTGCCAGGGAGCAAGTGCTTTGGGCACCCACTCGCCCGAAGGTAACTCACCGACACGCTGAGCAGGCGTGCGGCTTCCTTCTGTGTCAACGCTGGCCGAGGCCGTAATGCGCGGCGTCGCTGAGCCACCTGCTAACGCACAAGTCGAGGCCGCAGCGCAGATCACGGCCCAGGACATTGCGGCAGCTCGGGAGTTCTGGCGCTACTGGGGCACGCCGCTGTTCAATGCACTGTTAGATGCTGCTTGCGCGTCGCACAAGCGAGCCGTAACGTTGTATTCACCTGACCTCACTTCAAAACGTCTTGATTCAAGTTCCGGAGGCCGCTCCAAGGGCTGATACCCGAGGATGCGGGGTCGCGCTAGAGCCGCCGACGCCCCGAAGGACCCCACGACCGCCGAGCCGCCGGGGCAGCACCCGTCGTCCGCTTTGTTCCCCTCGGACGCCTTCGCTTTACACATCCTTACGGCCCGGAGGCCCTATGCGTCGTTCCCTTCTTCTCAGCACCGCCGCGCTAGTGAGCACCCTTGGGCTAGGCTGCACCGACGGTTCGGCCCCCACCGACCCCAGCGCCCCGGCTGCGACTGGGCCCGCCTCACCGACGCGGGCCGCGGCGCGCACGCCGCTCGCGCCGACCACGCAGCGGCTGGTTACGGGTCTTCAGGAACTGCAGGGAAGCACTGTCGGTCCCGGAGGGGCACTCTTCGTCACCGCCCCCCTGACCGGCCGCATCTGGCGCGTTGACCCCAAGACCGGAGCCGTCACCCTCTTCGCCGACGGGCTGCCGGCCCGCAACCCCGACCCCTTCTTCCTCGGCGCCGGGGTGATCGACGTCGCCTTCCTCGGCGGCACCGCGTACGCGCTGGTCACCGGCGTCGCCTCGGACCTCGAGCCGGGGCGCGATGACGTCGTCGGCATCTACCGCGTGGACGGTCCGAGCAGCTTCACCATCATCGCGGACCTCGGCGCGTTCTCCCTCGCCAACCCGCCGGCACCGGACTTCTTCGTCCCCACCGGCTTCCAGTTTGCGATCGAGCCCTTCCGCGGCGGGTTCCTCGTCACTGACGGGCACCACAACCGGGTGCTGCGGGTCACCCTCGACGGCCAGATCACTGAGATCATCGCCTTCGGGAACGTCGTCCCGACGGGGCTGGAAGTCTGGGGCAACACGGTTTACCTGGCCCAGGCCGGGCCCATCCCGCATGTGCCCGAGAACGGCAAGGTGGTGGCGTTCGGGCCGCAGGCGGCGACCGCCACGGAGGTGGCCTCGGGCGCCCGGCTGCTCGTGGACGTGGAGCGCGGCCGCGGGGGCACCCTGTTCGCACTCGCGCAGGGCTTCTGGGACGGCCCCTTCGAGGGCGCCCCGGCGCAGCCGGAGACCGGCGCGCTTGTGCGGGTGAACGGGGACGGGACCTTCACGGAACTCATCGGCGGGCTGGACCGGCCGACCTCGCTTGAGATCATCAAGAACACCGCCTACGTCGTCATGATCGATGGTGAGATCTGGACGATTGACAACATCGCCGGGCCGCCGTTCGGCCGTACTGCGTCGAGCAACCCGACAGCGAAAGGGAACCGCTAGGGAACCGATATGTAGCGTGCAGCAAGGCGCGAGTGCCGAGGCTCGCCACCCGGGAACGGGCGATTTTACGAATACGGACAATGACTTATTCACCACTGGTTCGCGCGGGAATGCCGGGGGGCTCGAATCCAAGGTCAGCGACCTCTGAGGGCGGCGAGCGTTTCAAATTCTCGGGGCAGTTCCACGGCGTGATCACCAGGAGTGGTCACGAACGGTTGACCTTCGATCTCGAGCGGGTCCGACTCTCTTGGCGCGTTGCTTCCGAGTCCGCACATGACCCGAGGAAACCCGAGGCGCGCCGCCCACGCTCATCGCTTGACAGCCCCTGTACCTCGCTTTAAGTCAGACTTGCCAATCCCACGACAAAGGCACACCCGGCGAAAGTCGGGGCCGCAAAGCCACGGGTCCTCGCCTCCTCCGTGACGCCGGCTCAGCTTAGACTGACGCCACGCATGACCCACGACCGCCGAGCAACCGATGGGGATTTCCCGCTACCCTCGTACCCGGAGGTCTGTATGCGTCGCGCCGTGTTCATCCCGATCGCTCTAGTCACCAGTGCTCTGGTGACTGGCTGCGCGAGCGAAGATGCCCCGACCGCCCCCGCAACCCCCAACCTGGCTGTGGAGGACGCCGGCCACAACGCGGCGGATCATTTCAGGTTCGTTGAGGCAGCCGAGTTTGAGGTCGAGAGTCCGTGCAATGGCGAGTTGATCACCTTCTCCGGAACAAGCGTCTCTCAGATCACGTTAGTGGATACCCGCGAGGCCCTTGACGCGGGGTTCGCAGTGCATATCGAATTCCAGTCGCATACGCAGGCCACCGGCACCGGGTCGGAGAGCGGCGTCGAATACACGATCAACGACATTTACCACGACGGTTTCAATTCGCCGAGCCCGCTCGCCCCGCAATCAACTTTCAGGTTGGGCGGAATGTTCCATGTCACAAGCTCCGTTACCGGCTTGAACTTCGACGGCCACTTTGGGTTCCACATCATCGCCCTGCCAGGCGGGGGGTTCAAGGTGACCCGGGATGTGGGGAACGCGGTGTGCAAAGCCTGAGGCGACCGAACAGGCATGCAAGGATCTGCTAGCGGCAGTCGAACGGCTGGATCTGGAAGGCATCGTGGCCAAGCGGCTGCGGGTCCATAGACGCCCGACGTGGAAGTGAAGAGTGGACCCGCGTGCTGGCTCATGCGCGGCTCGTGGTGATTTCCGACGCCGGGCACTACCCACATGCCGAGCAACCCGGGCAGTTCTTCCCGGCTGTCGAAGCTTTCCTCGCAGGGGCGGATTAACGACCGATCGCCCGCACGTAAGCCGGTGGCGGGCACGTTGCTTGCGGCTCCGCACATGACCTGAGGAAACCCGCTTCGAGCCGCCCGCTGGTCGCTTGACAGCCTCTGCACCACTCTGTAACTCAGATTGCCAATCCCACGACAAAGGCACACCCGGCGAAAGCCGGGGCCGCAAAGCCACGGGTCCTTGCCTCCTCTAGGGCGCCCTCTCTGATGCCACGGAGGACTCACGACCGCCGAGCTGCCGAGCGGCTGCGCGTTGTCTGTCCCGCCACGTCTCACCTCGGAGGTGCCTATGCGCTGCTTCCCCCTGATCTGTGCCACGGCCATCCTTGCGGGGTGCAGCAAGCCCGCAAGCCGCGCTGCCGATGAGCAAGCCGCGATGGATACGAGTGCACAGGCCGGGCCGGCCGCTCAGGCTGCGCCTGCGCCCGCAGCCACGATTTCGCTGGCAGATATCGCCGGTAAGTGGAACATGCGCACCACTGATGAGAGCGGAGGCCACCCCGTCGAGACCGTGTTGAACGCGACGGCCGACAGCTCCGGTTGGACGATGACGGCCCCCAAGCGGAAACCCGTGCCGCTGCGCGTGGTCGCAGTCGCGGGCGATAGCATCGTCACTCAGTCAGATCCCTACGAGAGCTTCATCCTGAAAGGCGTCCAGGTCACGACGCGCACCGTCAGCCGACTCCAGGATGGCAAGTTGGTGGGTGTGACCGAGGCGCACTATGCACTCAAAGGCGGGCGCGACTCGGTCGCCCGGCGGCCGAGCGTGGGTACGCGCATGCAATAGCAGCGAATCGAGAGAATGAGGGAACAGCGATTTGAGAGGTTACCCGCGCCGGGGGGAGCCCGGCATCTTCTGCAGAAAGAACAGGTGGTTACCATGGCGATTGCACTCTACCTGGAGTTTCCCGGCTTCACGGAGCAACAGTACGAGGCGGTGATGCTGGAGCTGAACCTCGGCGGCCATCTGGCGCCAGGAGGGGTGTTGCACTGCGCCGGCCCGATGGAAGGGGATGCTGGCTGGCGCGTCGTGGACGTTTGGGAGTCACAGGCCGATTTCGACCGCTTCCGGCGCGAGAAGCTCGACGCGGCGATGCGCAAGATCGGGGCGGAGATGCCCTCGCGGGTTATCACGTGGCCCGTACACAACGTAATGCTCGGTGAGCGTGCGCCCGCGAGGTAACCATCCTGCTGGCAGACTGACGCCGCTCTGAGCCCCCATAGGACAAGGTGGACTGAGGAATGGAGCGGGGGTGGAAGCGTCGCCCCCGCTTCAGTATCGAGTCTCTGGCAGCCGTGCGGTGAGGGCGGGCCTGAGCAGACGCGAGGAACCGGGCCCCCACCGGCGGCGATTCTTGGCACCTCCCTTGGCACCCCGCTGCAAGCGTTTCCATGGCGCAGCGCGGCGCATTACGGCGCACCTTCACTCTCAGGGTCGGCCTTGCCCTCTGGCCCGCCGGCACTCATAATGCCGGGGTCGCGGGTTCGAGTCCCGCCCCTGCTATTCGCTGGATCATCAGTTACGCAACCCATATAAAGCTCTTTCTCACGGTTGGCACTGTCCGTGGCACTATGACCGCAGGGCGGCGTCCCGCCCCAGTACCTTGCGCGTTTCAAAGGGCACGCAGGAGCGCCAGCGCGACCATGCCGCCGACCACCGCTGCTAGCATGAACTCGGCAACCTTTTTTCCAATGCTTGTCATCCTGCCTTCCGTTGGGGCTCAGTGGCACGCTGGACCCACTCTTCCAACCAGGCCGCCACGTCGCTCAACCGGTAGCGCAGCAGCGGTCGGTCCCTCGGCCCATTCCCTGGCAGAAGCACCTTGGGGCACGAGCTCGCCCGAAGGTACGTCTGTGAGACGTGCAGGAACGCCGCGGCTTCCTTCTGAGACACGAGCAGCACGGGTGGCTGCTGTGTTGACGATCCGCTGAGCGGGGCAGGGCAGATTAGCGGAATGCTCCCGTCCCTTAGCCTTGAAGGCGTCATCGCGCCAGATCTGTCGGCAGCGTCCGGCCCGCTTTTTCCCATCCCGCCGGCTCCATCCGGTTCCCCGGAACCATCCACGCCGCGGCCACCATGCCCAGAGTGAAGCCAGAGAAACCTCGAGACCAGGACTCATAGATACTTCCTTTCATTTCGCTGGCGGAGCCGCGCAGCCCCGGGACCTGCGTAGCGTCAGACCTGCGAAAGCCTCATTTCCCTACCAATGCGAAGGTCACTTTTCCCCAGAGGAGGTTCTATGTCCCTGCGCATGCTAGTACTCGTACTGCCAACTCTGGTTGCCTGTTCCACTTTCGGGGGCGAGAATGATGAGGCTGGGCGAAAGGAGCTGGTGCAGATTTACGACGACCTGATCAGGGCCCTTGAGACTAAAGACACGGCAATGTTCAGTCGGGTGGTGGCGCCGGACTTTTACGGCACCCAAGACAGTGCAAAAACCTTTGGTCGCAGTGACATCATTCGCAGATTGAGTGACACGACCCAGCGTTACTACGGCCTCACTGAGGAAGATCGTCAGGTACGGATTTACGGCAACGGAAACGTTGGAGTTATTACGGCCCGCCAGCGTTGGGCCTTCCAGGGAGGCGATCGTCCTGGGCCGTGGACTGGTCGGTACACGGAAGTTTTCGTAAAACGTGACGGTCGCTGGCAAATGGTGGTGGGGCACTATACGGATGTGCCGCCGCCTGCGTCGCAATGATACGGAGATCTTACTCATCGTCCGGGCTCGAACTGTGCCCCTCCGTTCATGGCAAAGAACTCCGTCACCCGAGCCTCGCGTTGCCGTTCGTGTGACCCTGGTCGAATAGCTCCATCGTGCGGACCACCACCCCGTCACGGTCCTTCACCTCCACACGCTTGCTGGCTGGCGGTAAGTCCGTCGCACGCTTGTATGCCAACACGACCGAGCGGACATAAAGCAGTGCCAGGGTATAGAGTCGGCCCACGTCCAGCTCGTCGAGCGGACCCCGAATGAGGATGGACCGCACTTCCGCAGCCTCTCGGTCGCTCGGTGTCTGCCCTGCCGCCGCGATTTGATCTTCCCATCCAAGGCCGCACGGTAGAGCGTGCGATAGTTGAGGGTGGGGTACCTTATGCGGTGCCTCCGTCATTCTGATCCACTCGCCAGGGCGGTCACGGCGCCCATAAGGCCTGCGAAGAGGAACTGCGCGATTTTGCTTCTGAGAATCACCGAACGACCATCACCTTGGTGATAAGGTCATTTTTGACTTCCCACACGAAAATTGCCGTGTTCGACCCACCCCCTGGCAAACCTGTCGCTGTTTCCTTCCAAACGACGATGTCCCCTTGAGTCATGCGAGCCTCCACGGTGGCATGAAGCTGGGGGGAGCTGGTAAACATCTTTCCGAACCGCTCTCGGATTGCATCTCGTCCCTCAAGTGCCAACGAATCGGGGTACAGATAGAAGCGTACGTTCGGAGCGTGGGCTGCCACGAACGCCTCAAGGTCGCGGCGATTGTACGCCTCATACTGCCGCTGGACGGCTCGTTCAGCTGCAGAGGGTAGCCCCTCAGCTGCCCCAGCTGCGGGCTCCGTCCGCGCGCCCCCGGGCCCGCAGGCTGTCAGTAACAACAGCAGTATTGCCGGCGGCGTCATGTCCCGAGCTTTCATGGTGGCGACCTCCCATGCGGGTTGATGTCTGGCCTTTGTTCGCACAAGCCAACCTAGTCTCTGGCACTAAGCCTGGCACTAATGATCCCGTTACGCGGCGAGTTTCACGGTGCAGCGCGTGATGTGCGGCAAGCGGTTGGCGCGGGGCAGGGCAGCGCACCGTTCCTCATAATGCCGGGGTCGCGGGTTCGAGTCCCGCCCCTGCTATTGGCCTGGACAATCCCGGGCCCTCTTGTTATGACTCGGCTTCGGCTCGAATCCCGCCCCCGGCTATGCCTTTGTTCCTTCACAAGTTCGCCCGTTGACTTTTGTGACTCAAATCACAATAATTCTGCAGCGAGCTATGATAACGAGATGGCACTAGCCGGTGACCATTCCTCGCTCTGGGTTCCACTCTTAGTTCGTTCCAGCGAACCAATCAAGTTGACAATTTAGGGGTTTAGTGCCTCCGGACGGTCTTTACGCCCGGTTGCTGCACGCCCCGCCTGCGCGTTAGGCCTTTCTAACGACGAGCCACCGCTGCGGCCGCGCCGCACGCTGGCCCCTCGACTAACGCAGGCTCGTTCCGTTCTAAGCCAAACAAAGGGGATTATTCGCAATGCTTCGAAAGTTCACGCATTCCCGTCGCTGGGCGCCGCTGCTCGCCATCGGCATCACGCTCTGGGCCTGTGCTGGTGCCGAGGACCTTGCCACCGAGCCGGTGACCGATCCAGTCGCCACCACTCTTACGGACACCGCTGTTGCGACCGACTCGCTGACGTCCACTCTGGCCGCGGTCAGTTACACCGGACTGCCTTACGGTCCGATCGGTATGTGGAGCTCGTGGACCAGCTTTTCGTGGGGTCCTCAACCGTTCACGGGAACCCAGAATTTCGTGGAGGCTAGTGGAGTCATAAAGCGAATTGACTATGCCAGGTCGAGAGGGCAGCGTCTGCTGCTCGCGATGACCGGCGGGCCCACTTCCAATTACACCACCAACGGACGGTTTGATTTCGGCAAGTGGAAGAAGAGGATGAACACGTACAACACCGCGGTAATCAAGCAGGCGGTGGCCGCAGGTATACGGGACGGAACAATCGTCGGAAATCAGCTGATCGACGAGCCCGAGACCAGGCGATGGGGCGGGGTGCTGACCAAGCCGCTTATCGATGACATGGCCCGCTATGTCAAGTCCATGTTCCCCACACTGCCGGTGGGATTGAACCATGGGCCCCCGGGTTACCTCTGGCGCACGTCGGAGCGCTACCGGGTGCTCGACTACATCATTTATCAATACAACCACTTCATCACGTCGGGGAATGCGGTCCAGTGGCGCGACCGAGTGTTGGCTCAGGCAAGACGTGACGGCGTCACGCCGGCGTTCAGCCTGAACATCCTGGATGGTGGGAGGCAGGACCGCGAGGGTAGTTACGGGTGTAGTGGTTCAGGGCAGGCCGGCAAAGGCACGTACTATCCTAATTGCCGGATGACGGCAGCCCAGGTGAAGGATTGGGGACGCTCTCTCGGCCAGGCCGGTTGCACACTGCAGATGTGGCGCTACGACGGGACCTACATGTCGAGATCCGCCAATCAGGATGCATTCAGGACCGTGGCCTCACATTTAAAAGCGCAGCCACGCCGAAGCTGTCGTCGGCCAACCTGATCACACCTTAGGAAAACCTGGGCTGGGCACCCAGCCCAGGTCGACCCTTTGGTTCGATTCCGCCCCTGTCATCGAAGCCCCGAGCCCGCTACCGGCTACGGGGCTTTAGTGTTGGCAGAGATCCGCGTCTTCTGTAGGACCCAGTGGCGCTTCCCCGCACTGCGCAATAGCTTGGCCTGAGCTCCTAGATTACGTCGGCTGCATCCGGCTTCAGGAGAATTCGGTGGATCGTGATCGCCTCGCAGCCACCACCATCGTCACCCTTTTCGTGGCCCTGGCCGCGATAGCGGCGTCGCAGCGGTATACTGTGCCCGATCCGTGGAAGTCCTACACCGGCGCGGTCCAGCAGTTTATTGCCGCAGGGGTACGGGGGGACTCCTCGGATCTGGCCCGGCAATCCGCCAGTGAGCAGCCGGTCGGGTGGGTGCTCGACGCGGCCCGCCGCCAACCTGCCATGCTGATCGGCTGGAGCCGGGATCTGGAGACAGGGGTAGGAAAGCGGCACGGAGACACAGTCGTTGTGCTGCTCTGGGCGAACAACGTGGAAGGATGCTCGCGGCTGAGCAGCATCTCTGCCTCATTGCTCAACCATTCAGCCGCTCCGCGACTCCTCTCGATCTCGTCGCCCTGTATCGACCGGCACCCGTTGCCGGCACTCCCCTGGTAGATGATCAGCCCAGCACGATTCGAGAGCTTCCAGCCATCGAGTCTGCCGCGCCTACGGCCCCGGCTCGTTGTCGAAAATCGAATCGCCCAGCAAGACCACGTGCGGCATTCACCGCTCCCGCTGCGCTAGGGCGAGCCCGTCGCTGAATCCCAGTCCGTGAGTGCTGTGACGACGATGGTCACTCCCGCCAATGCCAGAAAAAGATTCCGTGCCCGGCGGTTCCTCGCGAAGCCCAGGATCCAGGGGAGGGCAGGCACAACCAGGCCTAGAGTTCGGTCAACCGCTCGGTGGGTCCGAAACGGAACTCGGCGCTTCAAGGCGAGCGGATAGTTGGTCAGTGCCGAGAGCGCGGTGTAACCGGCGGCCCAGGCTTCGGCGGTTCGCGCGGCCCGGCGTGGCAGGGGCACCAGCAGGGGCAGGAGGGCTGTGGCAGCGGTGGTAGCGTAGTCCAGCACCCCATGAAGCTTGGGTGATATCGGTTTTTTCATGGTCTGTCCCTCGATGTGGATGGCGAGGCGGCCGCGGCTCCTAAGAGTACTGCGTCCACGGCATCCGCAGTGTGGCATGGGACACAGGATTCAACCGTTCCGGTAACTCTCACATGGTAACGCATTTACAGCGACGAGTATCGAGTCGTTTCTCAGGTCTTGCCGGAAATTCCCCGCTCGATTTAGGTTGACGTGTGTCACAGCGAGCCAGGCCCGTCGTCGAATAGGCTTACACCTCGCGTCGGAGTCGACGCGCCCAACACCGAGCAACCTCTCTTCGTGGGGAGGGGGCAACGCGGCTGGCGCAGCCGCAGGAGCCCGCCATGCCCACTGGAAGAGAACGGCGATCTCGCTTCTCGCCTGAGCCCACGGTGTTGATCGTGGATGATGAGGAGACCCCGCGGACGGTCACCTGCCGAATGGTGCGGGCCCTCGGCTACCAGGCCCACTCGACGCGGGACGGGCGAGAGGCGCTGCGTTACCTGCAGCAGCATCCGGGGCAAGTCCGACTGGTACTGACCGACGTCGTAATGCCCTACATGGACGGGGGGGAATTGGCGGAACGGGCGCGGGATCTTCACCCTCGGCTTCCGATCGTGCTGATGTCGGCACACCCGGTGGGAGAGATCGCGGAGCTGGTGGCGGCATATCCGGAGCTTCCATTCATCGCCAAGCCATTCACGACCGAGAAGCTGTCCCATGTGCTCACTCCCTTGTTGGGAGCTCCCGCCAGAGTACGCGGACGCCGCGCCAACGATCGGCTGCCGTACCGCGATCGCTCGAGGCAATCGACTTGATGTGTCATGGCTCCTTTTCGAATCTTTCTGCTGTCTCCCGCCCACTGTGGTGGCAAGCGGGCGGAGCTGCTGCTCAACCAGCGCGCCGCCTTCCCTCTGGCCGTCCGGCTGCGTTCCGCCGGCGGCGTCACCCTGGGTGAAGCGTTCAGCTTTCTCAGCGGCCTGTACTTTCGTGGCAAACTCGCCTACGCCGACCGATTCGCCCGCCCTCCCAGCGGCAGCCTGGGTGTACAGGTGATCACCACCGATCGCGGTCTGGTATCCGCTGGCACCCGGATCGGGCTCGATGATCTGCACCGCTTCGGCACGGTTGACATCAGCACCGACGAGCCCGGTTACCGGTTGCCACTGGCTCGCGACGTGGCCGACCTGAGTCGGGCCCAAAACATGGAAGTGGTGCTCCTCGGCAGTGTGGCGACGGGGAAGTACGTGGACATCCTCCTCGAGGCCCTCGGCGAGCGGCTGCTTTTTCCGGCGGAGTTTGTCGGGCGAGGGGACATGAGCCGCGGCGCCCTGCTGCTTCAGGCCGTGCGCAACGAGGCCGAGCTTTCCTATCACCCGGTCGCGGGCGCCGTCAGGCGGGGCAGGCGCGCCCCCAAGGTGCGGTCCGGATGACTGCGACACGCGCCGGCAGCGCGCGTCTCGCCTTGCCCGAATCCGAGAATGCGATCGCGAAGGTGGGTGACAGGGAGCTCCCACTTACCAACCTGAACAAGGTTTTCTGGCCCGAGCTCGGATACACCAAGCGTCACCTGCTTCAGTATTACGCCGACGTCTCCACTGTGCTGCTTCCGCATATCCACGACCGCGCCATGGTGATGAAGCGCTATCCCAATGGCATTACGGGAAAGTGGTTCTTCATGAAGCGCACGCCGACACCCAGGCCGGCCTGGCTGGAGATCTGCGAGATCCCGCACGAGTCGAACAACATCATCCCATTTCCGATGATCCAGGATCTTGCCTCCCTCCTCTGGGTCATCAACCTCGGATGCATCGATCTTAATCCCTGGTATGCCCGCTGCGACGACGTGGATCGCCCAGACTATCTCCACTTCGACCTGGACCCGGTGGAGGGCGCCACCTTTGAGGGCGTGCGCCAGACGGCCATCATCGTGCGTGACGCGCTGACATCGTTGGGAATGAGTCCTCTGGCCAAGACCAGCGGATCGAAGGGCATCCATGTGTACGTTCCCATCGTGCGGGGGCCGGTACAGAAGGACGTCTGGCGCTTTGCCAAGGCGTTTGCCAAACAGCTGGAGCAGGGGTTTCCCCAACTCGTCACCGCAGAGTACCGGGTTGCCAAGCGACCGAAGGGGCGGGTTCTGGTGGACTACAACCAGAACGCCTGGGGTCAGACGCTTGCATCGGTGTATTCCGTGAGACCGAACCCTCGGGCGGCGGTCTCCATCCCGGTGACTTGGGCCGAAGTGGAGTCGGGCTTCGAGATCGACGACTTCCGAATGGACAACGTTCCTGAGCGGGTGCGGAAAGAGGGAGACCTGTGGAAGCCGTTGTTGGCGACGAAAGGCCGATTCAAGCTCGACGAGTATCTGGGGTGATCACCCCGCGACACTCCCGGGCAGGGAAGCGAGCACGCAATGGCAAAGAAGACTACGAGCAAAAAGACGGCTGAAGCTCCGGAGCAGAAGCTGGCGGAGTATCGCAGGAAGCGAGACTTCACCCGGACCGCCGAGCCCGCGGGTGGCGCTACGCGCAAGAGCCCGAAGCTGGATTTCGTGATTCAGAAGCATGCAGCCAGCCATCTGCACTACGACCTGCGCCTGGAGCTCGACGGCGTGATGAAAAGCTGGGCCGTCCCGAAGGGGCCAAGTCTCGATCCTGCGGTCAAACGGCTGGCGATGCAGGTCGAGGACCACCCGATCGAGTACAACAAATTCGAAGGCACTATTCCCCAGGGCGAGTATGGCGGAGGCACAGTGATGCTGTGGGATCGCGGCACCTACAGCTATGGTGGTACCAATCCTGACCCCGAGGAGGGATTACGAGCCGGCTACAAGAAGGGCGACTTCAAGTTCGTCCTCAACGGCAAGCGGTTGAAAGGCTCGTGGGCGCTGGTGCGCATGCGGGGTGACAGTCGCGGCAAACCTCAGTGGTTACTGATCAAGCACAATGACGAGTACGCGGTACCCGAATCCGATGTGGCGGCCGAACACCTGACGTCGGTGACTACCGGCCGGACCATGGAGGAGATCGGAGGAGGGAAGAGCCGAGTTTGGCATTCGAACCGGTCGGAACAGAAGAAGACCGGTAGCAACAAGGCCGGCACCCCGGACGAGGCGCCGGCCGCGAAGGTGCCTGGCTCAGCCTACGAACGGCTGATGGCCACGCGCCGTCGCTGACTGCGCACCCCGTCGGAGATCTCCAGGTCGAGCTCGCCTTTCGACGTCTGAACCCTGGCGCTCCCTCCCCTGGCGAAGGCGAGGACTGCTCCCGTCTCCGGGTCTCGCACCATGATCATCGGGTAGGTTCGCGCATCCCAGCCCAGGGTCACGGTGCCCCCTTCGCGGCGCAGTTCGATAGGCTCCAAAGCTGGTGCGGCTGTGACCTGCGCTAACGGCCGCTGATTGCTGACCGCGCCCGCCGGACCTCCGAGGTTAATGGTGCCAATGCGGGAGACCCCGGCCTGATCCAGCGGAACTGCAAAGGCGAAGTGGCCATTGCCGGCAGGGCCGTCCTCGGCCTCCGTGATGTCGAACGACAGGCGGAAGAGTTGTGAGCCATCCAGAGCTGTCGCAGTAACGGAGTAGGGGCCCGGCCGCTGGGGCAGATTGGGCCGAGCCACGATCTGGAAGGCCGGCTCCAAGATGGGCTGTCCATTCACCACGCGTCCCCAGACCAGCAGTGACGCCTGGGGGGCTGCGTTTCTGGCTACGAACGCGTGGCTTGCGCGGAAGTCCATGACGTTGCGGTAGGTATAGTCGCTTATCCAGGGACTGTCGAAGCAGTAGCTCATGATATCCGGCGACCCCGGCGTCTTCAGGTCAGAGGCCGTTACCGGCGGGGTCGCATCCAGCCCATACACACCGATTCTACCGCCCGTGTAAGGGAAAAGCCCGTCAACATCCGGAGGGTTGCCGCAGGGCGCGTGCCTTCGACCCCACACATGACCGAGCTCGTGGGCCACGACACGACCGGCGTCCGTTTGATCATCCCAGCCGGCGGCGGTCGGGACCCCCTGGCCCAGAGTAAGCCCAACCAGGCCCTCTCTCCCATATCCCAGTTTCACCATGCCGAAGTAGATGCGGTCGCTTCCCTCGGCAACCCGCTTTCCGTCCAGATCGCTCAATAGCTGGAACCATCCATCGCCATTGGGTGCGAGCGCTCCAGTCGGAAACACGGTTGGGTCGACATCCACATCCACCGCGTTCAACGGGTGCATCCGCCGGGCGAGATCGATCAATCGGCTGGTGTTCGAGACATCTCCGGGTGGGTTGGAGCCCTGCTGCACCGAGATGAAACGAATGCGCGCGGGCGGCACGCCGCTGACGGTCAGTGCCTTCGTACCGGAGGCAGGGAAGCGGTTGTCGCCTTCATTGCTTTCCGGCACGGTGTTGTCCGGGTCCAGCTCCGCCATCACCGTCAGCCCCGGCTGGATCAGCCCGGCGGGGACTTCCAGGTTCCACGAGCTGCCCCAGGCTCCTTCGTCGACCCGGGTCGGCACGGTTGCCGGTGCCGGGATGCTGAAGATCTGGGTACCGCCAAACCGCACCCGCACCGACGGTCGTGCCGTGTTGGCTTGGTTGGCGACCACGAACACCCGGAGATATCCTGAGCGTCCCGCCACCAGTGGAACGCCAGAAGCGTACGTCTGTACGCTCTGGGTCAGGTAAATGCCGTCGATGCGCAGATTGAGCGTGGGTGCTACTACGGCCGGGGTGTAGCTGACTGTAGAGGCCGCGGTGGCGCCGGCGGTGACCGGCACACTGGGTCGGCCCACACTGGGTTGGTAGGTGGTGCTGCCGCTGACCACGTCGGCCGCGGTGACCGTGTAGGTGCCCGGAGCCAGGGCGGTCAGAGTGCTGGTTGCCCTCACGCGCTGCGAGAAGTTGCCCGGCCCCGCCACCGTCACCGCCGCATCGGTGTTCGCCGGCAACCCATCGATCGTGATTCGCAGCGAGCCCACCGTAGCGACGCACGTAACGGAGAAGGAAACGCGGGCGGTCTCACCTGCCTGGACGGCCGCACCCAAAGGATTTGTGCCGGTGACGCTGCAGTTGGACGCCAACCCTCGCAGCTGCACGCTGTGCTGGCCTGCAGAGATATTGCCGACGGTCACCGTAGCGCTGGCGCCGATCGGACGATTCTCGCCTCCGTCTATCGCGACAAGGTAACCGTCCGCATCCTGGGAGGGGCCAGTGGTGATCGTCGTGATCGCCAGACTACCGGTAGTGGGGCCAGCGGCTGTGCATGCAATGGCAAACGCAACCGGGACTGTGCCGCCCGCCGGAACAGTGACTGCGCGGGGATTGTCCCCCGAGACCTGACAGTTGGCCGCAAGTCCGGTAAGTCCGATGGTATGCGAGCCCTCCGGCAATCCCGCCAGATTGTTGGAGGCATTGACCGCGATCGGGCCGCGATCGATTCCATCGAGCAGGAGTGAGTAGCCGTCCGGGTCGGTCCCTCCGCCGGTAGTCGTCGTCGTCACCGCAATTGTGCCGCTGGTGGGGCCCGGCACCGAGCAGGTGACCGCGAACGACACCTGAACCGATGCGCCCGCCGTCACGGTAACCGAACGAGGGTTCTCCCCGGACACCTGACAGTTGGCCGCAAGTCCGGTGATTCCGATGGTATGCGAGCCGGAGGTCAGTCCTGCCAGAGTGCTCGAGGCAGTGACGCCGATCGCGCCGCGATCGACCCCATCCAGCAGCAGGGAATAGCCGTCCGGATCGACCCCTCCGCCGGTTGTCACTGTCGTCACTGCGATCGCGCCGCTGGTCGGACCGGGCAGCAAGCAGGTAATCGCGAAGGACACCTGGACCGCTTCGCCCGCGGGAACAGAAACGGAACGCGGGTTTTCGCCTGAGACCTGACAAGTGGGTGCCAGTCCCGTCAGCCCGATGATGTGAGTACCGGCGGTCAGACCGGCCAGGGTGCTCGATGCGTTCACCGCCATCGGTCCACGCTCGACTCCATCGAGCTGGAGGCCGAATCCGTCCGGATCGGTTCCGGTTCCCGTGGTCGTGGTGACGACCTCGATCGATCCAGCGCTTGCGGAGCAGGTGACGACGAACGCCGCCGTGGCCGTGCTGGCCGCCGTGGTGGTTACCGATAGCGGGTTGTCTCCGGCGACTGCGCAGTTCGCTGCAACGCCTGCCAGCTCCAGCGTGTGGACCCCGTCCCCCAAACGCTCGGCGACCAGGGTGCCGGACACGCCGATTGGCAGCGGGGCCTGCCCATCGATCGACACACTGTAGCCGTCGACGTCCAGCTGGAGCCCGCTGGTGGCAGTGGTAATTCTGAGCGACGGAAGAACGACATCGGTGCCGCCCTCTCCGCACGCCAGCGGGGCGGCGAGGGGGGCGGTCCACAAGATGAGCTTCGCGAGGCGCAGGCGAACTTCAGGAAACATCAGGCGGCCCTCCAGAGGGTCGCGACGGGACGGGGGAGCCCCGGGAGGATGGAACCAAGTCAAACCTCGCGGACATTTCAAGGCGGTTAATCTTCGCTCATGTCCTTGATCGGCGATTTCCAGCGGGAGCTGGCGACATTGCACCTGAGCCCGGGCCGGTCCCTGGTCGCAGTCTCCGGCGGGCCGGATTCGGTGGCGCTGCTGGATCTGTTGGTGGCGAGCCGGGACGCGCATGGACAGGAACTGGTAGTTGCGCACGTTGACCATGGCATCCACGCTGACAGCGCCAAA
>CAVUDL010000011.1:0-22158 GCA_963740175.1 uncultured Gemmatimonadales bacterium
TGCGGCTGCTGGCGAACGGCCAGCGTATGGCGAAGAAGGAAACCCTGGCTAACAAGACGGCGGTGGCGCTCCTGGCCATGCCGACGACCGTGAAGGTGTCCCAGTTCGCGCCGACGGCGGAGGGAGCCACCATCACCGCAGCCGCCACCGGACGCGAGGGCGAAACGGCCCAGGGCAAGCCCCTCGTGGCAAAGCCACTGGTCCTGGTGTTCGAATTTCTGGATGCCAAAGGCACGGTGGTCGGAAACCAGGAAGTACAGGTGCCGGCGCTCAAGGCCGGGGAATCACACCCAATTGAGGTGAAGGCTCAGGCACCCGGCATTGCAGCGTGGAGATATAAACAGAAGTAACGGGGGGACCCAATGGCGGCAGTCCGAGCGCAGCAGGTGGCGGGGAGCGGCCTGACCACAACAAAAGCGCCGTTCATCGAGCAGGCCCAGGAGGAAGGGCGGCTGTATATCCACCAGCCGTACGAGCTCTACTCCGAGGCCAACCACGATGCCTGGCAAAGGCTGTTCTCCCGGATGGAGGAGCGCTGGCGCCGCTATGCCAATCCCCGGTTCATCCAGGGCATCGACAGCCTGTGCCTGGACCCCAACCGCATGCCTCGGCTGGAAGATGTCAACCGCTTCCTCAGCCCGCTCACCGGCTTCAAAGCCAAGCCGGTGAGCGGCTATATACCATCGTTCCTTTTCTTCGACTGCCTTCGAAATCGGGAGTTTCCTACTACCATCACGATCCGTGACGGCGCCACGCTCGACTACCTGCCCGAGCCGGACATCTTTCACGACATCGCGGGCCATGTCCCGATGCACACCGATCGAGCCTTTGCCGACACCCTGGTCCGGTTCGGGGATTGTGCCCATACCGCGGCGGAGATTGTCAGCGGGATCCGGGACGAAAAGGAAAAGATCCGACGCGTCACCAGCATCTTCAAGGCGATGGCGCGGTTCTTCTGGTTCACGATCGAGTTCGGTCTAATGCGGCAGGGTGGTGAGCTGCGGGTTTACGGCAGCGGTCTTCTTAGCTCGTACGGCGAGATCGCACATTCGATCGATTCGCCAGAGGTCCAGCGGTATCCCATGCAGCTCGAGTGGGTGATCAACCAGTACTTCGAGATCGACCGCTACCAGCCGCTGCTCTTCATCGTCGATTCGTTCGACCATCTCTTTGAACTGGTCGGCCAGCTGGAGCGCTGGATGCGTGAAGGTCGGCTGGACAACGTTGCCCCTGGGGAGCCGGCCATCAGCGAGCCGGATCTTCGCA
This sequence comes from uncultured Gemmatimonadales bacterium, assembly GCA_963740175.1. GTDB lineage: Bacteria > Gemmatimonadota > Gemmatimonadetes > Gemmatimonadales > GWC2-71-9 > CAVVWJ01. The sequence continues at coordinate 1,267 of CAVUDL010000011.1, forward strand.
GCTTTCTGGATGCGTCGGCGTCTAAATAACCGGAAAAGGAGGTGGATGACCGCCTCTTCACCTCCCGCCTATTCCGCCTTACATTCCGGCCTTCACCCGCGGGCGTAATTCAGTGGTAGAATGCCAGCTTCCCAAGCTGGACGTCGCCGGTTCGAGTCCGGTCGCCCGCTCTCGTTGTTCCCTCCGGTCTTCATTCTCATTTCACCACCGATTCATGGAGCTCAGGGTAGTTTGGGACTGAGCCCCAAGTCTGTTCCGGCTGGTGTCTGATGACACAGCACGATTCCCTCGGGTTGCTGATCTTGCGCGGCGTACTTTGGGCAGGCGGGCCACGGCTCGATTAGGCTTCCCCGTGGCGCCAACGCAACGAACCGGATATGAAACCGGCTGCGTCTGTTCAACTGTTGATGGAACAATAACTTAGGCTGCTCCTTCCCACCGGGCGCACGGCGCGGTAAGTGCATCCGGGGCAGGTCGGGAGCAACCCCTCGATCCTTCTTTGGCGTGGACATGATGCGACTCCAGCAACTCCGACTGCCGGCTTTGATGGCCCTTCTTGCGCTTGGCTCGCTACGCTGCAGCGACCCTCCGACCGACACCCCGGTGGCCACCGCCATCGAAATGTTGGACGGCGATCAGCAGACCGGCCCGGTGGGAACTCCGCTCCTCAACCCGCTCGTCGTTCTGGTCACCGATGATGCCGGTAACCCAGTTGAAAACGTGAGCGTGTCCTGGAGCGCCCAGGGCGGAGGGAGCGTCTCGGCGGCGTCGTCCACCACCGGTTCCAACGGCCGGGCCTCGATTCAACGGGTTCTTGGCCCTGACCCCGGTGAGCAGACGACAACCGCGTCGGTGAGCGGACTCGAGGGGTCACCGGTGACGTTCACCTCGACGGCGACCGAAGAACAGGCTAGCGGCCTCGCTATTACCAGGAACCCTCCAACATCGGCGTTGACGGGGGAAGTGTTCGCTCCCGAGGCCCAGCCGGTGGTGGTCCTGCGGGACGGCGGCGGCAACCCTGTGGCCGATGCGACGGTGACCGCCAGCATTGCCAGCGGCGGCGGTACGCTGGAGGGAACTGCCACGGCGATGACCGGAACCGACGGCGTTGCCACCTTCGGCGACCTCGGGATCAGCGGGACCGGCGAGCAGACGATCGAGTTCACCTCGGGCACCGCTACCGTGACAGCGTCACCGGTGGCGCTCTCGCAGCTGCCCACCGCGGCGACCACAGGAAGTTGGGGTCCCGTTGTTGATTGGGACATCGTGCCGCTGCACATGAATCTTCTGCCCAACGGAAAGATTTTCGCGTGGGGCAAGACGGAGCAAACGGACACCTTGGGCAGACCGCGGATCTGGGATCCAGCAACACAACCCTCGCCCACCGGTCTGCCAGAGATAGACACGGGCATGGACATGTTGTTCTGTGCCGGGCACACCCTCATGCCCGATGGCCGCTTGATGGTGAACGGTGGCCACCACATGGATGACGCCGGCATCAAGACGACGTACTTCTTCTCGCAGGACGGGGCGCCGACCAAGGGTCCCGACATGGCCAACGGCCGCTGGTATCCGACACTGACTGTTCTTCCGAACGGCAATGTATTGACTATGGCCGGGCGCAATGAGGCGGGCAACGTCGTCACAACCCCGGAGCTCTGGAACGGCTCTGCCTGGTCCCAGCTTACTGGTGCCGGCACGCTGGAGATTCCGTACTACCCCCGGAACTTCGTGGACCCCAAGAACGGCCTGGTGTTCTACGCCGGCGAGCGGATCATGTCTCGCTGGTTCAACGTCGCCGGCACGGGCAGCTGGGCCGCCGGACCGTCCCACATCTGGCCGAACAATCGTGACTACGGCACCGCTGTCATGTACGACACCGGGAAGATCCTGTATGCCGGTGGCGGCGGACACACCGGCTGGCCAACTCCGGACGCCAGGTCAGCTACGCCAACCGCGACGGCTGAGAAGATCGATCTGAATCAGACGGCACCCGCCTGGCAGAGTGCCGGGTCGATGTCCGTCGCCAGGCGGCATCTGAACTCTACAGTTCTGCCCGACGGACAGGTGCTGATTACGGGCGGAACCCAAGGCAGCGGCTTCGTCAACATCGATCCGGGATTGGCTACGAAGCAGGCCGAGCTGTGGAATCCGGACACTGATCAGTGGACCACGCTGGCCGCCAACCAGAAGATGCGGGTGTACCACTCGGTATCCATGCTCCTGCCGGACGGCACGGTTCTCCACGGTGCCAGCGGCGACGCGATGGCGATACAGCCAGGCGGCGGGATCGTGCCGGTGCCGCCCGAGAGAAATCACGAGATCTTCTCGCCGCCGTACCTGTTCAAGGGCAACCGACCGACCATCACCTCCGCCTCGGCTAACGTCTCCTACACCGGGACGATTACGGTGGCGACCCCCTATGCCGCGCAGATCACCGAGGCGCGCTGGATCCGTCTCGGCTCGGTCACGCATGCGTTCGACATGGGGCAGCGGGCGAACACGCTCTCATTTACCCGTACTGAGACGGGGCTGGAGGTCGACGTCCCGGACAGTCCGAACGTGGCCCCACCGGGCTACTACATGCTCTTCATCCTGAACCGGAACGGCGTGCCCTCTCCCGGCTCCATACTGCGGGTGCAGTAACGATCGATCAGTCGTCGGAGTCCGTCAGCGAACGCAAGCCGGCAAACACCGCAAGCCCCAGCCCTGCCGCCAACAGCGCCTTACCCGGAGAAAGTGTCACCCGGGTATAGGCGCTGGATTGCATTACGTGGCCGCTGTAGTGACCCCGCTCCTGTCCCTCCTCCGGAGCGTGCACGTAGAGGTTGTCTGGCCGCTCACCCGCCGGGATGTCCGAGCGCTGCGAGTCGAACATGGCACGCTCCATGTAAAGGTCGGTCAGCCGCGGCATCGCCGCGCCCACCGCGGTCAAGAGCCGTCCTCCGCCGCCGATGGTGATATCCCGGACCGGATGTTCCGCTGCGCGCAGGATGGCGTTCGCCACCAGCTCGGGGGCATACACGGGGGCCGGCGGTTTCGGCTCCGTCGCCATGTAATTCTTCGCGTGCTGAAAGTAGGGCGTGTCGATGGTCGACGGCTTGATGAGGGTCACCGCGATCGGGGCCCCCTCCTTCTCCAGCTCCATTCTGAGCGCGTCGGTGAATCCCTTGACGGCGTGCTTCGACGCGGAGTACGTGCCCTGCAGCGGAATAGCGCGGTCCGATACGACACTGCCGATGTTGATCAGCGCGCCTCCGCTGCCGCGGAGGTGAGGGACCGCCGCACGCGCCCCGTAAACCGTTCCCCAGAAGTTGACCTCGAACAGCCGCCGCATGTCTTCCACGGCAACCTCGGTCAGCTTGCCGTAGAAAGACACGCCGGCATTGTTAACCCACGTGTCGATAGTACCAAACGCCTCGATGGCCGTGGCCGCCAGGCGTTCGACGTCTTGCTGGTTGGCCACGTCGGCGACGACAGACCGCGCATGTCCGCCGGCCTTCTCGATGGCCGCCACCGTTTCTCGAAGCTCCGGCTCGTTCCGCGAGCAGAGCACGACCCGGGCACCCCGCATGGCCGCCCGCTTCGCGGTTGCCAATCCGATGCCGCTGGTGCCGCCCGTGATCACCATGACTTGATCCTCTACCCGCTTCAGCTTGATGCCCATAGTATGGCTCCTGTTGATGCAGCACCTGGAGGTCTCTCCCTCAAGATGCGAGAGAGCGTTCGAGAACCCAAGAGAGCGGTGCGACCGCCTCAGAAGCTACTTTGGCCTCCGCCGGTGAAGTGATGTGACTCTTGAATTTAGCCCCTGACGCATAGATCTTTCCGGGCTTTCTCAGGAGCGCACGGTCCCGCAGCGGCCCCTACCTGGTGCAGGATGATCCGAGTAACGGCAGTACAGCCCGATTCGATTGCGGCGGAGCTGGGGCTCCAGCCCGGCACCGAGCTTGTCTCGGTGGGCGGCCGCGACCTGGAGGACTTTCTCGACTGGGAGTTCCTTACCGCCGAGGAGGCGTTCACGCTTCATGTTCGTCAGCCGGGTGGCGAGGAGATCGAGTTCGAGATCGAGCGGCCGCTGGGAGAGTCCATGGGGGTCTCCCTCGAGCCGGCCCGGATTCGACGCTGTGCCAATCGCTGCGACTTCTGCTTCGTGGACGGACTGCCGGATGGCCTTCGCGATGTCCTCTACATCCGGGATGACGACTACCGGCTCTCCTTCCGCTATGGCAACTTTGCGACGCTCACCAACCTGAAGCCTCACGACGTTCAGCGCATCATCGAATACCGCCTCTCACCTCTGTATGTCTCGGTGCACGCCACCGACCCGGTGGTGCGCCGCTATTTGTTGCGGAATCCAACGGCACCTGAAATCATCCCGCAGCTCAGAGAGTTCGCCCAGCATGGAATCGAATTCCACACCCAGATCGTAATGTCTCCCGGCGTCAATGATGGGGACATCCTGCAACAGACGCTGACCGAACTATACCAATTCGGGCCGGCCATCCTGGGCTGCTCCGTGGTGCCGGTAGGCCTGACCGAGTATTCCAAGCACCATCTGGTCCGTGAGCCTACAGCCGACGAGTGCCGCGCAGCCATCGTTCTGCTGGAGAAGCGGGCTGCCATTGCGCGGGCAGAGCGGGGAATTCATTGGGCCTTTGGCGCGGACGAGCTGTACGTGCGCGCCAGCGTAGAACTGCCGGAGGCTGCGATCTACGACGGGTTCGATCAGGTGGAGAACGGGGTCGGCTCGGTCCGCTGGCTCCAGCAACGCATCGAAGTCCTGGGTGAGGTGGACGGTTGGGCGGGACGCAGGATCGGTGTAGTGACGGGTACCGCGATGGCGCAGCTGATGCCGATGGTGCTCGAGCCGCTGACGCAGGCAACCGGCGCCGCATTCGAGCTGATCCCGGTCGTCAACACGCTCTTCGGCCCGCGGGTCACGACTGCCGGACTGTTGCCGGGGATGGCGTTGCAGCAGGCCCTGAAAGGGCGTCGGGATCTCGATCTCGTGCTGCTTCCCGGCGAGTGCGTCAACGACGACGCGCTGTTCATCGACAGCATGAGTTTGGACCTGCTGAGTCGCTCGATCCCGGTCGAGATCCGGCTCTCCCACGATTTCACTGACGTGCTTCAGGTCCCGGTGGCCGCATGAGCAAGCCAACCGTGGCGATCGTAGGTCGGCCCAATGTCGGGAAGTCCACTCTCTTCAACCGTATTCTGGGCGGCCGTCCCGCCATCGTGTCGGATCAGCCGGGCACCACCCGCGACCGGCACTTTGGAGACGCCGAATGGCAGGGGCGCAGTTTCTGGGTGGTAGACACGGGGGGACTCCTGCCGGACTCTCAGGACTCGATGGACCGCGCCATCCGCGCCCAGGTCGAGTTCGCGCTGGACGAGTCCGATGTTGTGCTCTTTGTCGTGGACGGTCGGGAAGGTCTCAACCCGGTCGACCGTGCCATCGCCGAGCGGCTGCGCAAGGCCGGCCGGCCGGTGCTGCTGGCGGTCAACAAGCTGGACAACCTGGAACAGAGTACCGAACAGTACGCCTTCTACTCGCTGGGCTTCGGGGATCCGGTAGGAGTGAGCGCGGCGGTGGGGAAGGGCAGTGGCGACCTGCTCGATGCCGTGGTTGAGCGCCTTCCGCCCTTCGATCCAGCGGAATCCGAGGAGATGATCAACGTGGCGGTGGTCGGCCGGCCCAATGTGGGCAAGTCTTCCATCGTGAATCGGCTCCTGGGAGAAGAGCGTCATGTGGTAGATCCCCAGGCGGGTACCACTCGCGATGCCATAGACTCAGTCTTGCGGTTTCAGGGCAAAACACTCAACTTCATTGACACCGCCGGGTTACGCCGCAGAGCTAAAGTAGAAGATGATCTGGAATTCTACTCATCGCTGCGGACCGAGCGCGCCATTGAGCGGGCCCACGTGGCGGTGCTTGTAGTGGATGCCGCCCTGGGCCTCCACAACCAGGATCTCCGCATCGCGACTCAGGCCTGGGATGAGGGCGCCGGGCTGATCGTTCTGGTGAACAAGTGGGACCTGGTGGAGGAAAAGGATGCCAACACGGCGCGCCAGGGCCAGGAAGCGCTCATTGCAAAGGCTCCGTTTCTCCGGTATGTGCCTTTCCTGTACGTCTCGGCCCGCACCGGGCAACGGGTGCGCAAGCTTCTCGATCTGATCGTTGAGGTAGCCGAAGGCCGGGAACGCCGGGTCCCGACGGCGGAGGTCAACAAGGTCCTGGCCTCGCTGATCGAACGTAATGCTCCACCTCAGAAGCCGGGTGAGGAGGTCAAGCTGCTGTATGCCTCCCAGATTGCCACGGCGCCGCCTACCCTCGCCATTGTGAGCAACCGCCCGGAGGAGGTGCCGGAGTCCTATCAGCGTTACCTGGTGCATGGCTTTCGGGAAGCATGGCCTTTCACGGGGTCGCCGCTCCGGCTCAAGTTCACCCGACGAGGATCTCGCCGCTGATGCCTTCGGCCATTCTCTGGCTACTCGCCTCGTATCTCCTCGGGGCCATACCGACGAGCTATCTGCTCAGTCGCTTCTTCGCGGGAATCGATCTTCGGCAGCATGGCAGCGGCAACCTCGGTGCCACCAATCTCTATCGTGTTCTCGGCTGGAAGTACGCAATTCCGGCCGCTGTCGTGGATATCGCCAAGGGCTTCATCCCCGTGCTGGTCTTCGCTCCCCAGGTATCCGATTCCGAGCTATGGGCACTCGCGTGCGGCGCAGCCGCCATTGTGGGACACGTGTTCTCCGTCTTCGTCGGATTCAAAGGGGGTAAAGGGGTCGCGACGGCCGCAGGCGTCATGCTCGGGCTGGCGCCGGTTGCGCTGGCGGTCTCGGCAGTTGTGTGGGCGGTGCTCGTCCGGCTCACCGGATACGTCTCGCTCGGCAGTATCGCGGCTGCTGCGGTGCTCCCGTTGGCAGTGTACACCCTGGAAGACTCCGGCACACCCGCCCTGTTCTGGATCGCGGCCGCCATCGCGGCAGCCGTCATCATCCTGCATCGGCGCAACATTCAGCGGCTTCTGAAGGGGACTGAAAACCGCTTCGGCCGGAGGGCGGCGAGTACGCCGCAGTCATGAGCACCATCGCGGTGCTTGGAGCGGGGAGCTGGGGCACCACCCTGGCAAACCTGCTTGCAGTGAAGGGGGCAACGGTCCGCCTCTGGGCCTACGAGCGCGAAGCCGTTGAGTCCATCAATCGGGAGCACCAGAACGCGCTGTTCCTCCCCGGCGTGGTGCTCGCGCCCGGACTCCGTGCGTACGACGATGCCCGGGAGGCGGTGGCCGGGACTTCGATTATCGTATCTGCGGCGCCGAGCCATGCCGTGCGTTCAGTCATCAGCGGTTTACGGGGCAGGGTCAAGGAGCGGGCCCTCGTGGTGAGCGCCACCAAGGGTATCGAGACCGATACCCTCGCGCTGATGTCCGGGGTGTTTGACGAGTGTCTGCCGGAAGTGCGCTTTGCCGTCCTGTCCGGTCCCAGCTTCGCGGCCGAGGTGTGCCAGGGTCAGCCCACGCTGGTGGTGGCCGCCTCGCGGGACGAGCAGAGTGCACGCGAAGCGCAGAGCACCTTCGCGACGCCGCGATTCAGGGTGTATTCGCATGACGATGTCATCGGGGTCGAACTGGCTGGAGCGCTCAAGAATGTCATTGCCATTGCCGCGGGGATTCTCGAGGGACTGGGAATGGGTCACAATCCGAGGGCCGCACTGATTACCCGCGGCCTGGCTGAGATCACCCGCCTCGGCGTGGTACTTGGTGCAAGCCCACTCACCTTCGCCGGCCTGGCCGGCATGGGGGATCTCATCCTCACCACGACCGGAAGTCTCAGCCGCAATCGCGCGCTCGGGATGGCACTCGCGGAGGGCCAGACCCTGGAGACGTACCGCGCCGCGCATCGCAGCGTGGCGGAAGGGGCGAACACGTCGAAAGCCGGGTCGGCCCTCGGCAACAAGATGGGCGTGGAGCTTCCCATCATCGAGAAAGTCTGTGAAGTTCTGTTCAGCGGCAAGCCGGTGCGGGAGGGGATAGGCGAGCTCATGGCACGGGAACTCAAGTCGGAGCAGTGGAGATGACCACCACCCGACCAGTCCAGGAATTCTATTCGATCGGCGAGGTCTGCTCGCTGACCGACCTCAAACCCCATGTGCTGCGGTACTGGGAGAGCCAGTTCCGCTTTCTGAATCCGGCCAAGAACCGGTCCGGCAACCGGGTGTACAAGGGGCGCGAGGTCGAACTGATCATGCTGGTGAAGCATCTCCTGTACACCGAGAAATTCACCATCGACGGCGCGCGCCAGCGCATCGACCACTACCGTCGCACCGGCGAGCTCAAGGTGTCGGCGCGCCGGGCCTTCGAAGCCGAGATGGCACAGGAGATTCGCACGACCGTCGAGGAAGTGGTGGGAATACTGGAGGGGAAGACACCGCCCAGGCGGGATAGCGGGGCAGGGGGGCAGCTGGGCAGCAACAGCACACGCCCTGAGCCAAAGGCGTAAGTGCTAACTGCTCCGCCGCCCCGCGGCCCCGCGGCCCCGCTTTGAACATCCTCGTCAGCAACGATGATGGCGTACTGGCTCCCGGCATCGCGCTCCTGGCGGACGTGTGTCGGGAGGTTGGGAACGTGACTGTGGTAGCTCCCGATCGGGAGCAGAGCGGTACCTCGCATTCCCTCACACTACATCGACCGCTGCGCCCCATGCGTCGCCCCGACGGCGGCTGGCAGATCGACGGCACTCCCACCGACTGCGCCATGCTCGCCATCCAGGCCCTCATGCCGGACCGGCCGGACTTCGTTTTTTCCGGCGTGAACCATGGGCCCAACATGGGTGAGGACGTGCTGTACTCCGGCACAGTGGCCGCGGCGATGGAGGCGGTGACGCTCGGGGTTCCGGGGATCGCCATCTCGTTTGCCGGGAATCAGCCCGAGACGATGGCGACCTATCGCGCCCTGCTGCTGGAGCTGGTGGAGCGGATTACCCGGGTCCACGATTTCCCCGAGCAGATGCTGCTTAACATCAATCTCCCGAGGGTCCCGGCCTCGGAGGTCAAAGGAATTCAGGTGACGAAGCTCGGGAGCCGCTACTTCTCCGAGTCGCTCACCCGCATGAAGGATCCGTGGGGACGGGAGATCTTCTGGATCGGCGGCGGAACCATCACCTGGACTGGGGGAGAGAACTCCGATCATCTTGCGGTGGCGGAGGGGTTCGTTTCGGTTACGCCGTTGCACATGGATCTCACCAATTACTCTTTGCTGGAAACGGTTCGGGGATGGTCACTGGAGGGGTAGGGGAGGGCGACAGCTACGGCGGCTACCGCGCCCGTCTGGTCGAGACACTCCAGCGAAAGGGGATCCGCGACCTCGCGGTCCTGCGCGCCATCCGAATGGTCCCCCGCCACCTCTTCGTCCCCGAAAGCGTGCGCCACCGCGCCTACGACGATGCTGCACTTCCCATCGGGAGTGGTCAGACGATCTCTCAGCCGTATGTCCAGGCGAAGTATCTCGAGCTGATCGGCCTGACTGGCCAGGAAAAGGTGCTGGAAATAGGGACCGGTTCCGGCTATCAGACGGCGCTGCTGTCGCTGGTAGCCAGCATGGTCTTCAGTGTGGAACGGGTATCCGGGCTCGCTCAGAGCGCCCGGGCCGCTCTTGCTGATGCCGGGATCCGGAATGTCACCGTCCTGGTGGGTGACGGTACACTGGGTTGGCGCCCCTTTGCCCCCTACGACGCGATTCTGGTCTCAGCCGCCTCGCCTGAGGTGCCCGCGCCATTAGTCGATCAGCTGGCGCCAGGCGGCCGCATGGTTATTCCCCTGGGCGATCGCACATCCCAGGTCCTGACCCTGGTCGAACGTCGGCCGGATGGGGTCCGGGCCAGCACCATCGCCGATGTCCGCTTCGTACCGCTCGTTGGCGAGTTCGGGTTCCGCCAAGAATAGCTCCCTGGAGACCGCGCATGGATCTGCTGCACCGCATCGTTGACCTCTTCCTGCACCTGGACCAGCACCTGGGGCAGCTCATCTCCGAGTACGGTACCTGGACTCACCTCATACTGTTTATGGTCGTGTTCTGTGAGACGGGTCTGGTGGTCACACCCTTTCTGCCGGGTGATTCGCTGCTGTTTGCCGCGGGAACGTTCGCGGCGCTGGGAGCCCTGGACCTGTGGTTGATCGTGGTGCTGTTGATTATCGCAGCCATCATCGGTGACACCCTCAACTACTGGGTGGGATCCTACATCGGACCAAGGGCCTTCCGGGGCGACATTCGATTCCTGCGGAAGGAATACCTCGACCGGACTCATGCCTTTTACGAGAAGCATGGCGGTAAGACCATCATCATGGCACGGTTCATCCCCATCATCCGCACCTTTGCTCCGTTCGTCGCGGGGGTCGGCGCCATGAGTTACGGCCGATTCCTCACCTACAACGTCGTGGGTGCGGTGCTGTGGGTCGGGCTCTTCGTTTTGGGTGGATACTTCTTCGGTAACATCACCGTGGTGCGAGAAAACTTTACCCTTGTCATTCTCGCCATCATCGCCATCTCGGTGCTGCCCATCGCGGTGGAGGCGCTGCGCGCCTGGCGGAGCCGCCCTGCGTGACGGTGAGGTTCGTGGTGTCCGGCATCGTTCAGGGCGTGGGATTCCGATGGTTCGTTGCCCGCCACGCCAGGGCACTTGGGTTTCACGGCTACGCCAGAAACCTTTCTGACGGCAGCGTCGAAGTCGTCGTGACCGGCCGCGACGAGGCGCTGCCGGAGCTGGAGCGTCTGCTGCGTGAGGGACCCGCAAACGCCAGCGTCGAGCGCCTGGACCGGATGCCGCATCCAGACGGCGCCGTGGCGGGGAAGAGCTTCGATGTTCTGTAGGGTGCCGACCCGAAACCCCGAACCTCTATGACCAGCGTGGCCGAGCGCGTCGAACAGAGCCTGCGCGCCATACCAGACTACCCGAAGCCCGGAATTCTCTTTCAGGACATCACCCCGGTCCTCGGGAATGGACCGTTATTGCATGACGTGATCGACGAAATGGTTCGTCCATTCCGGCGCCACGACGTTACCCATGTTCTGGGCATCGAAGCCCGGGGGTTCATTCTCGGTGGAGCGGCGGCGATGGCGCTCGGTGCCGGCTTCGTGCCCGCGAGGAAGCCCGGCAAGCTGCCCTGGGAGCGTGCCACCGAATCGTACGACCTCGAGTACGGTAGCGACGCGCTCGAGGCTCACCGGGACTCCTGGACCCGAGGCAGCCGGGTTCTTGTGGTGGACGACGTGCTGGCTACCGGAGGGACAGCTCGTGCCGCGGCTCAGCTGGCCCGGGGCCTGGGCGCCGAACTGATAGGTTGGAGCTTCCTGCTCGAGATCCAGGGGCTAGGAGGTCGGGCACGCCTCGAGGGCGCACCATGTCAGGTGATCGCACGCCGGTAACGGGATAGGGGCGGTGGGGCCGGGGTTGCATCGGCCGGTCCGGCGGTGCCATTTTTCCGAGTTCCGGACGCTTCGGGTCGATTTCCTCGAGCTTGCCGGGGAGCCATGCCGCGCCGTTTCGAGAACGTACCTGAGATAAGCCGGCTCAAAGTCATACAGGATACGGAGTTATCTGGCCCCCGTAGCTCAGATGGATAGAGCAGCAGTTTCCTAAACTGTTGGCCGCGTGTTCGAGTCACGCCGGGGGCACTACAGCGCCGGCCCAGGCCGCTGGTCAATCTCAACCTTTTTGCCGGACCCACATGGCAACGACAGTGGAACCCACGCGTACCCAAGCCGCCGCCGTTCCTCCTCCAGCCGCCCCCTGGTATCAGAACCGCAAGCGGCACCTCATCGCCGCCGCCGGGATCCTGGCGGTGGTGGCGCTCGTCGCCTGGTTTGTGATTGCAAGCGGGAAGCGCAAGGAGGAATTTGCCGCCCGAAGCCTCAACCAGGCCCGGGTGGCGGCGGAGGCGGGAAATCTCCCGCTGGCCTCGAGTGAGCTACAGAAGCTGATCTCGGCATACAAGGGCACCGATGCGGCCAACGAGGCGGTCATCACCCTCAACCAGGTCCGGATGATCAACGGCCAGAATGAGCTCGCCGTGGTCGGATTGCGGGAGTTTCTCGACAGCAAGCCACCAGAGCAGTACCGAACGCCGGCGTCCGGGTTGCTGGCAGCCGCGTTGGAGAACTCCAAGCGATGGGTCGAGGCCGGGAACGCGTATACCCAGGCGTCCAGCGGGGCCGAGGTGGAGTACCTCAAGGCGAAGTATCTGGTGGACGCCGCCCGGGCGTTTCGGGAGGGCGGCAAGATCGAGGACGCCGCCCGAGCGTACCGGACCGTGCTTGAAAAGTATCCCAAGTCGCCCAGCGTTACGGAGGCGCAGGTCCGACTGGCTGAGCTTACCGATGGGAAGATGTAGCAGACGAGCGGTCGATTGATCGGCGGAGCGGGGCTGAGGTGGCGCCCCGCTTTTTATTGTGGTTGGAACGTACGACGTATAAGATAGATTATGTTAAGTACGCCTGGGGAAAACTGTGGAGAAGTGTGGATCACCGCAGCCCAGCGCAACGCAACTGTTGTGTTTGTACGTGGTTGTGGGGTTTTCTACGCGGTACCGACCGGCAGCCGTTCCTAGTCGTCCAACCCCTCCCATACGCCCCGAAATACCAGGCGGCCTTGTCCGCCCAGCCAGATGTCGCTGGCGCGGGAGCCCTGCAGGCTGGCTCTCACGCTCAGCTCGAGCCCTCCCCTGCTCAGGAGGGACAGCGGCAGCGGGGCTTCTGTCCGGGCAGCCAGGGTCAACGCGGCGGCCACTGTTCCGGTGCCGCACGCCAGAGTCTCCCCCTCGACCCCGCGCTCGAAGGTCCTGATCGGCCAGGGTTGGCCAGGCGTCGCAGGCGGCGCAACGAAATTCACGTTGGCCCCCACCGGGCCCAGCCGTCGATCCCACCGAAGCTGCTTTCCCCGGTCCAGGACATCAACCGCCTCAATGTCCTCGACTCGGACAACCAGATGCGGCACGCCTACGGTTCCGAGCGCGTGCCAACGCTCGCCGGGGGAGCTCTCGAGTGCCACTTCCCGTGGCAGGTCCACGTCAGGCAGCTGGATTTCCGCTCGGTCGGCCTGGGCGCGTGATATCACCCGGACCATGCCGGCATCGGTGAGAAGGCAGAACTCGCCCGGCGGCACGAGCTCCAGCTCCACTGAGAGCCGCCCGCTGCACAGCGCCGCATTGCCGCACATGGCCCCGTGGGATCCGTCCGAGTTCCAGTATGACATTCTTACGGTGCCGGCTGTCTCCGGGGTGAGAATGACGAGGCCATCGGCTCCGATGCCGTTCCGGCGGTCGCAGATGGCTCGAACCCGATCCGGTGGCCAACGGTCGGGGCTTGTAGCACGGCCATCGAGCATGACAAAATCGTTGCCCGAGCCGGTCATCTTGTAGAAGAGTGTTCCCCTCACAGCCGACCTATGAGCGATTGGACACGCAGCCACCAGACCATCCAGATCGCCTCCCGAACGATTCGCTTGTTCATCTTGCTCTGGCCCTCGACCCGATCAGTAAACACGATGGGAATTTCTTTCAGCCGGAACCCCTTCTTCCACGCCCGAAAGCTGATCTCGATCTGGAAGGAGTAGCCATTGGATCGCACCTTGTCGAAATCAATGGCCTCGAGGACTTCGCGGCGGAAGCACTTGAAGCCTCCAGTCGAGTCCGCCAACGGTAGCCCGGTAATCCAGCGGGCGTACTGATTGGCCCCGATCGACAGCAGCAACCGCGAGATCGGCCAGTTGATCACGTTGACTCCGGTTCGATACCGGGATCCGATCACGACGTCGGCCTCATCGGTGGCGCGCACGAAGTCCCCCAGGAACTTCGGATCATGCGAGAAGTCGGCATCCATCTCGAAGATGAGATCATACTTCTGCGCCAGCGCCCAACGGAACCCAGCCAGGTATGCCTTCCCCAGCCCGGATTTGGCGGGACGGTGCAGGACGTGAACCCGCCCCGTGGAGGCTGCCAGCTCGTCAGCCAGCTGGCCGGTCCCATCGGGCGAGTTGTCGTCCACCACCAGCACCTCGAGCCGGGGATCCTGCTGGAGGATCGCAGGCACCACGAGCGGGAGATTGACCCGCTCGTTGTAGGTGGGAACCACCACCAGGAACTGCTCAGCCACGAGCACTGCGGACGTGCAGGACGCCGGCAAACACTGTGAGCAGAACCACGGCGGCCCAGGTGACCAGGCTGATTCGAGCGGCGAGCCGGACGATCGCGGGTTGGTACCGGAGGACTACCCGGTGCTCGCCGCTTCGGGTCAGAGGCACACCCATCAGGGCGTGGTTGACGCGGACGACCTGAGCAGGCACACCGTCTACTTCCGCGCTCCAGGACCGATGATAGGCACGGCTGATGTGCAGGAGTGACGGACCGCTGGTGCGCGCCCGGACAGCCAGGGTGTCGTCGCCATTGCCCTCGATGGTGGCGGTACCGGTGCCCCCGCCCTGGCCCAGCGCGAGAACCGGCTCCTCCAGAATAGCAGTCTTGGCCGGATCGAACGTCGGCGACCAGAGGATGGCTATCCTGCGGGTCGAATCCGGCTCCACCTGCACGTCGGGCACTACGGCGGCACCGGGCATCGCGGCGTCATTGGCGTACACGGCCACGCGCTGATCGGCGCCGAGCAGGCGTAGCCCGGGTAGCTCGACCTGGCCCGGCAGAAGGACGTACCGGGCGGCGAGGGCCCGGAGCGCGCCACTGTTCAGGAAGCTGATCCAGTACTGCTCCAGCTCGGTCGTGGTCCGTGCCGACTGCCGGACCGGGTAGCGGGTGAGATCGTTGTACCAACGCAGCTGGTTGCCGTGGTACCCGAAGACTTCCGGAACACCGTAGCTCGCTAGAAACCCGTCGGAGTAGACATTGCCGATGGTCAACACCCGTTCTCCGGGTTCGAGCCGGCCGCGCAGCGCTTCGATTCCGGGGTCTTGGGGAAAGAACTCGTCATAGCGGACGACCTGGATATACCGGTTGTCCACCCGCATGAGATCGACCGCGGTGAGGACCGTCAAGGCGATCACGACGTGCGATGCGCGGAGCGTGCCCCGGCCCCACAGATACATCGCACCCCACACCGCGGCGCACATCAGGGCTACGATCAGGGCACCTGCGGTGAGCCGCGCAGTGTTGGCGGCAAAGGCCACGGCCCGGTCGGAGTCCGCAGCGCCGAAGATCGAGGTCCAGCCGGCGTACAAGCCGGTGCCCGTGGCCAGCGTCAGCACCGCGATCAGCAGGGCGATCACCGCACCCGCGCCGAGCCCTACCGACATCGCTCGGCAGGCACGGGTATCACCCTCCGACAGTGCCCGTTCAACCAGCAGTGCCGCGAGAAGCGTGAGGGCCACGATGGCGAGGTACGCGGCCAGGCTGGGGGCGCGGAAATTCTTCAGGCCCGGCACCACCGTGTAGAGCAGTCGGAAGACGGGGGTTCCCGCACCCAGTGCGTACAGGAGCGCCACGCCCGCGAGGGTGGCAAGGCCCCATCTCCGGCGATCCCCCTTCAGCCCTGCCACGCCCGCAATGCCCAGCACCAGCACCAGCGCACCCCCGTACTCCGAGTTGTGCTTGAACGGGTTCTTCCCCCAGTACGTTTGCGACTGAACGTCGGTTCCGGAGAATTCAGGAATGAACAGCGAAAGAGCCTCTTCCGCATGGAGCGACCAACTGGCAGAGTATTCGAAGCCACGGCCGGGACCGGCCCGGGGAGAGTCCTCGCGGAGATAGCGGTACATGGGCAGCAGCACCACGGCTGCGATTCCTGCCGCCGTCACCATCGCCACCATGCCTCCGGCCAGACCGTGTGCCAGGAACGCCCCTCCCTTGTGTCGGCGGCTCCAGAGGCTGGCCAGTGCGTATAGCGCCAACGCCACGTAGGCGTAGTAGGCCAGCTGGGGGTGGGCCACTACCATCAATCCTGCTACCACTCCAAGCCACACAAACCGGACCCATGAGTGCCGGTCCAGCGCGGTTACCAGCAGCCAGAGCGCCGCGGGAAACAGCGCGGTGACATACATCTTGCCGTCCTGTCCTCCCCAGACCAGGCTCACAAGATTGGCCGACAGCAGGTAGGCTGAGCCGGCAAAGAGCGCCACCAGGCGCCGGGTGCCGAAGGCTCGCGCCGCCAGGTACATGAATACGCCGGCCAGATACACATGGAGTATCAGCTTCCAGGCCAGGGCGCTGGTCAAGGGCAGCACAAAATGGAGCACCGATGCCGGATACAGGATGTCTCCGCTACCGGCCTCTATCGTGGGCACGCCACCGAAAAGGTAAGGGTTCCAAAGCGGCAAGCGCCCCAGCGCGCGGATATGCTCCACGAAGAACTTTCGAAACATGATGCCGGCCGCGATGGTGTCCTGGCCCAACAGCATGGAGCCCTCGCCACTGAGCAGGTACTCGCGGAACACGAGCAGCGTGAGTACGGCCATGACCACGAACGGAGCCCACCGGGGAATCCGATCGAGGTCAGATGATGGCGGCTGTTCCAATCAAGCCTCGCGCCGAAACAATAGAGGAATGGCGGGCAGTACTTCAGTACCGGTGAGCAGCAGGCGGCTGGCGAGCGCGAGCGCAGCTGCGGGTTTGAGACCAATCTCGCCCGCGAGCATCAACAGAAAAACCGACTCCCGCGGGCCCAGTCCACCGGGTGCGAACAAAGCCAGGAAGCCGATCAGATACGAGCAGGTGAAGACGCCGACTGCCTGGGACAGGCTCAAGCCGACACCGGGGAGCAGACCTCGAGCCAGCATGAGTAGCGCCAGACCGTAGCCCGACCAGGCAGCCACGTTGGCGATGAATGCGCTCGCCACCACGACCGGTCGGATGGCTCGAAGCCGGGGCCAAGAGGCGGGCACCAGGCGGCCGATGCGGTCCAACACCGGTTGCGAGGTGAGCGTCGCAACCCCGAGCACTGAGAGGAGAATAACAGCCCCGAGAATCAGCTCCGCCCCCTGCCCTAGCGACTGGAATGCGTCCCGCGCCGTCAGGGCCACCACCGCTGCGCCGCTCGCCAGTGCGAGCACCTGCAGGATAATTGCTCCTGCAACTGCCACCGACGGATCTACTCCCGCCCGTTTCGCCAGCACTGCGGCGCCGGCCAGCGCCCACACTTTGCCGGGCACGTACTTTCCCAGGCTGGCAAGAAACCAGATGCGGGTTGCCGTGAGGAAGGGGAGGCGTTCGCCCATGCTGAGCACCACCCGGCGCCATGCTTCGATCAGGACAGCGTAGCACGCGAATACCACCACCACGCTCGCCAGGATCCAGGGGGGAGACAACTGCCAATCGATGGACTGGGTGCGCAGGCTTTGCCAGTTCAACACCACCGCTCGCACGGCGAGACCGACCACCAGCGCACCAGCGATGAACTGCAGGGCGCGCCAGATTCTACGCGACGCCACTGGACCGATTCGCTTTCACTTGAACCTGAACCGTCTCCCCTGCTTCGTCCTCGATGGCGATCACCGCACGCTGTCCCCCGAGCGTGCTTAACAGCACCCGTCCGTCTGCCGAGACGTGGGCAGCCCGCACCGAGCGCCGAAACCGCCGCCACTGCACGATTTTGTGGGCCGTGGCAAAGTAGGGACGATCATCGGCCAGGGCCTGCAGCAGGCTGACGAACGCGGGCTCCCCGCCGGGAAAGCCCAGGGCTTCCATGGTGTTTGGATGCCACAATCCGACCCAGACGCCTTCGGCGGCCTTGCACTCTCGCGCCAGCTCCCGAGCGTCTTCGATCCAGCGCCCTGGCTCTTCTATGCCCGCATACTTGCTGAGAGCTCGATCCATCCAGATCAGCGGGAGCAGGTCCAAGGGCAGCGGTATCTCGCGGCCGGCGTCCCATGCCGGTACCACGTCCGCGACTCCCAGTCGAAAACCGTTGCGGTCGGCAAAGCCCCAGGTGGCATCGTACTCGAAGCCGGCTTCCACCATGAGGCGCTGGGTACGGCCGGGGCGCATGCGCAGGAAATGCTGTCGATTTCCGTTGACGGGATCGTCGGAGATGCGAGCCAGCATGCGGCGCTGTTTCACCATCGTCCTGGCGTTGCCGGCGGTAGCGAAGCTGCCGTGCAGCCCAACCTCATGGCCGGCCTGGGTGAGCGCGGTCAAAATACGGTGCGCGGCGGGGCCGTCGGGGCGATAGGTGGAGTCACCGGCCAGCATCGACCGGAGCGTTGGCTGGGCGCAGATCACGAACCAGGTCGCGCAGATCCCATGGTGTGCCTCGAGCTGAAGGAGGGCGTGCACTCCCCGAGTGACAGGATCCCGGCCCAGGCTGCGGCGTGCGGCCGCCGCGACCCGGGCGAGGAGGTTCCAGTCTCCCTTCACGCCCAACTGTGCCATGCGCAACATTGGAAAGAGCCCCCACCAATCCACTACGTCGAGATCGTGAGTCACCAGCGCGGCCCAGCGGTGTCCCTCCGGCCACGGAGCCAGTGCCCGCACCGGACGCCGCCCGGCGACCGCGAGCACCGCTCGCCGGAGCTCGTTGGCAAGAAGGGAGACGACTGGGCGCCGGCTCTGTCCGGCCGCCACGAGGGGATTCTCGGACGCGGGGACCCGGCCGTGGCGGTCGCTGGCGGTCGAGCGTTGCTCGATCGCCCCACCTGCGATCTCCGCGATGGCTCGCAACGCGGCGCTGGTCACGCGCACCTCACCATCGGCCGGCTCGAGGGCTGCCCGGGAGCTCAGATCGGCCGCGGCGGAGCCGGCCGATCCACGATCGGACACGGTGAGTCGAACCAGATCGCATTCGGCCCGTTCGGCCACCAACAGCCGGGAGAGGTCGAGTATCACCTCCAACCCGAACTTCTCGGCCGGCCCAAGCCGATCGCCCGGAACGTCAACCAGTATCACTGCCAGCCCGCTTTCGGAGCCAGCTCTCGGATGGTGCGCGCCGGCTGCCCGGCGACAACGTGCAGCGCCGGCACATCCGACAGCACAACGCTGTTGGCGCCGATCACGGCTCCACGCCCGATGCGAACGCCGGGAAGCACGACGCATCCTAACCCGAGCCAGGCATCGTCCTCGATCACGATGGGACCCTCGGCCAAGGGGGCGAATCCCCGGATGCGAGAGTGATTGGGATGAGAAGACGTCACCAGGGTTACCCGCGGCGCAATGCTGACGCGGTTGCCGATAGTGACGTTGCCGCGGTCCGACAGCTCTTCGACGACCAGGAAATCATCGGCGATGTAGACTTCCCGGCCGATGCTGAAGCCGCACCACCGCAGCAGGGTGATCCGCCAGGCCGGGAAAAACGCATTCCGAGCCCAGCGTTTCAGGATCTTCTTACGAAGCCGCCACGCGAAGCTCACGAACTTATCCCAGATAGCGGTAGAGGCCTGACCCCAGGCGGGCAACCCCGGCCGGCAGGCGGGACCAGATGGCGCCTACCGCGCGCATCGAGCCGCGATCACGCGGAGCGAGGTTCAAGCCGGCAGGGGCCGGCCAGTAATCATAGGCCAAGGGTAGGGCCTGTCCACCCCAGCGTCGCTTGAACTCCACCAGGCCTTCCTGCTCCGGAGCCGCACGTCCCATGTCGAAGTGGCGGCCGGCTGCTATGGCGTCCTGAATGGCGGTCCACAGTAGGACGTGATTGGGCCGATGTTCGAGATGCACCGGGTCAGATGCGCCAAAGGCATAGATCCAGGAGCGCGGGCCCTTCCACACGGTGATTGCCGCGGCACGCTCCCCGGTGCTGGTGAAAGCGAGATACAGGTCGGCCAGACCGGCACGCTGCAGCTCGCGGCAGCCTTCCACGAAAAAACGTCGCGGCGGTGCCGGCAGACCGTGGCCGTGCGCCGTGCGCTCCTCCAGCTCGGCCATGCCTCGCCAGTCGTCCGCGCTTTCTCCCCGCCGAACCTGCACCCCGGCTTTTCGGCCTTTCTTGATGCTGCGTTGGGTGCTGCCGGCGTGGAGTCGACTCCACACCAGCGATTCTCCGCCATCCACTGGAATCTCGTAGGTGGAGTAGCGGCAGACGCGCTGATAGCCCGGCGCAGGTGGATGCTCGCCCCGGGTCTTGATCTCCACCCGGGAAATGCCCCGTTGCCGGGCGCGCTCTCGTACCGCTTCACCCAGCTCTGCGGCAACCGCGGCGTCCCGGGCCAACGGACCGGCGGCGTAACTGAACGGAAGGCTGACCAATCGGCGCGGCCCCAGCAGCGCCGGGATCTCCGCGACGGCCAGCATACCGCGTAGCTCGGCGCCGGCGCGCGCCGAGTAATAATCGATCCGGAACCGGTACACGTCGGCCAGACAGCGAACCCATTCGGGGCGATGGTAGAACGTCCCGTAGGCTTCGGCGAATGGGCCCCAATCGGGGGGCGCTTCAGCGGTGCGTGTGAGCGTCAGCGGCGGCATGGTAGATATCGAGGAATCGCCCAATCGCCACGTCCGGGGCATAGGTGCCCAGTACATGGTCTCTGCCGCTGCGCGCCAGCTGATCGCGCAGGTCCGGATTGCCCAGAAGTCGCTGGAGCTGATCGGCGAGGTCGACCGGATCACCGTCCCTGGCCACCAGACCGGTGCGCTCGTGAATGACCACCTCGGGGATACCTCCCGCGGCAGTGCCGACCACGGCTGAGCCGGCGAGCAGCGCCTCCACCAGCGTCAGCCCGAGACCTTCCGCGTGCCCCCGGCTGGGAAGCACGGTCACGGCGGCGGCGGCGTATTCCGCCGGCATCTGCGTCTGCGGCACGAAGGGCGACCATGTCACTCTTCCGGCGATGCCGAGCTCATTGGCCAGAGCCTGGAGTTGTGGCTTCAGCCGTCCCTCACCCAAAATCTTGAGCTCGAACTGCACCCCCCGTCGCTGCAGCTCGCCACCTGCCCGCAGCAACACGTCCACACCCTTGCTT
>CAVUDL010000012.1:0-99035 GCA_963740175.1 uncultured Gemmatimonadales bacterium
ATCGTGCGCTCCCACCACGAACGGCTGGATGGCGCAGGATTTCCGGATGGCTTGCGGGGGGACAAGATTCCGATCGAGGCGCGTATCGTGGCCGTGGCCGACGCGTTCGACGCCATGACCACCCGGCGCCCGTACCGCGATCCCAAGCCGGCCGACGCGGCCGTGTCGGAGCTGCGGCGGGTGGCGGGAACCCAGCTTGATCCCCAGGCAGTGGAGGCCTTCGTCGAGGCCTATCCTGAGCCGGGAGACCTGCCGATATCGGCGTAGTTACCCTATAGCTCCCGCAACATCGTACGCATACGGATAGCGAGTCCCTCGATCTCTCTCAGGCCGGTCAGGGTCTCGGCATCCATACGGGCTTCGTTCAGCAGCAGGAGTTGCGTCTCGGCGAGGAGCGCAGAGAGAGGATTCGAGAGATCGTGGCGCAGGCGGCTGAGCCTCTCGGAATCGTTCATGAGGCTGTAATAAGCGACGTCACGAGCCGTGTAACGTCAACCGGTGATCTCCGAGTGGTGCCATGAATGCGTGAAAGATCGTGGCCCGCAGGAGGTTATGCAATAGACCACCGCTGCGTGACCGGCATCGTTCCGGGAGTCCGACATCGGCGTGGCCCGAGCCTGACTGTCGAAGACCTACTTGACTCGGCCGCCTTGGGCCTCTACTTTAGGGAGCTTTCTTGTCTGACAGGAAACTCCCCGACCCACAACGTCTTGCAGGCTCCGGCGCCCCGCGCCACCACATACACGGTCCAACCTCGTTCGGTCTTGCACTCTCACAACCCATCCCCCCAGCCCGACCCGTCGCCGGGCCAGTCCGCATGGAGTCCCACCCGTGGATATCGCTGAGTTAAAGCAGAAGTCGGTCGCTGAGCTGCACACGTTGGCAGAGCAGTTGAACATCACCAACTACTCCGGCCTCCGAAAGCAGGACCTGATCTTCCGCATCGAGCAGTCGCTGCTCGACTCTGATACGGTCATCCGGGGAGAGGGGGTCCTCGAGATTCTGCCGGAAGGCTACGGCTTCCTCCGGAGCCAGGACTGGAACTACCTGTACGGCCCCGACGACATCTATGTCTCGCCCAGCCAGATCAAGCGCTTCGATCTGCGCACCGGCGATACCGTCATGGGCCAGGTGCGGCCGCCCAAGGAGGGGGAGCGCTACCTCGCGCTGCTCAAGGTCGAGCAGGTCAACTTCGAGGAGCCGGAAAAGACCAAGCACCGGATCGCCTTCGACAACCTCCGCCCCCGGTATCCCGATGCCCGGATCCGGCTGGAGCGAAAAACCGGTGATCTGTCGATGCGCGTGGTGGATCTCCTCTCTCCGCTCGGCAAGGGTCAGCGCGCGCTGATCGTGGCTCCGCCCAAGGCAGGCAAGACGATTCTGATGCAGAAGCTGGCCAATGCGATCAGCGAGAATCATCCCGAGATCGTCCTTATCGTCCTGCTCATCGACGAGCGACCCGAAGAGGTCACGGACATGGAGGAAAACGTCAAGGCGGAGGTCATCTCCTCGACCTTTGACGAGCCGGCCGATCGCCACGTACAGGTGGCCGACATGGTCATCGAGAAGTCCAAGCGGCTGGTGGAGCACGGCCGGGATGTCGTGATCCTGCTCGACTCGATCACCCGCTTGGCCCGGGCCCACAATGTCGTGGTGCCTCACTCGGGCAAGATCCTGTCCGGCGGCGTCGACGCCAATGCCCTGCAGAAGCCGAAGCGGTTCTTCGGCGCGGCCCGCAACATCGACAAGGGCGGCAGCCTCACCATCATCGCCACCGCGCTGGTCGACACTGGAAGCAGGATGGACGAGGTCATCTTCGAGGAGTTCAAGGGCACCGGCAACTCGGAGCTGGTGCTCGATCGCCGGCTGGCCGACCGCCGGATCTATCCCGCCATCGATATCCAGAAGACCTCGACCCGTAAGGAAGAGCTCCTGATGGACAAGGACGAGCTCAATCGGGTTTATCTCCTGCGCAACTTCCTCGCCGACATGCCGCCGGTCGAGGCCCTCGAGTTTCTGCTCGAGCGGATGAAGCGCACGAAAAACAACAAGGAGTTCTTCGCCACGATGGCGCAGTAGGTAAGAAGTAAGAGGTGACAAGTGAGAAGGGGGCTCCATAAACGGACCCCCTTCGTCTTGCCCTCTCACTTCTCACTTCTTACTTCTTACTTTCCATCATGATTCCCACAGTGGGCCGCATTCTGAGCGTGGACTGGGGTGAGCTCCGCATCGGACTCGCCCTGAGTGACGAATCTCAGATGCTTGCCACCCCGCTGGAGACTCTGCTCCGCCGCCAAGGCAAGCGTTTTCCTATGCCGCGCTTTCTCGAGCTCACCGCCCTCCATCATCCGGTCGGCATCGTTATCGGTCTTCCCCTTTCCTCCGAGGGAGCCGAAAGCGAGAGCTCGCGGGCGGCGCGGGACGTGGCAACCGCCCTCGAGCGCCGGACCGGACTGCCGCTGGAGCTCTGGGACGAGCGAATGAGCACCGCCCGCGCGCTTGGGGTCATTCGGGAGCAAGGCGGCTCGACCCGGGGCCGCAAGGGCGACGTCGACGCGCTGGCCGCGGCGGTGCTGCTCCAGCATTTCCTGGACGCGCGGAGAAATAGGGCGGAGATGACGGAGAGGGCGGAGACGGAGAGGGCGGAGAAGACGGAAGGAATGGAGTCATGAGGCTGGCCACCCACTCGAGACCAGGCCGGGCACCTCGGTCCGTCTTCTCCGTCCTCTCCGTCCTCTCCGCCCTCTCCTGCGCACCCTCGCAGAAGCCGGCCCGCGTCATCCTGCCGCAGGGTGCATCGTTCTCCGCCGTGACCGACAGCTTGAAGGCGCACGACGTAATCGCCAGCCCACGAGCGTTCAAGCTGCTGGCCCGCGTGCGCGGGGTGGACCGGACCGCGCATGCTGGAGTGTACGAGTTCCCCGCGGGAACCACCCCGTGGAAGGCTCTCACCATGCTGTCGACCGGTCAGAAGGCTGCGCTTCGGTTCACCGTGCCGGAAGGGCTGACCATTCCGGAAGTCGCTACCCTGGCGGCGGAAAAGCTCGGGGTTCGCGCTGACTCCTTTGTTGCCGCCGCGCGGGACAGCCTGTCAGCGGTTTCCGTGCTGGGTATGCGGGTTCCCTCCTTCGAGGGGTTCCTGCGACCCGAGACCTATCTCGTCCCGGCCGACATCAACGCCCGCGAGCTGGTGCGGATCATGGCCGAAGGCTTCAAGTCCGAATGGAAGCCCGGATGGAACGCCCGGCTGGATTCGATCAAGATGAATCGCCTCCAGCTGGTAACGCTGGCATCGATCGTGGAGGGCGAGGCGAGAGCCGACGAGGAGCGCGAGACCATCGCCGGGGTCTACCACAACCGGCTGCGTATCGGGATGGCGCTTCAGGCGGACCCCACCGTGCAATACGCCATCATGCTGAAGCGGGGCCGCCGAAAGGCTCGATTGTTCATCAGGGACTACGCATTTCCGTCGCCCTACAACACCTATCTCCACCCCGGCCTCCCCCCCGGCCCGGTCAATTCACCCAGCCGCCGGAGCATCGAAGCGGCACTGTACCCGGCCGCGGTCAAGTATCTCTACTTTGTGGCCGGGCCCGATGGGCGGCACGTGTTCTCAACAACGTATAACGAGCATCTTCGGGCCATCCGGAGGATCAGGGCCGCTGGTCAGAAGGGCAGCGGGGCGGAGGGGCAGCAAAAGAGATAAAACAAGAGTTCAGTGCGCCGCCGCTTCAGCGTACGTTCTCGCGGCCGTTTCCACGTCCTCGGCGCCCAGTATCCCGGATGCCACCGCGACACCCTTCCCGCCTTCTCCCAGAATGATGGGCACGTCCGCCGGCAGCACGCCCCCGATCGCCAACACCGGTGTGACACCCGCGGCCCGGCGCAGACCCCGGAATCCCTCCACCCCCAGCGCAGCGCCGGCGTCATCCTTGGTTGAGGTAGAGCGCCAGGGCCCGATTCCCCAGTAGTCGGCTTCGCCGGCGGAGCGGGCTTCGCTCTCGCTTCCCACCGACGCGCCGATGATGAAGCCTGCCGGCGCGAGGCGCCGGGTCAGGACCGACCGGCAGATCATCGGCTCCGAGATGCACCCCGGCGGCGCCGGCAGCCAGCGCCACGTCGGGCCGATCGTTCACCAGCACGGGAATGTGGAGCGCCTCAACCAGGGCACGCGCGGCAAGGGCAAGCTCACGGGCGGTGGCGCGCTTCAGACGCAGCTGCACCGATGTGACGCCACCGCGCTGCGCCGACAGGGCCAGCTGGACGAGATCGCGGCCCCCCACCAGGCGGTCGTCGGTAACGAGCATCAGGCGGATGATCGCGGCTACATTATGTGCCATGCCAGCCCCAGTCCGACTTCAGGGCATCCGCGGCGCCACCACCGTCGCACGCAACGACGCCACAGAGATCCTGTCCGCAACCGACGAGCTGCTGCGCACCCTCATCGAGGCGAACGGACTGCAGCCGGATGACATCGTGAGCGGGCTCTTCACCGTGACACACGATCTGGATGCCGCCTTTCCGGCGCGTGCGGCCGAGGAGTACGGTTGGAATATCGTGGCCCTGCTGCATGCGACCGAGATTCCGGTGCCCGGATCTCTGCCGATGTGCATCCGGCTGCTGGTTCATGCCTATACCGGACGCAGCCGAGCGGAAATCAAGCACTGCTATCTTCGCGGAGCCACGGTGCTCCGCCCCGATCGGGCGTGACCGCCGCCAGGGTGACTCCCCGCGGCGCGGAGCGCTGGGTGCGGGGCCATCCCTGGATCTTCCGCAGTGAAGTCCTCGACGCTCCCGACACACCCGGCCTCGTAGAGGTACTCGACCCGCGGGGCCGCTTTATCGGCCAGGGACTCTACTCTCCTCGATCCGAGATCCGGCTGCGCCTGCTGGAGCGCAGTGCCCGTCCGGTCGACCACGGCTGGTGGACGGAGCAGATCCGTGCCTGCGCGGCCCGGCGCGCCGGAATCGACGCTACCGCGTTTCGCATTGTCCACGGCGAGGGGGACGCCATTCCGTCGCTCATCGTAGATCGCTACGACCGTTGGCTGGTGGTCCAGATTCTGTCTGCGGGGCTCGAGACAATGCGCCCGTCGATCATCGCCGCCCTGGTAGAGACCCTGGCCCCGGAGGGAATTCTCCTCCGCCACGACGCCCCCGCCCGGACGCGGGAAGGACTCTCGGAGGGGGTGTCTGAGGCACACGGCACGGTCCCCCATGAAGTCGTGGTGCAGGAGGGAAACACCCGCTACGTCGCCGACCTGTGGCAGGGGCAGAAAACCGGTGCTTTCCTGGATCAGAGAGAGAATCGCCTGCTCGCGGGCCGACTCATGCTTCAGGGGGGGCGGGCTCTCGACTGTTTCGCCTATCATGGTTCGTTCGCGGTTCACCTGGCACACCGCGCCGCCAGTGTCACCGCCCTCGATGTCAGCGACCAGGCGCTCGAGCGGGGAGCGGCCAATGCGCGCCTCAATGGACTGAGCAACATCGAGTGGGTTCAGGCCGACGCATTCGAGCGGCTGCGTGAGCTGGAGCGATCCCGGCAGCAATTCGATTTTATCGCCCTCGACCCTCCGGCGTTCGCCAAGTCCCGGGCCTCCGTGCCGGCGGCGCTTCGAGGCTACCGGGAGATCAACCTCCGCGCGATGCGCCTTCTTTCACCCGGAGGTACGCTGCTCACCGCCTCCTGCTCCTTTCACGTGCAGCTGCCCCAGTTCCTCGGCATGCTGAATGAGGCCGCGGGCGACAGCGGGCGCCGCATTGTTCTGGACCGGGTGCTCGGCCAAGGCCAGGACCATCCCGTGGTGCTCACGATCCCGGAGACAGGATATTTGAAGGGGGCTGTCCTGAGGGCAGCTGGGAGCTAGGGATCAGGAGCTCGAGTTGTCATCGTAAGTCCCGGCTCCGAGCTCCCTGCTCCCAGCTCTCAAAGAATCGTTGACACTCGTACCTGCGACTACCAACTTTCATCATGCCCAGCGTCGCAGACTCTCGGGAGAAATCGTCGGGGGTGCGCCGGGTCCTCGGCGGGATCCTCCTCGCCAACATCGTCGTTGTCATCGTAAAGTTCGGAGTCGGCTTCGACACCAACTCGCTGGCGGTATTCGGTGACGCGCTCCAGTCTTCCGTGGATGCGGTCAACAACACCTTCGCCTTATTCGTCGTCCGGGTGGCCTCGAAGGCACCCGACGAGGATCATCCCTATGGGCACGCCAAGTTCGAGACACTCGGGGCCCTGCTTATCGCGCTCCTGCTGGCCCTGTCCATCTTCGAGCTGGTTCGAGGAGCCATCGCCCGCCTGGTCACCGGGGTGCCGTTGGTGAACGTGTCCAACCTGGCTCTCGCGCTGCTGGTGTTCAGCCTCGCGGTGAACATCGGGGTGGTCTGGTTCGAGACCCGCGCGGGACGACGGCTCAGCAGCGACATCCTCCTCGCAGACGCGCTTCACACCCGCACCGACGTCTTCATCACTCTCGGCGTGCTCACCGGCCTGGCCCTCGCGCGCGCCGGGCTGGCCTGGGCCGATCCGGTGCTCGCCATCATCGTAGCCCTCCTCGTGGGCCGAGCGGGTTACCAGATCCTGCGCCGCTCGATCCCCAGCCTGGTGGATGAGCGCGCCTTCGACCAGGCCACCATCCAGCGCGAAGCCGAAGCGGTGGGTGGCGTCGTGTCCGCCTATTCGATTCGCTCGCGCCGGGCCGGCGATCATCAGTTCGCGGAGCTCACCATCTCGGTGGATGGCACGGCCGACGTCGCCAGCGCGCATCGCATCGCCGATCAAGTCGAGGACCGGCTGCGGGAGACACTTCAGCTCGATGAAGTGACGGTGCACGTCGAGCCATGCTGAGCGCCACCGAGATCCGTCAGTCCCACCGCCGCCGGCGGTCGCCGTACTCCGATAAGCAGCACTATCAGGAGTACATCCTCCAGCGAATCGAAGGGTATAAGAACTCCATCGGACGCGACGAGCTGCTGCGGCTGGGTGACGAAGCGGCCTCGGAGCTTCAGGCGACGTCGGAGGGGCAGTTCGTGCTGACCGAAGTGCTCATGCTCGAGTCGGTGGACCGCCTCATCATGAAGCGCCTGTCGCTGCGGCCGTACCGCCGCTGGCGGCAGCAGTTCATCAGGCTTCGGGCCGCTCAGCGCACCCCGACGCACTGGGGTCTCGAGCCGCATTGCCCCGTGGCGCCGCTTCTGCCCCGCCTGGAGCCGGAAGACACGGCCCTCGTCATCGGGACGCACGCTGCGCCCACGACGTACCTGCTGGCCGCGCACGATGCAGCGGTCACGTTCATCGCGGCCGATCTCGGCTGCGTGGAGCGGGTCGAGTCCCGCATGGCAGCGGAAGCGCTGGCGAGTCTCTTCGAGAGCTATGTAGCCCAGCTGGATCACGCGCTGCCCGTGTTCCTCAGCTGCCTGAGCGCTCTCGACATCGTGGTGCTCGACCCCACCATCCTGGTGGATCTGTCCTCCGCGGCCCGCAACGAGTTGGTACGCGATCTCCAGGAGCGAAGTCGCCCGGGAGGCATCCACGTACTCCTGCCCACCTGCAAGGCCATAGGACCCGATGCCCTGCGCTCGTTGTATCCCGGCTGGAGCCAGGAAGAAGACACCAAGCGCCGCCGCCGCAGTGCCGATAGCCGCCGCCAGGACGGACTGATCCTCTGCAAGCCGATGTGTCCGCCGGACACACCTTGAAGAGTCCCGGGCCGGGTCCAAGCGACACGTCGGGCGGGCGAGATTCTCCAAACCCATTCGTACTTCTGTAGTTATATCACGCAGGCGGGCGGCATGAACGGTGCTTCCTCTATGCTCGTCTGGTGGTTTACCCGAGCGTGAGGAGTTTACCCGTGAGCAGTGTTCCCTTCGCCCAGTCCGAGCCTCTGGGCATCGTCATCAGGAGCGGCGCTCCGAAGCCCAAGCCGGTCCGTTTCTGGGCCTATCTGTGGGCGGCTGACGATGAGGACGCCGTGGAGCAGCACTGGCACCAGCGGGTTCCAGCCGAGCACGCCGCCTGATGTAGGCCCATATCGATGCAGGCGCAGTGGCGTGCCGAAACGCCCCCGGACTCCGGCCCGGGGGTGTTTGTATTTAGTGGCAGTGGCGAGCTCCGAGTTTGGAGACCTGAATTGAGTATTCGGTGACGCCAGGGCGACTCGTGCCTCGTGACTCGCGACTGCCTTGCCCCACACCAATTTCCCGTCTAAACTCGATTGACAGACCTCCTCCCCTGACCGGTCGCTCATGCCCTCTGTTACCCTGAACGGCAAGTCCGTTCCCTTTCAGCCCGGTGAAACCATTCTCGAGGCCGCCCGCAGCGCCGGGGTAGACATCCCCACGCTCTGCTGGTACCCGAAGCTGCCGGTCGTGGGCAACTGCCGAATCTGCCTGGTATCCGTCAAAGGCCAGAACAAGCTGATCCCCGCCTGCGCCACGCCGGCGGCGGATGGTATGGTGGTGGAGGTGGATTCCGACGCCGCCGCAGGAAACCGGCGCAGCGTGCTGGACTTCCTGCTGGAGCGCTACCCGGGTGAGCATCTGCAGAACGGCGGCCGGGCTCATCCCCGGAACGAGTTCGAGAAGTACGTGGTCCAATATGACGTGCCGGTCCGAAGCCACCACGAGCTGCCCCTCCGACGCGGCGACGAGCGGCCCGGCGACGTAATGATCCAGCACGACATGAGCACCTGCATCCTGTGTACCCGGTGCGTGCGCGCCTGTGAGGACATCCAGGAGGTCGGCGTGCTGGATGTGGGACTCCGGGGGGAGCACGCCCAGATCATCGTCGGTGGCGACGGCGATCCCGATCATGCGGGATGTACCTGGTGTGGAGAGTGCGTACGGGTGTGCCCTACCGGCGCCATTTTCGAGTTCATTCCCCAGCAGCGGTTCGGCAGCGAGGCGCTACGCACGCCGGACAAGGTCGTCCGCTCCGTGTGCCCCTACTGCGCCGTCGGCTGCCAGCTGGACCTCCATGTCAAAGACGACACCCTGATGCGGGTCACGTCGCCCTGGATCGAGGATGACACGCCGAACCAGGGCTCCACCTGCGTGAAGGGACGCTTCGGGTACGATTTCACCCAGCATCGGGATCGGCTCACCACGCCGCTGATTCGGAAGGGCTGGACCTGCCAGGACGGACACTGGGTCTGGAGCGGAGAGTGGCCCAGGCACCGGGAAGGGCCCTGGCTCACCATCGAGGAGATGGGCGACAGGAAGAAGCCCCGGCCTCCGCTGCGCCAGGTGGGGAAGCCTCCGTTGACCGGGCTCCCTCAGCCTGGCGAGGACGATGTACGGGACCGGGTGGCCACGCCGGCGGGCTGGTATAGCGCCTTCCGCGAAGCCAGCTGGGAAGAGGCGCTCAGCCTGGCCGCCCAGCAGATCCTCCGGATCAGAGACCAGCACGGCCCCGGCGCCCTGGGCGCTCTCTCATCGGCCAAGTGCACCAACGAGGACAATTACGCGTTCATGCGCATGGTTCGCGCGGCGTTCCGCACCAACAGCGTGGATCACTGCACCCGCCTCTGCCACTCCACATCTGTCTCGGCGATGAATCGGGCGCTCAATACCGCCGCGGCGTCCGGCTCGATGCGAGAGATCGAGGAGGCGTGCGACGTCATCTTTATCGCGGGGGCCAACACCACCGAGTCTCATCCAGTGTTCGGCGCCCTTATCAAACGAGCGGTGGCGCGCGGTGCCAAACTGATCGTGGCAGATGTCCGGAAGGTCGAGCTGGCCGAGCTGGCCGACATCCATCTCCAGATGACGCCGGGATCCGATGTGGCGCTGTTCAACAGCATGCTGCACCACATCATCGACGCCGGATTGACCGACGCTCAGTTTATTCGCGACCGCACCCGTGAGTTCGAGAAGGTCAAGGCCGCAGTGGCGCCGTATACCCTGGAGATGGGGCAGAAGATCACCGGCATTCCCGCCGAGGTGATCCGCAAGGCAGCCGAGATGTACGCGCGGGGCCCCAGGACCTCCACCCTCTGGGCTATGGGCCTGACCCAGCACGCCACCGGTACCGACATCGTCGCCAGCCTGCTCAACCTGCTGCTCGCCTGCGGCATGATCGGCAAGTGGGGCGCGCAGATGATGCCGATTCGGGGGCAGAACAATGTGCAGGGCGCCAGTGACGTCGGTGCGATTCCTTTCGCATACACCGATTATCGCTCGGTGACCGATCCGGCCAATCGGGCGGAGTACGCCAGGGCGTGGGGAGTACCAGAGGATTCTCTCTCACTCGAGCACGGGATGATGGTCACGGAGATGACCCGGGATGACAGCCCCATCCGTGGCCTCTACATCATGGGGGAGAACCCCGTGATCTCGGATCCCAACATCGCCCATGCGGAAGAGTGGGTCCGGGGACTCGAGTTCCTGGCGGTGCAGGACCTCTTCCTGACAGAGACGGCCCGGTGGGCCGACGTCGTCTTCCCCGGCTCATCGTTTGCGGAAAAATCCGGTACCTACGCCAACACCGAGCGGCGGATCCAGTTGGCCGAGGCCGCGCTCGACCCGCCGGGAAACGCCCGCCGCGACCTGGACATTCTGATTGACCTGAGCAACCGCCTCGGACTCAAGACCACATGGTCGGATTCAGCGGAGGTCATGCGCGAGATCGCCTCGGTGACCCCATCGTGGCGGGGCGTGACGCACGAGGCGGTAAAGGGAGCGGGACTTCAATACCCCGTGCTCAGCGCTGATTCGAAGGGGACCACCTTCCTCTTCAGTGAGTCCTTTCCGACGGCAGATGGCCGGGCGCTGTTCGTCCCGGTGGAATACGTCGCACCGGAAGAGCTGCCCAACGCGGAATATCCCTTCATCATGAATACCGGCCGGCAGATGTACCACTGGCACACCGGGACCATGACCCGCCGCTCGACCGGCCTCGACTCGCGGGAGCCCGTGCCGGTGGTGGACATAAATCCCCGAGATGCGCTGGAGCTAGGCGTGTGCGAGGGTGACACCGTGCGAGTCAGCTCCCGCCGCGGCTCGATGCTCATTGGCGCCCGGCTCTCGGATCGTCAGGCCCGCGGCCAGATCTTTATTCCCTTTCACTTCCGCGAGGCCGCCGCAAATCTGCTAACCAACCCGCGGCTGGATCCCTATGCCAAGATCGCGGAGTTCAAGATCAGCGCGGTGCGGGTCGAGGCGGTCGAGCCGGTGTTTGCTGACTGAGGGCGGTTGATGAAGAGGCGGTAGTCCTTCCGCCTGTGTTACCTACCGCCTATCCGCCCTCTCCGTCCTCTCCCTCCTCTCTTATATTCCCCCCGTCCTCACCCCGAGCCCACATGCGTGCGCTGGTTAAGGAATCGCCAGGTCCCGGTATCGTTCTCCGCGAGGTGCCGGTCCCGGCCTGCGGTCCCAACGACGCGCTCATCCAGGTCCACCACGCCGGCGTGTGTGGAACCGATCTCCATATATGGGAGTGGGACAGCTGGGCCAGCGGACGGCTCAGGCCGCCGGTCATCGTGGGACATGAGTTCGCGGGCCGGATAACGGAGCTGGGGCGGGAAGCAGCTAGTGCGGCGCTGCTCGCCGTCGGAGACCTGGTGACGGCGGAGGGTCACGTGGTATGCGGCCAGTGCCTTCAGTGCCGCCTCGGCGACGCGCACCTCTGCCGACGCACTCAGATTATCGGTGTGGACCGGGACGGCGCCTTCGCGGACTTCATCGCCATGCCGGTTTCCAATGTCATGAAACTCGATGGAATTCCCACGGAGATCGGCGCCATCATGGACCCGATGGGCAACGCCGTGCATACCGTGCTGGAGGGCAAAGTGCCCGGCAGCACAGTGCTGGTGCTGGGGTGCGGCCCGATCGGCTGTTTTGCCGTGGGTGTGGCCCGGGCGGCCGGCGCCTCGCTGGTTATTGCCAGTGACTACAACCCGAAGCGGCTGAATCTGGCCCGTGCGATGGGTGCGCACGTCGCCCTGAATCCCGGTTCGGACGACGTCGTGGCCCGGGTACGGGAGCTGACCTCGGGAGACGGAGTGGACCTGGTCTGTGAAATGAGCGGGCACCCGAGCGGACACGCTCAGGCGCTGGCGGCCGTACGCATGGGAGGGCGGATCAACCTTCTGGGCACCCCGAACCGAACCACCGAAGTGGATTTCGCGAGAGACATCATTTTCAAGGGCGTCACCATTTACGGTGTGACCGGGCGGAAGATGTACGAGACCTGGCACCAGATGCAGCGATTTCTGCGGGCAGGACAGCTCGACCCCCGGCCGGTGATCACGCACCGCTTTCCAATGGAGTGCATGGCTGAGGCGATTCAGGTCATCAAGGACGGACAGGCGGGAAAAGTGATCCTGGAGATCAGCGCGTGACCAACCCCCTCGAACAGCGGATAGCGCCGCAGCTGGAGCAGTTCGTTCGAGACGGTACCTACAAGCGGCTGAACTTTCTTGACAGCCCCCAGGGGCCGCGCGTACGCATGGAAGGCAGAGGAGAAGTCATCATCCTGTCCTCCAATAACTACCTCGGGCTTTCCAACGAGCCCGGCGTGGTCAAGGCGGGGAAGGAAGGGCTCGACCGCTTTGGGGCGGGCACCGCCTCGGTCCGATTCATCTGTGGCACGTTCACCATCCATCGCGCCCTGGAAACAGCCTGTGCCCGATTAGTGGGCACACCGGCGGCACTCAGCTTTGTGAGCGCCTGGAACGCCAACGAGGCGGTGCCGGGAACACTGCTCACCGACGAAGATCTGGTGATCAGCGACCAGCTGAATCACGCCTCGATCATCGACGGCATCCGGCTGGCCAAAGCAATCACCAAATGCCAGAGCGCCGTGTACCAGCACGGGGACCTGGCCGACCTCGATGCCAAACTCACCGGCGCACGCGACCGCCGGGTCAAGATGGTTGTCACCGACGGTGTCTTCTCCATGGAAGGGGCGATTGCGCGGCTGCCTGACCTGATCGAGCTCTGCCGGAAGCACCGGGCAGTCCTGGTGGTGGACGACTCTCACGCCACCGGCGTTTTGGGGCAGACCGGCCGCGGAACCGCAGAGCACTTTGGCGTGGTAGGAGAAGTGGACATCATCACCTCAACCTTGGGCAAGGCGCTGGGTGGCGCCGCGGGAGGATTTGCCGCAGCCTCTGCCGGAGTCTGCGACTACCTGACGCAACGGGCCCGGCCCCAACTTTTCAGCAACGCCCTCCCTCCCACGGTCGCGGCCAGCTCGCTGGCCAGCATCGAATTCCTGGAGGCGCATCCAGAACGAGTGACCGCTCTGAGGGAGAACGCCCGCTACTTCAGAGAACAGCTGCTCGGCCTGGGCTTCAAACCCTTGCCGGGAGAGACCCCGATCATCCCCGTCATCCTCGGAGAAACCGCTGCCGCCATCCGTATGAGCGACCTGCTCCTCGCAGAAGGTGTCTTCGTCACCGGCTTCGGCTATCCGGTCGTGCCCCAGGGCCAGGCGCGGGTGCGGTGCCAGATATCAGCTACGCACACGCGGTCCGATCTGGATGAAGCACTGGCCGCGTTCGCCAAGGTCGGCCGTCAGCTGCGATTGATCTGAAGGCAGTCGCGACTCGCGACTGGCCCCGTCTTTGCACTTCCCCCCTCCGCAATGGTTGGGGAACGGCTGGCCCAGATTGTCTAACATGTTGTCGGCCAGCAGTATACTGGAGCCCTCCAGGCTCAGATTCGACTTCCCCTCCGCGTTTTCCAGCATGAGTTCCCGCATTTTGACGTACCGAGCGAAACCGGCCCGGTATGCATCAGGATGGTCCTGGTGCGGACACCTTTCGGAGGCAGTCTGATGCGCATGGTCACCCTAAGCATCCCGGTCGCGCTGGCGCTCTGCGTGGGGGCAGCCCAGCTGTCAGCCCAACAGCCGGGCAACGGTACGTTCCAGTGGTACGTCGGTGGTCAGGGCGGCATCATGGACTTCGGGATGGGTACCGAGCGGGAAACCATTCCGCTCGGCGGCGCCCACCTGCTCGTCACCGCCCGCCGGACCGGACTTCTCCTTTCAGTGGAACAGGGGTTTGATGCGGACGGCGCCGGGGTGTACTCGGTGGCGGCGTTTACTGGGGATGGAACCATCGTGAGCAACGAAACGCTGGCTACCACCTTCAGTTATATCCGGAAGTACTCCGCCATGTTGATGGCGTTTCCTATAAGGGGGCCGGCGACGCCGTACTTCGGTATCGGAGTGGGCCTGCTTCACACCGGCGGCCATCCCACTGACGACAATATCGTCAAGTCTATGGGCAGCTCGGGCTTCGGGACACTGGTTGGGGGCCTGAACTTCCGGGTTAGTCACTTCAGCGCCTTCGGACAGTACCAGGTGACCACTGCTCCGGGCCAGCGCACGTACTCCCAGACGTTCAGCGATGGTTCGGGAATCGTGGCGGCGGGCAGTCTGATCAGTGGACCGACCCACAGCTTCACCGCGGGGCTGCGCTTAGGACTCGGCAACGCGCGGGAAAGAGCGAGCGGCGGCGGGTACTAAGTCCAGGCTCGCTTCAACACGCTGAAATTTACAGCGCAGGGGGTCTCTCAGACCCCCTGCGCTTTTCTTTGCGGGAGGCCCAGGGCGAGCCCGTCAGATGAAACCGAAGGGGCCAATCCGCCGCCTTGGTGATACCGATCCGAGGCGTTGCCGCGATCGAGCCTTGTGGCATGGCGGTTCCCCGCAGAACCTGGACCGGCCCCCTCGCCATGGTGGCTCCGTCCAGTTCACGGGTGATCCCCAGCGCCTGGCATAATCGGCCTGGGCCGGAGCAGAGCTGGCGATCAGGGATCGGACCCCGACGCTGTCGCATCACGTCCAACCCCTCGATGGGCTCTAGTGCGCGGAGAAGCACCGCGCTCGCAAGCCCTTCGCGCTGGCAGACGAGGTTGGCACACCAGTGCATCCCGTACGACAGGTAGACGTACCAGATTCCCGGGGGTCCGAACAACGCCTCGTTGCGGGCGTTCCGCCGGTGCAGATATCCATGGGAAGCAGGATCGTCATAGCCTAGGTAGGCTTCCGTCTCCACGATTCTGCCGGCGGTGGTCAGGCCGCCGACCCGCGAGACCACGACCTTGCCAAGCAGATCGGGGGCAACGATCTCTGCCGGCCGCTTGAAAAAAGTGACGGGCAGCGTGGCTGCCCGTCTCAGTTGCTTCATTCCGGCTTCTTCCGCGGGCGAGCCCGAGGTCGCTTCGGGCGAGGGGCCGGAGTGCTCTCAGCTTCGGCACCGGCGCTGGCCTCGGCCGGAGCTGCCGTGGTGCGCTTTCTCCGGGGCCGGGGTGCTCGAGCAGGTTTGTTCGCCGGTGCCTCTGGATCCGCTGGGCCGATGTTCACCGGTTCGGGCGACTCCAGCTCAGGCGGCGGCTCGATGCTCACGACTCCGATGAGAGGGATCTCGCCGGCCCGTGTGGGGCCGCGGGAGCCGCGCCGGAACCTGAGTCCCAGGCGCTGACCGTTCTCCCGGGTTGCGGGGGCGGCGGGTTCCGCGGCCGGCTCGGCGCCGGACCCGCTGTCGAGAACCGCTTCCCGGGCCGGGGGCAACGCCGCGCGAGTTGGCTGCCGCTGCAGCGCAATCTCGTAGTCGTCGTCCCCAACCTTCCTGACGTCGGCCACTTCGGCGTCGTTCGCCTGGCGCAGCAATCGTGGGAAGCGTCCCGCGTCCAACAGCGGATCCTCCCGGCCATGCATTGCCACCATTCGAAGCCGCAGAGCCTCCTGCCCCACGGGGGAGCGGAATTCGGACAGCGCCTGAGACATCAGTTGGAACGCGCGCGCGAGCGTAAGCACGCTGTCCGGACGCTCCTCCCGAGTCGGCCGAGGCGCACCGTCCTCGGGGGCCCGGGTGCGGGCCCCGTCGCGAACACCAGTGCGCTCGCGGCCACCGCGTCCCCGGCGCCCTCGTCCCCGGCGTCCGCCATCGTCACGCCCCGACTCGGCGGGGGGACGCGACCGGGACGCAGCCGGGGCTGCGGCTACCACTGCGGCCCCTGCCGGGACCACTGTACCAGGCGCCACCTCGTACTGCCCGTTGTCCAGCTTGGTGATCTGGACGATCCCCTTCTGGCCGGCCTCGACAACGAACTTGCTGAACCGGTTGAAGCCGGCGTTGCGTTCGTCGAAGTTGGAGTCGATCTGCTGCATGACCTGCTTCAGCCGGTCCGAGCGCATAACGTCCCCGTTGCGGGCCATTTGCGCCACCGCTTCGGCCGCCAGCTCCCAGGGATCCCGCTGGGTGGAAGGAGTATCCACTTCCTTGGTCAGGCCCGCGAGATCGTTGTAGGAGTAATACTCGTCGCAATTCTGAATCAGCAGGTCGCTGGCCGACTCCCGGATGCCAACGCCGATGACGTACTTGCCGTACTCCTTCAGCTTGATGACCATGGTCGAAAAATCGCTGTCGCCGGAAAGGAGAATAAAGGTCCCGATCTCCGGCCGGGTGAAGACCAGCTCGATGGCATCGATGGCAAGGCGAATGTCGGTCGCGTTCTTCTTACTGGACCCGAATGCCGGCGCGAAGATCAGGTCGATGGAAGATTCGGACAGTGGCACGATGTACTGCGGATAGCGGCGCCAGTCGGCGTAGGCGCGCTGCACTGCGACTTTGCCTTTGATGATGTCGCTGTTGAGGAGGGTGCGAAGCTCCTTGGTTAGATCCTTCTGGATGCCAAGGGTGACGTTGTCAAAGTCGATGAGCAGGGCGGCATGGGGGGCATGTACTGGGGGCTGGCTTAGGTGCCGGCCCGGCCGTATCAGCGGTCGGTTCACGTAGCGCTCGGTTCGGGGTCCGCGGCCTCCGCGCGCCCCCTCGTCGCCCCTGGCCGGACTCAAGGTCGGGAAGGGCATCGAGAGAGCCCACGAGGTCGGTAGGACCATGTGGGGGCCCGCTTCACACCCGGCTGGGGATCCCGCCGTGATAGTGAAGCGAACCAGGTTGTGCCAGCCACGGCGGCGCGCCCGCCCTCAGGCAGGCGCGGGTGGCGGCTTGCGTGCAAAATGTACCCGCAATGCCGCGCCGTAGGAAAGGGCTCCAGCTTCAGCCGAACTGGCCCTCACCCGCGACGGGAAGATCGAGCGCGAAGAAGAACCGGGTCCCGTAGCCCGGCGCGGTCTCAACCTGCATGACCGATCCCATCGCCTCCACCAGCTTGCGGCAGATCGACAGACCCAGGCCGGAGCCCGAGAAAGCGTACTCGCCAGGCTTCTGACGGCGCCGGAAAGGCTCGAAGAGCGTTGCCATCGACTGAGGAGGGATCCCCCTTCCCGTGTCACGAACCGAAAACTCGATGGTGTGACCGGGGCGCTGCAGCGCCGTCAGCTCGACAAAGCCCTCGTTGGTGAACTTGAGGGCGTTGGTGGTGAGATTTAGCAGCACGCGGCTGAGGGCAACCGGGTGCCCGATTCGGAAGTCCGACTCGGGCGCGGTCAGGCGTACCGTCAGGTTCTTCTCCTCCGCGATTGGCAGCACGATATCGCGGACCGACTCGAGAATATCGGTGACGGAAAATGGAATCGGGTCCAGATCCACCAGCCGATCCCCACCGCGGGCCAGCTCGATCACGTCGCTGGCCACTGAGCTGAGTCCAAACGCGGCGCTGTAGATCAGACCCATCTGGCGTTCCTGTACCGGGTTGACCGGGCCGCTGCGGCCCCGCTGGAGGGTTTCCGCCAGAAAGAGAATGGATGTGAGCGGGGACCGCAGATCGTGGGCGACCTCCACCACCAGTTCCAATCCATCCGGGCCGGACAGCCGGTCGCTGAAGTGCTGCGACCAGTCGGCTTCAAGGTGCTGGCCAATCCGCTCCATAGCATTGAGCATCTGCAGCAGCTGGCCGGCATCGGGTGCCGGCAGAGCAGCCGCCCGCTCCAGAAAAGCAGTCCGTATCAGGCCTAGCCATTTGCGGCTGAGAGCGTTCCGGGGGAGCGCACTGGTCTCAGCCGGAAGCCCTGAGGCCTCCTGTCTGATGGCGGCGCACAGCTGAGCCAGGTGCGCGGTGGCCTCCACCGCGCCGGATGCATGCTGCATCACCCGTTCCCACTCAGCCTCCGCCCAGAGCACTGACTCCCGCAACGCGTCCCAGAGCGCCGGCGCCAGCGACCCGCCGGTGGGCCCGCTCGGGTCCCATACAGG
Organism: uncultured Gemmatimonadales bacterium; assembly: GCA_963740175.1. Classification (GTDB taxonomy): domain Bacteria; phylum Gemmatimonadota; class Gemmatimonadetes; order Gemmatimonadales; family GWC2-71-9; genus CAVVWJ01. Next base: position 18,108 of record CAVUDL010000012.1, read on the forward strand.
AACCGGTCCGGAGGTTTCCTGCGAAGACCGGCGGCGCTCTCCGGCGGAGCCGGTGAGCACGGTCTCAGGGGTCACGCAGGAGATCCCGAAGTCTCGTCCCTCTGGAATTCATGCTTGTCCATGAGCCGGTAGAGGGTAGTCCGGTCGATGCTCGCCAGACGGGCCGCCTTCGACATATTCCCTCCTGCTCGGCTGATGAGGCGGGTCAGATACTCTTTTTCGAATTGGATCACCACCCGGTCTTTGGCGGGATGGTAGGCCTCGTCCATGACTCCCGGCGGAGCCACGTTCTCAACCGGCCACTCGGCGCTGTCATCGTAAACCGGGATATCATTGGGCTGAATGGTCTGATCCGGCTCAGCCAGCACGGCGACATGCTCAATGACGTTCTGCAGCTCCCGAACGTTGCCCCGCCACGGACGCGACCGTAAGAAGGCTACGCTGGCCTCACTGAGCCGCGGCAAGCGGTCTCCCATCTGCCGGTGCCGGTGCCAGTAGTAGGTCAGGAAATGATTGGCCAGCAGCGGGATGTCTTCCAACCTCTTCCGCAGAGGGGGAAGTTTGATCGGCACCACGCGGAGGCGATAGAAGAGGTCGCCACGCAACACACCCTGATCCACCGCCTCTTGCGGCTCGCGATTGGTGGCGGAGATGAATCGGACATCCACCACGGCATCCTGGGTCTCGCTGCCCACCCGCCGCACTACGCCATCCTGAATGACCCGGAGCAGCTTGGCCTGGAGTGGCATGGTCATTTCCGTGAGCTCGTCCAGGAACAGAGTGCCCCCGTTCGCCGTCTCCAGGAGGCCCGGCTTGTCCCGGTCGGCGCCAGTGAACGCGCCCTTCTTGTGGCCGAACATTTCCGACTCCAGCAGTGGCTCGGGCAAGGCAGCGCAGTTGATCGGGACGAGAGCCCGCCCGGCGCGGCGGCTGTTCTGGTGGATGAACTGCGCGATGACCTCTTTACCCGTCCCGCTCTCGCCGCTGATAAACACCGAAGCGTCGGTCGCGGCCACTTTTCGGGCAAGATCGACCGCCTTCCGAAACAGGGGCGAGATGCCGATCAGGGCGATCTTGTCGCTGTGGCCGTTCTGCTTCATGAGTTGCACGCGCAGGTCCTGAGCCTCGCGCGACATCATGACCGCATGTGAGGCCCGGCCGATGAGCACTTGCAGGTGGGTGGCGGAAAACGGCTTCGGCAGGTAATCCCAGGCACCCGCCCGAAGCGCCTCAATGCTGCTGGTGACGCTGGGATTCCCCGTCATGACGACAACGATGGTGTCCTTGTATGCCTCCAACGTCGACTGCAGGATCTCAAGGCCCGATACCTGGGACATATAGAGATCCACGAGGATGATGTCGAACTTGCGGCGCCGCACCGTCTCCAGCGCCTCCTCCCCCCGGCCGATCAGCGTGACGTTGTAACCGTCCATTTGCAGCACGCTGGCACAGCTCTCCCGAAGGGTGCGCTCGTCGTCCACGACTAGCACCCGGATGCTGGCCTTTACTTCACTCGGAATGGAGAGGGGATCACGTGAAGTACTATCGGATCCGGACGGAATCTTCCGGTCCTGTTGAGCGAGAGGATTAACCATCCTGCAGACTCCCGGGGGGGACCGCCAGTTGGCGGTCAGTTTAACTCAGACTCGGCTCAACCCGAGCCGAAGACTGGCCAGCTTGGCAAATCCAGGGGAGGACCTAAAAAGGACCCCCGGGAACAACCGAATCAGTAACTTTTCTACCACATAGTGACGCGGAAGTCAAGCAGGTGAGGGCTTGGGGCCACACTTGAGACTGGATTTCAGGTGGGAAACGTTGGCTAAACCCAACAGCTGTGGCGAACTAGGGCTCAGGTCGGGTAAGTCAGCGGAGTCGGCTCAAACCCGCGAACCTGCTCGGCAGCACCCCCCTCACGCTTGAGGTCACGCAAAGCCGTGGTGGCTCGCAGCAACAGCTCTACGGCATCCACAGGGGACTCGGCGAAGTCAGGCACGGCACAGTAGCCCGCCTGTACCCGGAGCGACCGCTCGCCGCCCCGGACGGGGATAGGGGTGGCTTCGATGCTGCCTCCTATACGCCGAACCAGGCGGAGGACTCCCTCACTGCCGGTGGCGGGAGCAATGACGCCGAACTCCGATTGACCCAGGCGCCCGATGGCATCGGATGAACGGCCTACCCGCTTCAGGAGGAGGCCGACCTGTTCCGCGATTCTATGAGTCTCCTCATCGGCTGGCTCACCTTCCTGCGCCTCCGGGGCGAACACGACGCACGCCAGGGGGTCGCGTCTCCGGAAGGCATCGGCTCCGATTTCATGCGCCCGGCGCGCCAGCCCTCTCATGTTGTACAGACCGGTGCCCGGATCCAGCAGACTCTCCTCTTTTAGGGCGTCCACTTCCCGTTTTCCCTGGAGGAAGGTGGCGAGCTTCAGCAGCAGAGCTTCGCCGTCCACGGGCTGACCCAGGAACTCCCATGCGCCGGCGCGGTACGCTTCGAGTCGCTGAGTCCGGCCGGACGGACCTGATGTCGTGATGATAATGGGAGTGTTCGGACTGAACTGAGGATCGCTGCGTAGCACCCGACAGACCTCAAATCCATGCACGTCCGGCATTTGAGCGTCGAGAATGATGATATCGGGCTGCGAGATGCGGACCCGTTCCAGCGCCTGCTGGCCGGTGTAGGCCCGCACAACGGAATAGCCGCTCGGGCCGAGGATGCTTTCAAGTGATCTCGCCGACCATTCCTGATCGTTGGCGATGAGTACGAGCGGTGAGGAGGGAGCCTTGTCTCGATTGGACATTCGCATCTGCCAGAGAGATAGGAAGCAGGGACCAGGGCGCACCCAGGAGGATAGCAGAACTCGTGCGCCTTCTCTCGAAAGTCATAATACTCTATGGAATAACCGTTTGCTGCTCCTCAGGCGGGCCTGGTAGACCCCGATCGGTGGAGCAGCGCCACAGTTTGGGTGCTGAAATGCCGCGGCACTTGACACCGTGCAGATTGTGGCAATCCAGCCGTGATCGCTGTGGTTTTCGAGCAACGCCCGCCCTTCAGGACTGGTGCGGCTGAGCCCTCGACAAGCAGCGGTATCTCAAGAAGGTACAATTGGTTGCGCCACCGAACAATGAGCCGTAACGGCCGCCGCTACGGCGGCAAATTTACGGCGTCATCCTTGAAGCGGAAGCGGCATTCCCGAGGTCTAACTGCACTTATGATGGAAGTTGGCGCCGGATGCCGAGCGAATCGCTGCACGATACACCTCCTCCCGACGAGGCCCTCAGCGCCGGTCAGAAGTCAGACCAGCCGGAGGAACCTGAGCTTCCGGCTGACTTGTCGCAGTTCAGCCAACGCCTCGCCAGCTTCGGCCTGGGGGAAGCGCCCGATCCGCTGCTGACCGAATCCCGCCCGTTGGGCAAGCGTCGGCCGCGCCGCGTCAACCGGACTGGCGAGTGAGTCGGATCACAGGGAACTTTCCTGGCCAATATTAAGGTATCTCTGGAACAACCCGGTTAGACCTTGGTAGAGGCTACCGGCTCCGGCGCCGGGCGTTATAATGTCGGACGGTATTGACGGGTCCCCGGTGGGAAACGCTGGTCTCAGCATGAAATGCACGCCGTTCTAGGGTCCGTCTCCTCTTGGCGAGTGTGATAATGGGAATTGCCATGTCCGGCGTCCGTAGTAGCCATCCGTCCCTTCCCGCCATCGAGCTGGACCCGGCTCTTACCCGCCAGCACTACCGTGACTGGAGTCGGTCGGAGACGTGGAGTGGCTCCTCACGTTCTTCCGAATGGGCCCGACGGGCTGTCAACTTCATACTCGCGCTCGTCGCCCTGATCGTCACTATGCCGATCATGGTTCTGGTAGCCCTCCTGGTTCGGTTTACCTCGCGGGGATCGGTGCTGTACACCCAGGTTCGGGTGGGGCTTGACCGTCGCACCGCGGCTGCCGCTGCCCAGAATCACCGCAGACAACACGATCTTGGCGGCCAGCCATTTACGATCTATAAATTTCGCACTATGCGCGCCGATGCCGAGCATGGCAGCGGAGCCGTTTGGGCGCAGCAGCAGGACCCACGAGTTACCGCGGTGGGCGGTCTCTTGCGCCAGTATCGGCTGGACGAGCTGCCCCAGCTGTTCAACGTGCTCAAGGGGGAGATGAACATCGTGGGGCCCCGCCCCGAGCGGCCCACCATCTTCGCCGAGCTCCGCGAGCACATCGCCGAGTATCCCCTGCGCCAGCGGGCCAAGCCCGGGATCACCGGCCTGGCCCAGATCAACCACCACTACGACCGCTCGCTCGAGGACGTGCGCACCAAGGTCCATTACGACCTGGAGTACATCCGGCGCCAGTCGGTGGCCGAAGACCTGCGCATCATGCTCAAGACCCTGCCCGTCGTCCTGCTGCGCCGGGGCGGCTGGTAGGTCAAAACCTCGTTTCCGTTTGACTTCGTAGGTCGTGGCAAGCGAGCCACACTGATGCCGCGAGTGGGCTCGCCGCCGGTCCCGCCGATTCTTTCCTCTCTCGTCGCAGTCATGCATAGCAAGGACTTAGCGGACCGCCCAGAGCCGCCATCGGCGGAACGACGATTGCTGGTAGGGGCGCTGTTTTGGCTCTATCCTTCGTAGTTGACCGGAGTACGTAAGAGGGGATTGATGGCGACGATTTCGAATGCTCTGCCCACGCTCTCAGTGGTCGCTCCGCTTTACAACGAGTCGGAGAATGTGCGCCCCCTCGTGGAGTGGATCCTTGAGGCACTGGAGACCTACGAGGGCACGTTCGAGGTCATTCTGGTAGATGACGGTAGCCATGACGGGACCTGGAACGAGGTGCGCGCGGTTGCCGCTGATTCCCGGGTGCGCGGACTGCGGCTGGGAGCAAACGTGGGTCAAACTGCCGCGATGATGGCCGGTTTCGACAACGCTCGCGGCGAGGTGATCGTCTCGCTCGACGGCGATCTGCAGAACGACCCGCGGGATATCCAGGCACTGGTCTCCAAGCTGGACGAGGGCTACGACCTGGTTTGCGGATGGCGTCAGCAGCGCCAGGACAAGCTGCTCCTCCGAAAGGTGCCTTCCTGGCTGGCCAACCGGCTTATTCGGCGGCTCACCGGCGTGCCCATTACTGACAACGGCTGCTCTCTGAAGGCGTACCGGCGGGACCTTTTGAGCCGAATCTCCCTCTATGCCGAACAGCATCGCTTCATCCCGGCGCTGTCGGCCAGCGTGGGGGCCCGGATTACCGAGATGCCGGTGCGCCATCACGCCCGGCGGTTTGGAGAGAGCAAGTACGGAATCTCCCGGACGCTTAAGGTCCTTGTGGATTTGATCACCCTCAAGATGATCACGACGTTTCGGTCACGGCCCCTGCTGGGCTTTGGACTGGCCGCCGCAGTCCCGGTGGCGATCGCCCTGGTGTTCGGCGCCCTCTGGCTCTTCAGCCTGACTCACTTTCGCCCCGAAAAGGCCGGCGCGCTGGTTTTCCCGGGCGCGGGGCTCCTTGCCCTGGGAGCCGCCTTCTATCTCTTTATGCTCGGTCTCGTTGCCGAGGTCGCGCTCCACAGTGAACGCGGGGATGCGCACGACATTCCCAACGCGTGGGAGGTTCGTTGATATGAGCGCACAGGGGACTCTGATGGAACCCAGGTCGGAAGCCGCAACTGCAGTCCCGAGCCCGACGACGCGGTTGATCTCGGTGGTAGTCCCGGTGGTCGAGCGTACTGACGATCTGCTCTCGGTCTACCAGGCCTTTGCCCGCGAGCTTGATGCCCGGCCTGAGGACTACGAGTTTCTCTTCATCTTCGACGGCAGCTTTGTTCCGCCGGCAGAGTTGGTCGCCCTCGCTCAAAAAAATGAATCGGTTCGTCTGCTCCGATTCGCCCGTCCCTTCGGCGAGACCGCTGCCCTCCGCCTCGGCATCGAGAAGAGCCGCGGGGACGTGATCCTGACGTTACCGGCATACTTTCAGGTTCAGCCGGAGGGGGTCCGGCCCCTACTCGATGCGGTTGAGGGAGGGGCCGACATGGTTGTGGCCAGTCGCTCCCCGCGGTTGGACAGTTGGCTCAACCGGCTGCAGTCTCATGCCTTCCAACGCATCGTTGGGGGGGTGTCGGAGCAGCGTTTCCATGATATGGCCTGCGGGGTGCGCGCCATGCGCAGGGACGTCGCCGAGGCCTTACCGTTGTATGGAGACCTGCACCGGTTCATACCGGCCCTCGCACTGCGCGAAGGGTTCCGGGTCGACGAGGTGCCGGTGCCGCAGCATCCGGGGGACGCCCGTACCCGCCTTTACGGACCGGGTGTCTACCTTCGGCGGCTCCTCGATGTTGGCGCCTTCTTCTTTCTAGCCAAGTTCACCGAGAAGCCGTTGCGCTTCTTCGGGCTGGTTGGCTCGGTTTTCCTGGGAATAGGAACCGTCCTCAGCGCCGTGCTCCTCATCCAGCGGGTCGAGGGCCAGGGGATCGCGAACCGCCCCGCCCTGCTCCTGGCGGTATTGTGCCTTGCCCTGGGCGTGCAGCTCATGGGGCTCGGCCTGGTAGGCGAGATCATCGTTCACCTCCGGGCGCCACACCGCCGGGCCTACCGAGTGCGCGAGCGAGCCTAGGCCCCGCCGCCTTGCGGGAATGCGTCCGTTCGGGAGAACCTTCAGGTGGCAGGACTTCCAACACCACCCTCACAAGCATGCGACGCGACCTCCCACGACTTACCGATACCAGGTTCGATCTACTTGTCGTCGGCGCCGGCATTTACGGGGCCTGCGCGGCGTGGGACGCGTCGCTCCGGGGCCTTTCGGTGGCGGTGGTCGACAGGGACGACTTCGGGGCCGGCACTTCAGCCAATAGCCTGAGGATCGTTCACGGCGGGCTCCGGTACCTGGCTCGGGCCGATTTCCCGCGAATGCGGGAATCGATTCGGGAGCGTACGGCGCTGCTCCGGATCGCGCCGGGGCTGGTGCGGCCAATGAAGGTTCTGGTTCCTACCTACGGCGGGGGAACTCGGGGGCGGGTGGCCCATGCCATCGCGCTGGGCCTCAACGACCTCGTGTCTGCCGGCCGCAACCGGCGCCTGGCTGCTGACGATCGTATCCAGGGGGGATTCCTCGTGTCGCGCGAGGAGTGCCTGGCGTCGTTTCCCTGGTTCCCGGCTCAGGGGCTATCAGGAGGCGCGGTATGGCATGACGCGCAGCTGCGCCACCCGGAGCGGCTCACGCTCACCTTCGTCAAATCCGCTGCAAGGGCTGGCGCCGTACCGATCAACTATCTGTCTGTGGATCGCCTCAGGACGGCCAACGGGGCGGTGCGGGGTGCCCAGGCGACCGATCGCCTGACGGGCGAACGACTTGAGATCGCCGCTGGGGCCGTCCTGGTGGCCGCGGGTCCCTGGACTCGCGGCCTGGTGGCATCTGCCGGAGACGGCCAGGCCGATCCCCTGACCCGGACCCACGCCCTAGCACTCAATCTGGTTGTGAGCCGGCGCATAGCCGACGTCGCCATCGGGGTGCAGGCTCAGAGTGGTCCGCAGGACGATCCCGTCTGCGGCGGCCGACGGTATCTCTTCTGTGCGCCGCACGGGCAAGGTACCATCTTGGGCACTTGGTACACGACGGATGCCGCCGATCCGGTATTGGCCCTGAGGCGCGGAGCGAGCGTCCTCCTGCGCGAATTCAACGAGGCCTGTCCCGGTCTGGATCTGGCCCCGCAGGACGTTGTTCGGTGCCAGTGGGGCTGGCTTCCGCTCAAGAATGGCGACGAGCCCGGAAGACCGGGGGCCCTCGCGGAACGCCCGCGGATCACCGATCATGGGCATGAGGGTTTCCAGAACCTCATCTCGGTCGAAGGCGTAAAGTTCACGACCGCGCGACGGACAGCGGAACAGGCGGTCGACCGGGTCTTTGCATCCCTGCAGCGCACCACCCCCCGCTGCCTTACCGGCGAGCGGCAGCTCGAGGACGCCGGAGTGGAGCAGCAATGGAGCGAGACGGGAATGCTCGGGAGTGAGGAGATCGTGCGGGCAGTGCGCCAGGAAATGGCGGTCAGACTGAGCGACGTGGTGTTCCGCCGAACCGGTCTCGGCGCGATCCCGGGCCCTTCCCGGGTTTCAGTGGAGGCTGCCGCTCGGGTCATGGCAGGCGAGCTGGGCTGGGATTCCATCCGGCAGGCAGAGGAGATCGAGGCAGTCATGCGAGAGGCAGGTACACCGGGCACCATGCTGGAGACGGTTGCGTGAAGATTCTGGTTCTCGCGCCTCATCCTTTCTTCCAGGCCCGCGGTACTCCTCTGGCAGTGAAGACCGTGCTCGAGTTTCTCAGCGCTCGGGGTCATCAGGTGGACGTGCTGACTTTCCACGAGGGTGAGGACGTCGACATCCCGAACTGCCGGATCCATCGCATCGCGCGGCCTTTCTGGGTCGACAACATCCGACCCGGGTTTTCGATGAAGAAGGTCATCTGCGACGTATTCATGTTCGCCAAATGTTTGCGCATGATGCGAAGCCAGCGGTACGACCTGATCCATGCCGTGGAGGAGTCTGCCTTTATCGCGGCAGTCATGCGGCGTCTGAGCGGCATCCCGTATGTGTATGACATGGACTCTTCCCTGGCCGAGCAGCTGGTCGACGCCTATCCCGGCCTCCAGTTCGCCTTTTCCACGCTCCGGCGCTTCGAGGCCCTGGCAGTGCGCCAGAGCCTGGGAGTCCTGACCGTGTGCGCCGCGCTCGAAGATGTAGCCCATGGACACGCCCCGGGAAAACCGGTGGGAAGGGTCGAAGACACCACGCTTCTGGCGCCCGGAAGTCACTCCAATGGCCAGGGCGCCGACCCACTGGTGAGCCTCGGGGTCGGCGCGGATGACCCGGTCGCCATGTACGTCGGAAACCTGGAGCACTATCAGGGGATCGGGCTGCTACTGGATGGATTCCGGCATACCCTGGCCCGCCTGCCTGGCGCACATCTCGTAATCGTGGGCGGCTTACCCCAGGATGTTGAGCGCTACCGCAGGCGAGCCCAGCAGCTTGACATCAACTCTCAGGTACACTTCCTGGGACCGCGCCCGATCACCGCGCTCAACGCGCTCTTGAGACGGGCCGATGTGCTGGTGTCTCCGCGGCTGAAGGGCCTCAATACACCGATGAAGATCTACTCCTACCTCGATTCCGGCACCGCGGTTTTGGCGACCAGACTGCGAACCCATACGCAGGTGCTTGACGACCGCATGGCCTACCTCGTCGCACCTGATCCAGAGGCATTCGGGGCCGGCCTGGCCCATCTTCTGGGCGACCCGGGACTGCGGTCCAGGCTGGCGACTCACGCCAAGGCCTACGTGCAGCAGGAGTTCACTCCGGAGGCAGCGCATCGGAAGCTGAGCTCGTTCTACACCATGATCGAATCAAAGGCGTCCGGGGCCAAAGCGTGAGGAGTCTGTGGTACTCGCCCACGCTCCGGAGCGCGGTGATATACGGGGCGTCGGGATTGGGCTTTGCCGGAGCCAATCTGATCCTCGCCCGGGTACTTCCCACGCCGGAGTACGCGGTCTTTACTCTGGTGATCGCTATCGTGAACCTCAGCTTTGCCCTGGCTCCCATCGGGGTGGACGGCATCGTCCAGCGGCGCCATCTCGACGCTGGCCCAATTCTGCTCAAACGAACCCTTGCTGCCGGAATCGTTACCGCGATGGCTTCGGTGGCGGTCGCAGCTCTGGCTTACCATCTGAACGGCCTCCTCCTCGTGCTCGTGTTCGCCGCCACCGTTGGAGGCGGAGCCATGGCGGTTGCCGGGGCCCAGTTTCAGAGCGAACAGCGGTACGGAATCTCCCTGACCCTGACCCAGAGTCCGAATCTGGTGTTGATCGTGGCGGCACTCGCGGTGATTCTCACCGGCACCCGGGAGGCGCGCCTGCCCCTGATCATCTCAGCGGTCGGGTTCGTGCTCTCCGGAGTCGTCGGGTGGTGGATCCTGTTTCGTGAACGTCCGTCCAAGCCGCACCACGGCACCTGGTTTCCCTGGGGAGAGGCACTGGCCTTCGCCGGCCTGAATGCGGCCGGGCTCCTACTGGTACAGCTCGATCGTCTCATCATACCGCACGTCCTGCCGCTTCACGATCTCGCCACTTTCGGTGTGTTGGCCGCGATCGTGGGCTCGCTGTTTCGGGTGCTGTCAATGGGCGTGGGCTACACTCTGGTGCCACGCTTGCGAGCCGCGGCCAGCATCCTGGAGCGGCGCCGGCTGATTGCTCACGAAGCGAAGCTTGTGAGCGCTGTCATTGTCGCGGGCTCTGTGGCCATCTGGTTTCTCACGCCGCTGATCGAACAAGCGTTTCTTGACGGCAAGTACCACCTGGGGGGAGCGCTGGTGGTCGCGACCATTTTCAGCGGGATCGCCAAGATCATGAATTCGTTCACTAAGGCGACGGTTACCGCCCTGGCCACGGGAACGGAAGTGTCGATCGTGAACCTGTTGGGTTGGGTCTCGGTGGGTGTGGCGGTTGCCGCTGCCGTTTTCGGGGCTCGGTGGGGGCTCGCGGGCGTCATCTATGGTGTCGGTTTCGGGTGGTTGGTGCGTGCCCTTACCGCATCCTATCTCACGCTTCGACACTTGAAGTTGCACGTCACCATTCCGGTCACGGCACCGTGAGCGCATCGCCCGCAGGGTCCGCAGGAACTGCGTGGGCCCTGGCCCTCTTCAACCGCTCGGTGCTGAAGCAGGCCAAGTTCAGGCAAATCGTGGCTCGCCTGGATGACACCACTGGCAAGCGGGCGCTCGATATCGGGGCCGACAATGGTGTAATCAGCTATCTGCTCCGGCAGCGAGGCGGGCACTGGCACAGTGCCGATCTCGACGAGACAGCGGTGTCATCTATCCGGCAGCTGGTGCAGACGGATGTCCACCAGCTGGACGGAGGCTCCACGCCGTTCGAGACCGGGGCTTTCGATCTGGTGGTGATCGTTGACTTTCTCGAACATATCCCGGACGATGGCGGTTTCGCGCGAGAGTTGGCCCGCATCATCAAGCCGGGCGGGCAGCTGGTCGTTAACGTGCCCCAGGACAGACCCGGTTCCTTCATCACCCGTCTCCGCAACGGCATCGGCTTGACGGACGAGTGGCACGGCCACCTGAGACCGGGTTACAGCGTTGACGGCCTGGCTGCGCTGCTGGGACCTTCATTCCGTATTGAAGAGGCACTGAGCTATTCTCGGGCCTTTTCCGAGCTGATCGACACCGGATTGAACGGACTGTACCTGAAGATGCAGCGGCGGCAAGGAGTTAGTAGCTCGACTGCCAAGGGTCCCGTGGTGACTGGTAGCGACCTCCGTAAGCACCGGAAACAGTTCCTGCTCCTCTCCGCGCTTTACCCGCTCCTCTGGGCCGTCGCAAAGCTCGACCACCTGCTGTGGTTTACCCCCGGATACAAGCTGATTGTCTCCGCCCGTCGCGCGCCGGTCCCTTCCGCGCCGGCGGCCAGTGATTTGATTGTGACCAACAGCACGGCCGGGGAACCGGTAGGTCGCTAAGTAGCAGGTCTGGTGGACCCCGACGCCGACGCCTTGACCAGACACTCTCCTGATCGGACTCTGATGCCGTTGTCCGCACTTTCGCATGTACTGGTCACCGGAGCCGCTGGCTTCGCCGGGCTCTCACTGGCGTTGGGCCTGGCCGCAGCCGGATACCGGGTCCGCGGTCTGGTTCGCAGCCGGGAGAAGGCTGTGACTTTGCAGCAGCAGGGGATTGATACGATCATCGGGGACATTCGCGACCCCGAAGTCCTCCGGCAGGCGGTGACTGGCGTGGACACGGTCTATCACCTGGCCGCCGTATTCCGCCGCGCCGGCGTGCGGGATTCGGAGTACCGGGAAGTGCACGTAGATGCCAGCCGGCACCTGGTGGAGATCAGTGCGGCAGCCGAGGTACGTCGGATTGTGCATTGCAGCACCGTGGGCGTTCATGGCAGTGTGTCTGAAAATGCGCCTGCCACCGAAGACGCGCCCTTTCACCCGGGCGACATCTACCAGGCCACCAAGCTCGAAGGCGAACAGGTGGCGCTGGAAACAGCCGACCGGCTGGGTGTGCCGCTCACCGTCGTCCGGCCGGGCCCGATCTATGGTCCGGGAGACAAGCGGCTCCTGAAGCTGATCGGCGGTGTGGCCAGGCGACGCTTCACCCTCCTGGGGGACGGCACACCGCGCTTCCAGATGGTGTATGTCGATGACCTCACCGAAGGGTTCCGCCTTGCGGCGGAGTCTCCTTCGGCTGTGGGTCGGATCTACATCCTGACCGGTGACGAGGCCCCCACACTGAATGAGTTGGTCCACGAAATCGCGGACATTGCCCATGTCGAGTCACCGCGCTTTCGGCTGCCGGTGTGGCCCTTCTGGCTCGCCGGAGCCGTGTGCGAGGCCGTCTGCATTCCCTTCGGCATCGAGCCTCCGATTTATCGCCGCCGGGTGAAGTTCTTCACCAGCAACAGGTGGTTCGATACGTCTCGGGCGCGGCGGGAGCTGGGCTTCGCCCCCAAGGTCCGCCTGCACGAGGGCATCCAGCGGACCCTGGATTCCTACCGCCAGCTCGGCTGGGTTTAGGAGACCGGTCCACCGCATGGGCTACACTTCCGCGTACACCGAGCACTACCAGAAGCGGCAGACCTCCGGCGATTCGTACGATCGCTCCCTGGCAAACCGTTTTGAGCTGGCCATCTTCCGGCTCGAAAGTGTGATCCTGCGAGATCTTTTTCGCCGGCTTCGCTCATCTGACCCGGATACGGCCTATCTCGATTATGCCTGCGGGACGGGTCGCATCATTGCCGTCTTCAAGGACCTAATCCGTCACAAGGTGGGGGTGGATAGTAGTGCCGGACAGCTGGCGGCGGCCCAGACAAAGGTTCCGGACGCCGAGCTCATCAACGGAAACGTGGTGGCAAACCCCGCGCTGCTGGGCGGCCGCCGGTTCAACTTTATCACCAGCTTTCGCCTGCTGCTGAACTTGGAGCCTGAGAATCGAGCTCCTATCCTGCGCGCGCTTCGGGATCTGCTCACCGCGGATGGATACCTGATCGTGGATAATCACATGAATCGGTATTCGGCCCTGGGACTGACCGCCCTCTTTGCGCACAAGGTGCTTCGGGTGCCCAAGAAACCGCTGGTACCACCGGGTCGGCGGGGTATTATCTCGACCATGTCAGAGTCGGAGATGCGGCGGGTGCTCGGTGAAGCCGGGCTCGAAGTGGTGGAGGTGCACCGCATTTTCGTCCTGCCGGGCCACGGACGGCTTCAGCTGCTTCCAACCCGCTGGCTCGTTCCCCTCGAAGCAGGCATCAGCCGAGTGGCGCTGCTGCGCCGGCTGTCGAAAAACCAGATCTACGTCTGCCGCAGGACCCAGCCCCCGCATCCGTGAGCGCCCTCCGGGTCCTCTACTGGGTTTTTAACTACATGCCGCAGTGGGAAGCCGTCTCCAAGGAGATCGCTTCGCTACGCACGGGCCTGGACGCGGGGATCGAAGGATCGCTTGTCAGCATCAACGACAAGGAATCCAGTTTCTCTCTGCGGGGCCGGGACAAGCGTATTCCCCTTCCCTACGGATTGTCGCTTTTCCCGCTCGTCAGTCCATACGCCGGACGGTTTGACGTGAATCACCTCTTCGCCTCCGCCGGTGAACGGCTCCTGACGCCGATGCTGTCGCGCCGGAACGGCGTTCTCACCATCGCAAAGGACACAGCGACGCTCCGCGGATTCGAGCGAAACCGGGAGTCGCTCAGGCGACTGAGGGCTATCGTCGTCCAGGGGGAGCGCGACGGCGAGATCCTGCGGCAGATCGGTGTGCGCAAGGAAAACATCTGGCTCATCCGCCCCGGTGTACCGGTGGCTGAGTACCGCGCGGCGCATGGCCAGTTCACGATACTGTTCGCTTCCAGTCCCCTGAACGCGTCCGACTTCCTCTCCCGCGGCATCTATCTGATCATCGCGGCGGCCGCGACCCTGCCGCAGGTTCGCTTTCTTCTCATCTGGCGCAAGCATCACCTGGCCAAGCTCGAGCGCATCGTGGCCGAAGCCGGCGTGACCAACGTGGAGATTCAGAGCGGCGTGGTGGATGACATGGCAGCGGTGTACGACAGCGTGCATGCGGCGATTCTGCCCGGGCTCGAGCATCGGAGCTTCATCCCCTGCCCCAGGAGTGGCCTGGAAGCCCTCGCCCATGGCAAGCCTTTGCTGCTCTCGCCCCTGATTGCCATAGCACCATCGGTCGCGCAGGCCGGGGCCGGCGTGGTGTTCGAGCCGAACGTCGCCGGGTTGAGGTCAGCCATCATGCTGCTTCAGTCGGATTACGCGGGCTACCAGGCGAACGCCCAGCGTTACATCTCCGAGAACTTCTCCCCCTCGACCCATCTCGAGCTGCACCGGCAGCTTTATCAGACCCTTCGATGATTTAGTGACATCGTGTCACGCTCTGACGGTCGCAAGTGGCAAGCCGTTCCAGCCTCTAGCGGACTCTGGATTCCTACCGCCGGCTCGGCTGAGTCTAGGATTCGGCTCCCTGATCCGAAGCAATCCCCTGACCGGAGCGAGAGCTAACGTGCTCTAGAGCCGGCCTCCCGCGTGGGCCTGCCCGTTCGCACCCCACTCGCCCGCTCCAACTCAGTGAGAAGTCGCCAAGCACTCTCGTGCCAGGAGAAGTGCTGCGCCCGGGCGATGCCCCGGGCTCGGAGGTCTTCAGCTAGCCCCGGTTCGAGGAGAAGCCGCGACATCGCCGCCGTAAGACCAGGGACATCGTCGGGACCGACGATCAGCGCCGCGTCGCCTACCACCTCCGGACAGGCGGGCGCGCTTGACGTAATCACGGGACAACCGCACGCCATCGCCTCCACCAGGGGTATACCGAAGCTCTCGTAGTACGAAGGGAAGAGGAGGGCCCCGGCCAAGCTGTATATGGCCGGCATGTCTCCATGGTCGATGAGTCCGGGAATCTTGACTGCGGCCGGATCGACAAACCCCCGGAGCACCTCGGGGGTCAAGCGGTTGCTGATCCCGGCACCGAGGATGACTAGTGCAGGGCAGTCGGGCACCGAAGCCCGGACCTCGGCGTACGCCTTCAGAGTTCCTTCAACATTTTTTCGCGGGCAGAGCGCCTGTCCGGCGTACTCGATTCGCGCGTACCCCTTGACCACCATCAGGAAAAACCGGCTAGTGGGCAGATCATACTTCTGCCGGACTCGGTCGAGGATCGTGCAGTCAGTGATCCGGACAAAACGGTCGTCTGCTGCGGCGTAGACAGTGGCCATCTTCTCCCGAGGCACCTTTGCCACAATCTCCAACTCGGCGGCCAGGCTGTCGGAATTTGTCAGGACCCGCGCTGCCCGGCGGCAGAAGAGGGGGATCGTTGCCATGTTGTACAGCCGGTTTATTCGATCACCCAGTTGAGTGTAATACTCGGGAAAGGTCCAGTACTCGGTTCCCCGCTGCTGAACTACAGTGGGACAGGGAGCCACGACCGGAATACTGAACTTGTGGTGAAACAGCACGTCCAGCTTCTCTCGTCTGGCCGCCTGTGGGAGGAGGACCTGGTCCCAAAGCAGCTTCCCACGGGCCGGGACCACCCGCTCCTGTACGTTGGCCACATGCGCGTAACGGCCGCGCTGCTGGTCTCTCATGTAGAACAGCACGTACTCATTGTACTGATCCACTTCAAAGAGGGCGTCGCAAAGCTGACGGATATAGACTCCTGCACCGTCATACTCATCGACGGCACGGAGCATGATACCGATCCGTAAGGGCCGCGATTGGTTGGTAGCAGGGTCTACCGGCAGCGCTGGCTTCGCTCGCTGAGGGAGATCGAGACTGGTCTGCATGCCGCCGGTGTTCCTTTCATGCGTGGTTCCCTTGAGGAAGATCTCTGACTGCAGCTTCCAGCCGAGCGCTTCCGCCTTGGAAAGCTAATGAAGCACCGGCGATTCCGGGTTCCGAATCGGCGGCACCTCGGCCCTCAAGCGCCTAGGATCTTGCGGAGACCCGATAACTTGCCTGTTACCCTGCTCTAGGACATTGACCTGAGTCACACCCGATGGCTAGCCGAATGACTGAGATCGGCTTGCCGATTCCGTCCGGTCCGGCTAGCATCGTCAAGCACGGCATAACTCGTTGCCCGCCGCTCCGTTCCACAGTTAGCCTCGACCGGGGAGCCACGCCGCCCCGCGGCGGGAGAGGGTATGAATTATCGCCTCGTCCTGATAGTTCACGGCCCTGGCATCGCCGCGCAGCTGGCCTCTCGGCTGCCGATCCGACCGCCTACCGCCGGGCCTACGAAGCCTTTCCGCTATTTCATCCTCGGCTGGGAGACCTACCGCCTGCTGGAAGGGGCTGGCGCCGTGTACCCGAGGCGCAGACGCAGTGACCGGGTCCGTCGGTCGCGCCAGAGGTTCCAGCCAAGCAGCTCCACTCATCCAGCATGGACGCGATGGCTGACCCCCGGTCGCCGGGCCTCCGCTGGTCGAGGGTTCCGGGCGGTGCCTTCGGGCGCAGCGTCGTGACGCTGGCATCGGGAACTGCGATCGCGCAGCTCCTGCTAGTGCTCGCCGCGCCGGTGCTCACTCGCCTCTACACCCCAGCGGACTTCGGCGCGCTCGCGGTCTACTCCTCGACGCTCACCGTGCTCCTGGTGGTCGCGTCGCTGCGCTACGAGTTGGCGATCCCGCTCCCGGAGAACGACGAGCCCGCCGCCTCGCTGCTGGCGCTGGCTTTCGTGCTCCTAGCAGCGATGGCCGCGCTCGTCTCACTGCTGGTGTGGCTCGCCGGCGATGCGTACGTTGCGGCGGTGAACGTTCCGGCGCTCCTGCCATACCGATGGCTGATCCCGGTTGGCTTCGTCGGCGCGGCGACGTACCAGGCGCTGTCGTATTGGGCGATCCGGCGCCGCCAGTTTGGCCGAGTGGCGCGCACCAAGCTCAGCCAGGGGGTCGGGCAGGTGGTTGCTCAGGTCGGGTTAGGTGTTGTGGGGGCCGGGGCTCCGGGGCTGGTCATCGGCGACGTGATCGGGCGGGTGGCCGGTAGTGGCGGGCTCGCGCTCCTGGCGCTGCGCGAGCGCCGGCACGCGCGGGTAACGGTGGCGAGTCTCCTTGCGGTCGCCAGTCGGTACCGGCGCTTCCCGTTGCTCACCACCTGGTCGGGACTCCTCAACGTTGGAAGCCTGCAGCTACCCTCGATCCTCTTCTCGGCCGGGTTCGGCGCCGCGGCGGCCGGCCTCTACGCGCTCAGCTTTAAGATGCTGGTGCTGCCGACGATGCTTGTCGCGCAAGCAGTCGGCCAGGTGTTCCTCTCGCGAGCGGCTACGTTCGTCCGCGAGCCAGAGCGGCTGCGCCAGCTCACCGAGCGAACCGCGCTCACGCTCTTTGCGTGCGGGCTCCCGATGTTCGGCGCGGTGGCGCTCGGCGGGCCGCAGCTCTTCGCGACGGTTATGGGAGAGGCGTGGGAGCCGGCCGGACGCTACGCTCAGCTCCTGGCCCCCTGGTTCGCGTTCTGGCTCGTGAGCAGTCCACTCAGCGGGCTGCTCAGTGTCCGCGAGTGGCAGGCATCGGCGCTGGCTTTCAGCGCGTTCGAGTTCGCGCTGAGGCTCGGCGCGCTCCTCATCGGGGTGCGTCACGGCTCCCCGATGCTCGCCGTCATGCTGCTTTCGGCCGGCGGGATCGTCATCTCAGTCACCTCGATCGCACGCTTCATGGTCGCGGGGCACAGCTCAATCAGCCGGGTGCTCGACCCCGCCGCGCGACTTCTCGCACTGGCCACGGCGTGCCTCCTTCCTGCCGCTATCGCGCTCCAGACCGGCAGCGAACGCGTGGCGATCGTCGCCGGAGTGCTGGCGATCGGGGTGTACTACATCGTCGTCCTCCGCTCGGCCGCAGCGTCGCGCATCCTGCACCTGGGCGTCGCCGCGCCCACCGCCGGCGCTTCGTCATGAAGATCGTGTACCTCACCCAGCGGCTGCCGTTCGGAATGGGCGAGACGTTTATCGTGCCCGAGGTGGCCCGGCTGCTCGCCGCCGGGCACGAGCTGCTGATCATCCCGCGTTTCTCCAAGGATCCGGTGGTGCACGACGATGGAGGCGCGCTCCTGGCCAACACAAGGACGCTGCCCCGCACCATCGAGATCGCTGCTGCGGTGGCTGCCGCGATGGCGCGAGAACCCCGCCGGTCCCTGCAGGCGTTCTGGCAGCTGCACCGTACGCGACCGCGCCGCCGGGCGCTTTCCAACGCGGTGGCGACCGCGCAGGGGATGTGGGTCGCACGCGTCGCCCGCGAGTGGGGCGCCGACCACATCCACGCGCACTGGGCCCACCTCACGGCGACCCTGGCCATGGGCGCGAGTGCGGTGAGCGGGATCCCGTGGAGCTTCACCGCCCACCGCTACGACGTGGTGCTCAACAACCTGCTCGCTGAGAAGCTGCGCTCGGCGCGCTTCGGCCGCTTTATCGCCCAGGAGACCCTCGCCCTCGCTCGTTCGCTCGTCCCCTCCGATGCAATGGAGCGGGCGACGGTCCTGCACATGGGCGTCTCGCTGCCGCCGGCGCCCATCGGGGAACCGCCGTCGCGTGCCGTGCCAGTCGTGCTCTGCCCGGCGCGATTCGTCCCGATGAAGGGGCATCGCCATCTGCTGGATGCAGTGGCCCATCTGATGGCGCGGGGGATCGCGTTCGAGCTGTGGCTGGCGGGTGACGGGCCGGAAAGTGATGCGATCGCGCAACGCGTCGACCAGGTTGGTCTCGGCGATCGCGTACGCATGCTCGGCATTGTGCCGCACGCCAAGCTGCTCCGGCTCTACCATGAGCGGGAGGTGGACTGCGTGGTGCTTCCGAGTGTCGATCTCGGCGGCGGCATACACGAGGGAATCAGCGTGGCACTCATCGAGGCGATGGCGCACGGCGTTCCCACCATCGCGACCAGCACCGGGGGCCTTCCCGAGCTGCTCGACGGCGGCGCCGGCGTGCTGGTACCCCCCGGCAATCCCGCTGCGCTGGCCGACGCGCTGGAGCGCGTCCTGGGCTCGGCGACGCTTCGAGCAGAGCTGGCGCGCGCCGGGCGGCGGCGCATCGAGGAAGGGTTTGACGTCGCGGCGATCGCCCGCGAATTGGTGAGCCGCTTCGCTGGAAAGACTGCCCACGATCGCGGGCGCACGCACCCTTCGAGGACAGCGGCCCCCGGCCGGGCTTCGCGGTAAGCACCCATGCGCCGCGTCCTCATCGTCACCCGCAATTTCGCGCCGACGAGCCACGTCTCTGTAGAGCGCGCGACGAAGCTGGCGAAGTATCTCCCCCAGTTCGGCTGGCGCCCCACGGTGCTCACCGGGGCGCGGGCGACGGTCGGGCTCCCGGAGGATCCGCAGCTGCTCGATCAGGTAGCCGGGGTCGAGATCATCCGCGCGCAGGCGCCCGAGCTTTCCATATTTTACGGCGGGCGGCACAGCGCAGGGGAAGGGCAGCGCGGCGCCCCGAAGCGGGGCATCCTGCACCCGAAGGCTTGGCTCGTGCCCGACGCGCAGTTGCTCTGGTATCCGTTCGCGGTGCGCGCCGCGCTGCGCCGGGGCCGCACCGCGCGATGGGACGTCATCGTTGCGACGTCGTACCCCCCTACGGCGATCCTCATCGCGCACACGATCGCGTCCCGGCTACGGGTTCCCTACGTGACAGATTTCCGCGACTCGTGGACCACCTACCACCATGCCCCGCGACGGCCGGCGCGGCTCGCCGAGCTCGAGCGGCGGCTCGAAGCGAGGATGATCAGAGAGGCAGCCGCGGTCGTCGCCGTCGACGCACGCATTGTGGAGCACGCGCTCGCACGCATCGCGCCCGCCGACCGCCCGCCAGTCCATATCATCCCGAACGGCTACGACGAGGACGATTTCCGCGGTGTCGTTCCCGCTGAGCTGCCACCATTCTCGATCGTCCACACCGGCCAGTTGCGTCGCTCGCCGCGCCCTCTCTGGGAGGCGGTGTCGCACGCCATGCGCGAGCGACCGGAGCTGCGGGGACGCGTGCATCTTTGGCAGATCGGGTTCGCAGACCCGCGCGCAATTCCTGAGCTGGAGGCGCCACCCGAGGGCGTTACGCTGCACCATGTGCCCCCAGTCCCGCAACGCGAGTCGATCTCCTACATGCTTGGCGCCGACCTGCTGCTCGTGGAAGAGTTTGGGTCGATCATGCCCTCGAAGACGCTGCAGTATCTGCGGGCAGGCCGCCCGATCCTCGCCTTCCTCGATGAGGGGGGCATGATCCGTGACGTCCTCCACCTCATGCCGCAGGCGTACCTGGCGGGGCGCGATGAGGCGGCGCGGGTGGGCGTACTGATCGCTGCGCTGGCTACCCAGCCACGCGGGGACCGCCCCAACGAGGCGAGCGACGCCCTGGCCGTGTACTCACGACGCGAGATCGCCCGCCGCTTCGCTGCGGTGCTCGACGCTGCGTGTGGGAACGTCCGCAGCAGGCCCAGCCTAGACCCAGCACCATGAGGTGTTCCTCGATCCCGAAGACCTGCCCGGTCTGCTGCCGGGGAGCCTCACCAGCAACGCCTCTTCCTCCCGTGCGCGCTCGGTCCCCGGTCGCGCCCGCGACGCCGGTTTGGACACCCATGGTCTGGCATAGACAACCTACGTGAACAGCGCCACCACCAAGAAGGCACTGCTCCGATCCACGTTCAGTGGTCTGGGCAATCAGTATGCAGGCACGATGATCACGGGCCTGGGGCAGCTCGTGGTGACTGCCGCGCTGGCTCGGCTGCTTTCCCCCCAGGACTACGGGCTGGCGGGCCTGGCCGCGGTCTACGTGGGGCTGGCCACGGTTCTGGCACAGTTCGGCATCAGCGCCGCTCTGATTCAGCGGGTCGAGCTCACTCCCCGGTACATCCGTGCCGGCTTCACTGCCAGCATCCTGCTAGGCATCGGCACCACGCTGCTGGTCTGGTGTACCGCTCCCCTCGTCGCCTCCGCGCTGGGCACGACAGAGCTCACTCCGGTCATCCGCGGCCTGAGCTTTAGTTTTCTCCTGGCGAATCCCGGCGTTGTGGCGGAGGCCTTGTCCCAGCGGAACCTCATGTGGCGGCGGCTCATGTGGGTGGAGGTCACCGCGTTTCTTCTGGGCTACGCCTTCCCCGCTCTGCTGCTGGCGTCCGCGGGTTATGGTGTCTGGGCACTGGTGGCCAGCTCCCTGAGTCAGAGCCTGGTGCGCTCCGCGACACTGCTGAGTGTTCAGCCTCACCCCAAGTGGCCCCGCATCGGTCATGAGATCCGTGAGGTGCTGCACTATGGCTCCCAGTTCACCCTGGCCCGGATCTTCAACTACACCGCGGGCCAAGGCGACAACCTCGTCGTTGGGCGGGTGCTTGGCGTTGTCTCGCTTGGATATTATGGCCGGGCGTTCAAGCTGATGACGATCCTGGTGACCTATTTTGCCACGGTGGTCACCAAGGTGCTGTTTCCCATTATGTCACGGCTTCAGGGCGATCGAGAGCGGCTCCGTTCCACCTACCTCACCGGGGCCGCGGTGCTTGGGCTGGTGAGCGCTCCGCTTGGTGCCCTGCTCGTGGTACTCGCTCCCGAATTCGTGGGAGTCATCCTGGGGCCGAGATGGGAGCCAGCCATTGTGCCGTTCCAGATCCTCACGGGTGGCATCATGCTGCGCAACGTCTACCTGATGGCCTATTGTCTGGATGGCGCCCTGGGCGCGATGCGGAAGCGGACCCTGCGGGACGGCGTGTATGCGCTGGCAGTCGTGTTGGGGAGCCTGGCCGGAACCCGATTCGGCCTGGCCGGGGTGGCCACCGGAGTAGTGTTGGCAATCGCGGTGAACTATTTGATCGGCGCTGCCATGAGCCTCAGCATGCTGGGTGCGACCTGGCGCGACTACGCAAAGTCGCAACTCCCGGCCTTTGCGCTGGGGTTTCTAACCGCCGCCCTCGCCTACCCCCTCCGAGTTGGGCTGCTCTCAGCGGGACTCAGCCAGGTCGTCGTGCTCCTCGGCACCGGTGCAATCAGCCTGATCGCCCTGGCACTGCTCTACGTCATTCGGCCCACGGTTATCGGAGAGTACGGGACTCTAGCCGTGCGGCACCTGACTGCGGCACTCTCCTCCAGGCTCAATCCCGGCCCCGCCTCTAGCTGAGCGTCAAGGTGCGGAGGATAGGAAAGATCAGAGGTATTCACTTCGAGGGCCGGCAACGCAATGGACAGTCGCTAGACTGCAACCTAGCTTCTGGCATGGCTGACAGCCCCGAGCCCCTGGAGAGAGGCTCCGAGACTCTGCGCGAGGATGCGGACATCGGAACCTCTTCGGAAGACTATGCCCGCCGGTTTACCGGCGGGGTAGGACGCTGGTTTGTGGCAACGCAAAGCCGGTTGACGCTCGGCCTCTTGCGGGCTCTTCCCGCGGGGGCGTCGATCCTCGATGTCGGCGGAGGGCACGCCCAGATCGCGCCACCGCTGATCGAGGCGGGATACGAAGTCACTGTTGTCGGCAGCGATCCCGTCTGCGCCGCTAGGCTGGAGCCCTGGATTGCCCAGGGCCGCTGTCGCTTCGACGCGGCAGACCTTCGATCACTCCCTTATCCCGATCGATCCTTCGACGCGGTGGTGTGCCTCCGGCTTCTGCCCCACAGTATCGAGTGGACCGCGCTGGTCCGGGAGCTTTGCCGGGTAGCTCGCCGCTCGGTGGTACTGGATTATCCTTCGTCCCGTGGCGTCAACGCATTCTCCAGCCGCCTGTTCCACATCAAAAGATCAATCGAGCTCAATACCCGGCGCTTCCTGATCTTCACACCTCAGCAGGTCAACAATGCCTTCCGCGAGCAAGGCTTCACCGTGCGGGAGGAGCGTCCCCAGTTCCTCTTTCCCATGGTGCTGCATCGCCTGACCAACCACGCGAAGATCAGCCGGATGGTAGAGACCCCAGGCCGGCTCCTGGGCCTTACCCGCTGGTTCGGATCACCCATCCTGATCCGGGCAGACCGGCGCGGCTGAGCGCCTGACCCGAGGGACATGCGACTCTCTTTCCATCAAAGGATCCTGCTCATCCTGGTATGTCTGGGCGCGATTCCGACCGCGCTTGCGATGCTCGGGTGGGGCTTGACGATTCGGTCGACGACCCGCGCGCCCGGGGCCCGGGATGCCGTGGAAGGAGTGGCCGGCTCGGGTCGCGCGCTGCTGCACACCATAGACTCCACCCGGCTCCGGCCCGCGGAGCGGAAGGCCCTGGCGGACCATGCCACCGAGCTGAATACCGCTATTGGCCAGCTCCAGCGCGCCGAGACGTTCAGCCGCTACTACTACGCGGGACTCGGGCTGGTGATTTTACTGCTGGGCGGAGCCTTCCTGTACGCCTCTATGAGATTCGGGGGCCATCTTTCACGCCAGTTGAGTCGTCCTATCGAAGAGCTGATCGGTTGGACCGGGAACATTCAAAGGATGGAGCCGCTGCCACCGGACCGGCCGAGGCGGGGGGCGCCAGAGTTTGCCGCACTCCGGACCGCACTGCGCGACATGGCCTCATCGCTGGAACGGGCCCGGTCACAGGAAATCGAGGCCGAGCGACTCCGGGCCTTCAGGGAGACGGCCCGCCGGGTGGCGCATGAGATGCGCAACCCGCTCACACCGATCCGGCTGGCCGTCTCTGAGCTGGCACGGTCGGGCGCCCCTGATCACCGGGACGCGATCGATGTCCTGGTGGCTGAATCGGCCCGTCTGGAACAGCTGGCGCGGGAGTTCACCGAATTCGGTCGCCTTCCTGAGGGACCGCCTGCACCCCTCGATTTTACCGAGCTCTTGTCGGAACTGGCGCGGACCTCATTGCCGCCTGCCATGAAAGTGAGTCTTCGCCTGGACCCCGGAACTCCGGTCCTCCCCGCCCATTACGACCCCATGCGGCGGGCCTTCAGCAACATCCTGCGGAACGCGGTTGAGGCGTGCGGCGAAGTCGGCGCCCTCGAGATCACCGTTGCGCCCGACGATAGTGGCGTCCGAATCGAAATCTCGGACCACGGCCCCGGCGTGCCGCCCGACATCGCCGACCGGATCTTCGATCCCTACTTCACCGGCAAAGCGGGAGGCACCGGACTTGGGCTGGCCCTGGTCAAGCAGACGGTAGAGATGCACGGCGGAACGATCCAACTCAGGGATACGCCCGGCGGAGGGGCGACGTTCGTCGTGCGGATGGCCCACCGGTGAGCGGCGGGGAGCAGGTTCTGCTGGTAGATGACGAGGCCAACATACGCCGGATGTTGGGGGCCTTGCTCCGGAGTGAGGGCTTCAGCGTCAGTGAGGCGGCCAACGGCAACGCGGCGCTGCTGCTGCTCGACGAGGAAGACCCGGACGTCGTCCTCCTGGACCTGATGATGCCTCCGGGGCCAGACGGCCTGGAAACCCTCACCCGCATGCGAGAACGCGGCCGCTCCGCTCCGGTCATCATGATGAGCGGCAAGGCTCAGCTGAACGATGCGGTTCAAGCGGTGAAGCTGGGTGCGTTCCAATTCCTGGAGAAGCCGCTCAGCCCCGAAGGCGTCCTGGTGACGGTCCGGGCGGCGCTCGAGCTGAACCGCACCCGGGCGGAGAATCGAGCGCTTCGCGCCGAGCTGGGTCGCCGGTCGGACCTCATTGGAAGCGGATCGGCCATGCAACAGGTGGCGGACCTGATCGCCAGGGTGGCACCCACCGAGGCCAGAGTCCTCATTACCGGAGAGTCGGGGACGGGGAAAGAGCTGGTGGCCGCCGCGATCCACGCCGCCAGCCTGCGATCCGCCCGCGCCTTCGTGACGGTGAACTGCGCGGCTATCCCGCGGGACCTGGTCGAGTCGGAAATGTTCGGGCATGAGCGGGGCTCCTTCACCGGGGCAACCGAGCGGCGGTTGGGACGGTTCGAGCTGGCCCATGGTGGAACACTGTTTCTGGATGAGGTGGGCGACCTGAGCCAGGAGGCGCAGGCTAAGCTGCTGAGAACGCTGGAGACCGGGGAGCTTCAGCGGATCGGCGCGGAGAATACGACCCGGATCGACGCCAGAGTCGTGGCGGCCACCAACCGGGACCTGGCCGAGGCAGTGAGTGGCGGCGGGTTCAGGGAAGACCTGTTCTTCCGCCTCAACGTCTTTCCCATCCACCTGCCGCCCCTGCGTGAGCGCCTCGAAGATCTGCCGGCCCTGGTGGCCCACCTCGCCGAGCGGGTGCGGCCGCGCCACGCGGTGCACTTCACCGATGCCGCGCTCGACGCGCTGGCCTCCTATTCCTGGCCCGGCAATGTGCGCGAGCTTGCCAACCTCGTGGAACGACTCAGCATTCTGAGTGGTCCCGTGGTGGACGCTCCTGCGGTGCGGCAGGTGCTCCGCGGCTCATTGGCGTCACCGTCGACCAACTCGCCAACGCTGCCGGCACAAGGCTTGAGCGATGCGCTGGACGAGTTCGAGCGAGGTCTGATTGCCACTGCGCTGACGCAGGCCCAGTGGAACATGGCCGAAGCAGCCAGAATCCTGCAGACCGATCGCGCCAACCTGTACCGCCGGATGCGCCGGCTGGGTCTGGAGAAGAGCGCCGACCCGCAGTCCTAGCACCATTTCCCGATCGAGAGCCTCATGCGCCTGCTTATCGCCGGCCTGACGCTGATGCTGGTCTCCCCGCTTCGGGCGCAGGACAGCGTCATCGTCATCGACCCCAATGCGCCCCCTACCGACTCCGTCGTCGGGGCCGGGCCGCCCCCCGAGGTGATCGCGGAGCTGATCGCACTGTACAACGATTCCGGCGCTACCCGGATGCAAGGCGATGTCACGCTCCCGGCCGGCACCAAGTTCGAGGGTGGTCTGGCGCTGTTCCGGGGGGCATTGAGGATCGCCGGCCGCGTGAGCGGTCCGGTCACGGTTGCCAACGGAACCCTGTACCTCCTGCCGGGAGCATCGGTCCAGGGCGACATCCTCGTGGTCGGCGGCCGGCTGATCCGCTCGGAACAAGTCGAACATATCGGCCAGGAGCGGGTGTATTGGGATGCGGCACCAGTGGTTCGCACCCCTGAAGGTTGGCTGGCCCTGCGAGAGCGACGACGAACCCTCAGCGAGATCGCCACCGCGCGAACATCGTTTCAGGTAGGGAAGGTCAGAACCACCCTGTCCCTTTCAACCGGCGGGACCTACAACCGGATCGAAGGGCTACCCCTCCAGTTTGGACCGCTGTTTGAGCTGCGCCCCTCGCGCAGCACGTACGCACGACTCGACTTGCGGGGTATCCTCCGAACCACAGGGAGTTCCGAGGCCCCTGGCGATTTCGGCTATATGGCGCGCGCCGATTTTCGGGTTGAGGGGAAGCCTGAGTTCGGCATCAGTGGCGAGGCTGTACAGCCAGGTCGACGCGATCGAGGACCAGCCGTTCTCGCGCAGCGAAGTTGGCTGGTCGGCCTTCCTCCTGCAACGGGACTATCGGGATTATTTCGAGCGCGAGGGCGTGGCCGGCGCCGTGTACGTCAAGCCGCACCCGGCATGGCGGGTGGAGCTGAGCCTGAGCCGTGACGCGGAGCGTTCGGTGCGGGCCAACGATCCCTGGTCACTCTTTCGAAATAGCGACACCTGGCGCCGCAATCCCCTGATCGACGACGGGCACTATTTCACCACCGGCCTGGAAGTGGAGTTCGATACTCGGAATGATCGGGACCAGCCTACCAGCGGCTGGATGATTCGGGGGCGCTTCGAACATTCCACCAGCGATGACATCGCCCCCGTCGCGTTGCCACCAACGGTGCGGCCCACCCCCGAAACCGGCGGCGGATACGGCACCGGCCGCCTGCTTCTCGATGTTCGGCGATACGCCCGCCTGACTCCGAAGCTGCAGATGAACGTCCGACTCCGTACCGATAGCTGGATCGAAGGAGACCGGCTCCCGATGCAGCGGCGCGATTCTCGCTGGGCGGCCTGGACCTCCTCCCGGGGTTCGATTTCCGCGCTTTCACCTGCGCCCCCAGTGGCTTCAATGATCCCGCCGACCCGGCTCTCTGCGACCGGATGATCATCACCCAGGTCGAACTGCGGAGCAGGGTGACTCTCAACCTTGGCTACCGAATGCCCGACCGGGAGGGCAGCCCGGGACGCTTCATCGGGATCAAGGAGGCGGACCTGGTGGTCTTCGGAGACGGAGGCAAGGCGTGGCTGGCCGGGAGTGGCCCGGGCCAGGTGCCGGTCAATAGCCTTCCAGTCCTCAAGGAATGGGAGTTCGATGCCGGGGTCGGGCTCGACGCGGGCGGAATCGGCGCCTACCTCGCCAAGAGTCTCTCCGAGGATGAGCCCGTCAAGTTCGTAGTCAGGCTGCAGCGCCGGTTCTAGTGTCACACCGGCGCCTTTCCCGGTTCCTGGCGCGCCATTGGCGCGGCTGGGTAGTCGCACTGGCGGCGATCACCGGTGGGCTGCCCGGTAACCTGCGGGCACAGGCCAACCCGGTGCGGCTGCTCGTGAGCCTCACCCCGGACTCCGCTCCCACCGGGGCGCGCGCTCCGGTCGTGCGCTCGGAAAACCTGCTCGGCTCCGAGAGCCGCTGGCTCGCGGCGCTGCGTTCGGGGCTCCCGGTGCGGCTGCACTACCGGGTGGAGATATGGCGCTCGCGGGAGGGGTGGTTCGACGACTTCGCCCGGCAGCTGGAGTGGGATGTCGTGGTTCGGCACGAACCGCTACTCGACCAGTACACGCTGCTGACGCTGGTCGGCCAGCGAAGGCAGGAACGCCGCTATGCGACGCTCGACGCGCTCGGCGCCGCGCTGGCCTTCGCCTACCAGGTGAATGTCAGGCCGGACCAGCCGGGAGGGTATTACTATGCCGCCTCGCTCCAGGTGTCGACGCTCTCCGACTCGGATCTGGATGAGCTGAAGCGCTTTCTTGCCGGGGACATCGGAGAGGCGGCGCAGGGAGGCGAGGGTATCGGCGATGCCGTGGGACGCGGCACGACGCGGTTTCTGCTGCGGCTTGCGGGACTGCCGAGTCTCCGGCTGGAGGCGCGGAGTCCACGATTTGTGGTGCGGCAGAACGGGCAGGCGGCACCGCGGTAACTAGATGGTGCCTCCGAGTGCCCGGAGCGCCTCATCTCCGTAGAAGAGCTTGATGTACTTGGCCTGGGTGACCGACAGACGGCGTACCGCCCAGGACAGATGCACGAAGTGCGGCTCACGCGGGGCACCCAACGGATGCATGCCGCACTCCTCAGGAAGATGATTCCCCTTGCGAGTGTTGCACGAGCTGCAGGCCGTCACCACGTTGCTCCATTCGTTGTCGCCGCCGCGGGAAAGCGGGATCAGATGGTCCCGCGTGAGACATTCCCGGTGCCTGAGGTCGCCCTGACCCCGATGGCAGTACTGGCAGCGGTAACCGTCGCGAGCGAAGAGGAATGTATTGGTGACTTGACGGCGGAAGCGGCGGGGAACGTGAACGAACTTGACGAGGCGTATAATCGCCGGTTTGGGAAGCGTCAGCCGTTCGCTTCGAACGATGTCGCCCCCGTCCGATTCGACGATCTCGGCTTTGCCCTCGATGACCAGACGAAGGGCACGCCGGACCGGGACCATGGTCAACGGCTCAAAGGAGGCGTTTAGCGCCAGACACCGCAAGGGACTTCTCCAAAGACGCGATGAACGCGGATGGCAACCCGAAGAATCGTAATGTGCGCCTCCGGCACTGCGCAAGTGAAGCGTGGTTACTATCTTGGCCTCTCTCGGCTTTCGGCTTGTAGCACCTATGACCGCCAGAGCTCACACCTTCAAGCTCAAGTTTCGGCCCTTTGGGCACGCATCTTTAAGGCCTGCGGTACGTTTCGATGATAAGCTGGCGTCGAGGTGAGCCGGAGCCCAGGGCTACTTCACCAGCTTCTGGATCCGGCTAGCGATCTCCTCCCGATGGCGCTGGCTCCGGGTAATCACCAACACAGTATCATCCCCGGCGATCGTGCCGATGATCTCGGACCAGCCTGCCTGATCCAGCGCCTCGGTCACCGCACCGGCCGATCCGCTGGCAGTCTTCAGAACCAGAAACGGCCCCACTCCGTCCAGGCTCACCAGCAGCGCGGGCAGGACCTGCCCCAGCTCGGGCCGCACCGCCGAGCGGTGCGGATGGGTGTAGTAGGCGCCTCCCTGGGGGTCCGCCAGCTTCGCCAGTCCCAGCTCGCGTATGTCGCGCGAGAGCGTGGCCTGGGTGACCACAAACCCGTCATCGGCGAGTGCCTCGCGCAACTCGTCCTGGCTCTCGATTCGTCGCTCGCGCACGACGCGCAGAATGGCAGCATGCCGTTGGATTTTCATAGGGCTCGGTAGACGTCCCTTCCGGCCAGGCAGGTGAGCAACAGGTCCGCCGGCAGAGCTGGCGAGTACATGCTCGGCCGGCTGCCGCCTCGGACCCGGAGCCGGCGGCTTGAGGACGACGCAGTCGGCCCACTTCCCTGTCCGGAGGCTGCCGGTCTCGGCCTCGAGCCCCAGGGCCCGGGCGCCTCCCAGGGTGCAGAGCTCGACCGCCTCGTCGGCCGTAGAGACAGCCAGGCCGGCCGCGGCACGCGCTTCCGCCAGCAGATCGAGCCGGCCGACGCTGACCTCTGAGTCGGTTCCCAGACCGACCCGAACGCCGGCCTGCAGCAGGGTAGAGAGCGGCGCCTCACCATGGCCGTGCGCCGCGTTGGACAGCGGGCAGTGCGCCACGGCGGCAGCATGCCGGCCAGCAGCTGGATGTCGGCCGGCTCGGCCTGCACCGCATGAATGCACAGCGTTCGCTCGGTGAGCGCCCCGTGCTCGGCCAGCCACTCGATCGGCGTTCGCCCCAGGGCTGGCGGCAGCGGAATTCCCCGCTCCCGCCACGCCTCGGCAAATGGACCGGACCCGCTCGCCAGGAGTTCGGTTTCCGCGGGCGACTCGGCGACGTGTACCGCCAGCGGCAGCCCCTCCGATGCTGGCCCACTGCGCCACCGCTTTCAGGAGCGGTCCGCTGACGGTGTAGGGGGCGTGGGGCGAGACGCCGATCCGAACCCGCTGGACCGCCCACCGCCCGGCCTGGATGACCCGGTCGCGCAGCGCCGCCAGACTCTCCTGCGCCTGCGAAGGATGGGGCCCGAACACCTCCTGATACGCCACGCCGGATCCATCGGCCTCGGCCAGGGCCTGGATGGCGGACCCGGAGTCACCGGTATCGGCAATGGTGGTCACGCCGGCGGCGTAGCAGGCCTGGAGCCCCCGCCGCGCCGCTTCGACGTACTCGGCCGCGCTGCGGGTCGTTTTCAGCTCCCGGAGCTGCTTGATCCAGGCGGCGAAATCGCGCTCTTGGATCTGGTCCGCGAAGCCGGTGAGTTCCAGATGGGTATGCGTATTGATCAGGCCGGGCAGGATGACCGCTTCACCAAAATCCTCGGCGGCGCATCCGGCAGGCCGTGGCACTCTCGAGTCGGGGCCCACGGCCTCGATCCGGCCGTCGGCTCCGATCAGCAGTGCGGCGCGCTCGATCGGAGCCCCCTCAACCGGAATCAGCCACCGGGCGGCCAGCCGGCGCGCCCGCATGTCAGCGCGGCGAGTTGGGCGCCGGGCCCGTCCCTCCCATGACTCCCGTAGTGCCGCCGGTCGCGGGGGCACCCTGCGTACTCGGCTTGGGAGCAGGTGATCCCACGGCCGGAGCAGTGGGCGGCCCCGGCGTGGTGGGCTGCGGCTCAGGGGGACTCGCCGCCCATCACGCCGATGGACCCGAACGGCGAATGCACCGGGCAGAACGCCGTCGGCTCGGTCCCCGGAATGAACGACTCGATGTAATGCACGTCCTTGGGACAGAACGGCGTCGCCTTGTAGCCGGTGGTCTTGTCCACGTCCAGTGCGCTGAGCCCGGCCGGCCGGGACCAGCCCGCGCGGGACGCTCCTGCGCTCGTACACCTCGCTCATCATTGCACTCCATGCCGGTGCAACCAGCACGCCGCCCTGCGCGTTTGCCTTGATCTTGCGCGGCTGATCGAACCCGACCCAGAGTCCGGTCACCATGTCGGGCGTGAAGCCGATGAACCAGACATCAAAGCCGTCGTTGGTGGTGCCGGTCTTGCCGCCGGCAGGAAAGTTGATGCGGGCGCCAACCGAGCCCACCGCCGTACCATGACGGACCACGTCCCTCAGCGCGTCGGTCATCAGCCACGCATGCGAGGGTGTCCATCACCTCCACCGTTCGCACCGGCGGCTGCCACACGATCTTGCCGCCGCGGTCTTCGACCCGCAGCACCGCATTGGGAACGGTGCGGGTCCCCAGATTGGCGAACGTGGTATAGGCCGCGATCATCTCCAGCGGAATCACGTCGGCCGAGCCGATGTGAATCGACGGGAATGCCGGCACCCGGGTGGTGAGCCCGAACTTGGTGGCCTCGCTGATGACCGCCTGCTCTCCCAGCTCCATGCCCAGCTTGATGGCGATGATGTTGCGCGAGAGGTACAGCGCTCGCCGCAGCGTCATCGGCCCGTCGAACTCCAGATCGTAGTTCTGCGGCGCCCAGGGCGGCTCGGTAGGATCCAGCTCCACGCTGAGCGGGTCGTCCACCATCACATGCGAGAGCGGATATCCTGCCTCGACCGCGGCGGCGTATACGATCGGCTTGAAGGTAGAGCCCGGGCTGCCGGAGCGCCTGCGTGGCCCGGTTGAACTTGCTGTCCTCGAAATCGCGGCCGCCCACCATCGCCCGGATGTAGCCGGTCTTGGCCTCCAGCGTGACCGCCAGGCCCTGCAGGTACGGGGTCGTCGTCCGGCTGTTGTCCTCGCGTTGTCCGAGCGGGAGTCCATGTACTGCCGGTAGGTCTCGTGGGTGAACTTGCCATCGGCCCCGCTCTCGATGGCTTCCAGCCGCGCCTCCAGCGCGCGCTCGGCCGCCTGCTGAATATCGAGATCCAGGCTGGTGTAGATCCGGTAGCCCATGGTGTAGAGCTCCCGGCCGAATCGCGCCTCCAGCTGCTGCCGCACATACTCGACGAAGTACTCGGCCACGCCGCTGTAGTCCGAGTGGGAGGAGAGCAGCAGCGGATATGCCTTCCAGCGCTCGGTCTCGCTCGCCATTCAGCAGCCCGTTGTCCCGCAGCAGATTGAGCACGGTGTTGCGGCGCTGGATGTTGAGATTGGGATTTCGGCGAGGATTGTAGCGGGTGGGAGCCTTCGGGATGGCGGCGAGGGTGGCCGCTTCCGCGACGTTGAGATCCCGAACCGATTTCCCGAAGTACCGCTGGGACGCGGCCTCCACGCCGTAGGCGCCGTTTCCGAGCGGGATCTGGTTGAGGTAGATCTCGAGGATCTTGTCCTTGGGATACTTCTTCTCGATCTCGCGCGCCACCTTCGCTTCGCGGAGCTTGCGGCGGAGCGACTTGTCCGTTCCGCTGATGTCCTCGACCCAGATGTTCCGGGCCAGCTGCATCGTGATGGTCGAGAACCCTTCGGCGAACCGGAGCTGGAAGACGTTGGTCTTGATGGCGCCGAAGACCCGGAACCAGTCGATGCCGTGGTGGCTGTAGAACCGCTTGTCTTCGGTGGCGAGGAACGCGGTCTTCACGTACGGCGACATCTCGCCGAGCGGAATGACCGTGCGGCGCTCGAGGCCGAGATCGGTGATCAGCCGTCCGTCGGCGGCGTACACCTTGGAGGCCTGGTCGGGATCGTAGCCGCCCAGCTCCTCGATCGAGGGGCAGGTGTTGCCGGCGCAGGCGCGGCTCCACGCCGCCGCCAGCACGGCCAGGCCGAAAGCGACCACCGCGAGGAATCCGACCAGAATGTTGCGGCGCGCGCGGGGGGAGAGCCGCGAGGGCTTCAGGCGAGAGAGGCGGCGGCCCATCCGGAAGGATCTTGGGCATTCGGAGGATCCAGCGGATCCTGTGGATGGGTCATGTGGCAAGCTAGCCAATTGCGAGGCTCTATTCCAGCGGGTACCATTGGCGGCTATGACCGAACTGCTCAAAACTTTGACGGCCCGCGGCTTGCTCCAGGACGCGACCGCCGGGCTGGCCGAACGGCTGCAAAAGGGCCGGCTTACGGCCTATGTCGGCTTCGACCCGACCGCCGACTCGCTGCACGTCGGAAACCTCATCCCGGTGATGGGCGCGGCCTGGCTCCAGCGGTTCGGGCACACGCCGATCATCCTGATCGGCGGCGGCACCGGAATGGTCGGCGACCCCAGCGGCAAGCGCTCGGAGCGGCCGATCCTGCCGCTGGAGCAGATCGATCGGAACGCCGGCGCATCCGGGATCAGCTCGCCCGTTTCCTGTCGTTCGAGGCCGCGGCAAGCAATGCCGCGCGGATGCGGAACAACGCGGACTGGCTGCGCGATCTGCCGCTCATGGACTTCCTGCGCGAAGCCGGCCGGTACCTCACGCTGGGCTGCATGCTGCAGAAGGAGAGCGTGCGAAGCCGGCATGGAAAGCGGCATCAGTTACACCGAATTCAGCTACATGGTGATCCAGGCGTACGACTTCTGGCACCTGTTCCGGACCGAGGGCTGCGAGCTGCAGATCGGCGGCAGCGACCAGTGGGGCAACATCACGGCGGGTATCGAGCTGATCGGCAAGCGCGAAGGGAAGCAGCGTACGGGCTGGTCTTTCCTCTCATCACCACGGCGTCGGGCGCCAAGTTCGGCAAGAGCGAGGCCGGCAACATCTGGCTCGACCCGGCGAAGACCAGCCCCTACCAGTTCTATCAGTTCTGGATCAACACCGACGATCGGGACGTCGAGCGCTACCTCAAGCTGTTCACCTTCCTCCCGCTGGATGAGATCGCCGCGCCCATGGCCGAGCATGCCCGCGATCCTGGCAAGCGGCTGGCGCAGCGGCTCCTGGCCGGAGACATCACGGTGCGGGTGCATGGGCGGCCGCGGCGGAGCAGGCGATGAAGACCAGCCAGGAGCTGTTCGGCGGCGGCTCGCCAGCGACAGCCTCACTGGCGTCGAGTCCGGAACGACGGATCTCCCGAGCGGCAGCTGCCGGGCTTGTCGGTGGTGGAGCTACTGGTGGCAAGCGGCCTCGCCACCTCGAAGGCTGACGCGCGGCGCGGGATTCAGGGCAAAGGCTTCTACCTCAACGACGAGCCGATCGAAACGTGGACCGGGAGCTCGATAGAGGCCGAGCTCCAGGGTCCGCCGGAAGGGCGCTTCGTGATGCTGCGGAAGGGAAAGAAGAACTACGTCCGGCTGGTGCTGGAGCCTAGCGCACTGACTCACGAGCTGCTAGCGCGGCACGCTGATCCTACCACGCGTCGCCGCGTGGTGGTCGGCGCGGCGGCTTGGCACCGAGCAACCCGAACAAGACCCCGCATGACCTCTCGCACAACCGTTCTTCCGACC
The DNA here is from genome assembly GCA_963740175.1 of uncultured Gemmatimonadales bacterium. Lineage (GTDB taxonomy): Bacteria > Gemmatimonadota > Gemmatimonadetes > Gemmatimonadales > GWC2-71-9 > CAVVWJ01. The sequence continues at coordinate 52,391 of CAVUDL010000012.1, forward strand.
GGCGACGACACCGCGTCCCGCGCCATCTCCGCCATCGTCTTTTCCGGCTGCGGCCTGGCTACCCGGCCGCCATTTCGGTCCTGCTCGACCGGCTCGGGTGCCGTACGCGCCATCCTCGCGGCCAGCATCTCCCGCGCGCTCTCCCGGTCCAGCGGCTTCCCGTACTCCGCCAGCAGGCTGGACTGGCTGATGTCGGCCTGCAGCTCCTCGGGCGTCAGCGGCGCCATGCGCGAGGCCGGCGGGATGAGCCGGGTGGCCACGACCGGGGTCGGCGCGCCGCGGCGTTGAGCACGGTCACCACCGCCTCGCCGATGCCGAGCGACGTGAGCGTCTCCTCGAGATCGTAGAAGGACGTCTTGGGAAAGGTGCGGACGGTGGCCTTGAGCGCCTTGTCGTCGTCCGGCGTGTGGGCGCGCAGCGCGTGCTGGATCCGGTTGCCCAGCTGGGCCAGCACGCCCTCCGGCACGTCCTTGGGGGTCTGGGTCACGAAGTAGACGCCGACGCCCTTCGACCGGATCAGCCGCACCACCTGCTCGATCTGGTCGAGGAACGCCTTGGGCGCGTCGTCGAAGAGCAGGTGCGCCTCGTCGAAGAAGAAGACCAGCTTCGGCTTCGGCAGGTCGCCCGCCTCGGGCAGGTTGTGGTACAGCTCGGCCAGCATCCACATCATGAAGGTCGAGAAGAGCAGCGGCTTGTCCGCGACGTCGGGCAGCTCGAGGCAGGTCACGACCCCGCGGCCGTCGGAGGTGAGCTGGAGCATGTCCTTCACGTCGAACTCGGGCTCGCCGAAGAACCGCTCGGCGCCCTGGGACTCGAGCTCCACCATCTTCCGCAGCAGCACGCCCACCGTAGGCCTCGGACATGCCGCCGTACTGGGCGAGGGCCGGCTTGCCATCGTCCGAGGAGAGGAACTGGAGCACCGCCCGGAGATCGGGGAAGTCGAGCAGCGGAAGCTGATTGTCGTCGGCGTACTTGAAGACCATCGTCAGGACGCTGGTCTGGGTGTCGTTCAGCGAGAGCACCTTGCCCAGCAGCAGCGGCCCGAACGAGCTGACCGTGGCACGGAGCTGCACCCCCAGCGCACCGGTGAGGCTGACGAACTCGACCGGCACGCCTGGCGGCCTTCCAGTCCCAGCCGATCTCGCCGGCGCGGCCTGTGACGCGGTCGCGGGCTCGCCCGGCACGGCGAGGCCGGAGAGGTCGCCCTTCATGTCGGCCACGAACACCGGCACGCCCTGAGCCGAGAGCTGTTCGGTGAGCAGCTGAAGCGTCTTGGTCTTGCCGGTGCCGGTGGCGCCGGCGACCAGCCCGTGGCGGTTCGCCATCGCGAGCGGAAGCCGAATCTTGGGCTCCTGGTGGACCTGGGTTCCCTCGAGCGCTGCGCCGAGCACCAGCGACGGCTCCTCGGTAGCCGTAGCCGGCAGCCAGCATGTCGGTAAACGCGGTCATGCCTGCTCCAGTATGTCGACCACCCGCTCCATCTCCTCCACCGTGTTGTACAGGTGCGGGCTGAGCCGGATGGCGCCCTCCCGCATGCTGCAGATGACCCGAGCCGCCTTGAGCGCCGGAAGCGCTCCCCACATCCGCCGGCGCACGCAAAGGATGCCCGAGCCATTGCTCGCCCACCGGGGATACCACGCGCACTCCCGCGCCGCGCCGCCCAGGCCAGCACCGGAGCATGCAGCGCCTGGAGGTGCTCGGCGATGCGCTGGATGCCGACTCGAGCAGCAGCCCGACCGATGCATTCATCCCGGCAAAGTCCTGATACGGAAGGGTGATCAGCTCGAACCGCCGGGCGTCGCCCCGCAGGGTGTCGCGGTACTCGGTAAGCCGGGTGAAGTCGTCGGTGCCCTCGAACGCCATCCAGCCGGTGACCGACGGACTCAGCTCGCGGATCAGCTCCCGGCGGACGTACACGAAGCCGGAGCCCCAGGGCGAGAGCAGCCACTTCTGGCCGCCGCACGCCAGGACGTCGACCGGGGTTTTTCTGAGGTCGACCGGCAGCTGCCCCACGCCCTGGATGGCGTCCACGACGAGGTAGGTGCCGGCCGCCCGGGTGGCGGCGGAGAGCCGAGCGAGGTCGACCGTGTAGCCGTTGCTGAACTGCACCAGTGAGACCGCGAGTACCCGGACCCGCGGATCGCCGAGCCGCTCCAGCAGCCGGGCCTCGTCGGGCCACCCTTCGCGGTGGTGGGCGCCAGCTCGAGCGTGATGCCGCTGTCCTTGAGCAGCAGCCAGGGATAGACATTGGCCGGAAACTCCCGGTCGCTCGCGAGCACGATGTCGCCCGGCTGGAGCGGAAGCGCGCGGGCCGCGAGGCTCAGTCCGAATCCGGTGTTGATGGTGAGGGCGATCTCCTCCGGCGTCGCGCCGATCAGCTCGGCGGCCAGCCGGCGGGACTCGGCCATGGTGGCGAAGAGCTCGCGGTCGGGCAGCTGGAAGGGGGCGGCGCGCTTGCGGTTGAACTCGTCGAGCACCAGCCGGGTTCGCTCCGGCAGCGGGCCGACGCTGGCGTTGTTCAGGTAGGTGGTGTCGGCGGTCCAGGGGAACTCCGCGCGGCGGAGTCTCCGAGGTCGTACGGCGGTGAGCGGTGAGAAGTGAGAGGTGAGAGGGTACCCGCCTCCCCCCTCCCTTCTTCTGACCGCCCTTCTCACTTCTCACCTCTCACCTCTCACTCACCTCTCACTTCGCAGCTTGGGATCGTACGCCTCGCGCAGCGCGTCGCCCACGAGGTTGAAGCCGAGCACGGCGGCCCCGATGGCGAGGCCGGGCGCGAACGAGATCCAGGGCGCCACGCGGAGCAGGTCCCGGCCGTCGGCCACCATCGCGCCCCAGCTGGGGGTGGGCGGCTGCGCGCCCAGGCCCACGAACGAGAGCGCGGCTTCGGCCATGATCGCGCCGGCGATGCCGAGCGTGGCGGCGATGATCACCTGGGTCCGCACGTTGGGCAGCAGGTGTCGCAGGAGGACCCGGCGGTCGCGCGCCCCGAGGGCCCGGGCGGCCAGCACGAACTCGGAGTGCCGGAGCACCAGCACCTGGCTCCGGACCAGCCGGGCCATGCCGGCCCAGCCGACCACCCCGATGACGACGAAGACGACCGGCAGCGAGGGCTTGACCGCGGCGGCCACCGCGATGAGCAGGAGGAGCGTGGGGAATGCGAGGGTGATGTCGGCCAGACGCATCACCAGGGCGTCGACCCAACGGCCGTAGTAGCCGGCCAGCAGGCCCAGGAGCACGCCAAGCGTCACCGAGACCGACTGGGAGATGATGCCGACCGAGAGCGAGAGGCGGGCCCCGTAGAGCACCCGGCTGAGGACGTCGCGGCCCTGGGTATCGGTCCCCAGCAGGAACCGCGAGCCCGGCTCGACCAGGTAGGCATTCCTGAGGTCCCCCGTGATCGGGTTGTGGGGGGCCAGCCAGGGCGCGAACACGGCCGCAAGCACCACTACCGCGACGAAGAACAGGCCCAGCTGAAAGAACCGGTCGCGCCGCAGCCGCTCCCGCAGCACCCCCTCTGGCATCCTGTCCCGTGACGTGGGTTACTCCGTCGGGGTGAGCCGGCACAACCCGTCGACATCCGCTCTCACCGCGCGGAGCGCACGATTCTTGCACTTTTGTTCCGGCGGAACGTCCACTGCAACCTTTGGCAGGGCCGCTTGATACCGGATAGCCCCTTTACCCTGGTCCTCAGCGGCGGCGGCTTGAAAGGGCTGGCCCACATCGGCGTGCTCCGGGCCCTGGAAGAGCGGGGCCTGGTGCCGAACCTGGTGGTGGGCTCCAGCATCGGATCGCTCATCGGCGCCGCCTGGGCCGCCGGGGTCCCGGCCAGAAGATGGAGGCGCGGGCCCGACTGGTCCGCCGCCGGGACGTCTTCCAGGTGGCCCGGGCGGACGTCGCGTTCCGCCGGCTGCTTGCCCCCGCCCTCTATCGCCGCGAACCGCTCGAAGCCCTCATCGCCAGCCTCGTCGGAGACGTCACCTTCGGCGATCTCCAGCGCCGGCTCCTCATCAATACCGTCGATCTTCACTCCGGCATGCAGGTCATGTGGGGGCTCCCCGGTCTCCGCAACGCGCGGGTGGCCGACGCGGTGGCGGCCTCGTGTGCCCTGCCCGGCATCTTCCCGCCGCGGGAGATCGACGGCCGCGCGTACGTCGACGGCGCGGTCGTCGAGAACCTGCCGGTGCGCATGGCGGCCTCGCTGGGCCAGGGGCCGATCCTCGCGATCAACGTCGCCGCCACCAGCGTCCGCCGCTCGGCACTCGAGACTCAGGGCTTTGCGGCCACCTACATCCGGGGGCTCGAGATCGTGATGCAGACCCAGATCGAGACTCAGCTGCGGGACTGGAAGGGGCCGCCTCTGGTGCTGGTGCAGCCCAGGGTCGAGCACATCTCGATGTTCGCCTTCGACAAGACCGAGGAGCTGATCGAGGCCGGCTATCGCGCCACGGCGAACACGCTCGACCAGCTGGGCACCCAGCTCGGCGGCATCGCGCAAGGCATGCACCCGACTCGCCGGCTCCGGGTGCTGGTCGACGAGGATCGCTGCGTCGGCTGCGGCTCCTGCGTGGTTCAGGCCCCCCAGGTATTCCGGCTGGATGCCCGGGGCAAGGCCGAGGTGATGACCCCGGTCCAGAGCTGGTCTCCCATCGATGGCGCCTACGTCCTCAATTGTCCCACCTACGCGATCAGCGTGCGTCCGGAAGACTCTGCGGCCTGACCTCGAAGATGAACACCGCCGCGCCGTCCTGTCGAAAGGGCAGCAGGTTGCGAAGCGGCGTGCGGTAGTAGCGCCGGATCCGGACGGCACCCCAGGGCGAGAGTGCGCGCTCGAGGCTGGTCACGTCGTACTCCCGCTTGTGGTCGGGGTCCCAGAAGTCCTTCCCACCGGCGTAGTCCCCACCAGCACCCCGCCCGGAGCCAGGAACTCCACCAGCTCCCCCACGAACGCAGCGTCGTCCCGGACGTGCTCCAGCACTTCGTTGCAGTACACCAGATCGAACTGGCCTGGCCCCGGCGGCACGGTAGTGAAGGCCGGATGGGCGCGGCACCACGGAACTTCTCGGCCTGGCTGATGGCGGCGCGGGAGATGTCGTACCCCACCGCTCCGCCGCCGAGTTGCTGGAGCCGCAGAGTGAAGATGCCATCCATGCACCCGAAATCCAGAACCTTTTGCGGTCGGGCGGAAACCGGCGCAGCAGCACGCGCTGGCGCCAGAGCAGATGTCGCATGCGCCAGTCGAGATCGAGCGCGCGCGGGCCCTGCCTGTCGAGCCATGCGCGATACTGCCGGTCGTAGTCCGCGCTGGGGGAGGCGGGTGAATGTTCGCGCTCATCGACCTCCGCACTCCCAGCTCGTGACCGATCCGGCAAGCTCGGTGGCTACCCGCTCCCAATTGTAGTAGGTCTCGACCGCGCGGCGGCCCTCGGCGCCCAGCCGCCGAGCCAGCTCGCGATCCTGTAACAGCTGCCGCACCGCGCCGATAGCAGCCTCGGGCCTCTCGGCATCCACCAGCAGCCCGGTCTCGCCATCCCGGACCGCGTCCGGAATACCGCCGCCCGACCCGGCAACCACCGGGATCCCTGAAGCCGAGGCTTCGCTGAGGGAGATCCCGAAGCCTTCGACCATCAGGCCCGCGGCCGGAGAGGCCCAGGTAAATCTCGGCGGTGTTATAGAGCGCGGGCAAATCGGAATCAGGAACGTTGGTCAGAAATCGGACCCGGTCGGCCACGCCGAGATCCCGCGCCAGACCCTCGAGCTGGCCCCGCCGGTCGCCCGACCCGACACGGATAGCGCAGGTCGGGATACTCGTTGGCCAGCGCGGCAAGAACGTGAAATACCGTGTCGATGCCCTTGTGCGCCACCAGGCGGGCAACGGTCAGCAGCCAGCGGCCTTCCTCCAGGCCATAGCGGGCCCGAACGGACGTCGGGTCGATCCCCGGGCGAAAGTGCTCGGGATCGGTCCCCAACGGGAGAAGGCGCACATCGATGTCGTCCGGTCGAAAGCCCAGCTCTTTCAGCACGATGCGGCCAGATCCCTGGTCCAGCGGCTGATGGCTACCACCACCGAGGCTGACCGATGATGGCCCGGGCGGCCGCGCTTGATAGCGGAATGGCGAATCCGGTGTTGCAGCAGCAGGAGATCGGTACCATAAAGAAAGATTCCGTAGGGGTTCCCAAGCGCTTCCGGATCCAGCGAGCAGGATATCCTGCCGGCTTGAAGTTGCCGCACCAGACGAACTCCGGCACGAATTCACGGGCCAGAGCGCTGGCCCGACGAGACCATGGGAGCAGCCCCTGAACCGTGCGAAGCCGCCGGCTGGGAACCTTGAGCCGGTCGACCCGGTTTGGCAATCCAGCATCCACTTCAGCGCTCCCGGGCTGCTGTCCGGTCGAGACCACGAGCGTCCCCGGCGGATAACGCTGGCCAGCTCGCCCATCATGCGGGCGATGCCGCCGCCCATGGGAGGAAAATCGAACGTCAGCAGCATCTGGGTTGCGGATCGCATGACCGACAAAGTAGTGGAGTCACTATCTTTCCGCCTCAACCGCAGACGGAAGCAAAGCCCCATTATGCACACCCTGACTCCCGACCCTCGAGGCAATTCTGCGCGTCGTCGTGATCGGAGCTGGACGCAGGCACAAGAACGAGGCTGCAATCGCGCGGGCGGTGCGGTCACTGGGCCATCCCTGCCGGCTGGTCAATGCGGTGACATGGACCCAGAACCTGGGCCGGCTCGCAGCACCCCTCCTGAGCGGCAGGTACGATCATTCGAGCCGGATACCGTGATTCTCGCGCGGCACGCCACGCTGCTCGGTGAACAGCGACTCAAGCGGCTGCTGCGCGGCCGCTACTCGGCGTTCTGGTATTTCGATCTTCGGGTGCCGCCGATCCCTGACGTGGTCAAACTTGGCCGCATGGTCGACGCCATGTTCGTCACCTACCTCCCGACGGTAGAGACATACCGCGCGCTCGGGGTGTCGAACGTCTTCCACCTGCCCCAGGGTATGGATCCGGAGCTGGACCAGCCCGCCCGCTCGGTTCCGGACAGTATCGGTGCGAGGTGGCCTTCATCGGAGGCAATTCGCCCCACCGCAACACGGTCTTGCGCGATGGCCCATTACGATCTGCAGATTCGTGGCCCCGGCTGGCGCAAGGCACCGCCGGACCTGCCCATAGCGGTGGGCCGATCTACGGGAAGCCTACGCGCAGGCGGTCGGTGGGGCGGCGATCTCGCTCGGCGCGCATTCGTTGCCTGAGATGGCGTCGCAGACCGCCTCGGCGTCGAACCGCATGTGGAAGGTGATGGGCTGCGGCGGGTTCTATCTCGGCGAATGGGTGGAGGGCATCGATGCTCGGCCGGGACGGAGTGCACTGTGCCTGGTACCGCAACCTCGGACACGGCATCGAGCAGGTCCGGCACTATCTGGATCGGCCCGAGGAGCGGACCCGGATTGCGGAGGCCGGGCGGCGCCACGCCCTGGAGCACCACACCTATGCCCACCGGGTCCGTCTTCTGCTCGAAGGGCGGGGGTACACCCTGCCTCAGACGATCGTGTAGTTCCGGAACTCGAAGACCCTCGCGCCGGTCAGCCGTTCGATAGCGGTGGAGATGTAGTAGCGGAGAAACCGCCAGCGGAATCTTCGCGGTCCGATGACCCGGTCGGGATCGAAGCTGCGGGTGTCGATCCAGCGGCGGGCCACCTCAGGGTGAGTTCCCTTGAACCGCTTCAACCCGGCATCCAGGCCAGCAGTGGCAGGCTCTCGTTGGCGTCGCGCCAGGGATACATGGTGCGGCCGAGGTCGCGCTTCTCCCGCAGAGCCTGCGCCGGTCGGGCCCAGCCGTAGTGGAACATCTCGGCGCTGGTCAGCCGGGCCCGGATCTTTCGATGCTCGGGGCCGACCCGAAACCCCTGAGCGCCCTGATAAGGCCGGATGTCCAGCTCCGGCGCCAGCCGCACCGCTCGCACCTCGCGGCGGTACCAGCGCCGGTGCGTGGCGACCGTGTCGAAGCCTCCGTAGAAGTGGATGTACCGGACCAGCAGGCCCTCGATCCGCGCGTCTCCGTCCCACTCTGGATCGCGGCCGCCAGCTCTTCCGCACCGCTCTCGTGCAGCACTTCATCGGCCTGGATGTACACGCCCCATGGATGGGCGCAGGCCCGCATGGCCCGATGGGTCTCGAGCCCGAGCACGGTGTTTCGCCGCGTCATGTCCCATTCGGTCTCCAGGATCCTGATCTTGGGATCTCCGATCGAGCGAACCAGCGCGAGGGTGTCGTCCTCCGAGCGGCCCACATTGACCACCACTTCATCGCAGATCGGCAGGATGGACCGGATGCTCGCCTCGACCGGGAAGTCGAGCTTGATGGCGTTGCGGACGATAGTGAAGCCCGAGACCTTTACCACGGAGCCGCTCCGAGAAGGCCGGTTCTGGCTGGGGGAAGCTGGTCAGAACGGCCTCGTACAGCCGGGCGGTGCGCTCCACGGTGTGCTCCAGCGAGAAGGTCACTCGGGCGGTGTGCCTTCCGGCCGCGGCGAGACGGCTGGCGAGCTCCGGCTCCGCCAACAGCTCGTCGATGGCAGCTGCCCAAGCCTGTGGCCAGTGGCGCACCAATCGCCCATCCACCCCGTCAGTGATCAGATCGAGGTTGCCGGTCGCGGCAGAAGCGATGACCGGCTTCCCCAGCGCCATTGCCTCGAGCAGAGCCTGCGACAGTCCCTCCGACCGGGATGGCAGCAGTACCAGCTCCAGCAGCTCGTAGAGTGGACGAACATCGGGAGTGAACGGCAGGCAGACCACCGCGTGTGGTGCCGTCGCGCTCGGCGACTCGGCCAGCGCTGTTGGGATCCACCCCGGCCAGTACCAGTCGCACCGGGGTACGCACGCATCCAGGGCGCGCAGCACCACGTGCTGATCCTTCGGCCGGGCCACCACGCCGATGGTGCGCCGCGGGGCTCCCAGCCGATTCGCCTGCTCCACTCCTGCTCCCCAGGGTCAGCCGGTCGATTCGCTCGGTAACCACTCCGTTAGGTATCACCGTCAGCTTCCTTCGCGGGGTTCCCCGGCGAACCAACGCCTCACCAACGGCCCGGCTGACCGCGACCACCTGGGCCGCGGCCACGCCGACCAGCCAGTTCTCCAGGATGAAGGTGCGTGGCATCTGGCGTCGGGTTGCACCAACGGGGCGCGCAAGCGACCAGTCAGGGCCAGCCAGGTCAGCGCTTCACGGTCTCGCGCGCTCTGGGAGTTGATCAGGTCGACAGGATGCCGGTCAGAACCTCCGCCAGCGCGGCCGCATTGCCGCGACGGCGATGGGGCAGCAGGGCGAGCGGATGCACCTCGAGACCGCCGGCCGTGCGAGCGACTCGACCTCGGACTCGGGGGGGCAGACAAATCGCACGTGCATCCCCGCCGAGCCAGCCGAGGCTGAGGTGCAGGGTGGATGTGACTGAACCCGCGCCACCGCCCTGATGAAGCACCTGCAGCACGGTGGGCGCACTCATGAAGCGGGAATACCATAGGGCGTCCAAACCAGCCGGGGGGCCCGGTTTTCCTCGTACAACTTCTATTGCGTGCCAGCTGCAGCGGATCGGCGTAGGGCCGCGAGTGCTCGACATGCATGACGGGGTTGGTGTAGCGAATCGAGCGGCCGTGCACGCCAGGGCCTGCAGCGGTGTCCGAAATCAGCATCCTCGAAGCCGTAGGTGAACCGCTCGTCGAAGCCGCCTACCGCGCGCATGTGATCCGCCCATGCCGATGAGTTCCCGCCCCGCCAGCTGGGCTCCGAGGCACACGGCCATTCATCACGTCACGTATACCAGGGAGGTGTCGAACCAGCAGCCGCCGCCGCTTGTTGACTCTCCCCACCAAAATCCGGGCCGGTCGAGAGGCCTGTGGAGATGTCTGCGGGGGTGAGCCGATCCGAAAGATGTCGGCTCAGGTATACCGCGCCGCCCGCCAGGTAGCTGTCACGGCGGGCAGATCCACGTGGATTTCCAGGCAGTGCCGGCCCGGAATGCAGTCTCCATCGAAAAACACAAGGTAGTTACCGGTGGCTTCCTGAATGGCCTTGTTGCAGATGGTACATTTGCGAAAGCCATCGTCCGCATGCCAGACATGGCGCACCGGAAACGACGCCCGAGCCGCGAATCCGCGATGAGCGCCGCGGTGTCCGGACCGCTGCCATCATCGGCGATCAGCAGCTCAAGTCCTGCAGGCTTTGCCTCTCCAGGCCGGAAGCACGAGCTCCAGACCCCGAGGGTTGTTGTAGGTCGTGACGACGACTGAAGCCGCTCGGCCCCGGATCACCGCTCGGCCCCGAGGGCGGTCTCCTCCCCCCGGAACTGGAGATCGTAGAGCCGGCGGTAGAGACCGCCGGCGCGAAGCAGCTCCTCGTGGCTGCCGCGCTGCACCACGCGCGCCCGCATCCAGCACCACGATCTCGTCGGCATCGCGCACCGTCGCCAGGCGGTGGGCGATCACCAGCACGGTGCGCTCCTGCATCAGCCGCTCGATGGCCTGCTGCACCAGCCGCTCCGATTCGGTGTCCAGCGCGCTGGTGGCCTCGTCCAGAATCAGGATCGGCGGATCGCGCAGCAGCGCCCGAGCGATGGCGATCCGCTGGCGCTGGCCGCCCGAGAGCCGGGTGCCCCGCTCGCCCAGCATGGTGTCGTAGCCCTGGGGCAGCTCCGCGATGAACGCGGCCGCGTTCGCCGCCTGGGCCGCCGCCTCGATCTGCTCCGGTGTGGCGCCGGGCGAGCCGTAGGCGATGTTCGCGCGCACCGTGTCGTTGAGCAGCACCGTATCCTGGCTCACGACGCCCATCAGCGCCCGCAGCGAGCGCCGGCCGATGCCGGGTGAGCGGCACTCCGTCCATCAGAATCTGGCCGATGGTGGGATCGTGGAACCGGGGAACCAGATCGGCCAGCGTCGTCTTCCCCGCCCCGGAGGGCCCGACCAGCGCGACGACCTTCCCTTTGGCAAGGTGAACGAGACGTCGCGCAGCACCAGATCGCCGTCGCCATAGCGGAAGGAGACCCGGTCGAACACAATCTCGCGCTCGAACCTGGCGAGCGATCGCCCGGGCCGATCGATCTCGGTGGCCGGCTGGTCGAGAAAATCGAAGACCCGCTCGGCGCTGGCCAGGGTCACCGCCATCACGGCCGGAAACGAGGCGATGGTCTTGAGCGGCGAGGTGAGCTTCAGCGCCGCCATGAGGAAGACGATGATGGCCTCGGGTGCGAGCGGAGCGGCCAGGCCCACCAGCCCGGGCTTCGTGCCGGCCCAGATAATCAGGATCACGAGGAACCCGGAGAACACCTCGGTCACCGGACTGGTCAGGGAGGAAAATCGCTGGGTGCGGATCACCCGCTTTCGGTAGCGTTCCGCCTGAGCCCTGAAGTGGGCCGTCTCGCGGGCCTCCTCCCCGTACGACCGGATCAGCCGGATGGCGCCGAGCCGCTCCGCCACGGTGGCCGTGATCTCTCCCCGTTCGTGGGCCCGGGCGCGCGCATGGGCCCGCAGCCGCCGCAGGAGGACTGAAGGCCCAGCACCAGAAAGGGAACGAACGCCAGGGTGAGCAGGGTGAGCCGCAGCGAGATCTGGCTCAGGATGAACAGCGTCACCGCGACCACGACGAGATTCTGGAAGAACGAGAGCAGCGAGGCCGTGATGACCGTCTTGGTCTGATCCACTTCGGTGATGATTCCCGAGATCAGCTGGCCGGCCCGGGTGCGCTGAAAGAAGCCGAGATCCAGGGTGAGCAGGTGGCCGAACAGCCGGGTGCGAAGGTCGCGCACCAGCCCCTCCTGAGCCCGCACCGAGACTGGGTGGACGCATAGCTCATGGCGTTCTTGAGCACGAGGCCGAGCACCAGAAGCACGACCAGGCGCGCGGCTGCCTGGCCCGGAGTGAGACCGGCCATCAGGGGCTCGACCAGCCGGTCGATCAGCGCCTCCAGCTGGGTGGAGCCGGCCCGCAGGCTTCCGGCGGTGCCGAAGAGATGTTTCAGCAGGGGGACCAGCAGCACCAGGGTAAAGCCGTCGAGCAGCGAGGCCAGCATGGTGGCGCCAGCCCGATCGCAGCAGGCCCCGGTAGGGGACGACGAGCCGCAGGAGCCTGAGCTCGGGGCGCACCGTTAGCCGTGCCGCGGGGTGAGCAGCGCGATCGGCAGGAGCACCTCTTCGGGCGACACGCCGCCATGGAGGAACGCTCCTCGATAGCGGGCCTGGTACTCCCGCAGCTTGGTGGGGTAGACGAAGAAGCGGTCGCCGGTGGCGAGCAGGAGCCGGGTGCCCGGCGTCCGGGTGGGCAGGCCGAAGCTGGCCAGGTCATCCACCACCAGCGCCGAGTCGGGATCCTGGGCCCGCAGATCGTCGCCGAACTTGTAGCGCAGGTTCGAGGTGGTGTCGCGCTTGGCGAACACCGTCGCCGGGGTGTGGCAGTGGATCGAGCCGTGGTCAGTGGTAAGCAGGACCGGCACCCGCCGGCGCTCGGCCTCCCGCAGCGCGTCCCAGAGCGGCGAGCGCTCGAACCAGGTGCGGGTGAGGTTCCGAAGCGCGGGGGTGTCGCGGGCCACTTCGAAGAGAGTCGAGTTCTCCGTGCGGCCGTGCGTGAGCTGGTCGATGAAGTTGAAGACCAGCGCGGTGACGCCGTCCTGGGCCAGGTGCGCCGGCAACCGCTTGAGCAGGCCCTCGCCGTCCGCTGCGGTGAACACCTTCTCGTAATGGACCGGCACCTGGCGGCCGGTGAGCTCGCGCATGTGCTCGGTCAGCAGCTCGGCCTCATGGGCGTTGAGGCTCGCATCCTCGTTGTCGTGCCACCACTTGGGATAGCGCGCCTTGATCTCGGCGGGAAAGAGCCCGCTGAAGATGGCGTTCCGGGCGAACGGCGTGGCCGTGGGCAGGATCGAGAAGTAGTGCGCCGTCTCGATGTCGAACCGGGCGCTGATCAGCGGGCGGATCATGGCCCACTGATCCAGCCGGAGGCAGTCCACCACGACCAGCATCGCCCGCCCGTGCATGTCGAGCACGGGCCGCAGGAACTCCGCGCCGATATCCACCGAGAGCGGCGGCCGGTCGGTGTCGCCCTCGTGCAGCCAGCTGGCGTAGTTCCGCTGCAGATAGCGGGCAAAGTCCTGCCGCATGCTGTCCTGCAGCGTGCGCAGCGCGTCCTGCAGTCCGGGCTCATCCGCCTGGCCCAGCCGCACCTCCCACTCGGCCAGCTCGACGACCACTTCGACCCACTCGCGCCAGGCCAGCGGACTTCCCCGCCGCGCCTCGAGCTCGCGGAAGCGGGTGGCGAAGTCTCGCGAGAGCCGCTGCTGCCGGATCCGGTCGCCCTCGAGCAGCCGGGTGACGACCGAGAGGATCTGCCGCGGGTTGACCGGCTTGATGAGGTAATCGGAGATCTCGGCGCCGATGGCGTCCTTCAGCGTCTCGGGCTCCTCGCTCTTCGTCACCATGACCACCGGCATCCCGTGGTCGATGGCGCGGATGGCCTGAAAGAGTTCCAGTCCGCGCCGGCCGGGCATCTGCTCGTCGAGCAGGACGACGCCATAGGGCTGGCGCTGGAGCAGGACCAGGGCGTCGTCGCCATGGGTGGTGGTCTCGACGGCAAAGCCCTGCTCCTCGAGGAACAGGATGTGAGACGTGAGGCTCTCGACCTCATCATCCACCCACAGAATGCTTTTGGGCCGGGGCATGCCTAAACCTAACCGGCGTGAGCGGTGAGCGGTAAGCAGTGAGCGGGCTACAGCGATCCCTGAGAGCGCCACTACAACTTTCCCTCTCACCGCTTACCGCTTACCGCTTACGCTGGTACTTTCTCCCCGTGCCCCACGCCTCCACCTCTCCGAACATCCTGGCGGTTCGTTTCAGCTCTATCGGGGACATCCTCCTCACCACGCCGCTCCTGCGAGCGATCCGGCGCACCCATCCGGGCGCCCGCGTCACGGTGCTCACCAAGCGGGAGTACGTCCCGCTGCTGAGCCACAACCCGCATGTGCATCGCGTGCTCGGCTTGGCGCCGGGCCGCTCGCTGTTCAGCCTGGCCGCCGAGCTCAGGGGGGACCGATACACCCACCTGCTGGATCTCCACGACAACCTGCGAAGCCGGGCGTTGCGAATCCTGGTGCCAGGCCATTGGCGGTCCTATCCCAAGCACCGGCTGGCCCGCGCCTGGCTGATTCGGGCCAAGCGAAATCGATATCGCGACCGGCGGCCGGTAGCGGAGCGGTACTTTCCGCCGCCCGCGATCTGGCGTGAAACCCGACGGCGGCCCGCCGGAGTTCTTTCTGGGGCCGGGAGGCGGACGAGCAGGTAGGGGCGTGGCTGACATCGGTGGGCTTCGAGCACGAGCTCGACATCGTGGCGGTGGCGCCCGGGGCGGCGCATGCGACCAAGCGCTGGCCGCTGGAACACTGGCGCAGCGCTGGTGGACCGTGCCGTCATGGATGGCTGGCCGTGGTCAGTCGTGGGCGGCCCCGACGATGCCGACCTTGGCGCTTCCCTCGCTGCGGGCAGCAGCGGCCGGGTGGCCAACGCTGCGGGAAGTTTCGGGCTGCAGGCCACCGGAGCCCTGCTCCGGCGAGCCCGCGCACTCGTCTCGGGTGACACCGGTGTCATGCACATGGCCACTGGAGTCGGGACGCCGGTGGTGGCGCTGTTCGGCCCTACGGTCGAGGCATTTGGTTTTTTCCCCTACACCGCCAAGGCACGGTGGTGGAGCTGCCGCTCCCATGCCGGCCTTGCACCGCGCAGGGAAGCGCCCGCTGTCCCGCTGGGCCACCACCGCTGCATGATCGATATCCAGCCCGGCGTTGTATACGAGGCGCTGCGGAGCCGGTTGCGCGTGACCGGCTGGGATCCGGCGGCGAGCGCGCTGCTGGCTCTGCTGTCCCAGGTGGGCCGGGGCCCAAGCGCGGGGGGATCTTTGCCCTCTGGCTCACGGTGCGGGTCGCTCAGGATCTCCTGCTGGATCCGCCACCGGCCGAGCGGGCGCAGCGCCGCCGGGTACAGGCGCTGGAACAGCGGTTGTCGAGCCTCACCATGCCGCCGCCACTGAGGCGCGCGTTCGGCGCGGCGGTGCAGCAGCTGCGCGATGCCCGGCCGGACACCGCGGCCCAGGTGCTGAGCCAGCTGGTGGCGCCGGCGCGGGAGACCGGGGGGCCGGAAGCGGGTGAAGCCGTGGCGCTGGCGGCGCGGCAGGCGCGGGAAGCCGGCAGGCGGGTAAGCGGGTAAGCGAGCCGGGCATCGTAGGCATAGCTGGGACGCGGCCTCGCCTACCCGCCTGCCCCGCTACCCGCCTATACTCCGCCATGCCACGCCTTACCAAGAAGACCCACCACGCTTCCGCTTCAGTGCTGGAGAAGTTGGTCGCGGGGATCGACGAGCGCATCGGTGGGGCAGCCCCGGCGGACACCGTCCCGACCGGGTTCGCCTCGCTCGATCGGCTCCTGGCAGGTGGACCGCGGCGGCGGGACCTGGTGGTGCTGGCGGGAGACGTTGGCAGCGGCAAGTCCGCACTGGCCCTGGGCATTGCCATCCGGGCGGCGGCGGCCGGGTCCCCTACCATGTACTTCTCGGGCGAGATGGGTCCGGAGCGCGTCATGGAGCGCGCACTCGCGTTGGAGGCGAAGGTGTCGGTCGACGATCTTCGTCAGGGCCAGCTCGACGACGTCAGCCGAGCCGCGGTGGGCGCGGCCGCGGTCCGGCTGCGAGATGCCCCGCTGCTGGTGAAGCCGCTCCTCGGGACCGACTTCGCGGAAGTGAGCGAGGCGCTCGACATCGTGCCCCGACGCCAGCTCCTGGTGGTGGACTCACTGCAACTCACAACTCCTCCGCGGGCCGCCGCGCGTCTTGAGGAGCGAGTGGCTCAGGCGGTCCGCGCCCTCAAAGCCCTGGCGGTCGCCCGAGACCTCGTCGTGCTGGTCACCGCCCAGCTGCCGCAGCTGCGCGCGACCCGACCCGATCCCCGTCCGACCCTGGACGATCTCGGCGGGTTGGGCGCGATCAAACAGAACGCTGATGTGATTCTGATGGTCTATCGGGAGGAGATGTATCGGCCCGCGCAGGGCGTGGAGGGCGCCACCGAACTGATCCTGGCGAAGAATCGCAACGGTCCCACCGGTTTCGTGGACCTGTACTTCTATCCTCGCTGGCTCCGCTTTGTGGACATGCTGGATGCGGATTAGGAGCGAATCCTCCTAGCTGCCGGCCGCCTTCGGCTCCGCGGCTGCGGCCTTCGCCGAATCTGCTCTCACAACCGCTCCCGCCAGCTGCACCATGGTTCCGGCGCTGTCGGTGGTCGGCCACACACTGACCCAGAGGGGCGGGCCGTCCTGCTCGGCATACAGCACGATCGTCCCGTCCGGCTTCTTCATATCGCTTACCAGCCGCCACTTTCCTTGACTCAGCACGCCCCGATAGTACTCGACCACCCTGGCGCGCCTGAGTGGGGGTGTACAAGGTGACCTGAAGCGCATCTTCGCTGCCGGCGCGCGAGACGAATTTGGCGTCCGGGAGGCATGGGAAGATTCGGAAAGACGCTGAAAGCGTCGGGCGGCTTGGGCGGCGGAGCAGAATCCGAGCCGCAGGCGGCAACCAGGACGCAAACCAGCACCGAGAAGATGTCTGAGAGAAGGCATAGGGGGTGAGCTTAGCGGACCCGTCGCGTTGCCGCAAGCGGGTGCGGCCCTTATGTTTCCGCATGCCGCAGCGATCTTCCCACAATCATCCAGGCCCCCCGCGTCAGAAGGAGTTTGGCTATGGCCGGCCATAGCAAATGGAAGCAGATCAAGCGCAAGAAGGCGATCACCGACGCCAAACGCGCTTCGTCCTGGACCAAGGTCATTCGGGAGATCACGGTCGCGGCCCGGGCCGGAGGCGGCGATCCGGCCGGCAACCCGCGACTTCGTACCGCCATCGATGCGGCCAAGGCGGTCAACATGCCGGGCGAGAACATCGATCGCGGAATCAAGAAGGGGACCGGCGAGCTCGAGGGCAGCGTATACGAGGAGCTCACCTACGAAGGCTACGGGCCGGGCGGCGCCGCGATCTTCATCGAGGCCACCACCGACAATGCCAACCGGACGGTGGCTGAAATCCGGCATGCGTTCAGCCGTAACGGCGGCAACCTGGGGGCGACCAACTCCGTGGCCTGGATGTTCGATCGCAAGGGACAGATCTATATCGCAACCTCCCGGCACGACGAGGACACCGCACTGGAAGCCGCGCTCGACAGTGGGGCCGAGGACTTTGCCCGCGAGGGCGATCAGTATGTCGTCACCACCACTCCGTCGATGTTCCACGCGGTGCAGGACTCGCTTCGCGGCAAGGGGTTCGAGATCGACTCGGCCGAGCTCGCCATGGTGCCGCGCAACACCGTCCGGGTCGAGGGCGCTGATGCCGAGCGCATCGTGCGGCTCATGGACGTACTGGAAGAGCTCGACGACGTCTCCAAGGTCTTCTCCAACTTTGATATCGACGCAGCCCAGCTGGCCGAGGCGGAAACCTGAGGCCAGGCCATTGAAGGTGCTTGGCATCGACCCCGGCACCGCCATCATGGGCTATGGAGTCGTGGAGGGCGTGCCCGGCCGAGCGTCGCGGCTGCTCGAATGCGGGACCCTCACCACCGGCGCCCGCGATCCCCTGCCCGCACGTCTTCGCATCCTGTACGATGGGGTCGCCGCCCTGATCGCACGTCACACCCCTGACGCGGTCGCGGTCGAGAGTGCCTTCTACGGCAAGAACGTCCGCACCGCGGTAGTGCTGAGTCACGCCCGCGGAGTGATCCTCCTGGCCGCGGAGATGGCCGATGTCGATATCGCCGAGTACTCCCCCGCGCTGATCAAGAAGACCATCGTGGGTCGCGGGGCAGCGCTGAAGCCGCAGGTCGGATACATGGTCGCCCAGCTGCTGCGGCTGAAGGCGGCGCCGGCCCCCGCCGATGCGGCCGATGGCGTCGCCGTCGCGCTTACGCACCTGATGACGGCACCGGGCCGGCTGCTTTTCGGCCGCCGTCCTGTCGGCATCCGATGATCGCTACCCTGACCGGCGTGCTGGCCGAACGACATGGCGAGACGCTCGTGGTGCAAACCGATGGCGGCGTCGGGTATGCCGTCACCGTGCCGGTTGGGGTGGCGGTACGGCTCCCCGCGAGAGGGGCGCGGGTCAGCCTGTTCACCGAGCTGGTGGTAAAAGAAGACGGCTGGGCGCTGTACGGGTTCGATACCGGCATCGAGCGGCAGGTGTTCCAGCGTCTTCTCGGCGCCAGCGGTTTTGGTCCCAAGCTGGCGTTGTCGCTATTGTCCGCCCTGGGCCCGGAGCGGACCGTCCGCAGCATCCTCGCCCGCGATCTCGCCGCCCTGAGCTCCGTCAGCGGAATCGGCAGGAAGAAGGCTGAGCGGCTGGTGCTGGAGCTGCAGGATCGCTTCAGCGACTTGGTGGTAGAGCCCGCCATGCCGCGGGTAGCCGGCTCCGAGGACGCGGTGCAGGCGCTGATGGGCCTCGGTTACGCCGTGTCGGCCGCCGACGACGCCGTCCGTGCCGCGCTGGCAGCCGGTGCACCATCCGAAACACCTCAGTTGATTCGGCGCGCCCTCCAACAGCTCACCGCCACCCGCGGAGCCCCAGAAAGATGACCGTACCGGCAACGACGGCCGAGTGGATTTGCACCCGATGCGGCGCCACCAACCGCAAGCTGGTGGCGCTTCGGACCAGCCGGATCAGGCGACCGATGCGTGACCTGCCACGCCCGACATATCGTCGAGCCGGATATCCGGCCGGTACGGTGGAAAGCCAGGTTGGACAAGTGAGCAGTGGGGGATGAGCAGTGAGAAGCAGCAAGTGAGGTGAGAAGGGAGGAACTCGAGCCCTCTCACTTCTCACCCCTCACCTCTTACCTTCCAGCCATGACTCGACTTCAGGTCACCACTCCAGAACCCCTGCCCGAAGAGACCTCCGCGGATGCGGCGCTCCGGCCTTCCCGGCTGGACGAGTTTGTGGGGCAGAATCAGGTCAAGACCTCGCTCCAAATTGCCATCGACGCGGCCCGCCAGCGGCGCGACACGCTGGATCACACCTTGTTCTTCGGCCCGCCCGGATTGGGAAAGACCACTCTCGCCATTCTGATGGCGCGGGAGATGGGCGTGCAGCTTCGCACCACTTCCGGACCGGTGCTCGAGAAGCCGGGTGACCTGGTCGGTCTGCTCACCTCGCTGACCACCGGCGACATGCTGTTCATCGATGAGATCCACCGCATGAAGCCGGCACTGGAGGAGTTCCTCTATCCCGCCATGGAGGACTTCCGGATCGACGTACGCATCGCGGACGGCCCCAACGCCCAGACCATCCCGATGACACTCGAGCGGTTCACCTTGATCGGGGCCACGACCCGCTTCGGGCTGTTGACCCCGCCGATGCGGGCGCGCTTCGGGATCGTGGAGCGCCTGGGCTTCTACCCTCCGGAGGATTTGCAGCGGATCGTCAGCCGTTCCGCCGAAATCCTGGGAGTTGTGATCGACCCGCAGGGTGCGGCCGAGATCGCCCGGCGGAGCCGCGGAACGCCGCGAGTGGCCAACCGGTTACTGCGCCGAGTGCGCGACTATGCCCAGGTCAAAGCGGACGGCCGCATCAGCGCCGGCGTGGCGGACGCGGCGCTCGAGCGGTTGAACGTGGACGAGTTCGGGCTGGATGACATGGACGCTCGGATCCTGACGACCATCATCGAGAAGTTCGGCGGCGGGCCGGTGGGATTGGGCACGGTCGCCGTGGCGGTGGGCGAGGATGCCGGTACCCTGCAGGACGTGTACGAGCCATACCTGATCCAGCAAGGATTCCTCGAGCGGACCCAACGGGGCCGCTGTGCAACACCGCTCGCATACCGACGCTTCGGTCTCACCCCCCCAGGTCGGCAGGCAACGATCTTTGACGCCTGAGCCACTCCGCACCTCCGACTTCGATTACGAACTCCCGCCCGAGCTCATCGCCCAGGAACCGCTGACCGATCGGGCCGGCAGCAAGCTGCTGGTGCTGCTGAGGAACGACCGGAGGCAGGGACCGGCCGACCGCCGCCAGCTTCCGAGAGCCGGTGTATTGCCGCGGCGGATCAGCCTCCTCGGAGAGCGCATCCCGATCGGTACCTCCGCCCTGGTGGACTCGACCTTTCAGGAGCTGCCGTCCCTTATCGCCCCCGGCGACCTTGTCGTTCTGAACACCACCAAGGTCCGGCATGCCCGCTTGTTGGGAAGCCGCCGGTCGGGCGCCCCCGCCGAGGTCCTGCTGATCCATCCGGGCGCGGGTGACACGTGGGTTGCGATGGGCCAGCCGGGCACGGCGTTGCGGCCCGGGAAGCAGGTCGAGCTGGGCCCGGGCGCGTGGGTCGAGACCATCGAGGTATTGCCCGATGGGCACAGGGTGGTGCGCTTCATCGGCGTGACCGCCGAGGAAGCGATGAGCCGGTTTGGGCAGCTACCCCTGCCCCCGTACATCACCCGTCCCCCATCCGAGCTCGACGAGTCACGCTATCAGACGGTCTACGCCCGCGTAGAGGGAAGCGTCGCCGCGCCTACAGCGGGCCTGCATTTTACGTCGGCCCTTCTGGACACTCTATCAGCCGGGGGCGTGATCGTGGCGGGGCTGGACCTGGAGATAGGGCCGGGGACCTTCAAGCCGGTCGAGACCGAAGATCCTTCACAGCACACCATGCATCCGGAGGCTTACGAGATACCGCCGCGACTGGCGGCGCTGGTCGAGCGGGTACGCGAACATGGCGGACGGATATGGGCGGTGGGAACCACAGTGGTACGGGCCCTGGAAAGCGCCGCCCGCGATGACGGTACCGTCAACACCGGCAGAGGGGAGACCCGCCTGATGATCACGCCGGGGTATACCTTCCGCGTCGTGGACCGCGCTGCTCACCAACTTCCACCTGCCACGCTCCACCCTGTTGATGCTGGTCAGTGCCTTTGCCGGCCGCGAGCTGACCTCGGGCGCCTACCGGCACGCCGTGGCGCAACGTTACCGCTTTTACTCGTATGGCGACGCCATGGTCATCCTGTGATGCGGGTACCAGCATGACGTTCTCCAACCCCGCGGGTGCGGCCGCGGCCGCCGGGGCAACCGCCTACACCAGAGCGCTCCTCGAGGTCCTTGGCGACCGCGATCCGATTGAGGTGCTCGGCCAGCTGCTTCCCTGGCTCACGAGCCGGATCGCTGCACTGGATGATAGGACCCTCAGGCGCCCGGAAGCGCCGGGGAAGTGGTCGGTAATCGAAGTCGTCCAGCACCTGGCCGACTCTGATCTCGTGTTCGGTTACCGGCTGAGAATGATTGTGACGGAAGACCAGCCTCCGCTGCCGGGCTACGACCAGGACGCATGGGCCCGGACGTTCCAATATCGTGACGTCCCACTCAACATCGCGCTGGACCAGCTCCGCAGCATGCGCGCGGCCAATCTTGGCGTGCTCCGGAGCTTGGCTCCCGCCCAGCTGGATCGGGTGGGGCTCCACAGCGAGCGCGGACCCGAAAGCGCCGGATTTCTGCTGCGGCTTATGGCGGCGCACGACCTGGTACACCGGCGGCAGATCGATCGTATCCTCGATGTTTGAGTTTCAGCTGCAGCGTACCGAAGGGCTCGCCCGGGCCGGCGTGCTCACCTTGCCCCATGGGCTGGTGGAAACCCCCGCCTTCATGCCGGTGGGGACTCACGCAGTGGTGCGGGGGCTGAGCGCTGGCGACGTCCGTCGCACCGGAGCGCAGATCATACTGGGCAATACGTACCACCTTCATTTGAGGCCCGGCGAGGAAGTCATTCGGCAGATGGGTGGGCTCAATCGGTTCACCACCTGGGACCGTCCCATGCTCACCGACTCGGGCGGCTTCCAGGTGTTCTCCCTCCACGGCCTCCGTCGCATCTCCGAAAACGGCGTTGAGTTCCAGAGCCACATTGACGGCACCAGCCGCGTGCTGACGCCCGAACGCGCGATGGAGATTCAGTGGCAGCTCGGCGCCGATGTCGCCATGGCTTTCGACCATGTCGTGCCGGGACAGTCATCGGCTGAAGCGGCCTGCGAGGGAATGGAACGGACGCTCCGCTGGTTGGATCGATGTCAGGAGGCGCACCGGCAGTTGGCGAACAGCCGGACAGGCGGACAGACCAACGAGCCGGCCACTGAACCGATCCGCAGCAGCGCTGCCGACCGCCGGACCGCCGGTCCGCCCGTCCACCAGGCGCTCTGGCCCATCATTCAGGGCGGCATTCATGACGAGTTGCGGATGCGCTCGCTGGAGGGCACGCTCGAACGGGGACCCTGGACCGGCATCGCCATCGGTGGTCTGTCCGTCGGCGAGCCGAAGCCGGTGATGCATCGCATCCTGGAGCACCTGGAGTCGGGCCTGCCGCGGGACATCCCCCGTTATCTTATGGGAGTCGGATTCCCTGCGGACTTGCTGGAGGGAATTGCGAGAGGCGTGGATCTGTTCGATTGCGTCGCGGCTACGCGCAACGGGCGCCATGGCACCGCGTGGCTGCCGTCCGGGCGAGTCAACGTGAAAGGCGCGGCGCTCAAAGGGTCGGTCGAGCCTCTCGATCCCGGGTGCGACTGTGAAACCTGTACCACGTACCCGCGTGGCTATCTGCGGCACCTGTTCGTGGTGGAAGACATGCTGGGCCTGCGGCTGATTTCCATTCACAACATCCGCTTTCTGGTGCGGCTCGGAGAACAGGCCCGCGCGCACATCCTGAACGGAACGTTTGAAGGCTGGAGCCGCGAGTGGCTCCGCCAACATTACGGAGGACCCAATTGACTCCACTGCTGATCATTCAGGCCGCGCCGGCGGAAAGCCCCAGGTTCCTTGGCGTTCCGTTCATCATGATCCAGCTGATAGGCTTCGCCCTGGTGATCTACTTCCTCATTCTGCGGCCGTCGGGTCAGGCCCGGAAGCGTCACGCCGAGCTCCTGAGCAAGCTCAAGAAGGGCGACGAAGTCATGACGACAGGAGGCATCATCGGCAGGGTGAAGGACATCAAGGAGGTTGACACCGAGGGCGCCAGGGAAGTCCGAGTGACGGTGGAAAGCGGCACGGCCACCGTCGTGGTCGAACGGTCCCGTATCGTCCGCGTGGGCAGCTCTGCTGCGTCAGGTGCTCCCGCTGCATGACGCTGCGTCCCCTTCATCTCCTCGGCTCCCCCGTCCTCCGGCAGCACAGCCTCCCGGTCAGTACTGTCGACGACGAGGTGCGCCGCCTGGTCGCTGATCTGTTCGAAACGATGGACGCCGCCAAGGGAGTCGGCCTTGCGGCCAATCAGGTGGGGGTGGCGCGCCGGGTGGCGGTGGTGGACGCCGAAGGGGACCGCTTTGTCATGATCGATCCCGTCATCGTCGAGACCGAGGGCCGGGCCACCGCGGAGGAGGGCTGCCTCTCCATTCCCGACATCTACGGCGATGTCACCCGGCCGGAGCGCGTCGTGCTCGAGGCGCTGGACGAGAACGGAACCCCCTACCGCAAGGAGGCTACCGGCCTTGCAGCGCGGGCCATCCAGCACGAGATCGATCACCTCGACGGAATCCTCTTTCTCGATCACCTCAGTCTGATCAAGCGGCAGATGCTCCTCTCCCGCTGGCGCCGGGAACACAAGGATGACGCGGGTTACACCAAGGAGGTCCAGGCGGCGTCTGCCCGGACCGGGTAATGAGGATCGTCTTTTTCGGAACGCCGACGTTCGCCGTTCCCTCCCTCGAGGCGCTGCTACACGGCCGGTTCACCATCGCCGGCGTGGTAACCCAGCCTGACAAGCCGCACGGAAGATCCCGTTCCCAGTTGATCGCACCGCCGATCAAGATCGTAGCAGAGCGCGCGGGCCTCCCGGTGCTTCAACCCGTCCGCCCCGTGGGCGACGTCTTTACCACCAGCTTGCGGCGCCTCGAGCCCGATCTTGGCATCGTGGTCGCCTACGGCCATATCCTGCGGCCCGAGGTCCTGTCCCTTCCACCCCGGGGACTGATCAACGTGCATGCCTCGCTGCTTCCCCGGCACCGGGGCGCGGCACCGATTCAGCAGGCGATCCTCGCGGGCGACCACGAGACTGGCATCACGATCATGCAGATGGAGGAAGGCCTCGACAGTGGGCCGATCCTGCATCGGGTCGCCACGCCGATCGAACGGGACGAGACCGCCGGGGAGCTCGCCCAGCGTCTGTCGGACCTTGGCGCCGCCGCGCTGGTGGAGGCGCTCTCACTGCTCTCCGGGGGCCTGGTACGACCCCAGGCGCAGGACCATTCGCAGGCCACCTACGCTCCGAAGCTCGACCGGGAGGTCACCCGAGTCGTTTGGGACCAGGACGCCGCGGCATTGGTTCGACACATCCGGGCGTTCGATCCGGCGCCGGGTGCCTGGGCCAACCTGGATGGCGGCACCCTCAAGCTGTTTGGCGCACGAGAGGCCTCGGGCTCCGGCGAGCCCGGCACTGTACTCGAGGCGGGGGCCCGGCTGGTTATTGCGGCCGGAGACGGCGCGCTAGCTGTCTTGGAGGTTCAGCCGGCAGGAAAGACTCGACTGCCGGTTGAGGCCTGGGTCCGCGGCCGGGGAATTATGGCGGGCAAGCGCCTGGCATGAGACCGTTGCCCCGGGTCCATGCATTTACAGATGGTGACATCATGTCCGCACCCGATTTCGGCATACGTGCGGCGGCAATCGCGGCCGGCGGCGCTGCAGTGGCATTGCATGCCCGGGACCGGAGCGGTGCGGCTGCGCGGCTTGCCGCCGGCGCCCTGAGGCTGGTCGCGCTCGCCCGCCCTCCGGAAGCAGCAGTCTTTGTAAGCGGCCGTCCGGATATTGCAGCGGCCGCAGGGGCACACGGCGTGCAGCTCGGCGCCGGCGATCTCACTCCGGCAGATGCCCGCGCGGTTCTGCGCCACGGATGGATCGGCCGCTCGGTTCACAGTCTGGAGGAAGCCAAAGTTGCGGTGGAGGAGGGCGCCGATTTTCTCGTGGTCGGAACCATCTATCCGACGCCGAGCCACCCCGGACGAAACCCGGCCGGGCCAGGCCTGGTGCGCGACGCAGCCAGCCTCGGACTGCCCGTCATTGCCATCGGAGGCGTCACGCCCGAACGGGCCCGTGAGCTGAGAACTGTCGGGGCGTACGGAGTCGCTGCGATTCGATCGCTCTGGCACGCCCCTGATCCGGCCGCCGCCGCCCTCGCCATGCTGGCGCCCTGGATGGAGGATCTATGACCGAGCTGGAGATCCTGGTCAACGGCGAGCCGCGCCGGCTCCCGGGCCCGGCTACCGCCTCCGATCTACTTCGGCACTTGGGGCTCGACCCACGCACGGTGGTGGTGGAGCTGAACCGGAGGATTGTCCGCCGCCCTCACCTGGATGACACCTCATTGACTGACGGAGACGCTGTGGAGCTGGTGCACTTCGTGGGCGGGGGATGAGCGTGACCCTAGGGTGTATCTTTCGGGCATGACTACCGTCCAGTCTGAGCCCACTACCGACTCGCCTCTCATCATCGGTGGACGACGCTTTCGGTCGCGCCTGATGGTGGGGACCGGCAAGTATCGGAACAATGACGAGATGGTCCGTGCCATTGATGCGTCGGGCGCCGATATTGTGACCGTGGCGGTGCGCCGGGTGGACCTCGATCGAAGCAAGGATGAAGGGGTTCTCTATCATCTGAGTCCGGAGCAGTACTTCCTGCTGGCCAACACCGCCGGCTGTTATACCGCCGATGAGGCCATTCGCTATGCCAGGCTGGCGCGCGAAGCCGGCTTTAACGAGTTCGTGAAGCTCGAAGTGATCGGGGACCGGGAGACGCTCCTTCCCGATACCGAGGGACTTCTCATGGCGGCCCGGGAGCTGGTGCAGGATGGCTTCAAGGTGCTCGCGTATACCAATGACGACCTGATTACCGCACTGCGGCTGGAGGACGCGGGCTGCGCCGCCGTGATGCCGCTGGCGTCGCCCATCGGCAGCGGCCTGGGTCTGCTCAACCCCTACGGCATCCGTACCATCAAGCGGCGGCTCTCGGTGCCGGTCATCGTCGATGCCGGCGTGGGCACTGCCTCGGATGCCTGCCTCACTATGGAGCAGGGCGTGGACGGCATCCTCATGAATACCGCGCTCGCCGAGGCCCGCGATCCGGTTGCCATGGCCGCGGCCATGCGGCTGGCCGTCGAGGCGGGACGTCTCGCCTTTCGTGCCGGACGAATGCCGAGACGTGAAGTCGCCATGCCCTCGACCCCTGACTCAGGAATGCTCGAATAGGCGGGCAACGGTCGCCGGGGCGGCATGTCCGTGCTGACGTCCTATGAGCCAGAGCTCCGGCATAGGGCCACGGCAGGCGGCACTCAGAATCCTGCAGCAGGTGCGGAGCGGCGACACATTCGACCTGGCGCTTGATCAGTCGGTGAGCGCGCTGGCAGAGCCGGACCGCAGATTGGCCCATGAGCTGGCGGCCGGCGTCTTGCGGCATCGGAGCGTTCTCGATGCTCAGCTCGCCCCCATGGTCCCCCGAGGCTGGTCGAGCGTGAATCCCGAGCTGCAGGATGTCCTCAGACTCGGTCTGTATCAGTTGACTGGGCTAGATCGAGTTCCCGATCATGCGGCAGTGAACACCAGCGTTACCCTGGCGCGGTCCGCCGGTGGTGCCAGGGCGGCGGCGTTTGTAAATGCCGTCCTGCGGCGGGCGGCCCGTTCCGAGCCGACATCAAGCCCCGGTCCGGGCGATCCGGCCGAGCGGCTCGCGGTGGAGCACTCCCATCCGCTCTGGCTGGTGCGTCGCTGGATGGCCGCGTTCGGTATCGCGGGAGCGGAGGGACTGCTCCGCTGGAATAATTCCCGTCCCCGCCTGGTGCTCCAACCGGCTCGAGCCGATGTGGCAACGTTGGCGACGCGCTGGCGCGCTTCGGGTCTGGAGGTCGAACCGGCGCCACATGGTGCGGGGCTGATCAGCACAGCCCGGAGCCGCCCGGCCGAGCTGCCGGGGTTTCACGAAGGCGACTTCATCGTGCAGGATCCGGCTCAGGCGATCCTGGCCGGGTTCGCGGATGTATCCCCGGAAGCCCTGATCTACGACGTCTGCGCCGCCCCGGGTGGCAAAACTATCGCGCTCGGTCGCGCGGCCAGGACTGTAGTTGCCGGCGAGGTGAGCCGGTCGCGCGCCAGGCGGCTGGTGGAAAACCTCAAGCGCGCAGGCAGGGGCAAGGAGCTGGTGGTGGTTGCGGATGGACGGCATCCGCCGCTTCGGCGGGCTGATGTGGTGCTGGTGGACGCGCCCTGCCTCGGCACCGGTACCTTTGCACGTCACCCGGATGCCCGCTGGCGAGTGACGCCGGATGCGCTCGCTTCTCTCGAGAAGTTGCAGGCCGAGCTCCTCACCCAGGCTGCCACGGTAGTGCCGCCCGGAGGTTTGTTGGTCTACTCGACCTGCTCCGTGGAGCCGGAGGAGAATGCAACTCAGGTTCATCGGTTCCTGGCAAACCACCCGGCCTTTGAGCGCGAGGCCACCGATGCGATTGACGCGGACCTGCTCTCCCCGGAGGGAGATCTGACGATTCTGCCGCAAGTTCATGGAATGGACGGGGCGTTCGGTGCCCGGCTCCGGCGAGTGCGATGAGAGCTCGCCGCCATACCTCATCCGGTCCGCTTCTCGAATCCGATGCCTGGCGCGCATTCCTTCGAGACATGGGCCTGATCGTTCTCACGTTCGTGGTCGGCTATGGAATCTCGGTGCTCTGGCTCTCGCCTGGCTCGGTTTTCACCAAGGACCATTCCCTGCCCCGAGTGCTGGAGCTGCCGGAACCGGAAGCGCGGCGCACATTGACCGAGCTCGGCTTCCGGGCCCGGCTTGACGGCGAGCGCCACAACGATGCATTCCCCCGTGGCACCGTCATCTGGCAGGACCCTCCGCCGGGAACCGTGCTGGCGCCGAACACGATGGTGCAACTGGTGGTGAGCGCCGGCCCATCTCTGGTGGCGGTGCCGGATGTAATCGGAATGAGTCTGCTTCAGGCGACGAAAATCCTGTCCGCTGGTGGGGTGCGAATGGGCTCGGTAGATACGGTGGCCGGCGGTCAGGAGCCCGGGGTCGTGCTCGCCACCCGGCCGTCATCCGGCGTGGGCCGACCGCGGGGCACCACAGTATCCCTCGTGGTAAGCCAGGGGCCGGAGGGAACGCGATGACGGTCCGGATTGCGCCGAGTGTGCTGAGCGCTGACCTGGGGCGGCTTCCGGAGCAGATAGAACGAGCCGTCTCCGGAGGCGCCGACTGGCTGCACGTCGACGTGATGGATGGACACTTCGTGCCGAATCTCACCTTCGGCGCCCCTCTGGTTCGTGCGCTGAGAAGACTCACGAACCTCCCTCTCGACGTTCACCTCATGGTCGAGCGTCCGGAGCGCTACCTGGGCGAATTCGCCGATGCCGGAGCGAGCATTTTCACATTTCATCCCGAGGCCACGATCCACGTACAACGTCATCTGGCCACCAGCCGGCAGCTTGGCATGCTGGCGGGCGTGGCGCTGAATCCGTCGACACCGGTAGCCCTGCTGGAGGAGATTTTGGGCGATGTGGACCTGGTGCTGGTTATGTCGGTGAACCCCGGCTATGGCGGACAGTCCTATATCCCTCAGTCCACCGACAAGATCCGCCGGACCCGTGCCCTGCTGGACCGGAAGGGTTCCCAGGCCGTGCTCGAAGTGGACGGTGGCATCACCAACGAAACCATCGCTGAGGCCTGGAGCGCCGGCGCCGACACCTTTGTGGCTGGGACGGCGGTATTCGGCACACCGGACCCTGCCCACGCCATCCGCGAGCTGAAGCGGCAATGCGCCGTGAAGGTGTGACCAGAAGCATGTCGAAGCAGTGGACCATCGTGGCGGTGGTGGTAGCCGGACTTGTCACCGGCGCCGTGGCTCTTACCCGCTTCGGGCCCGACATCCAGCGGGTCGAAGTCGGAGCGCCGGCGCCCGACTTCCGCGCCATCAACCTTGCCACCGGGGACTCGGTTTCGTTCCGAGAGCAGTACAAGGGAGCGGTAACTCTCGTCAACATCTGGGCGACCTGGTGTGTCCCGTGCCGGGTCGAGATGCCCGCCATGGAGCGGGTATACCGGGATCTGGCTCCGCGCGGCTTCAAGATTGCGGCCATCAGTATCGATGAGGGTAGTCCGGAAGATGTCCGCGCATTCGCGCAGGACCTCGGATTGAGCTTCGATCTGCTCCAGGATCGCAGCACCAACGTACAGCAGACCTATCAGACTACCGGCGTGCCGGAGAGCTTCCTTATCAACAAGGACGGGGTCATCGTGAAGCGCATCATCGGCGCCCATGACTGGGGCTCTCCCGTCAACCGCGCGTTGGCCGAGCGCCTCCTCGACGACAACAGGCGCTAAGTGGCTGAGTGGATCCTCGGCATCGAGACATCCTGCGACGAGACCTCCGCCGCCGTGGTCCGCGCCGAAGAAGGCCGCAGTAGCCTCGCCTCACTCGCGATCCTCTCCCAGGACGTGCATCGGATCTTCGGCGGGGTGGTCCCCGAGCTGGCGAGTCGGGCCCACGTGCAGGCCATCGGCCCGGTGGTGGAGCGTGCTCTGGCCGATGCCAGTATCGGCCTGTCGCAAGTGGACGGCGTGGCGGTAACCAGCGGCCCTGGCCTGGTAGGCGCCCTGCTGGTCGGCGTGATGTATGGCAAGACCCTCGCGTTCAGCCAGGACCGCCCGCTGATCGGCGTCAACCACCTCGAGGGCCATCTCTTCGCGCCGACCTTGGAGGATCCTGATCTTGCGCCACCCTTCATCGGCCTGCTGGTGAGTGGCGGTCACACTCTGCTGCTGGATGTACCCGCCTGGGGCGAATACCGCCTGCTCGGTCAAACACTCGATGACGCGGCCGGTGAGGCGTTCGACAAAGTGGCAAATCTCCTGGGCCTGGGCTATCCCGGAGGGGCGCCGCTCGAGCGGCTGGCGCGCGAGGGTAGGCCGGGCCAGGTGCGCTTGCCCCGACCCATGCTTCAGGAGCTCGATCGCAGGGGACCAAACCAGTACGCCTTTTCGTTCAGCGGACTGAAAACCGCCGTGCTGCGTGCGCTGCGGCCAGCCGAGCCCGAGTCGCGATCAGCCGGTGAGCGCGCCGATGTCGCCCGGGCGTTTCAGGACGCGGCCATCGAGGTTCTCGTTTCCAAGACCGCCCACGCGGTCACGGCCGCCGGCTACAGCCAGGCCATGGTGGGAGGTGGTGTCGCTTGCAATCGAGCACTGGTTTCCGCCCTGAAGGAACGGCTGGCGGGAGTGGCCCGGGTCAGCGTAGCTTCCCCGCGGCTCAACACCGACAACGCGGCGATGATAGCAGCGGCCGGCGCCTGGCGACTTCACCGTGGCGAGCGCAGTGGGTGGGATCTCGAGCCGCGTGACGATCTGCCGATCCCGGGCCTGGTGCCCGCGGCTCATTCTTTCGGGACCAAAACATGAACGTCTATCCGCTCCAGTGGGATCTCGGTCCAATCGAGATCACCGGCTATGGCCTCATGATGATGGTGGCCTTCCTCATGGGGGGCTGGCTGATCGCCCTCCAGCTGCGCCAGGCCCGGCTCAAGGAGGATTACGCAGCCGATATGGTTGCGGCCGCGGTGATCGGCGGAATAATCGGGGCGAAGCTGTGGTACGTGGCGCTTACTGGAGATGCGGATGCCCTGTTCTCCCGGGGCGGGCTCGTCTGGTACGGCGGATTTATCGGAGGCGCGCTGGCGGTAATACTGAATGGGTGGCGATTGCGGGTGCCAATCCGCTGGACCATGCAGTTGGGGGCGCCGGCCCTGGCTGCAGCGTACGCGCTCGGACGGGTCGGCTGCTTCCTGGTCAATGACGACTACGGCCGCCCTACCGATCTTCCCTGGGGAGTCAAGTTCCCCCAGGGCCTGCCGCCTTCGACCGCTGAAAATCTGAAGAACCTGTTTGACATCCCGATTCCTCCGGGCGTGGATCCCGGAACAGTCCTGGCGGTCCACCCCACCCAGCTGTTTGAGGTCGCCGCCATGCTGGTGGCGTTTGCGGTGCTCTGGGCCCTCCGGAAGTCCGGGCGCCCGGTGGGCTGGCTCTTCGGCCTGTACCTGGTATTCGCCGGGATGGAGCGGTTTCTGGTCGAATTCCTGCGAGCCAAAGACGATCGCATTCTTGGATCCTTCACTCTGGCACAACTCACCAGTGTGATCATCGTGGTGATTGGAATTGCGATTCTCGCCCTCTGGCACCGCCGTCCAGGCCCCAATCCCGGACTCTATTTGGAGACAGGGAAGAAACTGTCACC
This sequence comes from uncultured Gemmatimonadales bacterium, assembly GCA_963740175.1. GTDB lineage: Bacteria > Gemmatimonadota > Gemmatimonadetes > Gemmatimonadales > GWC2-71-9 > CAVVWJ01. The sequence goes on from CAVUDL010000012.1 coordinate 83,696, forward strand.
GGCCAAAATATCGACAGCTCGCTAAGCTCTTTAGAATCAAGCGCATAGGAGACGAAGGCAGGATATGTACAAATTCTGCACTTCCAAGCCACTTGAGGTGCTCTGCGACTAACGTTGTCACATAACAACTTACACGATCGCCTGCTTTGGCACCGCCCTTGCCTTACCTATGCCCGGGAGGTCAGTAAGACCTCAAGGAAAGGTGGTAGGTCGAAGAAGGGTGGAGCGGGCACTTCGGTCCGTCTCCGTAAACTCAGGGGGCGATCTACCACTCCTCATGCAAACGGCCCGTCGCGAGACGGGCCGTTTTGCGTTGTAGGGCGCACCGAGGTCAGTCGGTCAGCCTTCGATCCGACACCACGATCCCATCCTCATCCGCGTACAGGTACTCAGTCGGAGAGAAAATCACACCGGCAAAGGTCACTTTCCCACCCCTGTCGCCCCTTCCCAGCTTCTGGCACCGCAGCGGCGACGTGCTCAGGGCACGCACCCCCAGCTTGATTTGGCGCATCTCGACCGAGTCCCGAACGGAACCGTTGATGATCAGTCCCGCCCACCCATTGGCGTGAGCCATGCCCGTGAGTCGTCCTCCCACCAGCGCGGTACGGAGCGAGCCGCCTCCATCTATCACCAGCACGCGGCCTCCCCCCGGCGTCCCCAGCGTTTCGCTGACGAGCGAGTTGTCCTCGAATACCCGCAGCGTCTCGATCGGACCGCCGAACTTTCGCAGCCCGCCGTAGTCGGTAAAAACCGGGTCCGCGATTCTCACGACCTCGGGAAACTCGTCACAGAGGTCGGCCGTGGTGAACTTCACGGGTTCAGCGCCACCGCGTTCTGGAGGCGGTGCGGGCCTATCACAAACGTCCACAGGAGCGCCGCCAGAAGTAGCGCCAGGAGCACGCTTTGCGCGAGCAAGGACTCCAGCGTCGGATAAATGCCGAGCGCGGGCAGGCGGGGCGCCCACGAGAATATGGTAGTGGGCAGCACGCCGCCGGCCTGGAGTTCCGCCACTCCTTTGCCCGCAAAGACGAAGGCCATGTAGTAAAGAAACGCGCTGGTGACGGCGAAGAAGGGCTTGAGCGGAAGCCGTACGCCGAACCGGCTGATGGCGATGTAGACTCCCACCAGAATAGCGGCTCCCAGCGCGATTCCCGTCAATATCGGCATACCGCTACCCGCACCGCCGGTCAAAAACAGCGCCTTGTAGAAGAGCACGGTCTCGAACCCTTCGCGATAGACCGCGAGAAACGCCGCCGAGGCTAGGGCCAGCGAGGAACCGCTGGTGAGTGCGTCGTTGACCTTGCTCTTCACGAAATGGTTCCACTTAACCACCTCCATCTTGGAGAGCAGCCAGTAGCTCACATAAAACAGCACCACGGTGGCGACGACCATCGTCATGCCCTCCAGGATTTCCTGGTGAGCAGGCGAAAGGTGGAACACCGTCTCGATCGCGACTGCGGTGGCGAGGCTGGCACCAACTGCGGCCGCCACACCAAGGTTGATGTCCCGCTTCCGGTGGGACGCGCCCATCTTCACCAGAAACGTCATCAGGGCCCCCACGATCAGAATCGCCTCGAGTCCTTCGCGCAACATGATCACCAGAGACTGGAACACCAGGTTGACCGGCGATAGCTCATTGCCCACCGTCAGCTCGGCTTTCTCCAGCCCGGTGTCCAACCGGTGGCGTAAAGCCTCCAGCTTCCCAGAGCCTCCGCTTCTCCCGACCTCTCCTCGCAAGGCAGCAAAGTCCGCTTCCAGCTCCGCGGCTAATGCCGGATCCTTGGCCCGCACTTCCCGCTCGACTTGTTCGAACGTCATATAGGCGTCGAACGCGCGAGTATTGGCCGACGAGTCGCCTCTCCGCGCGAGTGCGTACGTGGAATCGAGCTGAGCCCGTACCTCGTCGAAGACCTGTCCGGTCGCAGCCGCAGTCGCATCAGGCTGAGCCCGACGAATGGCGGCGACTTGAGCCGGGGTAGCGGTGGACTTGTCGGTCGCTTCGAGGGCAGCGAGCAGGTCGAGGTCCGACATGCGTCCGGTGGTCTCAAAGGACTGGAGGGTCGGCGGCACGGTACCGGCGGGAGCCGGCAAGCGGAGGAGGGTCGCGTACAGAGCGGCAGCCCAGCGGTCCTCAGCCGGCAAACTCCCCTCGAAGGAGGGCATCGCGGTGCCCACTACTCCTATGGTGATTCGGCGATAGTAGTCCAGCGGGGACTGATCCTGAAGCGCGCTCCGATCGGACAGGTTGGTTGGTGCCGGATCGAGTCCAGCTGCCGCGGGCCCATCCCCCCTGCCGAGCGTGCCGTGGCAGCTCGCGCAATTGGATTGATATACCTCTCCTCCCCGCACCAGCGACGGGGGCTGCTTGGGAATGTCGTCAAGTGTGACGCCCAGCTCACTCGCGATGCCGCTGGTCAGCCGCCGGACCTTAGCCTCCACCGAGTCCGGAGCTCCGGTGCGATCCACCAGCAGGATGATCGAGTCGATCTGAGTGACAGCAACGCGCCTTATAGCCGCGGGTAAAGCGGCCGCAGATCGCCTCGACTCCTGGAGGAACAGGCGGGCTTCACTGACTTCCGCCGGTGAGACCACTCGCCCATCAACGATGCCGACCCGGTATTCCTGGGCGGCCAGTTGGGCCGTTGCCGCCAGCCGACGAACTATCGGCGCCGGGTCAGTGGGAGATGCGGTTTGTTGGGGGGTTACCAGGAGGGTGGCCCCGAGGACGAGGGCGCCTCCACCAATGAGAACCATTTTCATCCAGTTTGTGGATCGCTCCGGGCAAACTAGAGTGACATGGTCGGAATTGAAAGTGGCAGGCCTATGGGGCTTCAACTACCGCGATCGCGCCAGCCGAAATTGCGGAATGAGTGAGAGATATCTGGATCCGCAGTCCTCCCCGCTCCTGCGACAGGCGGGCGGCCAGACCGTGAAGCTGGATGGCTGGCCGCCCCTCGGGGTCTCGGGAAACCTCGATTTCGCGCCACCCAATCCCCCGGGCACCACTCAATGCCTGCATCGCCTTGTACACTGCTTCCTTGGCGGCAATCCGGGCAGCGGCGTGGCCGGTGGCATCGGGACGAGTGGAGAGATACTCCCGTTCTTTCTGCGAAAAGAAGCGGGTCATGGCCTGCTCGCCCTTATTGGCTAGTAGAGACCTGATCCGCTCGAGGTCAACCAGATCGATTCCCACCCCGATGACCGTCATAGCTTGGACCACCAGAGCTCAGCCAGCGGCCGGAGCGGCGTCGGCAGAGGCAGGTAGCCACCCAGCACCAAACCCAGATAGGTAGCGACAGCCAGTGCGGCGCCGGTGATCAGCCAGAGCAGCCGTCTGGGGCGACGCCACGCGCGGACACGCTCGATCTCCACTTTCCAGCGATCCTGTTCCAGGCGGGCAATTGCGAGAAGGCCAAGCCACGCAGCTTCCAGCCGCCGGGCCGAACCCGCCAGCGCACGCTCCCAATCGTCCCGACCTGCCCGGCCTCGGCTGCCGGATGCTGCCGCGCCCGGTACCGTCTGCTCCAGCGCATCGAGTGCTCCCACGAAGCCCGCGCCGCCGCTTCCCAGGCGTGAGGCAATGGCGCGCACATCCTCCGGCCTCAACAGGGATGCCTGAAGCTGCGGGGCCGGCAGCCGCGACTCCATTGCAGCGTCCGCCAGTCTGGCGTTGACTACCTGGGCCAGGCGCTCAGCCGACGCAGCCACGGCCCGTTCCCACAGCCCAAGCCAGCCAACCCGGGACAGCGAGGAGACCGCGCTTTGCCGGTCCCCCGCCGCCGCGAAGGACCGAGCCGCACCAGCCAGCTCGAAGATCCCGGTAACGAGGTCCATGCGGATATCGTCCAGAACCAGGTCGAGCGAGCCACGATCCCCCCGCGCTGCGGGGGGGTCCACCAGCCTGCCGAGCGAGGGGCCCAGCTCAGGGATCGTCCAGGATTCAGCTGTGGGGGGCAAAGATGGCCTGCAGGACGCGGTCGGTGTTGCTGAGGTTCTCGAACACGGCGTGCGGCGCACACGCCATGAGGTCCGCCACCGAGTAGGCGCCGGTAGCTACGCCCACGGCCCGTGCGCTGATGCAGGCGCCGCACGCGATGTCGGCGGGGGTATCGCCAATGATGACGACTTCGGCTCCGGAGGGAACTCGGCCGAAGTATCGCGCTGCGCGCTGAGCGGCGATGTGCGGCAGCTCTGTCCGTTGGGCTGCATCCGAGCCGTAGGCCCCGACGAGGAAGCGTTCAGGATCGAGCCCGCCGGACCGGAGCTTGAGGGCAGCGCCCCGCGCCATGTTGCCGGTGAGCAGGCCCAGCACCACGTCTTCAGACTGTTCCAGGCGGTCGAGCAAGGGGCCCACACCGGGCATCAGTGTGGTGCTGCTGGTGGGTTGCTGTAGCTCGTACTCCAGGAGATCGACATAGCGGGAACAGAGCGCCTCCACCCGATCAGAGCGATGTGGTCCGGGAAGACCCGCAGCCTCAAGCAGCTCGGTGACGATCTGGGGATCCGTCTTTCCGTCGAAGCGGACCTGCTGCAAACCCCTGGCATGTCCTACCTGCTCGCTGATCGCGGCAACGATGGCTCGGCGGCCAGCGCCGGCGGTGAGGAGGATAGTGCCGTCTATGTCGAAGAGGACCAGCTTGCTTTTCAACGCTCTTCCAGTCTCCGCACTGCCACGAGTCTCGGCCGCAGCGTTCCGCCACGGGTTCCAGGTAACCAGGGCTCGATCAGCATTCCACCGCATGCGAGCGTGGAATGGATCAGCGTGTCGGCCTCTCCCGCGAAAGCCACATGAGTAATGCCGCTGGTCGTTTCACCGGAGAAAAAGAGGAGGTCCCCCGGGCGAATGGCCTCGAGCGCGATGGACGCGCCGTGAAACACCTGCTGGGCCGAGTCTCGCGGCAGGATCACGCCACGGGCCGCGAACGTCGTTTGAACCAATCCTGAGCAGTCCACCCCCCAGGGCGTCACGCCGCCCCACTGGTAGGGGCTCCCGGCGAAATGCTCCAAGGCCCAGCGTTCCGCCGCTTTGCCTCGGGCCGCAGCCGCAGACTCACTGGTGGGGCGAACCGTGCCGGCGGTGAGCCGGCCCCGCCGGCCGTCGGGCAATCCCACGGCGTCGCCCTCGAGGACAACCCGCGCGCGAAGCGGGAGCTGGAGATGCGATGAGCCGACCCGCACCGTGGCCCCGTCGCTCCACGCCGTCGCCCGCGCACGCCATTCTTCGACTGCCGCGTCGTTCGCCCTCGTGCAGATAGCCCGAGTTGATCCACCCATCATAGCCATCGAAGTGAGTGCAGACGCGGCGCCACTCCCCGCTCTGGCTGGTAACTGTGGCAGTTTCTCCCAGCACCAGCTGAGTGACCTGCTCTGCCCGAACCCGCGGCTCGGCCAGGACTGGAGCAACGGTGGCACGCGCTATGGCAGCTGGCATAAGGTGCTCAGGCTCAGACGCCCTTCTCCGGGGCGGTGCGGGCGGCGCACTCACGACAGAGTGTGACCCCCCGGAAAGTGCAGATCAGGCAGATGAAAGTGCCGCAGCTGGTGCACGGGTATCCTTCCGAGGCGCGCTCTTCGCGGCCACAGGCGCGGCACCCCATGCCATCATGTTCCTGAACTTTGCCCATACCCACACTCACGCAATGATGTTGTAGCGTTTGATCTTGTTGATCAGCGTTGCACGCGAGATGCCAAGCTCGATCGCCGCGCGGGTTCGATTGCCGGCATGATGCTTCAAGGTGCGCTCGATGTGCTGCCGTTCCAGGTCCTCGAGGCTGAGCGGGGTGTGCCGTCGGTCGCCTACGCCCGCACGAGCCCGGAACTCGCCGGGCAGGTGCTCCACACTCACCGCGGGCTGACCTCGTCCCAGGATGAGCGCGCGCTCCAGCACGTTGCGCATTTCCCGCACATTGCCGGGCCATGGGTAGGAGAGCAGCCGCTCCAGTACCTCGCCCGACAAGGCCGGAGGCCCATCAGGGAGCTCCGAGCGCAGGTCGCCCATCAGCCGAGTAATCAGTGCCAACCGGTCTTCCCGGGACCGATCGCGCAGCGCCGGCATCGTCAGCGGCATGACGCTCAGCCGGTAATACAGGTCTTCCCGAAAGCGCCCTCCCTCCACTTCAGCCTGCAGATTCTTGTTGGTAGCGGCCACGAGCCGCACGTCCACCGTGATCTCACGGGTCCCCCCGAGGCGACGGAACGTCTTGGTCTCCAGCACCTTCAGCAGTTTAGGCTGGAGCTCGGGGGCCAGGTCGCCGATCTCGTCGAGAAATATGGTTCCGTGATCCGCGATCTCGAACAGACCTTGCTTTCGATCCTTGGCGTCGGTGAATGCGCCCTTCTCGTGACCGAACAGCTCGGAGTCCAGGAAGGTGGCGTTCAGGCCGCCGCAGTTCACCTCCACGAAAGGTGCTTTTGTCCGCGGGCTGAGATCGTGGATCATGCGCGCGACCCAGCCCTTGCCGGTCCCGCTCTCACCGTTCAGCAGCACCGTAGTCCGCTCACTCTGGGCGAGAAGTCCCACCTGGTGGGCGAAGTCCTGCATACCCGAGGAGGCGCCGAGAGAGTCGAGGCCGTGTCCCGGTGCGCTCTGAACCAGCAGCGCCTCGTTGATCCGCCGCAACCTGGCCTTGTCGGCCACTCTCGCTGTGGCCGCGGCAAGGTGCTCCATGTCGACCGGCTTGGTCAGAAAGTTTTCGGCCCCGAGCTGCATGGCCCGCACCGCGGTCGGCACGTCCGCCTGCCCGGTGAGAAGCACCACCGACGCATCGCGCTGGCGCAGGTGTTCCAATACCTCCATGCCATCCATGCCGGGAAGTCCCAGGTCGAGGATGACGACCTCGGGCCGGAGACGATCAAAGGTGGCCAGGCCGGCTTCGCCGCTCAGCTCGCGGGTTACCTCGTACCCGAAGCGCTCGAAGTAGTTGCCGATACTGCGTAAAACGTCGACATCGTCATCGATCAGCAGTACGGAGCCGGCCATGGAAATCCCTTGGATCAGGGGGACAGTGTGCCCCCCAGAAATTAGTCACCGATCACGATTGCACCATGCCTTACCGACCGGCCGGCACCATCACTCGAATCGCCCCGGGGATGATGCTCACGGTGAACGGCGTTTCCCCACCGGGCTCGCCATCGAGCTGAACCGGCTGCACTGGATCGGATTCGACCCGTACCTCTCGCCCTCGGGCATACCCGACGTAACCCGCCGTCGCCCCGATCCTCCCGGGGCAATCCGCAGCAGGTCCCAGACGGCGCGCACGCTCTGGGAAAAGTTGTTCGCCCGCATGACCACGACATCCAGCAGGCCGTCGTCCGGAGTGATCCCGGGGCCCAGCCGGACGAAGGGTGGGATGACCTCGCCGCAGTTGGCCACCAGCACCATCGCCGCGTTGGCTTCGTACTCCACCCCATCGATCGTGATCACGTGGACCGTGCTTCTGATGTCTGCGATGAGACGCAGAGTGGTGGCGACGTACGCCGCCATGCCCCAGCGGCGCTTATGCTCGGAGAGGGTCCCCGCCATGACCCGGGCATCGTACCCCGCGCCGCAGGCAACCGCGAAGTACTGCGAGCCGCCGGGCCGCTCCATGTGGCCCAGGTCGAACGGCTTCGGCCGGGCCGTCACCAACGCCTTGGCTGCTCGCGCGGGCGACGCGGGGATTCGCAGGTTACCGGCCAGCAGATTTCCGGTTCCACCGGGAATCACGCCGAGAGCGATGTCCGTTCCGACCAGGCCGGCGGCGGCCTGCATCGTCGTGCCGTCCCCGCCGAAGACGGCCACCACATCCACTCCTTCGGCCACGCCGTACTCGGCCAGCCTCCGGGCGTCACCCGGCCCTCCGGTCGCGAGTACTTCAGCCTCCCATCCCGCGCTTCTGAGCGTGCTCATCACGGCGTTCACCGCCAGCGGAGCAGTCCTGGCTGCCGCCGGGTTGGTGATGACCAGCGCCCGCGTCACGCCTAGAACTCCCGCTCCCAGCGGACATCGGCGCCGATCTGATATGGATTGTTGCCGGTGATCCCGAACTCCTGGTGGCAGGACTGGAGGCTGGGCTCGACGCTGGTCAGGAGTCTCCACTCCTTGCTGAACCGGAACTCCAGGCTGGCACCCAGGTTGTTGTAGCTGAACTGCCCTAGATTTTCGGGGCAGAATCCAGCGTTGAAGCGCAGGAAGGTCTTGCTCCCGAGCTGCCACCCGGCCGCCACCTGCGTGAGCGTGCTTCCGCTGCCGCGCGATACGCCGGGACGGATCTCGATCAGGTCGATTGGGATGCCGATGTCCTGGATCAGGGCCCGTTCCAGTTCGCTGGACAACGCGCTGGAGAAGTAGGACAGGCTGGTCTCCACCACGTTGCTGAGTCCCAGGCGGGCAGCTTCGTTGGCGGGATAGCCCGTGACCACGTACGACACCAGGTCCGTCTGAGAGATGGGAGGGCTGAACGTGCTTTCCAGGGTGACCTTCGGTGCATACAGCGTTCCGGTGATCACGGCTATGACCGGCACTTCTTCCCCCCGGACGGCGCGGACGATGTGGGTGGCCCGGATGTCGAGGGCGGCATTGAGGTCGCCGAAGTATCGCACCGTTCCGCGCTCCACCGTGAAGTCGCGCGTGACGGGGCCGATCTTCAGGGTGTAGTTGCCGCGTACCGCTTCCAGGTTCCCCGAGGGTGTGTACTCCTGCCTCGTCTTGCTGAGCTGTACCTGGCCGGTCAGCTGAATGTTCGCCTCCGCCGATCGAAGCCAGACATCGGTTCCCATCTCGACACCCAGATTCGTGATGGTCAACGAATCGAGAAACCGGTTCTGAAACTTGGCCCCGAGATCCTCCCGGCGGAGGAGAGTGGTGTCGACCAGATCCGCGATGGTCGGATCCTCCAGATCGATGATCCGTTTGCTGACCAGATCGGCAAAGTAGAGCACGCCGCTGTTGGCGGTCAGGTTCCCGCTCAGAGTCGATTGAAAGAACGGCCCTTGCAGCCGCAGGCCGCCGGTGGCATTCAGCGTGAGGAAGTTACGGACGTCGATGGCACGGAAGTCATTGGCTCGAAAGCCGAGGTTGAGCACCGGCCGGGCCAGGTCCTCCAGTTTGACCGATCCCGACACTGCCAGAGTCCCGCCGCTGCTGCCGAGTGCCACGTCCTCGAGCACCAGAGAGTCGCCCTGAAACGTCGCCCGGCCCCGCACCTGGCCGAAGCGGACGCCCAGGCCCGGCACCGTCATGGCGCCGTCCCGAATCGCGACCGCTCCGGTGAGGCGCGGCGCTTCCCATGTGCCGCTCACATTGACGTCGGTCGAGAGAATTCCGGTCACCTGCCGGACGCCCGGCGTGAGTGCTTCCAGGATGGCGAGGTCCACACTGTCGCCCTGGGCATGCACCGAAAGGGGACCATCCACCTGCCGTTCTCCCGCGCCCTTGAGTGCCAGGTCCAGCGGGAGCGTAGCGCCGACGTCCAGCACGTTCTCGCCCGTCCGCCAGAGGAGCAGGTCGGTCTCCAGACGGCGATTGGCGTAGTCCACGACCCCCTGGAGGAACGGGGCCTTGAAATCGCCGAACCGTCCACCATCCAACGTGGCGGTGCCTCGCAGCGTCGGGGATTCCGCGGTGCCTCCGACTCTCATCTCGAGTCCCAACTCTCCCGCGACACCCACTGTGTCCCGTTGGAGCAGGCCGTAGGCGTCGTGGAGATCGAGCCCCAACACCCGCACCAGCAGAGAGCCGGACGACGATCCGGGGACTCGTCCTGCCACCTGGATCAGAGCGGAGCCGTCCACTGCCCTGATAGTGAGTGGACTGACCGTGGGAGCAGAATCACTGAGGGTGACGGCGAACGACTCGTCCAACTGGTAGCGGTGGGCGGGCAACGCCAGCGCCAGACTATCGAACATGGCCACCTTGGTCTCACCCCGCCGCCACCAATGTCCCGAGGCATCTGCCCGGATATCGGGGCCGATCCCGGTACCGGCTCGCCACTGCAGTGAATCGGCCCATCCACTGGCCTGGGCGCCGGCGCGGCTGAAGATCCAATTGCGAGCGGCGATGGAGTCCGAGCCGATGGACGCAGTAAGCTGCGGGCGGGTCCCGCCGATCCAGCTGAACGCTCCAGTGACGCGAGGAGAGCGGATGCTCTGCCACTCCAGGTTTTCCACGAGGACCTCGCCCGCCGCTTCCAGTGTATCGAGATTTCCCGAGAGCTGGACCGTGGCCCGGGCGGTTCCGCCCAGGGGCCGGTTGTCCGGACCGATATCCCGGGTTTGTCCGGTCGTCGCCAGCAGCAGCGAGTCGAACGCGATCAGGCTGTCTGCCGCCATGGCAAAGGCCATGCGCCCCATGTGGGCCCCGCCCCAGCCGAGCGTGCCGGAGCCGCCTACCCGGGCACCCTTCCAGACGGCATAGGCGGTATCGACCCGCAACAGGCTATCGTGCAACCCGGCCACGGCAAACACGCTGTCGAGAGTCCACTCTCTGACCCGGCTGCGGGATAGCGCCAACCGCATCTCGCCTTCCGGCGCCGCCAGTGAGTCGGTCACGCCGGTAACCACCAGCTCGCCCTCAAGGCTGGTGGGGAGCTCCCGGCCGGTGAGCGCCGCCAGGTTGAGCCGCGAGAACCGCAGCAACAGATCTTCAGCGCCCCACCGGGGTGGCCGGAGTGTAGCAAAGCCATGGGCTTCCACGGACCCGATGTCACCGATCAGGCTGGCATCGACGGACAGCCGCTCCAGCGTGCCCCGGCTCTGGAACGGCCCTCGGAGCTCGCCTCGGGCCTTCAGCGCAGGAAAGGCACGCCGGATCCCCTCGAAGGAGAGCGGATCCAGCACGACGTCGGTGCTCAGGCCCAGCACGGCGGACCGGGTGTCCAGGTGCACCGTCCCTTCGAGCTGACTGGGCGGGCGATCCAGATCCTGGTGTTGCGCCGTGCCGTTGAAGCGGATGTTGCGCAGCGGCCCGTTCAAGGTGCCGACGGCGGTGAGACGCCCTTCCAGAATGACGGCTGGCGCGATCCGGCGCACGGTCCGCAAGTCGATGTCGGATTGCCTGACGCCGAACTCGGTGAAGGTGAGCCCGCTATCCCGCGACGATCCGATCCCGCCGTCGCCGGCGATGGTGCTCAGCGGCATGCCCGGCACCGCGGCGTCTCGGAAGGCCCATTCGATCCCGACATCCAGCGCATTGAGGAAGCCCGACCCGGCCAGCCGACCCGTGACCGTGCCATCGAACGGCAGCGTATCGAGGTAGGGACGGACCGCGTCGAGATCCAGCTCAGTCAGGCGTACGTTCATGTCGCGCACGCCGAGCCCGCGGCGCCGATCGGTGATCGTCACCAGCTCCCCATCGACCCGGCCCAGCAGGCCGCTCAGATGGAGGTCCCGAATGTCGTAGGCGGTCCGGGACCCTGTCTCGGAACGCGCGGTGATCACCCCCTGGCCACTCATGGCGGGGAACTTGGGAGACACCCAGCGCAGGTCTTCCAGATTGACGCGGGGCAGGATTACCTGAAAGTCGAAGAGGACCGTATCCCGGGGCCAGGTTACTGCGCCACCGCCGGAGAAACGCGTATCGGGCAGCGCCCCGCGCGAGAGACTGAATACCGCGCTGTCTCCCCGAATACGGACCCGGCCGACCGCGTGGCGCAACGTGACCCCGGGATCGTTGACTCGGGTGGACAACGAGTCGAGATCGATGGTGAACGGCTGCCGGTCCGGTGTGGCAATGCGCAGCCGGGACATCCGGGTGGCGAGGTCCGCCAGCACGATGACGCGCCGCAGCCCTTCTCCGCTTTCCTGAATCATCCGCCCTGGCTTGGCGCGTTCTGCAAGCAGCGCCGAATCAACGCTGCTTTCCGTTCGCGCCGACTTGGGCGGGTTCCAGGGCAGCGCGATGCGCAGCATCCCTTCGTTCATTCTGACATTGTGAAACTCGACCAGAGGCGAAGGGCCGCCCTTCGATCCCTTGCCGATCCCGAGCACCTCTTCATAGTTCATGCGGCCGTTGCGGTGCTTGATGAGCTGAATGGTGGGACGCTCGAGCTGCAAAGCGCTCAGCACCACCTGCCCCGCAATGAGGTTCGGCAGCCGGTACGCCACTCGCACCCGGGGCAGATCCACCAGCAGTTCGCCGGCGGTATCGCGGACCACCAGATTTTCCAGGGTGAGGTCATACAGGAATGAGCCCGAGATCGCGCCCACTTTGACCTGCCCAGTAACGATTCGGTCGAGTCCCCGGGAAACGGTGCGCGCCAGCAGATCGCGGCCCGGCGGCGTCAGCGTCATCGAAGTGACCACGCCGAGGATCATCGCCATCATGCCGATGACGAAAACGAAGAGGAAGCGGGCCAGCTGGCGACGCATCAGAATGGCTGCCCTACAGCCACGTGCAGCGTCCACTTGTTGCTGCGAGGCAGGACATAGGAGCCCTGGCCGGCGACGGGAAAGAGGTTCCCCGCGTCATCGAATTGGAAGAGCGTGCCCGGTTGGAGCTTGTAGGGATTGTAGGCCACATCGAGCCGCGCAGGGCCGAGGGGAGTCGCCACCCGCATGCCTACCCCCGGCGTCACCCGAATTACGGTGGTGCGCTGGTTCGGTCCGCGCTGCCACACGCCGCCTGCATCCACAAACGCCGCCAGTCTGAGGCGAGAGCTCAGGATCGGAGACGGCACCCGCAACTCGACGTTGGCTACCGCCAGGGTATTCCCGCCCGTTGCCGCCACCCGCACCGAGTCGGGATCGAGGGGCTCGTTGTTCGCGGCCGCTGAGTCCACATGACTTTGAGGCACCACGTACACCACCGGCCCGAGCTCGTTGCGGTCAAAACCTCTGACATCATTGGGGCCGCCGGCATAGAACCGCTGCTCCGGTGGGATGAAGGCGACCGCGCCGCCACCCACGTCGAGCGTGGGTGAGAAAATGGCTCCGCCTCGGAGCCGCCAGCTGAGAATAACGTCGCGTGAGAGCGGCCGGTACCAGGTTATCCCGCCCACCAGGCGCGTGAACTGCTGCAGGGTGGAGGACCCGATGAGGGTGGAGGCGTAGGTGAGCTCGACCTGGGCCGACCGGCCTCGGGTGGGGTCGATCTGGCTATTGACCCGGGGAAAGTTGGCCAATCCGGTCAGCATCGCGAGCACCCGGTTCTGGCGGAGCTCCTCGATCACGTCGGCCGTGCAGGCGTTGAAGAATGAACAGAAGCTCTGCGCCGTGGCCTCGGTCCGCCCATAGGAGACGGTGTAGGTGAGCGACAGCGGATTGCGGCGGCGGGGGGTGCTGCGGGTGAGCGCGATGCTGGCGCCGGTTTCCTGCCGCAGGTACACCTTGAACTCGGACCGACGTTCCGCGAACAGCGACACCGTGAGAGCGTTGTTGGGCGACAGAAAGGCCGGACGGCGCACCGACGCCCCGAGATAGAAGTTCAGCTTGGATGACCCAACACTATCCTCGCGCGAAGCGCTGCAGATGTTCTCGTCGAGTCCCCAGTCCAGCGGGTCGCCGACTCCCACCTTGGAGAGCCGGCTGGTCAAGTCGAGAATCTGTCCGCCTCCCAGAAAGTCCCGCGAGGTCCACCCCAGCGCGCCACGAAAGCAGTCGTTGGTGGCGTAGCCCAGGCCGCCCCGCACCCGGCGCCGCTTGCCTTCGTTGACCTGGACCACGAGCGGCACCGAATCGGCGTTGGGCTGGAACCTGGCCGAGTCGATGTTGACCGACGCGAAGCGGAAGAGATCCGACTCATACAGATTCCGCTGGCTCTGGAACAGCTCCTCCTGGGAATACCGCCGCCCGGGACGGGCTACCAGCAACTTGCGCACCAGGGACGAGTCCACCCGCTGGGCCCCCACGACGGTGATCGGGCCGATAACAGCGCGCTGCCCCGGCGCCACGTCCAGTGCTACGGAGGCATTTCGCGCCGGGGTATTGACCTCGAAGCTGGTAAACACGATGGCCGACGGATACCCATGGTCGCGCAACCTGGTGGTGAGGCTGTCGGCGCTGGCCTGCATGAGAAAACGATTGAACGGGTCGCCCTGATGGAGCGGCAGGTCCTGGAGAGCCAATTCGCGCCCCCGCGCCCGGAGCGAGTCCAGGCCGGTGATCGTGAGCGAGTTGACGATGATCGGCTCGCCTTCAGTGATATTGATCGTGATGTAGACGTCTTCCGGCGTGCGCCGGATCAGGGTGTCGATCACCGCCTCATAGTACCCGCTACGCTTGTACAAGACCCCGATCCGCACCACGTCGCGGCGAAACTCCTGGGGATCGAAGTCGCGCTTCGCCCCCAGGCCTATCCACCGGAACAGACCGGCTCGGGCAAACCAGCTGGAGTTGGTGGTGGCGATGGCGCTGGCCAGCATCTCGTCCGATATGGCCTTGTTCCCCCTGAAATCGAGCTGCCGTACGACCAGCTGGGTTTCCTGAGCGGCAAGCGGGCGGGGCCACGAGCAGAATTGTCAGAAGAGGGGCCAACCACGCGGCGCGGGTCAGGACCGCCGGCCTGGGAAGGTGGCTGGGTAGCATCCGTGGAGCTCTGGCGGGCGAAGTAAAATGAGACACTCCAGGCGGAGGATCTTACGCCCACCGGGGAACCGGAAGCCGATTGACGGCGTGCTGTAAGCCCGGTAGTTTGACCACCTTACGTCGTCGTGTCAACGTCAGGAGGCAGCCGGACAGCGGGCAGCGGGGCCATAGCCCCGAATCGTATCCGTCTATGATGGTGTTTCCTACCCAACTCGCCCTCTGAGCCACGGATCCAATGCGCCAACTCCTTCTTGCTACGGCTCTTCTTTTGTCCGCCTGCGGTGACCAGGGCGGTGACTCCACCCTCAACTACTTCTTCACCTATGATCCCCGCTCCCTGGACCCGGCGCTCTCCACCGACGTGCCCACGGGGGAAGTGGTCGCCCTGCTCTTCGACAACCTGACGCAGTTCGACGCCGATGCCCAACTGAAGCCTGGTCTGGCCCGGTCATGGGAGACGGACGCGTCCGGCCGGGTCTACACCTTCCACCTCCGCCAGGACGCCACCTTCCACGACGGGCGATCCATCAAGGCCCAGGACGTCCACGCGTCCCTGCTTCGCGCCCTGGCGCCCGGCAGCAGCGGGGGGCGCAGCTGGCCGCTCTATCCTATACGCGGGGCCCGGGCCTATGCCGCCGGCCAGAGCAAGGAGGTGGAGGGGATCCGGGTGCAGGACGACTCTACCCTCACCCTCACGCTGGAAGAGCCGCTCAACGTCTTTCCTAAGTTACTGGCCATGCCTGTGGCGGCTGTAGTTCCCACGCCTACGCCTTCCGGCTTCGATCAGCGGCCCATCGGAAGTGGGCCCTGGAAGTTCGTCTCCTGGTCTCATGACGACGCC
>CAVUDL010000013.1:0-31313 GCA_963740175.1 uncultured Gemmatimonadales bacterium
TACCAGCGGCTGGATAATTCGGGGGCGCTTCGAACATTCCACCAGCGATGACATCGCCCCCGTCGCGTTGCCACCAACGGTGCGACCCACCCCCGAAACCGGCGGCGGATACGGCACCGGTCGCCTGCTTCTCGATGTTCGGCGATACGCCCGCCTGACTCCGAAGCTGCAGATGAACGTCCGACTCCGTACCGACAGCTGGATCGAAGGAGACCGGCTCCCGATGCAGCGGCGCGTCTCGCTGGGCGGCCTCGACCTCCTGCCAGGGTTCGATTTCCGCGCTTTCACCTGCGCACCCAGTGGCTTCAATGATCCCGCCGACCCGGCTCTCTGCGACCGGATGATCATCACCCAGGTCGAACTGCGGAGCAGGGTGGCTCTCAACGTTGGCTACCGAATGCCCGACCGGGAGGGCAGCCCGGGACGTTTCATCGGGATCAAGGAGGCGGACCTGGTGGTCTTCGGAAACGGAGGCAAGGCGTGGCTGGCCGGGAGTGGCCCGGGCCAGGTGCCGGTCAATAGCCTTCCAGTCCTCAAGGAATGGGAGTTCGATGCCGGGGTCGGGCTCGACGCGGGCGGAATCGGCGCCTATCTGGCCAAGAGTCTCTCCGAGGACGAGCCCGTCAAGTTCGTAGTCAGGCTGCAGCGCCGGTTCTAGTGTCACACCGCCGTCTTTTCCGGTTCCTGGCGCGCGATTGGCGCGGCTGGGTAGTCGCACTGGCGGCGATCACCGGTGGGCTGCCCGGTAACCTGCGGGCGCAGGCCAACCCGGTGCGGCTGCTCGTGAGCCTCACCCCGGATTCCACTCCCACCGGGGCGCGCGCTCCGGTCGTGCGCTCGGAAAACCTGCTCGGCTCCGAGAGCCGCTGGCTCGGGGCGCTGCGTTCGGGGCTCCCGGTGCGGCTGCACTACCGGGTGGAGATATGGCGCTCGCGGGAGGGGTGGTTCGACGACTTCGCCCGACAGCTGGAGTGGGATGTCGTGGTTCGGCACGAACCGCTACTCGACCAGTACACGCTGCTGACGCTGGTCGGCCAGCGAAGGCAGGAACGCCGCTATGCGACGCTTGACGCGCTCGGCGCTGCCCTGGCCTTCGCCTACCAGGTGAATGTCAGGCCGGACCAGCCGGGAGGATACTACTACGCCGCCTCGCTCCAGGTGTCGACGCTCTCCGACACGGATCTGGATGAGCTGAAGCGCTTTCTTGCCGGGGATATCGGAGAGGCGGCGCAGGGAAGCGAAGGTATCGGCGACGCCGTGGGACGCGGCACGACGCGGTTTCTGCTGCGGCTTGCGGGACTGCCGAGTCTCCGGCTGGAGGCGCGGAGTCCACGATTTGTGGTGCGGCAGAACGGGCAGGCGGCACCGCGGTAACTAGATGGTGCCTCCGAGTGCCCGGAGCGCCTCATCTCCGTAGAAGAGCTTGATGTACTTGGCCTGAGTGACTGATAGACGACGTACCGCCCAGGACAGATGCACAAAGTGCGGCTCACGCGGGGCACCCAACGGATGCATGCCGCACTCCTCAGGAAGATGATTCCCCTTGCGAGTGTTGCACGAGCTGCAGGCCGTCACCACGTTGCTCCATTCGTTGTCGCCGCCGCGGGAAAGCGGGATCAGATGGTCCCGCGTGAGACATTCCCGGTGCCTGAGGTCGCCCTGACCCCGATGGCAGTACTGGCAGCGGTAACCGTCACGAGCGAAGAGGAATGTATTGGTGACTTGACGGCGGAAGCGGCGGGGAACGTGAACGAACTTGACGAGGCGTATAATCGCCGGTTTGGGAAGCGTCAGCCGTTCGCTTCGAACGACGTCGCCCCCATCCGATTCGACGATCTCGGCTTTCCCCTCGATGACGAGACGAAGGGCACGCCGGACCGGGACCATGGTCAACGGCTCAAAGGAGGCGTTTAGCGCCAGACACCGCAAGGGACTTCTCCGAAAACGCGATGAACGCGGATGGCAACCCGAAGAATCGTAATGTGCGCCTCCGGCACTACGCAAGTGAAGCGTGGTTACTATCTTGGCCTCGATCCCGGATTTCGGCTTGTAGCACGTATGACCGCCAGAGCTCACACCTTCAAGCTCAAGTTTCGGCCCTTTGGGCACGCATCTTTAAGGCCTGCGGTACGTTTCGATGATAAGCTGGCGTCGAGGTGAGCCGGGAGCCCAGGGCTACTTCACCAGCTTCTGAATCCGGCTAGCGATCTCCTCCCGATGGCGCTGGCTCCGGGTAATCACCAACACAGTATCATCCCCAGCGATGGTGCCGATGATCTCGGACCAGCCTGCCTGATCCAGCGCCTCGGTCACCGCACCAGCCGATCCGCTGGCAGTCTTCAGAACCAGAAACGGCCCCACTCCGTCCAGGCTCACCAGCAGCGCGGGCAGGACCTGCCCCAGCTCGGGCCGCACCGCCGAGCGGTGCGGATGCGTGTAATAGGCGCCTCCCCGGGGGTCCGCCAGCTTCGCCAGTCCCAGCTCGCGTATGTCGCGCGAAAGCGTGGCCTGGGTAACCACAAACCCGTCGTCGGCGAGTGCCTCGCGCAACTCGTCCTGACTCTCGATTCGTCGCTCGCGCACGACGCGCAGAATGGCTGCATGCCGTTGGATCTTCATAGGGCCCGGTGAACGTCCCTTCCGGCCAAGCAGGTGAGCAACAGGTCGCCCGCGGAGCTGGCGAGTACATGTTCGGCCGGCGAACGCCTCGGACCCTGATCCGGCAGCTTGAGGACGACGCAGTCGGCCCACTTGCCGGTCCGAAGGCTGCCGATCTCCGCCTCGAGACCCAGGGCCCGGGCGCCTCCCAGGGTGCAGAGCTCGACCGTTTCCTCGGGGCGGAGGGAAGCCAGGCCGGCCGCTGCGCGCCCTTCCGCGAGCAGATCGAGCCGGCCGACGCTCACCTCTGAATCGGTTCCCAGACCGACCCGAACGCCGGCCTGCATCAGGGTAGAGAGCGGCGCTTCACCATGCCGGTGCGCCGCATTGGACAGCGGGCAGTGGGCCACGGCGGCCCCACTGCGGGCCAGCAGCTGGATGTCGGACAGGCTGGCCTGCACCGCATGAATGCACAGCGTGCGTTCGGTGAGCGCATCGTGATCGGCCAGCCACTGGACCGGCGTTCGTCCCAGCGGCTCCGGCAGCGGAATTCCCCGCTGGCGCCACGCCTCGGCAAATTGCCCCGACCCGGTCATCAGGAGCGCGGTTTCGGCGGGCGACTCAGCGACGTGTACCGCCAGCGGCAGCCCCTCTGATGTGGCCCACCGTGCCACCCCCTTCAGTAGCGGTCCGCTTACGGTGTAGGGTGCGTGCGGCGAGAGGCCGATCCGAACGCGCTGCACCGCCCACCGCCCGGACTCGATAACCCGACTACGCAGCGCTGCCAGGCTGTCCTGCGCCTGCGAAGGATGGGGCCCGAACACCTCCTGATACGCCACGCCGGACCCATTGGCTTCGGCGAGGGCGCGTATCACCGACCCGGAGTCCCCCGTGTCGGCGATGGTGGTCACGCCGGACTTGTAGCAGGCCTGGAGCCCCCGCTGCGCCGCTGCGAGGTACTCGGCCGCCGTCCGACGTGTTTTCAGTTCCCGGAGTTGCTTGATCCAGACGGCGAAGTCGCGCGCGTGTATCTGCGACCCGAAGCCGGTGAGTTCCAGATGGGTATGCGTATTGATCAGGCCCGGCAGGATGACCGCCTCGCCAAAATCCTCGGCAGCAGCATCCGGAGGCCGTGCTACACTCGAGTCCGGGCCCACAGCATCGATCCGGCCGTCGGCTCCGATCAGCAGTGCGGCGCGCTCGATCGGAGGCCCCTCAACCGGAATCAGCCACCGGGCGGCCAGCCGGCGCGCCCGCATGTCAGCGCGGCGAGTTGGGCGGTGGGCCCGTCCCTCCCATGACTCCCGTAGTGCCCCCGGTCGCGGGAGCACCCTGCGTACTCGGCTGCGGAGTAGGTGATCCCACGGCCGGAGCAGTGGGCGGCCCCGTCGTGGTCGGCTGCGGCTCAGGGGACTCGCCGCCCATCACGCCGATGGACCCGAACGGCGAGTGCACCGGGCAGAACGCCGTGGGCTCGGTCCCCGGGATGAACGACTCGATGTAATGCACGTCCTTAGGACAGAACGGTGTCGCCTTGTAGCCGGTGGTCTTGTCCACGTCCAGTGCGCTAAGCCCGGCCGGCCGGGACCAGCCCGGCGGGACACTCCTGCGCTCGTACACCTCGCTCATCATTGCACTCCACGCCGGTGCCACCAGCACACCGCCCTGCGCGTTTGCTTTGATCTTGCGCGGCTGATCGAACCCGACCCAGAATCCGGTCACCATGTCGGGCGTGAAACCGATAAACCAGACATCAAAGCCGTCGTTGGTGGTTCCGGTCTTGCCGCCCGCAGGAAAGTTGATCCGGGCGCCAACCGAGCCCACCGCCGTACCACGCCGGACCACGTCCCTCAGCGCGTCGGCCATCAGCCACGCATGCAGGGTGTCCATCACCTCCACGGTTCGAACCGGCGGCTGCCACACGATCTTGCCACCGCGGTCCTCGACCCGCAGCACCGCATTGGGAACGGTGCGGGTCCCCAGATTGGCGAACGTGGTATAGGCCGCGATCATCTCCAGCGGAATCACGTCGGCCGAGCCAATGTGAATGGACGGGAATGCCGGCACCCGGGTGGTGAGCCCGAACTTCGTGGCCTCGCTGATGACCGCCTGCTCTCCCAGCTCCATACCCAACTTGATGGCGATGATATTGCGCGAGAGGTACAGCGCTCGGCGCAGTGTCATCGGCCCGTCGAATTCCAGATCGTAGTTCTGCGGAGCCCAGGGCGGTTCGGTAGGATCCAGCTCCACGCTGAGCGGGTCGTCCACCATCACATGCGAGAGCGGATATCCTGCCTCGACCGCAGCGGCGTATACGATCGGCTTGAAGGTAGACCCGGGCTGCCTGAGGGCCTGCGTCGCCCGGTTGAACTTGCTGTCCTCGAAATCCCTGCCGCCCACCATCGCTCGGATGTAGCCGGTCTTGGCCTCCAGCGTGACCGCCAGGCCCTGCAGGTAGGGGGTGGTCGTCCGGCTGTTGTCCTCGCTGTTGTCCGAGCGGGAGTCCATGTACTGCCGGTAGGTCTCGTGGGTGAACTTGCCATCCGCCCCGCTCTCGATGGCTTCCAGCCGCGCCTCCAGCGCGCGTTCCGCCGCCTGTTGAATATCGAGGTCCAGGCTGGTGTAGATGCGGTAGCCCATGGTGTAGAGCTCCCGGCCGAACCGCGCCTCCAGCTGCTGCCGCACATATTCCACGAAGTATTCGGCGACGCCGCTGTAGTCCGAGTGGGAGGAGAGCAGCAGCGGGTATGCCTTCCAGCGCTCGGTCTCGCTCCCATTCAACAGCCCATTGTCCCGCAACAGATTGAGCACGGTGTTGCGGCGCTGGATGTTGAGGTTGGGATTGCGGCGGGGGTTGTAGCGGGTGGGGGCCTTAGGGATGGCGGCGAGGGTGGCCGCTTCAGCGACGTTGAGATCGCGAACCGACTTCCCGAAATAACGTTGGGACGCGGCCTCCACCCCGTAGGCTCCGTTCCCAAGCGGGATCTGATTCAGGTAGATCTCGAGGATCTTGTCCTTGGGATACTTTTTCTCGATTTCCCGGGCGACCTTCGCTTCGCGCAGCTTCCGGCGCAGCGACTTATCGGTACCGCTGATGTCCTCGACCCAGATGTTCCGGGCCAGCTGCATGGTGATGGTCGAGAATCCTTCGGCGAACCGGAGCTGGAAGACGTTGGTCTTGATGGCTCCGAAGACGCGGAACCAGTCGATCCCATGGTGGCTGTAGAATCGCTTGTCTTCGGTTGCGAGGAACGCGGTCTTTACATAAGGCGACATCTCGCCCAACGGGATGACCGTGCGGCGCTCGAGGCCGAGATCGGTAATCAGCCGTCCGTCGGCCGCGTACACCTTGGAGGCCTGGTCCGGGTCGTAGCCGCCCAGCTCCTCGATCGAGGGACATGTGTTCCCGGCACAGGCGCGGCTCCAGGCCGCGGCCAGCACGGCTAGGCCGAAAGCCACCACCGCGAGGAATCCGACCAGAATGTTGCGACGCGCGCGAGGCGACAGCCGCGAAGGCTTCATGCGAGACAGCCGGCGGCCCATCCTTGAAGGATCTTGGGCATTCGGAGGATCCATCGGATCCTGTGGGTGGGTCATGTGCGCAAGCTAGCCAATTGCGAGGCTCTATTCCAGCGGGTACCATTGGCGGCTATGACCGAACTGCTTAAAACTTTGACGGCCCGTGGCCTGCTCCAGGATGCGACCGCCGGGCTATCCGAACGTCTTCAACAGGGCCGGATTACGGCGTATGTGGGATTCGATCCCACGGCTGACTCGCTGCACGTGGGAAACCTTGTTCCGGTCATGGGTGCAGCCTGGCTCCAGCGGTTCGGACACACGCCGATCATCCTCATCGGCGGCGGCACCGGCATGGTGGGAGACCCGAGCGGCAAACGCTCCGAGCGCCCCATCATGCCGCTGGAGCAGATCGATCGGAATGCCACCGCCATGCGCGAGCAGCTGTCCCGTTTCCTGTCGTTCGAGGCCTCGGAAACAAACGCCGCGCGCATGCGAAACAATGCCGACTGGCTCCGGGAACTGCCGTTGATGGATTTCCTGCGGGACGCGGGCCGGTACCTGACAGTGGGATGGATGCTGCAGAAGGAAAGCGTCCGAAGCCGCATGGAAAGCGGTCTCAGCTTTACCGAGTTCAGCTACATGGTGCTGCAGGCGTACGATTTCTGGCATCTGTTCCGCGCCGAAAACTGCGAGCTGCAGATCGGCGGGAGCGATCAATGGGGAAACATTACGGCGGGCATAGAGCTTATCGGTAAGCGCGAAGGAAAACAGACGTACGGGATGGTGTTTCCGCTGATTACCACGGCGTCAGGCACCAAGTTCGGCAAGAGCGAAGCCGGCAACGTCTGGCTCGACCCTGCGAAGACGACGCCCTACCAGTTCTACCAGTTCTGGATCAATACCGACGACCGCGACGTCGAACGGTACCTGAAGCTGTTCACCTTCCTGCCGTTGCAGGAGATTGCCGCCACCATGACCGAGCATGCCCGGGATCCGGGGAAGCGTATTGCACAGCGGCTACTCGCGAAGGACGTCACCAGTCGGGTTCACGGAGAAGCCGCTGCTGAACAGGCGATCAAGACCAGCCAACTAGTTTTCACGGGGAATGCCCCGGAAGCCATCGTTGGCATGCCGCAACGGAAAATATCTCGAACTCAGCTTCAGGATTCTTCGATCGTGGAGTTATTGGTCGAGAGCGGGTTGGCCACCTCAAAAGCTGACGCCCGCCGCGGGATCAACGGCAAAGGCTTTTATGTCAACGACAAGGCTATCGAGAGTACCGAACTTCACATTACCGAAGCCGACCTCCAGGGTCCGCCAGAAGGTCGATTTCTGATGTTGCGAAAGGGAAAGAAGAACTACGTCCGGCTAGTCCTCGAGGAGTGACCCTACCAGCGTCTCCGCCGGGTGCTGCTCCGTGGAGGCTTGGCACCAAGCAATCCGAAGAGACCGCGCATTACCTCTCTTACAACTGTTCTACCTGCCGGGGATGACACCGCGTCTCGAGCCATCTCTCCCACCGTCTTGTCCGACGTTGATTCTCTCGACGGAGCGGGCCCTGTAGCGGAAGGTGTCGTGCGTTCGATACGGGCGGCGAGGATCTCGCGGGCGCTCTCCCGGTCCAATGACTTGCCGTACTCCACCAGCAGGCTGGACTGCCTGATATCGGCCTGAAGCTCGTCTGGAGTCAGCGGCGCCATGCGCGATGCCGGTGGAATGAGCCGGGTGGCCACTACAGGTGTGGGAGCTCCGCGGCTGTTGAGCACGGTGACTACCGCCTCCCCAATGCCTAGCGAGGTCAGGGTCTCTTCCAGGTCGTAGAACGATGTCTTGGGAAAGGTGCGCACCGTCGCCTTCAGCGCCTTGTCGTCGTCGGGAGTGTGAGCCCGGAGCGCGTGCTGGACGCGGTTGCCCAGCTGGGCCAGTATTCCCGCCGGCACATCCTTGGGGGTCTGAGTCACGAAGTACACACCTACGCCTTTCGAGCGGATCAGGCGCACGACCTGCTCGATCTGATCCAGGAACGCCTTGGACGCGTCATCGAAGAGCAGGTGCGCCTCATCGAAGAAAAACACCAGCCGAGGCTTGGGCAGGTCTCCCGCTTCCGGCAGGTTGTGGTACAGCTCCGCCAGCATCCACATCATAAAAGTCGAGAACATGAGTGGCTTGTCCGCTACATCTGGCAGCTCGAGACAGGTGATGACCCCGCGCCCGTCCGAGGTCAGCTGCAACATGTCCTTCACATCGAATTCCGGCTCCCCGAAAAACTGTCCTGCTCCCTGAGCCTCCAGCTCCACCATTTTCCGGAGCAATACTCCTACCGTGGCTCCCGACATGCCGCCGTACGGCGCGAGCGCTGGTCTCCCCTCGTCTGAAGCCAGGAACTGCAAGACCGCCCGGAGATCCGGAAAATCGAGCAAGGGAAGTTGATTGTCGTCGGCGTACTTGAAGACCATCGTCAGCACGCTGGTCTGCGTTTCGTTGAGTGAGAGCACTTTGCCGAGGAGCAAAGGGCCGAAGGAGCTGACCGTCGCACGCAACTGCACTCCGAGCGCTCCGGTGAGGCTGACAAACTCAACCGGGACACCGGCGGCCTTCCAATCCCATCCGATCTCACCGGCCCGACCGCTCACACGTGCGGTGGCTTCGCCCGGCATGGCGAGCCCGGACAGGTCGCCCTTCATGTCGGCTACGAACACCGGGACACCCTGGGCGGAGAGCTGCTCCGTCAGCAGCTGTAGCGTTTTGGTCTTGCCGGTTCCGGTAGCGCCGGCCACCAGCCCATGGCGATTGACCATCGAAAGGGGGAGGCGAACCTTCGGCTCCCGGTGAACCTGCGAGCCTTCGAGGGCGGCACCCAGCACCAGCGACGGTTCATCGGCGGCATAGCCGGCCACGAGCATGTCGGTGAATGCGGTCATGCCTGCTCCAGGATGTCGACCACTCGCTGCATTTCTTCAAGGGTGTTGTACCAGTGCGGACTCAGGCGGATGGCCCCTTCCCGCATGCCGCAGATGATCCGAGCCGCCTTGAGGGCGCGGAAAGCGCCACCCACATCGGGAGGCGCGACGCAGAGGATACCCGAGCCCCGGTCGCCGACCGGCGAGGCCACCCGTACGCCGCGGCCTGCCGCCCACCCCAGCACTGGAACCTGCAACGACCGGAGGTGTTCGGCGATAGACGGAATGCCGATCTCGAGCAGCAGCCGGAGCGAGGCGTTCATACCGGCGAAGTCCTGGTACGGAAGCGTGATCAGCTCGAACCGGCGGGCGTCGCCCCGCAGAGTGTCGTCGTACTGAGTCAGGCGGGTAAAGTCGTCGGTGCCTTCGAACGCCATCCAGCCGGTGACTGTCGGCCGGAGCTCGCGGATCAGGTCCCGGCGCACGTAGACGAAGCCGGAGCCCCAAGGAGAAAGCAACCACTTCTGGGCGCCGCAGGCCAGCACATCCACCGGAGTCTCCGTCAGATCCAGGGGTACCTGTCCCACGCCCTGGATAGCGTCGACCACCAGATAGGTGTTGGAAGCCCGGGTAGCAGCCGAGAGCCGGGCGAGATCCACGGTGTAGCCGTTACTGAACTGCACCAGCGAGATGGCCAGCACCCGGACCCGTGGGTCCCTCAACCGCTGTAGCAGGTACTCCTCATCGGGCCAGCCGTCTTCAGTGGTTGGGGCGAGCTCGAGGCTGATCCCCTGGTCTTTCAGCAGCATCCACGGGTAGACATTGGCGGGGAACTCACGATCGCTGGTGAGGACGATGTCGCCGGCCTGAAGCGGCAGCGCGCGAGCGGCAAGGCTGAGGCCATATCCCGTGTTGATGGTGAGGCCGATCTCCTCCGGCACGGCACCGATCAGCTCAGCGACCAGGCGCCGGGACTCGGCCATGGTGGCAAACAGCTCGCGGTCCGGCAACTGAAATGGCGCGGCGCGCTTGCGGTTGAAACGTGTCCAGTACCAGCCGGGTCCGCTCGGGCAGAGGTCCGACGCTGGCGTTGTTCAGATATGTCGTTTCCGAGGCCCAGGGAAATTCCTGTCGCCGAAGCGATGAGAGGTCGCTGGCACCTCTCATTCCTTCACCTCTCACTTCGCAGCTTGGGATCATAGGCCTCCCTGAGCGCATCGCCGACCAAGTTGAAGCCCAGCACGGCGGCACCGATGGCCAGGCCCGGTGCGAAGGAAATCCAGGGAGCAACTCGCAGGAGGTCTCGACCATCAGCCACCATGGCACCCCAGCTCGGGGTGGGCGGCTGGGCGCCGAGACCAACGAACGATAGAGCGGCTTCAGCCATGATCGCCCCGGCAATGCCGAGGGTGGCTGCGATGATGACCTGTGTCCTGACGTTGGGGAGCAAGTGCTGCAAAAGGACACGCCGGTCCCGGGCACCGAGCGCGCGGGCGGCCAGCACGAACTCGGAATGTCGGAGCACCAGTACCTGACTTCGGACCAGCCGAGCCATGCCGGCCCATCCTACCACGCCGATGACCACGAAGACAACCGGCAGTGACGGCTTGACGGCGGCGGCCACGGCGATGAGCAGGAGCAGGGTGGGAAAAGCCAGGGTGATGTCGGCCAGTCGCATCACCAATGCATCTACCCAACGGCCGTAGTAGCCCGCCAGCAACCCGAGGAGCACGCCGAGGGTGACCGACACCGACTGCGAGATAATCCCCACCGATAGCGAGAGACGGGCACCATAGAGGACCCGGCTCAGCACATCGCGGCCCTGAGTATCGGTGCCCAGGAGGAAGCGGGAGCCCGGTTCGACCAGGTAGGCGTTTCTGAGATCACCCGTGACGGGGCTGTGCGGGGCCAGCCAGGGCGCGAAGAGCGCGGCCAGTACCACCGCGCCCACGAAGAACACACCCAGCTGAAAGAAGTGGTCCCGCTTCAATCTTTCGCGCAGCATCCGCTCAGGCATCGCAATCCTGTGACGTAGGTTACCCCGCCACCCGGTGAGCCCCGCACCGCCGGAACATACCGGCACTCACCGCGCAGGGCGCACGATTCTTGCATTTTTGTTCGAGCAGGACACCAGTGCAACCTTTGGCAGGTACCCCCATTGATCCCTGATAGCCCGTTCACCCTGGTCCTGAGCGGCGGCGGCCTCAAGGGTCTGGCCCACGTCGGTGTGCTGAAGGCCTTGGAGGAGCGGGGCCTGGCGCCGAGTCTGGTGGTCGGTTCCAGTATCGGATCGCTCATCGGCGCCGCCTGGGCTGCCGGAGTTCCGGTCGGGCAAATGGAAGCGCGGGCCCGCCTAGTGCGGCGCAGGGACGTCTTCCAGGTGGCCCGGGCGGACGTCGCCTTTCGCAGACTGTTGGCCCCTTCACTGTACCGTCGGGAACCGCTCGAGGCGCTCATCGCCAGTCTGGTCGGCGGGGCCACCTTTGGGGACCTCAAGCGTCGCCTCCTCATCAACACCGTGGATCTTCACTCGGGCATGCAAGTCATGTGGGGCCTGCCAGGCCTGCGCAACGCGAGAGTGGCCGATGCGGTGGCCGCCTCCTGCGCCCTGCCCGGCATCTTTCCGCCGCGCGAGATCGACGGCCGCGCCTACGTAGACGGTGCCATCGTGGAGAATCTGCCGGTACGGATGGCGGCATCGCTGGGCCAGGGCCCCATCCTGGCAATCAACGTGGCGGCAATGAGCGTACGCCGTTCCGCGCTCGAGACCCAGGGCTTTGCCGCAACTTATAGCCGCGGCCTCGAGATCGTCATGCAGACCCAGATCGAGACCCAGCTTCGCGACTGGAAGGGACCACCGCTGGTGCTGGTGCAGCCGAGAGTCGAGCACATCTCCATGTTCGCGTTCGATAAGACGGAGGAGCTCATCGAGGCTGGTTACCGCGCCACCGCCAACACTCTCGACCAGCTGGGGACTCAGCTGACTGGAGTCTCCCGGGGCATGCACCCGACCCGCCGACTCAGAGTACTGGTCGACGAGGAGCGCTGCGTGGGCTGCGGCTCCTGCGTGGTTCAGGCACCGCAGGTCTTCCGGCTGGACCAGCGCGGTAAGGCGGAAGTGCTGACCCCGGTGCAGAGCTGGTCCCCGATAGACGGCGCCTACGTACTCAATTGTCCCACCTACGCCATCAGCGTGCGGCCGGAAGACTCCGCAGCCTGACCTCGAAGATGAACACCGCCGCGCCGGTTTTCTGAAACCGGACCGGCAGCAGGTTGCGGAGCGGAGTGCGGTAGTAGCGCCGTATCCGGACCACGCCCCACGGGGAAAGCGCCCGTTCGAGGCTGGCGACGTCGTATTCCCGCTTGTGATCGGGGTCCCAGAAATACCGCCCGACCGGCGTGGTGCCTACCACCAGCCCTCCCGGCGCCAGGAACCTGACTAACTCCCCCACAAACGCCGTGTCGTCTTCGACGTGCTCCAGGACTTCGTTGCAGTACACTATGTCAAACTGTCCCGGCCCCGGAAGGACGGTCGTGAACATCGGATGCTGCGCGGGCCCGCGGAAGCGTTCAGCCTGGGCGATCGCCTCCCGAGAAATGTCGTAACCCACCGCCTCGGCCCCGAGCTGTTGGAGCTTCAGGGTGAAGACGCCGTCCATGCACCCGAAGTCCAGCACCCGCTTCCGATCGGGCGGAAATCGGCGCAACAGCACCCGCTGCCGCCAGAGCAGATGGCGGAGCCGCCATTGGACGTCGAGCGCGCGCCTGCCCTGGCGTTCGAGCCAGGTATGGTAGAGGCGATCGTAGTCCGTCACCTGGGAGGACCGTGCAATGGTAGCGTTAATTCTGCCCTCCTTTATTCCTTCAATCTGGGACCGGAGGTCGGTACGGCAGCCAGGCCCCCGGAGGCCTTCAAGATACACAGCTCACACTCATCTCACCGCCTTTCCCAGCTCATGACCGATGCTGGAGAGATCGGTCGCTACCCGGCGCCAGTTGAAGTAGCTCTCAACGGCACGCCGTCCACCGGTCCCTAGCCTTTGTGCCAGATCTCGATCATCCAGCAGCCCTCGGACTGCGCTGGCGATCTGCTCCGGGTTTTCCGAATCAACCAGGATCCCGGTTTCACCCTCCCGGACGGCGTCTGGAATTCCGCCGCTTCGGCCTGCAACGACGGGTACGCCGCAACCGCCAGCCTCTACCAGCGAGATGCCAAACCCTTCCACGTTCCTGGGCATCTGGCGCGACAGCCCGAGATATACCTCGGCGCAGTTGTACAGGCCGGGGAGATCACGGTCCGGCACCTGGGTCAAGAAGCGCACTCTATCGGAAATGTTCAAACGCCGGGCGAGGCTCTCCAATTCTGACAGCTCGGTACCGGAACCCACGACCGCGTATCCAAGCTCTGGATAGCCCTCCCGCAGTCGCGCCAGCACCTGCAATCCCATGTCGATCCCCTTGTGCGGCGTCAGTCTGGCGACGGTCATGAGCCAGCGGCGGCTGTCCAGGCCGTACCGCTCCCGCACCTCTTTGGAGTCAATTCCGGGCCTGAATGCCTCAGGATTGGTGCCCAGCGGCACCACGCGAACTCTCTCTGGAGGCGTGTCCAGCTCGAGCATACCCAGAAACGCGCGGCACAAGTTGGCAGACCAGCGGCTGTTCGCTACGATGACGGATGCCGACTTCAGGAGAGCTCTTGTGGTTCGGCGCTTGTGTGCGGATTGCGCGATCTGATGCTGCAGGATCAGAAGATCGCCGCCATGCACTAGCATGCCGTAGGGAATGCCTGCCCGCGCCGCCAACCACCGAGCCGGATAGCCGGCCGGCTTGATGTTGCCGCACCAGGTGAACTCGAGATCTGACGAGCGTGCGAGGGCCGTGGCGCGGGCGGACCATCGGAGAAGGCCTGGCAGAGTGCGCAGGCGGCGGGCACGAGTGGGTAATCGATCGATCGGATTAGGAAATTGCCCGTCGGTGGATGAGCTATCGGGGTGAAATCCGGTCGAGATCATGAGCGACCCTGCCGGGTAATGCCTTGCCAGCTCGCCCATCCACCGGGCTATTCCACCCTGGATCGGCGGAAAATCGTAGGTGAGCAGAAGCTGTCGGCTCATCTAGCGGAGGGCGTACTGTTCGGCGATGCCAAAAACATCCTGTGTCACGCGATCCCAGTTGAAATAGGACTCGACAGCCTCGCGGCCTGCGGCCCCAAGGCGGTGCGACAGTTCGCGGTCTCTCAGTAGGCGCCGGACCGCGTCTGCCACCGCCTCCACGGAGGTCGCATCTACCAACAATCCGGTTTCGCCATCCCGCACAGCATCAGGTATGCCCCCGCTCTGGCCGCCAATGACCGGCAGCCCGCAGGCGGATGCTTCGCTCAGGGAAATACCAAAACCTTCGATCATCAGCTCGACCGGCCGCGAAACTCCCATATAAAGCACCGCGCTGTTGTAGAGCCCTGGCAGGTCTGAGTCGGGCACCGCGGTAAGAAACCGTACCCGCTGGTCCACTCCCAGCGTCCTGGCGAGGGCCTGGTACTCGGCGAGATTGGCTCCTGAGCCGACGACCGCATACCGGAGGTCGGGAAATTCGCTGCGCAACAGGCTGAGGACCCGCAGGACCGTATCGATGCCCTTGTGGGCGGCGACACGCGCCACAGTGATGAGCCACCGACCGCCTTCAAGGCCATAGCGTCCGCGGGCGGCGGACCCATCGAGTCCGGGGCGGAAACGGTCAGGATCCGTACCTAGTGGAACGGTTCTGACTTCGATCCGACCGTCAGCGAAGCCGAGCTCTGCCAGGACTTCCAGAGCGAGCAGGCGAGTGCAGCGGCTGATGGTAAGCAGGACGGCCGCCGAGCCCAGGAGGGTCCGGGCCATGTAGCGCTTGCGCGCGGAGTGGCGCATACGATTCTGCAGCAGCAGCAACTCAGTTCCGTAGAGCATCACCCCATAGGGCGTGCCGCTGCGCGCATGTATCCACCTTGCCGGGTATGTCGCTGGCTTGAAGTTGCCGCACCACACAAATCGCGGACGAATCGAGCGGGTGAGCGCGCCGGCCCGATGAGTCCACGCAACCAGCCCCTGCACGGTCCGAAGCCTTCGGCTGGGCACTGCCAGACGATCGACCGTGCCGCCGATTTGCTCATCCACGCCGGCGGCATCCGGGTGACTTCCGGTGGAGACTGTAAGGCCTTGCCCTGGATACCGTCTGACCAATTCCCCCATCATACGGGCGATGCCGCCTCCCATGGGGGGGAAGTCATATGTGAGTAGAAGATGTGGGGTCATCGGCCCACGATTGTCGCTGCAAACATGTCCTGATATCCTGAGATCATCCGCCGAAGCGGAAAGACTTGCTCGATTCGGCGCCTGGCGGCGGCACCGATCAAACTGCGCCTGGCGGGGTCATTCAGCAGACCAGTAAGCGTAGAAGCCATGGCGGCCGTATCGTCTGGGGGAATGAGAACCCCAGCCTCCCCGTCGCCGCCGATGACCTCGGGCGCTGCTCCCTCCTGCACGCAGGCGACGGTCCGCCCACAGGACATGGCTTCCCCCACCACGTTGCCGAACGTCTCTCTTCCCGTATGAAGAACTATGTCCGCCGCGTTGTATGCTCCTCGGAGATCGGACTGCTCGATCATGCCCGTGATGAGAAGCCGGACCCCCGCGCGCTCGGCTCTTTTTCTTAGCTCCGGCTCCTCAGGACCGTCACCGCAGAGAACGTAGGTGAGAGCCCTGCCATTCAGCCGTAGCCTTGCGAGCGCATCGATCCCGCGATCCAGACGTTTTCCTTTGACCAGCTTGCCGGCGGTCATTACCACCAAATCGCTGGGCTCCAGGCCAAATCGCGCCCGAAAGCCTGCGGCGCGATGTTCGTCAGGAGAGAAGATGCTGGTATCGAACCCGTTCGGAATCCGGAACGACTTGCCGGCATACCGCGCGCCAGCTGCTGCAGCATCACGCTCGATGAACTCGGACAGGTATACCGTGGCCGACACCCGTTTGGCGTAGAGCCGGTCGCCCAGGTCCGTGCGCGGTTTGCGGTAAGTCATGTTGTAGCGATAGACAACACGTCGGCGGGTCAACAATACAGCGAGCACCGCCAGACGAAGGTCGCGTGGGGTGTCAACCATGATGGCCTCCGCCCCATGATCGGTAAGCACGCGCCGCAGCCGGGCGACTTCATGTATGCCGGTGTTGCGGAGCTGAAGCTGGGTGACGGCAAGGCCGTCGGCCTCGAAGCCGGCAGTAACGGGCGACGCCCTGGTTACGACGTGTACCCGATGTCCACGATCCGCCAGGCCGTGAGCGATCTTCGCGAAGCTGACGCCTGACCCCCTCCAGCCGGGCGCCGACGTGAGAAACACCAGGTTGAACGTCCGGGCTGTCACGCAGTCTGGCTCGGCAACTCGGGACGAATTAACATGGGCCAGATGCGTATCGTCGTCTTGGGAGCCGCCGGGGCTCGAAAAACAGAGGCCTCGATCGTCCGCGCGGCTCGGGCGCTCGGGCATCCGTGCCGCCTCGTCAATGTCGTTGGTTGGTCGAGACGCAGTGCCCGGTTTTCGAGTCGCATCTCCAGATTCCTCACCGAGGAGTTTCAACCCGAATTCCTCATCCTGACCCGGCACGCTGTCCGGTTGGGTGAGTCCACACTGAGGGCCCTGCTGCGGGGCCGCCAAGCAGTATTCTGGTACTTCGATTTCCAGCCGAACGCGGACGTGCTGAGGCTGGGCCGCCTGGTAGGAAGCATGGCCATTACGTATCTGGCCCAGCTCGAGCTCTACCGCAATGCGGGGATCGAGCGACTGGTATTCCTGCCTCAGGGAGTGGACCCCTACCGCGACGTGCCCGCGGCATTCGCTCTGCCATGGGAGCGCTGCGAAACCTCTTTTGTTGGTTCAGGACACTACCCCTACCGCCACAAACTCTTGACTGCCATCTCCGCGGTCAGTCGCCTCCACATACGTGGTCCTGGCTGGGAGAATGCCCCGTCGGAGTTGCCCGTGGTCGGCGGGCCAGTCCATGGCCGGCGGCTGGCACGCGTCATTCATGGCGCGGGTATCTCTCTGGGCGCCAACGCCTATCCCGAGCAGGACGCCGACCGGGCATCCGCATCGAACCGGATGTGGAAAATCCTGGGATGCGGAGGCTTCTATCTCGGGAAGTATGTCCGGGACATTGAATGCTTTGCCGCGGATGGGGTCCACTGTGCCTGGTACCGTAGTCCCGCCGAGGCGGTGGAGCTGACCAGACATTATCTGGCCCATTCCGATGAAAGAGACCAGGTAGCCCGGGCGGGTCGAGTACACGCCCTGGCTCACCACACCTATGCGCACCGCCTGCAGCTGTTGCTGCAAGGTAGGGGTTACGACCTTCATACGATCTTGTAATTGCGGAACTCGAACAGGCGCACCCCCGTCAACCGCTCGACGGCACCGGAGAGATAGTATCTGAGAAACTGCCACCGAAACCGGCGGGGAGCGATGACCCGCTCAGGGTCGTAGCTGCGCGCCTCGATCCACTGCCGGGCAACTGCCGGGTGAGTCGCCCTGAATCGTTTGAGTCCAGGCATCCAATCCAGGAGCGGCAAGTCAGGGTCAGCATTCCGCCAGGGATACATGGTACGACCAAGATCCCGCTTCTCACGAAGGGCCTGGACCGGTCGAGCCCAGCCATAGTGGAACATCTGGGCCCCGGTGAGTCGCGCACGAATCTTTCTGAATTCGGGACCGACGCGGAAGCCCTGCGCACCTTGGTACGGCCGGATGTCCAGTTCACGGGCTAGCCGTACCGCGCGCACCTCCCGCCGATACCAGCGGCGGTGAGTAGCCACGGTTTCGAATCCACCGTAGAAATGCAGGTACCGCACCAACAGTCCCTCGATCCGTTGATCGTCGTGTGACGACTGAATGGCGGCCGCCAGCTCCTCCGCACCCCGCTCGTGCAGCACCTCGTCGGCCTGGATGTACACCCCCCATGGATGAGCACACGCGCGCATCGCCCGGTGGGTTTCGTGGCCTAGTACCGTGTTTCGCCGCGTCATGTCCCACTCGGTTTCGACAATGCGGATCTTGGGATCGCCGATCGAGCGCACCAGATCGAGCGTCTCGTCCTCGGACCGGCCGACGTTCACGACGACTTCGTCGCAGATCGGTAGGATGGACTGGATACTCGGGACCACCGGAAAGTCGAGTTTGACTGCGTTCCGCACGATAGTGAAACCAGACACCTTTACCACGAGACTGCTCCGAGAAGTCGAGTGGAGGGATGCGAGAATTGTTGCAGGACCGAATCGTAGAGCTGAGCGGTGCGGTCGATGGTGTGTTGTAAGGCAAAGGTCTCGCGGGCGGTGTGGCTTCCCGCCCCGCCCAGGCGACGCGCAAGATGAGAGTTGGTAAGAAGCTCCTCTAGCGCCGAGGCCCAGGATTCTGGATGCCCTGGGGGCACCAGGCGTCCGTCTATGCCATCGGTCACCAGATCGAGGTTGCCGGTCGCCGCTGACGCGATGACCGGCTTCCCCAGAGCCATGGCCTCCAGCAACCCTTGTGAGAGGCCCTCGGAGCGTGAAGGAAGGAGAACCACCTCCAGCAACTCATAAAGTGGTCGGACATCAGAGGTGAACGGCAGGCATACGACCGCATGGCGCTCTGGTACCCCTTCGGCGAGGATGGCCAGACGGCTCGAAGGGTCTACCCCCGCGAGCACCAGACGCACAGGGGTTTGCACCCGCTCCAGGGCGCGCAACAGCACCTGCTGATCCTTGGGCCGTGCCACTACCCCGATCGTACGTCGCGATGGCTCCCACCCGATCCGTTTCTTCCACTCCTCCAGCGCGCTCGGTGCCACTGGGATGTCGATTCGTTCGGCGACCAGGCCATTGGGGATGACGATCACCTTCCGGGGTGAGGTCCCGCGTCGCACCAGCGCATCGGCCACCGAGCGGCTGACAGCCACCACCCGGGTGGCAGCCCTGCTCACCAGCCAGTTCTCCAGGATGAACGTCCGAGGCATCTGCCGCCGGGTGACGACGAGAGGAGCCGGGAGGCGACGGGTAAGGGCAAGCCAGGTCAGCGCCTGTCTGTCGCGAGAACTTTGTGAGTTGATCAGATCGACGGGGTTGCGACTCAGAAAGTCGGCCAGAGCCTTGGCGTTGGCTCGACGATCCCGCGGCAGGAGCGCGAGTGGGTGCACCTCGAGGCCCCCGGCCCGGGCCGACGCCTCCACCTCGGAGTTCGGCGGACAGACGAACCGGATGTGCATCCCCGCTCGAGCCAGGCCGAGGCTGAGATGGAGGGTCGAGGTTACCGAGCCGGCGCCGCCTCCCTGGTGCAGGACCTGGAGGATCGTTGGAGAAAGCCGATTACTCATCGGCCAAATAATATCCTGAAAAGTCGAAGTGGGCCCAGAAGGAGTCCCGGCTGTGGCTACAACTCCGCTCCCACAGCGGGTTCCTCACTGCGGAACTGCAGGTCGTACAACCGGCGATAGAGGCCTCCAGCACGAAGCAGCTCTTCGTGGCTGCCACGCTGCACGACGCGGCCGGCGTCGAGCACCACGATCTCGTCAGCATCGCGCACCGTCGCCAGCCGATGAGCGATGACCAGCACGGTGCGCTCCTGCATCAACCTTTCGATCGCCTGCTGCACCAGCCGCTCCGATTCGGTGTCGAGGGCGCTGGTCGCCTCGTCCAGAATGAGAATGGGGGGGTCCCGCAGCAGCGCCCGGGCGATCGCGATGCGTTGGCGCTGCCCACCGGATAAGCGGGTGCCGCGCTCGCCAAGCATCGTGTCGTAACCATGGGGCAGCGCCGCGATAAAAGGCGTGGCGTTCGCCGCCTCCGCAGCGGCCTCGACCTGTGCGGTGCTGGCACCGGGGGACCCGTAGGCGATGTTGGCTCTTACCGTGTCGTTCAGGAGCACGGTGTCCTGACTCACCACGCCCATCATGGCGCGAAGCGACCGCCGTGTCAGCCGGGTGAGGGGCACACCATCCATCAGGATTTGCCCCGCGGTAGGATCATTGAAACGGGGGAGCAGGTCCGCCAGCGTTGTCTTTCCCGCACCCGAAGGTCCCACCAGGGCGACGATCCGGCCTTTCCCCATGGCGAACGACACGTCCTGCAGCACCAGATCACCGTCACCATAGCGGAAGGAGACCCGGTCGTAGACGATGTCGCGCTCGAAGCGAGCGGGCTCATCATCCGGACCATCGATCTCAGTGGGAGGTTGATCCAGAAGGTCGAAAATGCGCTCTGCACTGGCCATCGTCACGGCAAACACCGCCGGAAACGATGCGATGGTCTTGAGCGGGGAGGTGAGTTTGAGCGCCGCCATGAGGAAGACAATGATGACCTCGGGGGCGAGCGGTGCACCTAAGCCCACCAGGCCCGGCTTGGTGCCCGCCCAGATGATCAGGATCACCAGGAAACCGGAGAATACCTCCGTCAACGGGCTCGTCAGGGAGGAGAACCGCTGGGTGCGGATCACCCGCTTTCGGTACCGCTCCGCCCGCGACTTGAAGTGCGCGGTTTCCCGGGCCTCCTCTCCATAGGACCGTATTAACCGGATCGCGCCAAGCCGCTCCGCCACGGTGGAGGTGACCTCACCCCGCTCGTGGGCCCTCGCCCGGGCATGGGCCCGCAGCCGTCGCAGCAGAACCTGGAGGCCCAGCACCAGAAAGGGTACAAATGCCAGCGTTAGGAACGTCAGGCGCAATGAAATCTGGCTCAGAATGAAGAGGGTGACTGCCACGACCACCAGGTTCTGAAAGAACGAGAGCAGAGACGCCGTGATCACGGTCTTGGTCTGATCCACCTCAGTAATGATTCCGGAAATCAGCTGTCCGCCACGGGTCCGCTGAAAGAAGCCCAGGTCCAGGCTGAGCAGATGAGCGAAGAGGCGGGTGCGAAGATCCCGTACCAGCCCCTCCTGGGCCCGTACCGATACCTGGGTGGCGGCATAGCTCATGGCATTCTTGAGCACCAGCCCCATTACCAGAAGCAACACCAGGCGAGCGGCAGCCTGCCCGGGAGTGAGTCCCGCGACCAGGGGCTCTACCATTCGGTTGATGAGCGACTCCAGCTGGGTCGAGCCGGCTCGGAGACTCCCGGCGGTGCCGAACAGATGTTTCAGGAGAGGAACCAGCAGGACCAGCGTGAATCCATCGAGCAGTGAAGCCAGCATTGTCGTGCCCAGCCCGATCAGCAATAGACCCCGGTAGGGAACGACGAGCCGCAGGAGCCTGAGCTCGGGCCGCACCTTACCCGTGCCGCGCCGTGAGCAGCGCGATGGGAAGGACCACCTCTTCGGGCGACACGCCCCCGTGCAGGAAAGCGCCGCGATACCGCGCCTGGTACTCCCGGAGCTTGGTGGGATAGACGAAGAATCGGTCCCCGGTGGCGAGCAGCAGCCGGGTACCGGGCGTCCGGGTGGGCAGGCCGAAGCTGGCCAGGTCGTCCACCACCAACGCGGAGTCGGGATCCTGAGCCCGCAAATCGTCGCCGAACTTGTACCGCAGATTCGACGTGGTGTCCCGTTTGGCGAAGACGGTAGCCGGCGTGTGGCAGTGAATCGAGCCGTGGTCTGTGGTCAACAGCACCGGTACCCGCCGGCGCTCCGCTTCGCGCAGCGCGTCCCACAGCGGCGATCGCTCGAACCAGGTCCGCGTGAGGTTCCGCAGCGCCGGCGTGTCGCGGGCCACTTCGAACAGGGTGGAGTTCTCGGTGCGGCCATGCGTCAGCTGATCGATAAAGTTGAAGACCAGCGCGGTGATGCCGTCTTGCGCCAGGTGCGCCGGCAGCCGTTTGAGCAAACCCTCGCCATCAGCTGCGGTAAAGACCTTCTCGTAGTGCACCGGCACATGCCGGCCGGTAAGCTCCCGCATGTGCTCGGTCAGCAGCTCAGCCTCGTGCGCATTGAGGCTCGCGTCCTCATTGTCTTGCCACCATTTGGGGTAGCGCGCCTTGATCTCGGCCGGGAAGAGGCCGCTGAAGATGGCATTCCGGGCGAACGGCGTGGCCGTGGGCAGGATCGAGAAGTAATGCGCCGTCTCGATGTCAAACCGGGCGCTGATCAGGGGCCGGATCATGGCCCACTGGTCCAGCCGGAGGCAGTCCACCACTACCAGCATCGCGCGCCCATGGAGGTCCAGGATGGGCCGGAGGAATTCCGCTCCGATGTCCACTGACAGCGGCGGCCGGTCGGTGTCGCCCTCGTGCAGCCAGTTGGCATAGTTCCGCTGGAGATAGCGCGCAAAGTCCTGCCGCATGCTGTCCTGCAGCGTGCGTAGCGCGTCCTGGAGGCCGGGCTCATCCGCCTGACCCAGACGCACTTCCCACTCCGCCAGCTCCACAACCACTTCGACCCACTCGCGCCAGGCCAGCGGACTTCCCCGCCGTGCCTCCAGTTCGCGGAAGCGGGTGGCAAAGTCTCGCGACAGGCGCTGCTGCCGGATTCGATCGCCGTCGAGCAGCCGGGTGACGACCGATAGGATCTGCCGCGGGTTGACCGGCTTGATGAGGTAATCTGAAATCTCGGCCCCGATCGCGTCTTTGAGCGTTTCGGGCTCCTCACTCTTTGTCACCATGACCACCGGCATGCCATGGTCGATGGCTCGGATCGCCTGGAAGAGATCGAGGCCGCGCCGTCCCGGCATCTGCTCGTCGAGCAACACCACGCCATAGGGCTGACGCTGGAGCAGGACCAGCGCGTCGTCGCCGTGCGGGGTGGTCTCGACGGCAAAACCTTGCTCTTCCAGAAACAGGATGTGAGAGGTCAGACTCTCTACCTCATCATCCACCCACAGTATGCTCTTGGGTCGGGACATGCCTTAAGCTAACCGGCGTGAGCGGTGAGCGGTAAGCAGTCAGCGGCCCGCTTCCCCACCCACCGAAAAGGTCTCTCCAGCCCTTCCCGCTGACCGCTTACCGCTTACCGCTTACGCTGGTACTTTCACCCCCGTGCCCCGCGCCTCCACTTCTCCGAACGTCCTGGCGGTTCGTTTCAGCTCCATCGGGGACATCCTGCTCACCACGCCGCTCCTGCGGGCGATTCCGCGCGCCCACCCTGGCGCCCGCATCACCGTGCTGACCAAGCGGGAGTATGTGCCGCTGTTGAGCCATAACCCCTACTTGCATCGGGTCCTCGGGTTGGCGCCGGGCCGATCGCTGTTCAGCATGGCGACGGAACTGAGAGCCGACCGGTACACCCACCTGCTGGATCTGCACGACAGCCTGAGGACCCGAGCGTTGCGAATTCTGGTGCCCGGCCCCTGGCGGTCCTACCCCAAGCACCGGTTGGCACGTGCCTGGTTGATTCGCGCCAAGCGCAATCGCTATCGCGATCGACGACCGGTGGCCGAGCGCTACTTTGCCGCGGCCCGCGACCTGGCGGTCAAACCTGACGGCGGCCCTCCCGAGTTCTTTCTCGGCCGGGAAGCGGACGACCAGGTAACCGCATGGCTTTCGTCGGTGGGCTTCGAGCACCAGTCTCGGATCGTCGCGGTGGCGCCCGGGGCGGCGCATGCGACCAAGCGCTGGCCCCAGGAACACTGGCGCGCGCTGGTGGACCGTGCCGTCATGGATGGATTGGCTGTGGTGGTCGTCGGCGGCCCCGACGATGCTGACCTGGGCGCTTCCCTGGCTGCGGGCAGCAGCGGCCGGGTGGCCAGCGCCGCGGGCAGTTTCGGGCTCCAGGCCACCGGAGCGCTGCTTCGGCGAGCCCGCGCACTGGTCTCGGGTGACACCGGGGTCATGCACATGGCCACCGGTGTCGGCACGCCAGTGGTGGCGCTCTTCGGACCTACGGTCGAGGCATTTGGTTTCTTTCCCTATTCTGCCAGGTCAGCGGTGGTCGAGCTCCCGCTCC
The DNA here is from genome assembly GCA_963740175.1 of uncultured Gemmatimonadales bacterium. Taxonomy (GTDB): domain Bacteria; phylum Gemmatimonadota; class Gemmatimonadetes; order Gemmatimonadales; family GWC2-71-9; genus CAVVWJ01. The sequence goes on from CAVUDL010000013.1 coordinate 23,887, forward strand.
CCTGCAGGCCTTGCACGGCGCAGGGAAGCGCCCACTGTCCCCTGGGGCACCACCGCTGCATGATCGATATTCAGCCGGGGCTCGTATACGACGCGCTGCGGGGCAGGTTCGCGTGACCGGCTGGGATCCCGCCGCGAGCGCGCTCCTGACTCTGCTGTCCCAGGCGGGCCGCGGGCCCAAGCGCGGGGGCATCTTTGCCCTGTGGCTCACGGTGCGGGTCGCTCAGGATCTCCTGCTGGATCCCCCACCGGCAGAGCGAGCTCAGCGCCGCAGGGTGCAGGCGCTGGAACACCGGCTGTCGAGCCTCACCATGCCGCCCCCACTGAGGCGTGCGCTGGGCGCGGCGGTGCAGCAGCTGCGCGACGCGCGACCGGACACGGCGGCCCAGGTGCTGAGTCAGCTGGTCGCACCGGCGCGGGATACCGGGGGGCCGGAAGCGGGCGAAGCAGTAGCGCTGGCGGCGCGGCAGGCGCGGCAACGTTCCGGCTGAGTCGCCGCATTCACCGCTGCCCCCTTGTCTCGCTCTCCCTTATAATGCGCCATGCCACGCCTCACCAAGAAGACCCACCACGCGTCCGCTTCACTACTCGAAAAGTTGGTTGCTGGGATCGACGAGCGGATGGGTGGCGCAGCCCCACCGGACACCGTCGCGACCGGCTTCGCCTCGCTCGATCGGCTGCTGGCAGGTGGACCGCGCCGGCGGGACCTAGTGGTGCTGGCGGGAGACGTTGGCAGCGGCAAGTCCGCACTGGCGCTGAGCATTGCCGTCCGGGCGGCGGCGGCCGGGTCCCCTACCATGTACTTCTCGGGGGAGATGGGCCCCGAGCGCGTCATGGAGCGCGCACTCGCGTTGGAAGCCAAGGTTTCGGTCGATGATCTTCGTCAGGGCCAGCTCGACGACGTCAGCCGAGCCGCGGTGGGCGCGGCCGCGGTCCGGGTACGAGATGCCCCGCTGCTGGTGAAGCCCCTGCTCGGGACAGACTTCGCTGAAGTGAGCGAGGCCCTCGACATCGTGCCCCGTCGCCAGCTCCTGGTGGTGGACTCACTGCAACTCACGACCCCGCCAAGGGCCGCCGCGCGTCTTGAGGAGCGAGTGGCCCAGGCTGTCCGCGCCCTTAAAGCGCTGGCGGTCGCCCGAGACCTCGTCGTGCTCGTCACCGCCCAGCTGCCGCAGCTGCGCGCGACCCGGCCCGATCCCCGTCCGACCCTGGACGATCTCGGCGGGTTGGGCGCGATCAAACAGAACGCGGATGTGATTCTGATGGTCTATCGGGAGGAGATGTATCGGCCCGGGCAGGGCGTGGAGGGCGCCACCGAACTGATCCTGGCGAAGAATCGCAACGGTCCCACCGGTTTCGTGGACCTGTATTTCTATCCTCGCTGGCTCCGCTTTGTGGACATGCTGGATGCGGATTAGGAGCGAATCCTCCTAGCTGCCGGCCGCCTTCGGTTCCGCGGCTGCTGCCTTAGCTGAATCTGCTCTGACAACGGCCCCTGCCAGCTGCACCATCGTTCCAGCGCTGTCTGTAGTCGGCCACACACTCACCCAGAGTGGCGGACCGTCCTGCTCGGCATACAGCACGATCGTCCCATCCGGCTTCTTCATATCGCTTACCAGCCGCCAATTTCCTTGACTCAGCGCGCCCCGATAGTACTCGATCACCCTGGCCGTCGGAGTGGGGGTGTACAAGGTGACCTGAAGCGCATCTTCGCTGCCGGCGCGCGAGATGAATTTGGCGTCCGGAGGTATGGGGAGATTCGGAAAGACGCTGAAAGCGTCAGGCGACTTGGGAGGAGCAGAATCCGACCCGCAGGCGGCAAGCAGGACGCAACCAACACCGAGAAGATGTCTGAGAGAAGGCATAAGGGGTGAGCTTAGCGGACCCGTCGCGTTGCCGCAAGCGGGTGTGGCCCTTATGTTTCCGCATGCCGCAGCGATCTTCCCACAAACAGCCAGGCCTCCCGCGTCAGAAGGAGTTTGGCTATGGCCGGCCATAGCAAATGGAAGCAGATCAAGCGCAAGAAGGCGATCACCGATGCCAAACGCGCTTCGTCCTGGACCAAGGTCATTCGGGAGATCACGGTCGCGGCCCGGGCCGGAGGCGGCGATCCGGCCGGAAATCCGCGACTTCGTACCGCCATCGATGCGGCAAAGGCGGTCAACATGCCGGGCGAGAACATCGATCGCGGGATCAAGAAGGGGACCGGCGAGCTCGAGGGCAGCGTATACGAGGAGCTCACCTACGAAGGCTACGGGCCGGGCGGCGCCGCGATCTTTATCGAGGCCACTACCGACAATGCCAACCGGACGGTAGCTGAAATCCGGCATGCCTTCAGCCGTAACGGCGGCAATCTGGGGGCGACCAACTCCGTGGCCTGGATGTTCGATCGCAAGGGACAGATCTATATCCCAACCACACGGCACGACGAGGATGCCGCACTGGAAGCCGCGCTCGACAGTGGGGCCGAAGACTTTGCCCGCGAGGGCGATCAGTATGTCGTCACCACCACTCCGTCGATGTTCCACGCGGTGCAGGACTCGCTTCGCGGCAAGGGGTTCGAGATCGACTCGGCCGAGCTCGCCATGGTGCCGCGCAACACCGTCCGGGTCGAGGGCGCTGATGCCGAGCGCATCGTGCGGCTCATGGATGTACTGGAAGAGCTCGACGACGTCTCCAAGGTCTTCTCCAACTTTGATATTGACGCAGCCCAGCTGGCTGAGGCGGAAACCTGAGGCCAGGCCAGTGAAGGTGCTTGGCATCGACCCCGGCACCGCCATCATGGGCTATGGAGTCGTGGAGGGCGTACCCGGCCGAGCGTCGCGGCTGCTCGAATGCGGGACCCTCACCACCGGCGCCCGCGATCCCCTGCCCACACGTCTTCGCATCCTGTACGATGGGGTCGCCGCCCTGATCGCACGTCACACCCCTGACGCCGTCGCGGTCGAGAGTGCCTTCTACGGCAAGAACGTCCGCACCGCAGTAGTGCTGAGTCACGCCCGCGGAGTGATCCTCCTGGCGGCGGAGATGGCCGATGTCGATATCGCCGAGTACTCTCCCGCGCTGATCAAGAAGACCATCGTGGGTCGCGGGGCAGCGCTGAAGCCGCAGGTCGGATACATGGTGGCCCAGCTGCTACGGCTGAAGGCGGTACCCGCCCCCGCCGATGCGGCCGATGGCGTCGCCGTTGCGCTTACGCACTTGATGACGGCACCGGGCCGGCTGCTTTTCGGCCGCCGTCCTGTCGGCATCCGATGATCGCTACTCTGACCGGCGTGCTGGCTGAGCGGCATGGCGAGACGCTAGTGGTGCAAACCGACGGCGGCGTCGGGTATGCCGTCACCGTGCCGGTTGGGGTGGCGGTACGGCTCCCCGCGAGAGGAGCGCGGGTCAGCCTGTTCACCGAGTTGGTGGTAAAAGAAGACGGTTGGGCGCTGTACGGGTTCGATACCGGCACCGAGCGGCAGGTGTTCCAGCGTCTTCTCGGCGCCAGCGGTTTTGGTCCCAAGCTGGCATTGTCGCTATTGTCCGCCCTGGGCCCGGAGCGGACCGTCCGCAGCATCCTCGCCCGCGATCTCGCCTCCCTGAGCTCCGTCAGCGGAATCGGCAGGAAGAAAGCTGAGCGGCTGGTGCTGGAGCTGCAGGATCGCTTCAGCGACTTAGTGGTAGAGCCCGCCATGCCGCGGGTAGCCGGCTCCGAGGACGCGGTGCAGGCGCTGATGGGCCTCGGTTACCCCGTGTCGGCCGCCGACGACGCCGTCCGTGCCGCGCTGGCAGCCGGTGCACCATCCGAAACACCTCAGTTGATTCGGCGCGCCCTCCAACAGCTCACCGCCACCCGCGGAGCCCCAGAAAGATGACCGTACCGGCAACGACGGCCGAGTGGATTTGCACCCGATGCGGCGCCACCAATCGCAAGCTGGTGGCGCTTCGGACCAGCCGGATCGGCGACCGATGCGTGACCTGCCACGCCCGACATATCGTCGAGCCGGATATCAGGCCGGTACGGTGGAAAGCCAGGTTGGACAAGTGAACAGTGGGGGATGAGCAGTGAGAAGCAGCAAGTGAGGTGAGAAAGGGAGGAACTCGAGCCCTCTCACTTCTCACCCCTCACCTCTTACCTTCCAGCCATGACTCGACTTCAGGTCACCACTCCAGAACCCCTGCCCGAAGAAACCTCCGCGGATGCGGCGCTCCGGCCTTCCCGGCTGGACGAGTTTGTGGGGCAGAATCAGGTCAAGACCTCGCTCCAAATTGCCATCGACGCGGCCCGCCAGCGGCGCGACACGTTGGATCACACCTTGTTCTTCGGCCCGCCCGGATTGGGAAAGACCACTCTCGCCATCCTGATGGCGCGGGAGATGGGCGTGCAGCTTCGCACCACTTCCGGACCGGTGCTCGAGAAGCCGGGTGACCTGGTCGGTCTGCTCACCTCGCTGACCACCGGCGACATGCTGTTCATCGATGAGATCCACCGCATGAAGCCGGCACTGGAGGAGTTCCTGTATCCCGCCATGGAGGACTTCCGGATCGACGTACGCATCGCGGACGGCCCCAACGCCCAGACCATCCCGATGACACTCGAGCGGTTCACCTTGATCGGGGCCACGACCCGCTTCGGGCTGTTGACCCCGCCGATGCGGGCGCGCTTCGGGATCGTGGAGCGCCTGGGCTTCTACCCTCCGGAGGATTTGCAGCGGATCGTCAGCCGTTCCGCCGAAATCCTGGGAGTTGTGATCGACCCGCAGGGTGCGGCCGAGATCGCCCGGCGGAGCCGCGGAACGCCGCGAGTGGCCAACCGGTTACTGCGCCGAGTGCGCGACTATGCCCAGGTCAAAGCGGACGGCCGCATCAGCGCCGGCGTGGCGGACGCGGCGCTCGAGCGGTTGAACGTGGACGAGTTCGGGCTGGATGACATGGACGCTCGGATCCTGACGACCATCATCGAGAAGTTCGGCGGCGGGCCGGTGGGATTGGGCACGGTCGCCGTGGCGGTGGGCGAGGATGCCGGTACCCTGCAGGACGTGTACGAGCCATACCTGATCCAGCAAGGATTCCTCGAGCGGACCCAACGGGGCCGGTGTGCAACACCGCTCGCATACCGACGCTTCGGTCTCACCCCCCCAGGTCGACAGGCAACGATCTTTGACGCCTGAGCCACTCCGCACCTCCGACTTCGATTACGAACTCCCGCCCGAGCTCATCGCCCAGGAACCGCTGACCGATCGGGCCGGCAGCAAGCTGCTGGTGCTGCTGAGGAACGACCGGAGGCAGGGACCGGCCGACCGCCGCCAGCTTCCGAGAGCCGGTGTATTGCCGCGGCGGATCAGCCTCCTCGGAGAGCGCATCCCGATCGGTACCTCCGCCCTGGTGGACTCGACCTTTCAGGAGCTGCCGTCCCTTATCGCCCCCGGCGACCTTGTCGTTCTGAACACCACCAAGGTCCGGCATGCCCGCTTGTTGGGAAGCCGCCGGTCGGGGGCCCCCGCCGAGGTCCTGCTGATCCATCCGGGCGCGGGTGACACGTGGGTTGCGATGGGCCAGCCGGGCACGGCGTTGCGGCCCGGGAAGCAGGTCGAGCTGGGCCCGGGCGCGTGGGTCGAGACCATCGAGGTATTGCCCGATGGGCACAGGGTGGTGCGCTTCATCGGCGTGACCGCCGAGGAAGCGATGAGCCGGTTTGGGCAGCTACCCCTGCCCCCGTACATCACCCGTCCCCCATCCGAGCTCGACGAGTCACGCTATCAGACGGTCTACGCCCGCGTAGAGGGAAGCGTCGCCGCGCCTACAGCGGGCCTGCATTTTACGTCGGCCCTTCTGGACACTCTATCAGCCGGGGGCGTGATCGTGGCGGGGCTGGACCTGGAGATAGGGCCGGGGACCTTCAAGCCGGTCGAGACCGAAGATCCTTCACAGCACACCATGCATCCGGAGGCTTACGAGATACCGCCGCGACTGGCGGCGCTGGTCGAGCGGGTACGCGAACATGGCGGACGGATATGGGCGGTGGGAACCACAGTGGTACGGGCCCTGGAAAGCGCCGCCCGCGATGACGGTACCGTCAACACCGGCAGAGGGGAGACCCGCCTGATGATCACGCCGGGGTATACCTTCCGCGTCGTGGACCGCGTGCTCACCAACTTCCACCTGCCACGCTCCACCCTGTTGATGCTGGTCAGTGCCTTTGCCGGCCGCGAGCTGACCTCGGGCGCCTACCGGCACGCCGTGGCGCAACGTTACCGCTTTTACTCGTATGGCGACGCCATGGTCATCCTGTGATGCGGGTACCAGCATGACGTTCTCCAACCCCGCGGGTGCAGCCGCGGCCGCCGGGGCAACCGCCTACACCAGAGCGCTCCTCGAGGTTCTTGGCGACCGCGATCCGATTGAGGTGCTCGGCCAGCTGCTTCCCTGGCTCACGAGCCGGATCGCTGCACTGGATGATAGGACCCTCAGGCGCCCGGAAGCGCCGGGGAAGTGGTCGGTAATCGAAGTCGTCCAGCACCTGGCCGACTCTGATCTCGTGTTCGGTTACCGGCTGAGAATGATTGTGACGGAAGACCAGCCTCCGCTGCCGGGCTACGACCAGGACGCATGGGCCCGGACGTTCCAATATCGTGACGTCCCACTCAACATCGCGCTGGACCAGCTCCGCAGCATGCGCGCGGCCAATCTTGGCGTGCTCCGGAGCTTGGCTCCTGCCCAGCTGGATCGGGTGGGGCTCCACAGCGAGCGCGGACCCGAAAGCGCCGGATTTCTGCTGCGGCTTATGGCGGCGCACGACCTGGTACACCGGCGGCAGATCGATCGTATCCTCGATGTTTGAGTTTCAGCTGCAGCGTACCGAAGGGCTCGCCCGGGCCGGCGTGCTCACCTTGCCCCATGGGCTGGTGGAAACCCCCGCCTTCATGCCGGTGGGGACTCACGCAGTGGTGCGGGGGCTGAGCGCTGGCGACGTCCGTCGCACCGGAGCGCAGATCATACTGGGCAATACGTACCACCTTCATTTGAGGCCCGGCGAGGAAGTCATTCGGCAGATGGGTGGGCTCAATCGGTTCACCACCTGGGACCGTCCCATGCTCACCGACTCGGGCGGCTTCCAGGTGTTCTCCCTCCACGGCCTCCGTCGCATCTCCGAAAACGGCGTTGAGTTCCAGAGCCACATTGACGGCACCAGCCGCGTGCTGACGCCCGAACGCGCGATGGAGATTCAGTGGCAGCTCGGCGCCGATGTCGCCATGGCTTTCGACCATGTCGTGCCGGGACAGTCATCGGCTGAAGCGGCCTGCGAGGGAATGGAACGGACGCTCCGCTGGTTGGATCGATGTCAGGAGGCGCACCGGCAGTTGGCGAACAGCCGGACAGGCGGACAGACCAACGAGCCGGCCACTGAACCGATCCGCAGCAGCGCTGCCGACCGCCGGACCG
>CAVUDL010000014.1:0-268912 GCA_963740175.1 uncultured Gemmatimonadales bacterium
GATCCTCGATTACGCCCACAATCCGGCCGCGATCGAGGCGATGTGTCAGCTGGTGGAGCGGCTCGACGTCGTCGGCCGGCGGCTCTGCGTGGTGGCGGTGCCGGGAGACCGGCGGGACCAGGACATCGCCGAGATCGGGCGGATCGCGGCCGGCCACTTCGACCACTACTTCTGCCGCCGCGACGACCAGCTCCGGGTCGGGGCCCGAGCGAGGTGCCCGAGCTGCTGCGTGAAGCGCTGATGGAGAATGGAGTAGCGGCCGACCAGATCTCGGTCATTCCTAGCGAGGAGGCGGCGATCGACACCGCTCTTCGCGAGGCGGAGCCGGGCGATCTGCTGCTGATTTTCGCCGACGCGATTACCCGGAGCTGGAAGCAGGTGATCCAGTTCCGGCCCGAGGCACCGCCGGCCCCCGCGGAGCAGAGGCGGGTGTCCCGACCGGAGCCAGCGCTAGCAGCTGTGGCGCCGATGCTGGAGGACCGCCGGCGCGAATTCGTGAGGGACTCACGCGGGGTGCGCATGGCCCGGGAAGAGCAGGCTGACTAGGCCGGCGGAGCGGCCCGTCTCATGAAACTCCTCGATTCACGCCGGCTGACTGGGCCCAACCTGGTGCTGCCGGGGCCGGGCGCGGTCGTGGACATCTCGCTCGATCAAGCCGATGCCGACCAGCTCATCGCGGCCTGGCGGGCGGCCGCGCAGCGATTCCTGCGCGACGTCGGCTGGGCCGAAGAGCGGCTCGCCGCCCGGCGCTTCGCCGGCGGCGCGAGTCTGGCTTTTACGGCGCCGGTGGATGGGCTGTACGCCGCCACCGAGCTCAACGAACTGGCCTGGGAACACGCCGCCTCGGCGCTGGGTCAACGACCCCCGCGCGATTACGAAACCGACATTGCGACCATCCGGCAGGCGATATCGACCGAGAGCAATCCCCGGCTCGTCGATCTCCGGCGCGCCGCACGGGCGCGGGGGCTGGTCTTTCTGGCCGGCGAGGACCAGGTGTCGGTCGGGTCTGGGACCGGAGCGGCGGTGTGGCCCGACGACGCCGTCCCGGATCCTACGACAGTCGACTGGACCCGAGTTCACGATGTGCCCATCGCACTGGTCACCGGCTCCAACGGCAAGACGACGGTGGTGCGGCTGCTGGCGGCGATGCTGCGCGAGGCCGGTTTCACTCCGGGCTACAGCTCCACCGACGGCGTCGTGGCCGGCACCACCACGATAGGCGAGGGCGACTTCTCCGGTCCCAGTGGGGCCCGGCTGGCGCTGCGAGATCCGAATGTTCAGGCCGCGGTTCTGGAGACGGCCCGGGGTGGTCTGCTCCGGCGCGGACTGGTGGTGGAGGGCGCCCAGGCCGCCGTGGTCACCAATGTGGCCGAGGATCATCTGGGGGAGTTCGGCGTGAACAGCCTGGCCGAGCTGGCGGAGACCAAGCTGCTGGTGGCGAAGGGGCTGGGGGAGGACGGCACCCTGGTGCTCAATGCCGACGACCCGGTGCTGGTGGCGGCGAGCGCTACCCTGGAGCGAACGATCTCCTGGTTCTCGCTCGATTCCACATCTCCGGTCGCTACCGACCACGCACAAGACGGCGGCACCGCGGTGCTGGCAGATCAGACTGGAATCGTGGTGTTGCGGGCCCGGCGCCGCGAGCCGATCGCTCTGCTGGCGGAGATTCCTATTGCGCTGGGTGGGGCGGCGCGGCACAACGTCGCCAACGTACTCGCAGCCGTCGGTGCCGGCCTGGCCCTCGGGTTGTCAGTGGAGGTGATTGGTACCGCGCTCCGGAGATTTGGCCAGCGTCAGAACGACAACCCGGGGCGGGCTCAGCTGCTGGAGCTGGGAGGGATTCGAGTACTGCTGGACTATGCTCACAATCCGCATGGGATGTCGGCCCTGATCTCGCTGGCCCGGACGCTTCCCGCCACCCGTCGCCTGGTGATGGTCGGCCAGGCGGGCGACCGGAGTGATGACGCGATCCGGGAGCTGGCGCAGGCCGCCTGGTCGCTCGGCCCGGACTACGTCGTGCTCAAGGAGATGGACGAATACCTCAGGGGGAGGGCGCCGGGCGAGGTCCCCGCCCTGCTGGAGAAAGAGTTTCTGCGGCTCGGGCTGCCGCCGGGATCCATCCACCAGTCGGGTCCCGACCTGGCCGGGGTGCGGGCCGCGCTGGAGTGGGCCCGTCCGGGAGACCTGCTGGTGCTGGCGGTGCATCAGGACCGCACCGCCATCGTCGATCTACTCAACCAGCTAATGGCTGAAGGCTGGCAGGCGGGTGAGCCGCTACCATCGGCCGCGGCCATCTAATGGATGGCGCCGCCCGCAACCAGCGCAGCGGTGGAGCCAGGAACCCCTCCGGGCACTGCAGTGCGCTCTGAGGACGAGATCGCGCAGTGGGTACAGCGCGCACTGACGTGCCCTTCAGGGTCCGTGGCTCCTCCGCTGCTCCGCCCCAGCCCGAAGGAGGCCAGCGGGGCTGAACTGAGCCCCGGAGGCTGAGCGCAAGGGGGCGGGTGGGGGGATGTCAGGCGCTTGAAGCCGGAGGGGCTCGGTTCAGCGCCGCTGGCCGGATACCAGGGCGATCCAAACCTAAGGCGTGAGCCGAGCCAGGTAGTGGCCGTACTCGTCGGGCTCTGAGACGATGTCACAGCTCCACTCCTCATCCCGGGCATACCGCGCCAGGGTGTGGGGATCCACGTACAGCTGGGGAAACGGGTCGCCCTTGCGTCCCTCGTACTCCACCTGGAAGTGGAGCTCCCCGATGTACCGGCCGTCGGGTCGCTCGAGCGCCCCGGTTCGGCCGGCCTCGGGATCCAGCCGGGCCCGAACATCGGTCGAGTCGGCCAGCACCTGCCCGTGCCGGGCCACCAGGCGCCGCGCCTCCCGGAAGAACCGGCCCAGGCCCGACAGGGTCTCGGTCAGTCCCAGCCCATTCATCATCATGAAGACGGTGTCGAAAGGCTCCGCCTCGATGTCCATCCAGGTGGCCAGCCGGGCATCCTTCGACTCCGCGCTCCCGGAGTATCCGGACCAGCGGCGGCAGGATTTCGATAGCCGTGACCTCCAGGCCCCGCTCCTGGAGCGCCAGTGAATGGCAGCCGGAGCCGGCCCCCACGTCCAGCACCCTGCCCCGGCAGAGCTCCAGCGCCAGCTGCTCCAAGGGCGGGAACTGTTCGGGGGTGCGGAAGAAGTAGGAAAGCGGCACCTCGTCCCGCTCGAAGTCGTCATAGACCACCATGATCGCGTCATGCTTACCGCGGTGGTAAGCTTCCATGGCCGCGGCATGCGGTTTCCAGGTGTCCAGGTCCATGCAGTCGTCACCGCCGAGCAAGGAACGCTTGCTTGTTGAAGCCGTTGGTCTCCACCCCACGTAAGCGCGCCTGGAGCCCGCTCGCCATCAGCGCGGCGGCGCACGTGGTCCTGCTCATCGTTGCAGCCGGCCTGACCCGTCAGGCTGCCCCGGAGCCGGCGAAAGAAGAGACCAACAGTCCGGCCGCGGAGCCGCCCCGGATCGACATGATCTACGTGCCGCCGCCGCCCGAGCCCCCACCGCCTCCACCCCCACCTCCGGTCCAGCCTCCTCCGCCTCAGCGGCAGCCGCCACCGCCACCCCCGTCGCCACCGCCGCCGCCGCGGCGCACGGAGCCGGAACCGGAGGCCAATGCTCCGCCCGAGGCGACCCGGACCACGGGCTCGGAGAGCCCCGACCAGGAAAAGACCGGGGGACAACCGGCCGCCAGGCCGCGTGCCGAATCGAATGCGCCCGCGCCGAAGCGGGAGGCGGTCACGATGGAATCCGAGGCTCGGCGCATCTTCGGGCGGCCTCGGCTGGCTACCGCTCCTGGCGCCGGCCCCCAGTCAGTCCGGCCGATGGAATCATTCATACGCGACACGGAGCGCTGCATACCTCAGCAGCGGGCGCCGGCCGAAAAGTCCGGGCCCACCGAGCTCGGCATTGTGATCGGCCGCATCTTCCGGCAGGACAATGGCCGCCCGCTGGCAGGGGCGCACCTGCAGATGATCGGAACTCCGTACGTGGCGTTCACCGATGGCAGCGGGGAGTATCGCTTCCGATTCGATATGTCGCTGGTGGATAACTGCCGCACCCAGTACGTGAAGGTGACGGCCTCGGGCTACGAGTCCCGCCTGCTGGTGCTGGTGGTTGGACCCCAGGTGCGCAGCGAGGACGTGCGGCTCAGGCGGCAGTGAGTACGGCAGCCACCAGCGCGCCCAGGGCGAGCACCGTGGCGGTGATGACGCTCCAGGTCAGCATCTTCTCGCGGCGGAGCTGCCGCGCCGCAGTCTCGGTCAGCTGACTCTGGCTCCGCTCCAGCTCGACTTTACCGGCTGAGTGGTCGTGCGAGAGGGTTCGCACTTTATCACCCAGCGCATCGATCCGCTCCACCAGCACACCCAGCTCGGCCCGCAGCTCCTCCTGTCCTTCCGCCAGACGCTCCATTGCCCCGCCGATCGGTCCCGCCCCCGCGGGGTCGTCGAAGAGCGACTGCGACATGACGTTTTCGGCGGCCATCACCTCCGCCATGCCCTGGATGAAGTGCCGCTGGTGAATCCGCTTCTCCGAGTCGGGCCCCGGCTCCACGGTCGCGATCTGGGCCGCCTTGAGCACCGCATTCTTGATATCGCCACCGCTCCGGGGATACGCCTCCGCCAGGGCGCGAAAGTCCACGTCGCGCGCCAGCGGGGTCTTGCGGGCGTGCAGCTGCACGGTCCAGATCCGCTCCCGCTCGTCGACGTCCGGCATCTCGAAGAGAATGTGGGTGCGGATCCGGCGCTCGAATGCGGGATCGATGTTGGCGGCCAGGTTGGTGGCGAAGATGACTACCCCGGGGAAGCTCTCCAGCTCGTGGAGCAGCACGTTGACGATGGCGTTGGCCTCCCGCTCGTAGGCCGCGCTTATCGAGGTAAACCGCCGCCCGGCGATGGCATCGGCCTCATCGAAGAACAGCACCGCGTCCTGCTGCGCCGCCGCCCGAAACACGGCGGCCACGTGCTTCGAGGTCTGCCCCACCCAGCGTGATTCCAGCTCGGCGTAGCGCACCACCAGAAGCTTCTTGTCCAGGGCATAGGCCAGCGCCTCGGCGCAGATCGTCTTGCCGGTGCCGGGAGGGCCGGCGAAGTGAAAGGCCAGCCCCAGCCCACTCGAGTGCCGCTCCGCCAGCCCCCACTGCTGGAAGATCAGGTCGTGCTTGCGGACCAGGGCCAGCGCGTGATTGAGCGCCCTCAGCGTGGTGGCCGGCAGAACCACGTCGTCGAATGACCGGCGCGGCTCTACCGCCTCAACCAGATCACGGCCGGTCGAAACCCCGCCGAAGAGAAGATCCCGGATTGCATCAGCCATGTCTGGATTATAGGGCTATTCGCGCACGTTGGGACGACGATCTTCGGCCGGCGACCGGGAGGCCCCGACGACGCGATCCCAGGCGTCGCGCACCGCTTCCTTGATCTCATCCCAGGTGGAGGCGTTCCCGCGGTGCTCGTAGCGGTCCCACCCCGCCCGCAGGTCCGGCTCCGCGTCGTCCCACCGGCGGCCCATATGAGACTGGGCCGACTCGAATCCGTAGCGGTACGCCGGGCGGAACCGGTCGTAATAATCGGCGCCCAGGGCGTAGGGGCGGCTGCTGAAGTTTTCGGTCCAGTAGTTGTCCTCGGTTTCCCAGGCGGCCTGCCAGGCCGAATCTTCCAACGGTGAGACGCGATCAAAGGCATTGGGCTCCGACACACGGACCTCGCTTGAAGTAGAATCAGTCGTGAGGAACACCGTTCATTGTAGGGATTTGCCTCGCTGTCCCGGGTGACGTTCATCACTAAGGCGGTAAGGCGGCACGGTACAGGGCGGAGCTTCCGGACTTGGCCCACTTGGCGGCTGTCTACATACTCAGGTGATGAAGACCGCGCCGCCGCTCTGGATGCTCCGTACTGCGTTCCGCACCGTGGGGACGGTGGCGCCTGGTCTGGCGGCCCGCTGGGCCGAGGCGATCTTCTGCCGTCCTCCACGCCAGGATCCGCGTCCCGCCGAGGAAGCGTTTCTGGCGAGCGGTCTTCGGCGGACGGTTCGAAGTGAGGAGCAGGACGTTGCCGTGTGGGAGTGGGGCCACGGGCCGGTCGTAGTACTGGCTCACGGATGGGGCAGTCGCGCCGGACGGTTCAGCACCCTCGCCGGCGCGCTGGTGAACGCCGGCTTCCGCGCCGTCCTCTTCGACGCGCCGGCACACGGCGCCTCTCACGGGCGGCAGGCCTCCCTACCCCAGTTCGCGCGGGCGCTGCGCGCGGTCGCCGGGTCTATCGGGCCGGTGTACGGACTGGTGGGCCACTCCCTGGGCGGCGCGGCTGTGTCGCTGGCGATGGGCAACGGCCTTCGAGCCGAGCGAGCGGTACTCCTGGCATCTCCCGCGGATGTAGTCCTGTTCTCCCATGCCTTCGCCCAGCATCTTGGTCTTCCGCTGCGGGCCCACGACGCGATGCGCCGGAATCTCGAGCACCGGCTTCAGATCCGCTGGGAAGAGTTGCACGTTCCCACTCTGGCCCGGGGCATGAGCGTTCCAGTACTGGTGGTACATGACCGGGAGGATCCGGATGTGCCGTACGCCCACGGAGAAGAGATTGCCAGGGCGTGGCCCGGCTCGGAATTCCTGGCCACGACCGGCCTGGGACATCGTTCCCTGCTTCGCGATCCGGAGGTGGTCGAGCGGACGGTCAGCTTCCTCAAGCAGGGACTTCCCCGGTGATCGTGATGGACCGGGAGAACATCTTCGCCCGGGGCTGGTCACACGTGCTCTCCACGACAAACGATCTGGCCGAGCTCCAGGCGTTCTGTGCGCGGGTCGGCGCACCGGCATCCGCTCTGCACCTCGGGGGTCACTGGCCCCATCTCGACTTGAAGCTGCTTCCCCGGGAGCGCGCGCTTGCCCTGCCGGATGTCAGGGTCTTCGAGCGGACGGCTGAGATGCTCCGCTATCTGAAGACGCTTCCGCGGCACCGCGCGAGCGGGTAAAAAGGAGTCGGCACCGCGCCTCCCTAGATTTGACGGCGTTTCCACCTTAAAGTGGAGCCGGAAGGCTCCACCTCGAGAATGGATTCATGTCCGTTTCCCGTCGTGAGTTTCTGAAGGTTTCCGCGGCCGGTATCGGTCCGGGGACCGCCCTCGGATCCCTCCTCGGGCTTGGCGCCAGCCTGGCGCCGGCCACTGCCAGGGCCCAGCAGCTCCGGATCAAGGACGCCAAGGCCACGCCCAGCGTCTGCCCCTACTGCGCCGTCGGCTGCGCCACCATCGTGCACACGGTGGGTGGCGAGATCGTCAACATCGAGGGCGATCTCCGCAGTCCTCACAACCAGGGCTGCCTCTGCCCCAAGGGCGCGGCCATCTACCAGCTCCACAAGAATCCCAATCGGGCCACCAGAGTGCTGCACCGGAAACCCGGCGCGACCAAATGGGACGAGGTCGAGCTGGACTGGGCCATGGATCGGGTGGCCCAGCTGGTCAAGAAGACCAGGGACGAGACCTTCGTGGAGCGGCTGGAGAACGGGAAGCTGGTCAATCACACCACGGCGATTTTCGCGTTGGGCGGGGCCACTCTGGACAACGAGTGGAACCACATGCAACAGAAGCTCCTGCGGGGGCTCGGCGTGGTCGCGATCGAAAACCAGGCTCGAATATGACACTCCTCTAGCGTCCCCGGTCTGGGGACCCGGCTCGGTCGCGGCGCGGCGACCACCTACCCGCGCAACATGGAGTACTCGGACTGCATCGTGTTCGAAGGCTCCAACATGGCTGAGTGTCACCCGGTAGCCTTCCGGTGGCCGATGGTGGCCAAGGTGGAGCACGGGGCCAAACTGATCCACGTAGATCCCCGGTTCACCCGCACCAGCGCGATGTGCGATCTCTACGCCCCCATCCGCGCCGGCAGCGACATTGCCTTCCTCGGTGGTCTGATCAACTACGTCATCAACAACCAGCGGTGGAAGACCGACTCGTTCTTCCGGGAATACCTGCTCAACTACACCAACGCGGCCACGATCATCCGCAAGGATTTCAAGGACACCGAGGATCTGGACGGCACCTTCTCGGGCCTTATGGAGTACAAGGAGGAGATCAAGGAGTGGCCGTACGACGGCTTCGTCGGCACCTACCAAACCGACTCCTGGCAGTACGCCTCCCACGACGAAGAGCTGGGTCAGCCGCGCGGCGGTGAGGAGAACGCGGCGCCGGGAAGGCGCGACGCCCAGCGGCAGCCTCGGCCGGGAGAGCCGCTCGACTCGGTGATCCGGTCGCTCCGGAAGCCGCCGCCCCAGCGGGATGATACTCTCCGCAATCCTCGCTGTGTGTTCCAGTTGCTGAAGCGTCACTTCAGCCGGTACACGCCAGAGATGGTCGAGCAGGTCACCGGCTGCCCACCGGCCACGTTCACCAAGGTCGCCGAGACGATCCTGGAGAACTCGGGGCGGGACCGCACGACCTCCTTTGCCTACGCGGTCGCGTGGACCCAGCACACCAACGGGCCCCAGGTGATCGGGTGCTGTGCGCTGCTGCAGCTGCTGCTGGGGAATATCGGAAGGCCGGGGGGTGGGATCATGGCACTTCGCGGGCACGCCTCGATCCAGGGCTCGACCGATGTGCCGACGCTCTATCACAGCATTCACGGCTATATGCCTGCGCCCTCCGCTCTCAAGGACCACGAGACCATCCGGCACTATCTGGCTACCGAAGGAGTCGCCACCAGTTACTGGGCCAACATGCCCAAGTTCCTGGTCTCCTACATGAAGTCGATGTACGGCGAAGCGGCGACTCCGGAGAACCAGTTCGGCTGGGACTGGCACCCCAGGATCTCGGGTGACCACTCCCATATGCCGATGTTCGTTGCCATGGGCGACGGCCGGGTCAAGGGGATGATTTGCGTCGGGCAGAACCCGGCTACCTCGCTCAACGCGGCGCTGGAGCGGAAGGGCATGCGCCAGCTGGAATGGCTGGTGGTGAAGGACAACTTCCTCATCGAAACCGCCACCTTCTGGAACCGGTCGCCGGAGGTCGAGTCCGGCAGCGTGAAGCCGGAGGACATCCCAACCGAGGTGTTCTTCTTCCCCTCGGCCCAGGTGGCGGAGATCGACGGGAGCTTCACCAACACCCAGCGGATGCTGCAGTGGCACTACAAGGCCGCCGAGCCGCCGGGCGACTGCCGCTCTGATCCCTGGTTCACCCACCAGCTCGCCCTTCGATTGAAGAAGCTGTATGCCGACAGCGATCTGCCGCGGGATCAGGGATTCAAGAATCTCACCTGGGACTTCGATTCCGATCCGGCGGACAGGCGGACAGGCGGACAGGCGGACGTTCATATTGCTGGCGAGCCCGATCTGACTGAAAGTGCTGCGGGAGATCAATGGCTATTACACCGGTGATCCGGGCCGACATCTCGCCGGTTTCGACGAACTGAAAGACGACGGCTCCACCACCTGCGCCTCGTGGATCTACTGCGGCGTGTTTCCCGCGCCGGACCAAAACCTCGCCGCGAGGCGGGAGCCGGATCCTCCCGGCGTGCCCGGTGCCGAGCTCAACTGGGGCTGGGCCTGGCCGGCCAACCGGCGAGTGCTGTACAACCGCGCCTCCGCCGATCTTCAGGGCCGACCGTGGAGCGAGCGGAAGAAGTGGGTCTGGTGGGACGGGAAACAGTGGACCGGGTACGACACCCCTGACTTTTCGCTCACCAAGGCCCCGAGCGCCAAGGGCGATCCCAAGGGGGTCGGTCTCGATGCCTTCTCGGGCCGGCAACCATTCATCATGATCCCCGACGGGACCGGCTGGCTCTTCAACTCGTCGGGCCTGCTCGACGGCCCCTTTCCGACTCACTACGAGCCGGCCGAATCGCCGGTCCGGAACGCGCTGTACAAGCAACAGTCCAGCCCGGTGCTCAAGTACTGGAAGCACGACAACAATCCGCTGGCATCGGTCGGCGATCCGCATTTCCCATATGTGATCACCACCTATCGGCTCACTGAACATTATCTGTCGGGCGTGATGAGCCGGTGGAACCCCTGGCTCGCCGAGCTGATGCCGGAGCTGTTCATCGAGCTGTCACCCGAGTTGGCGAGCGAGAAGGGAATCAAGAATACCGACTGGGTCCGGATCAGCACCCCGCGAGCCCAGATCCGGGCCAAGGCGCTGGTCACCCGTCGAGTGCGGCCGTTCCGCCTGGGTGGCAAGGTGGTCCACCAGGTGGGGATGCCCTGGCACTGGGGCTGGGAAGGACTGGTGACCGGAGACGTGGTGAACACGCTCACCGCGCTGGTCGGCGATCCCAATGTGAGCATCCATGAAGGCAAGGCCTTCGTCTGCAACGTGGAGAAGGCATGATGGGATTGACTGCAGCGGGGCGGGTGCCCTCTGGGCGGGTGGGCGGCGGGGCAGCTGAGCCCATGGGCTTCTATACCGATACGACCGTCTGTATCGGTTGCAAGGCATGTGAGGTGGCCTGCAAGGAGTGGAACCAGCTTCCGGCGACCGGCGGCGGGAAACACGAGATGAGCGGTGACAGCTACGACAATACCCGCCGGCTGGACGGGGAGCACTGGCGTCACGTCAAATTCATCGAGCAGTTCAGCGAGGACCGGAGCGACGGACGCTGGCTGATGATGAGCGACGTCTGCAAGCACTGCGTCCAGGCGCCCTGCCTCGAGGTCTGCCCTACCGGCGCCATCATCCGGACCGAGTTCGACACCGTGGTCATCCAGTCGGACACCTGCAACGGCTGCCGCGCCTGCCTTGCGGCCTGTCCCTTCGGGGTGATCGGCATCAACGACGTGTCCAACGTCGCCCAGAAGTGCACCCTGTGCTACGATCGGTTGCAGGCCGGCATGGAGCCGGCGTGCTCGCAGGCCTGCCCCACGGATTCGATCCGGTTCGGCCCGATCCGGGAGCTGAAGCTGCAGGCCGAAGCTCGGGTGCAGCAGCTGCATCAGCTGGGCGAGTCGCGCGCCCATCTCTACGGCGCGGACGACAAGTTCCTGGGCGGACTCAACTCGTTCTATCTGCTGGTGGATCAGCCGGAAGTCTACGGTCTGCCCAGCTCGCCCAAGATGCCGACGCGAAATCTGATTCCTGCCTCGCTTCTCTCGACCGCGGGTGCTCTTGCGCTGGGCCTGCTCGGAATGCTGGGCTTGAGGAAGCGGCGGATGGATGAGCGCGCCGCCAGCGCGGAGGACGCCGGTGTCTGACACTTTCTTCACCGCTTCGCCTGATTGGACCTGGTGGATCATCCTCTATTTCTTCGTGGGTGGCATCGCCGGCAGCGCCTTCTTCCTGGCGTCCCTGCTGCACCTGTTTGGCCCCTTCGCTACGCTCAGGGCAGGCTCCGCCGATCGCCCGCTGGTCCGCCTCGGCTACTATGTCGCATTCGTGGGAGTGCTCATCAGCGGCTTCCTGCTCACGGTGGATCTGACCCGGCCGCTCCGGTTCTGGCACATGCTGATCCAGAATCACACGGCCACACCGATGTTCAAGTCGTGGGTGCCGATGTCCGTGGGGGCCTGGGCACTCCTTCTCTTTGGCTTGTTCTCGTTTCTGGCGGCGCTGGCCGCGCTGAGCGAAGAGCGAGAGCGGCCCCGGCTGCTGCAGTCGCCGCCGGTCCGGTTCCTGCGGCGCCGGGGACCGTCGTTGGTGATTGCGGTGCTGGGGAGCATCCTTGGGCTCTTCATAGCCGGGTACACCGGCGTGCTCCTCGCCGTCACCAATCGTCCCATCTGGGCCGACTCCACCCTCCTCGGACTCCTCTTCCTCGTCTCCGGAACCTCCACCGGAGTGGCAGCGCTGATTCTGCTCGCCATCTGGCGCCGGGCCGACCACCCCGCAACAATAGACTGGCTGACGTGGTTCGACCGAAATGTGCTGGTCCTGGAGCTACTGGTGCTGATCGTTTTTCTCGTGTCGCTAGGCTCCGTGGCCCGCGTATTCCTCAGCTGGTGGGGAGTACTGCTGGGGGTCGGCGTGGTCGGCGCTGGAATCCTGATCCCACTGCTGCTGGAGCGGGGGCATCGCGTTCCCGCATCGCGACGGCTGGTGGGCGTTGCGTCGCTGGTGCTGCTTGGAGGCCTGTTGCTCCGGATGGTGATACTGTTGTCGTCGGAACAGATCCATGTACTTGGATCGGGAGTGACCGGTCCATGAACCGAGCCGGTGCGACGACTTGCTGCTGCGCTGTGCTCCTCACCGCCTGCTCGAGCCCCGAGGCCGCCAGGATACGCGGCGGCGGCCCAGGCGCGGACGTGAAGAACTGGGGACAACCAGTCGAGCTCCACGCCGGTGCCCAGCCTTATCACAAGACCCCCTGCGTCACGGACCCAGTCGAATGCAACGGACCGCCCCCGGTCTTCGGACCGACACCCCCTCCCGACTAGCCGAGCTCGAGCGGCAGCATCCGGAGTGGCAGACCTGGTTCAGGTTGCTGGGCCTGGTGAAGCTTGCCGTCGACGACGACGAATGGCACACACCGCTGGGCGAAGGGGAGCCGGGTGACGGATTTGCCGGCTCGGAAGATGCGCCGCTGCTGCACGGACGAACATTGAAGGTGAACGCCGGCGTTGCGCAGCGGCTGGTCCGGCGACTCGCCAACGCGGCTTCGCTTGGCGGGTACCATCCCTCGGCGGCAGACGCCGTCGCCTTAATCGAGGCCGCGGTGCGCCAGGACCCGACCGAGCTTACGGCACTGGCCGACGCGGCCGGCGTCGAAGTGGGGCCCGTGACGTCGGTGGCCCATCTGGCGGCGCTTCCCCTTCTCCGGTCATGCGGTCGACTGCTCGCCGATCAGGTGCCGCGCTATTGGCCCCACGGCTATTGTCCCATCTGCGCGGCCTGGCCGATTCTCGCGGAGCGCCGCGGTCTCGACCGGAGCCGCCGGCTGCGGTGCGGGCGCTGCGCTGCGGAATGGGAAGTTCAATGGCTCTGCTGCGTGTACTGCGACGAGCGGGAGCACGAACGACTGGGGTCGCTGGTGCCTGAGGACAAAGGGGAGACCCTGAAGGTAGAGACCTGCGCCAGCTGCCGTGGCTACCTCAAGTCCGATCGCAACCTTGCAGGCAATCCCGCCGTTTGAGCTCCTCCTGCGGGATCTCGAAACCATTGAGCTCGACTTGATCGCGCTCGAGCGGGGGTACGGCCGGCCCGAGGCGAGCCCCTTCAGGTTGAAGGTGCGCCTGACTTGAGCTCTGCTGCCTCTCCAGTGCCGATGCGCCCCGCCGAGGTGTGCCGCCGTCTCCTAGCGGCTCTCGAAGCCTCCGAGGGACGCCGCCGGAAACGGAAACGGAATACCACTCCCGACTCGATCGGAATGGCCATCAAGCGCACCATCCTGGAAGACACCGTCCGCCACGACCCTGATCCGGATGCCTACGAGGGGTGGCTGCTGGAGCGCTGTCTCGCCCAGGACGAGCCCAGCGGGTCGATTCAGGCGATGGCGCTGGACGTTCTCTCCGACTGGCGCCTCGCTCAAACGTCGGTGGTGTTCCGGAACTGGCTCGAGCAAGGCGCGCCCTCAGATGATGCTACAAGGTGACCCCCGTCGCACTCCTCCCTGTGACACTCGGCACCGCCTGACTCCCGTTGTACACCCATACTAGTCGTCGCTTGGGCGGCCTATTGTCGATCGCCTTTAGGCCTGTCTCCCCTCGGCGGGAGGCATTCGTGCAGCGGTGTAGTGGTTCGGCACGAGCTCCGGGACCCGGCGCGGTCGACTCTGCGCAGGTTCCGACCAATCCTCTCGCGACGACGGAGACGTGCGTAGTGACGCCACCGACCCGCGAGACCGTGCTGGTTGTCGACGACGAGGAGATGGTACGGCGGCTCGCTGCGAGAATCCTACTGGGCGAGGGATATCACGTCATCGAAGCGGGAGGCGGAGACGAGGCAGTGAGAACACTGCAGCGCGCATCCAGCCGGATTGACGCGGTGCTCACGGACATCGCTATGCCGGGCCTGGGCGGGCGTCAACTCGGCGAGACGATACTCCGCTGCTGGCCCCGGGTGCGGGTGTTCTTCATGTCGGGTTTTCCTGCGCGGCGAATCGTAGACGAAGGGGCGCTCGATCCCACAGCGCCATTCATCCAGAAGCCGTTTACCAGGGAGCAGCTGGCGCGGAAGATCAAAGAGGTGTTGGCGGTACCGACGGAACTCTGACGCTCAGTGCGCGTTGGGGCGGGCCTGAAGATCGAAGTGCTTCGCCAATACGTAGGTGACCCAGTCGGTGACCTGAATCCAAAGCCCTTCCATGTCGTCCTTGTACTCGCCCTCCTGCACCACCTGATACCACGTCTTCGGATCCACCCCGGGATACAAGTGAACGCACTCAGGCTTGACCCTGGCTTCGAGGGGCTGGCTACCTCTATTGGCGGGCTGGGAAGCGCGCGAAGCGCGAAGAACGGCGAAATCGATGGGCTGGGGACCGCGATGGAAGTCTTGCATTCATCCCCCAGGCATCTGAATGGGAGCCGGCCGGAAACGGGGGTCCAGCCGATACTGATCGAACTTATTCTACCTACTTTCCCTCGACGTTGGCAATCGGTTACAAGATTTTCTTGCCAAAGGCGGACTGGACCAGCTCCACGGCGAAAATTGCCGAGGCGTTCCCCTGATCCAGAATCGGATTCACCTCGACCATCTCCAGCGATGTCATCACGCCCGCGTCGGCAATCACCTCCATGATCAGGTGGGCCTCACGATAGTCGAGCCCGCCCTTTACGGGAGTGCCCACACCGGGCGCGACGGTGGGATCTACGGCATCGAGATCGAAGCTGACGTGCACGTAGTCGGTCCCATCGGTCACCTTGGACAACGCCTTCTTCATGATCCGGTGTACCCCGTGCCGGTCGATGTCCGCCATGGTGTTGACCTGAACGCCGTTCTCTTTCAGCCGGCTCTTCTCGCCTGCATCCAGACTCCGCACGCCGACCAATGCGATGTTCTCGGCGGCCACCTTGGGGAACCCGCCGCCAATCTCCGTCAGCTCCTTCACGCCGAAGCCGAGCAGAGTTGCCAGAGGCATGCCGTGGATGTTTCCGGTGGGCGATGTTTCCGGGGTGTTGAGGTCACCGTGGGCGTCTACCCAGAGGATACCGAGCTTCTTTCCTTGTTTCTGGCACCACGCGGCGATGCCCGAGACGGTGCCTACTGCGATCGAGTGATCGCCGCCCAGCACCAGAGGGAAGTGCCCTCGCTCCATGATGTGCTCGACCTTCCGAGCCAGAACCGCAGAGACCCGGGCGATCTCTCCCAGATACCGAGCCCGCTCGTTCCCTACCTTGAGCTCCTCCATGTTCTTGATGACGAGATCGCCGTCATCAACGACCTTGTGCCCCAGCTCCCGCAGACGATCAGCTACACCGGCTATGCGGATGGCGGAGGGACCCATGTCGACACCCCGGCGTCCCGAGCCGAGGTCCATCGGGACGCCGAGCACATGGATGATCATCGAGATCTCGGATTCCAGCGCACCTGCTCGAGCGCCACGCGCCCGCGCGCATCGAGAGGCACGCCTTCCCGTGCGAGCAGCACGCGTTGAACCAGTTCTCCACCCGGGGTGGCGCGAGCACTGATTCGGCCTGCGGCGTTCACCACCCGGTGCCAGGGGACCAGCGTCCCGTCAGGCAGGGCATGCAGGGCATATCCCACCTGACGGGCATGACCAGCGAGGCCCGCCAGCGAGGCGACCTGGCCGTAGGTCGCCACGCGCCCGCGGGGAATTCGCCGAACAATACGATAGATAGCTTGATAGCTCACGAAGCCGGAGAACTATGCCCGCCGCTTCATTCCGGCCACGATGAGAGCGATTCCGGCGACGAGCGCCACGCCGCCGGCCCATGCCGGAACCGCTTTCTTCGATTCTACCGACGCCTTGACGTCGCCCACTTTCAACACTTCATCCCGGTCCGAGTAGCTCATGCCCCGGAAGAGAATGAATGCGCCGAGGATGACAAGAACGATCCCAATCAGGGCTTGCGGTCGCATGATCGGCTCCGATCCTTTAGAGTGGACTGCGGGCCTAACGGTGGTGGACATCTCGTGAGCTGGCCTCGATGCGGGGCCAGTTGAGGAACAGATACAGGCTCACGGCCATCAACAGGAGACCGCCTATCATCGGGCCGGGGCCACCATAATTCTCGAACCGGAACGGGGCATGCCCGGCGCCGCGGATCATGGTAAGTATGCCGAGCACCACACCGGACAGACCCACGAGCGCGAGCAGCGCGAAGAACAGACGCATGGATGCCTCTCAACAGGAGTTCAGCCTCACAACCGGGATACTGCCTATCCGCACTGCGTGGATAGTGTAGCAGACATCAGGCTCCATCGGGAGACCCGCCCTTGCAGCTGATCCCGCAGAGCAGACCGGTCATGACGGCTGACACCGTCGCCGTGCCGGCGGCGACCGGCCTGGCGCTCCGTTATCACCGAACCGGCAACGTCCTCTGGGCCGTCGAGACCGGCTTCGGCCTCCTCCTGCCAGCACTCCTGCTCTTCACCGGCCTGTCGAGCCGAATCCGCACTCTGGCTCAGCGGGTCGGCCGCCGCTGGCTGGTGACACTGGTAGTCTATGCGTTGCTGTTTACCCTGGTGACGGCGGTCCTGACCCTTCCACTCAGCTACTACGCCGGCTTTGTGCGGCAGCACGAGTACGGCCTGTCGAATCAGAGTCAGGGCGACTGGATACGAGATTGGCTGAAAGGCCTGGCGATCAGCGCGCTTGGGCTCTCGATCGTACTCTGGATTCCATATCTCCTGCTGCGCCGCAGTCCGCGGCGCTGGTGGCTCTACGCGGGGCTGGCGAGCCTGCCCATCGCTGCCCTGGTGCTGGTGATCACGCCCGTCTGGGTGGATCCGCTCTTCAACCGCTACAACACTCTGAGAGACCAGGCGCTGGAGTCCCGCATACTGACGCTGGCCGGTCGGGCCGGGATCGAAGGAAGCCGGGTCTATGAAGTAGATAAGAGTGCGGACACGAAGACGGTCAATGCGTATGTGACCGGTGTCGGTCGTACCAAACGAATCGTCCTGTGGGACACTCTGGTGGATAAACTCGAGCCGGAACAGGTTCTCTTCGTCACAGCCCATGAGATGGGTCACTTCGTACTGCGGCATACCTTGGCGGTCATTCTCGGCACGGCGGTGCTTACGACCCTATCGCTTTATTTCGTGCACCGCGTGGCGGGGAAGCTGATCGACCGTTTTTCCCGCCCTTGGGGATTCACCAGTCTCTCGGATGTCGCCTCGTTTCCGTTGTTGCTGCTGCTGGGCGGCCTGCTTTCGCTTGGGGTGACACCGCTGGTCCTGGCGTTTAGCCGGTACCAGGAGCGCGAAGCCGATCGGTTCGGCCTCGAGCTGACCCGAGACAACCATGCCGCTGCCACGACGTTTGTGCGGCTGCAGCAGGAGAACCTCTCCATCCCGCGGCCGGGCACCTGGTACATGCTCTGGCGCGGCAGCCACCCGTCCCTGGGTGACCGAGTTGATTTTGCCAATCACTACCGTCCCTGGGCTCAGGGCCAGCCGCTCCGCTACGGAAATTGATCCGTTGACGGCTTGTGTCGCTCGTCACGGCGACGGAGCCAGTCGAGACGTATATACAGTGCGCGTTACAGCCACGCGCCGTTCTCCGCTCCTTCCGAGGTTCCTATGAAGAGTCGCCACCTTGTCGGTTTGACGCTGCTGGGTTTCGCGTTGACGTCCTGCGGCGGAAAGAAACCGGTGGAGATCAACGCCGATGCACAGACAGTGGGTACCCGATGGAACGCGGTGCTCAACACTCCGCCGGAGCTCGCAGGGGTGGCGGACCTCAGGGGGCAAGGGTGGGTGGCGGCCGATCCCAAGAGTCAGGGTCAGATCCTCGCTTACGTCACCATCTCGAACGCGGTGCCAAACGCAGTCCATCCCTGGCACGTGCACCGGGGAGAGTGTGGCTCGGATCAGGGCGTTGCGGGTCCGGCCGACGCCTACCCGCCGCTCAAGGTGAAAGACGACGGGCGGGCGGAGGCGACCGCAAAGCTGGCTACCACTCTGCCCCGGGAGGGGAGGTACTTTATCAACGTGCACGCCTCGCCCAAGAACATGTCAACTATCGTGGCCTGCGGGAACCTCGCTCCGCCGGCTCAGTAGAGCTATTGGCTATTGGCTATTGGCTATTGGCTATTGGCAATTCGCTGTTGGTCGAAACAACACACCTCCCGGCATACGCTGGGAGGTTGTCGTTTGTGAGGCCCAGCCGACTGCGAAAGCCCAATAACGAATGGCGAAGCACTAGCGACTAGCGACTAGCGACTAGCGACTGGCGTACCCGCCAATAGCCCTCCGGATCATCCCCGCCAGCCACTCCGCCTCTCGCTTGTCTCGGACCGAGCGGCCCACCTTGATCCGTTTCCCATTCTTCCGGACCACAGTCACATCGTAGTAGACCGTAGTCCCAGCCTGCATTCCGATCGATGCAGTGACATCCGCCACGTCGGACCCGTCGATGGTCCGCTCCGCACCGGGGAAGAAATATCCGCTGGCCCAGGTAAGAGTCCCGGGCTCCGCCCTCACCCGGGAAACCTGGAACCAGAGGTCGAGCACGCCGATGAGGATGAGCAGGCCGAACAGTCCCGTGACGATCGGAAAGACGAGCGGCGCGCGAAAGTACAGCTGGAGCGCGATGCATCCGAGCCAGAGGAAAAGAAAGAACGTGACGCTGGTGGCAACACCCGGATTCCGGGCGGCGGAGAACAGGATCTCGGTGCCTCGTCGGCTGCTGGTCACCACGATCCGGGAGTCCGCCGGCTGTCGGTACTCGACCTCATTTACAACTTCCTGGGCCAGGCGCTCCTCGTCGGCGGACAGTGGCTGATCGCTGAGGGGAGTGCGGAAGACCGGCACCTCGAACCGCGATTCGTAATCCACCCCGGGAAGGCTGGCCGAGAGCTGCAGCCGCCAGAGAACCCGGTTATCGGAGTCGGTGTCGTCACATGGGATCGCATCCGCGGGAAGACGAAACGCGATGGGAATATGGGTTTCCATCGCGGCGGCAGTGCGGCGGGGCTCGCCGGCGACACGCCGCTCTTCCTGCCAGACGACGCTTTCCGAGGTAGACCGGTTCTTTCCGCCTCCCCGCGTTATCCGGCGGATGCACGTCAGCGACACGTCAAACCCTGCCTCAGGCCGGATGCTGGCGGGAGCGCGAACCATGCCGATCAGGCTACGGCCGATGACGGCCGGAACGCCGGAAAGCTCGAGCCGCGACACGCCGTATTTTCGATATCGGAGGGTCGCACGGACGGCCCACACCACGAGGCCGATGCCAACCAGAGGGAACAAGAGGGCGAGGAACGCGGCGGGCTTTCCTTCCTGAATGGCGGTGCGCACCGCAAGGAACGCCGTTGGAAAGCTGATCAGGTTCCATAAGGCGGCAAAGGCCCAGCCGGTAAACACAACTGTCCGGCTGGAATCCACGATACGTCCTGAGGCCCAGTCCGGCCGCCAGAGCCAGGGTGAGTCGGGGTGGCTGGCCTGGACCGCTGCCTGAGCCACGAGCTTCCGGCGTCCGGCCAGGGCAGCGGCAATGCCGCCGAACCCGACACCGCCGAACACCAATCCGAACAGCGCGAGGAAGAGCGCTTCGGTCCAGTTCCGCTCAGCGGCTCGCTGAATGGCCAGCGCGGCAGTGAACGCTCCGACGCCGGCAAAGGGGAGCAGGAAGAGGATGACGCATCCTGCGCTCAGGTTGGCTTGTTTGCGGGACATTCTACCGGGGTATCGGGTCGGCTTGCCCACTCGGCCCAGGCGCCATCGTACAGCGCCGCATCGGTGTGCCCCACCGAGTGCAGGGTCAGCAGCAGGGAGCAGGCGCTGGTACCGGAGCCACAGGTCGCAATCACTGGCCGGGCCAGATCGATCCCTGACTGCGCCAGTTTGTTCCGCAGCTCGTCCGGTGGCGGCAAGGTTCCGTCCGGGCGAACCAGCTCGGTAAATGGAAGGTTGATGCTTCCCGGCACGTGCCCGCTCCTGAGCCCCTCACGCGGCTCCGGCTCCGATCCCAGAAAGCGCCCCCGCGATCTCATGTCGACCAGCTGCTCCTTTCCGGTACCGATGTTATCGCGGACGGCGTCCAGGTCACGCACGGCGCCAGTATCGAGTCGCGCCGTGAACTGACCGGAGCCGGGCGTCACCTTCCCCGATTCCAGCCGACGACCCTCGCGGCGCCACTTGCCGAGCCCCCCGTCCAGCACAGCCACCCGCTCGTGGCCAAAGGTACGAAGCATCCACCACGCTCTCGGGGCACTGAGGTTCACACCCGAGCCATCGTACACCACCACCCGGTCCGAGTTGTTCAGACCCAGCGCTGACATGCGGTCCTCGAACGCCGCAAGGCTCGGCAGCATGTGCGGCAGCGAGGTGGTGTGATCGCTGATGTCATCGATGTCGAAGAAGACCGCGCCGGGGATGTGGCCCGCCGCGTACTCGGCTGCGGGATCCCGTCCGCTGTTGGGCAGGTACCACGAGGCATCGGCCACCTTGAGATCGCCAGCGCCGAGTTGCGTGGCGAGCCAGTCGGTAGAAACGACGGGGGGAAGTGAGCCGTTCAAGGGATCAGAAGCACCTTACCCATAGTCCTGCGACCTTCCAGCTCCACGTGGGCCTCGGCGGCAGCAGACAGGGGAAATTCGCGTCCAATCATGATTTTCAGCGATCCGTCGGCCACCCAGCCGAGCACGGCTGAGGCTCGCTCGAGCAGCTCGGCCCGGGTGCTCGTATAGTGGCCGAGCGTGGGACGGGTAAGGAATAGGGATCCCTTGGTGTTGAGAACCTGCGGATCCACCGGCTCTACCGGGCCGCTGGACTGGCCAAACAGGACCAGCATGCCGCGCGGTGCCAGGCAGTTCAGGCTTTTCATGAACGTGGTGCGGCCGACCGAATCATAGACCACGTCTACACCGACGCCATCGGTGAGGCGCCTCGTCTCGACCTCAAAATCCTGCTGGGTGTAGAGAATGACGTCATCGGCCCCGGCCGAGCGGGCGAGTGCTGCCTTGGCTTCGGTGGAAACCGTCCCAATGACCCGCGCTCCACGAAGATGCGCGATCTGGCAGAGAAGCTGGCCGGTTCCGCCGGCGGCAGCATGGACCAGACAGGTGTGCCGAGCCGTCAGCGGGAAAGTCGAGCATGCCAGATAATGAGCTGTCATGCCCTGGAGCATGGCTCCGGCAGCGACCTGGGGCGAGACTCCATCCGGCAGAACGACCAGCCGGTCCGCGCGAGCCAGGGCGAACTCCGCGTAGGAGCCGGCAAAGCTCTGCGAGACCACCTGATCACCCACCTGAACCTCGGAGACGCCAGGTCCAATCTCCACGACCCGGCCTGCCGCTTCGGATCCCGGGGTGAACGGCAGGGGAACTTGTAGAGGCCGGTGCGCTGATACACCTCGATGAAGTTCAGCCCTGCTGCATGAACCTGAACCAGCGCCTGCCCGGGCCCGGGTACGGGCTGCTCCACCTGCTCGTACCGGAGCACCTCGGGCCCACCGGTTTTATGAACGCGAATGGCTTGCACGGGAGATAAACCTTAGCCACACCGGTGGGCTATGCGGCGATGGCGTCCTGCAGCACATCGTCCGCAGGGGTGCGGGCGCGACGGGTATATCGATCAAAGTACGCTCGAGCCTGCTCGAGATCAGCGGGATGAAAATAACCCGGGGCCAGACCGGAGCAGCCGGCCAGAGCCAGCTCGAACAGGTCGGATGCGGCTCTCGCAATGCCGGGATCGTGCAGGCCCAGCCGGCCGGCCCGCTCGAGCAGCCCCAGATCGGGGGCCGGCAGCAGGTCCGAAGCAGCTCGAAGCGCGCGCGAGTCGTAGAGCAATCCGGCCGTCAGCGCCAGCGGCGCGGCGTACCACTCGGGGGAAATGGCGTCGGGCGATCTCAGCTCGAGGTGGCCGCGGGGCCGCACTTCGGGGAACAGCGTGCTGAGATGGTCCTGCCACTCTTCCTCGGTGGGACTGGCGCGCGTGAGCCATTCGCCGAACGGCCGGTGCTCGCCATCCAGCGTGGGAAACAGAATGGCGGGAGCATTGAGGGCGAAATCCAGGTACGCCTCAACCGGAGCGGCTTCATCGTAGGGAAGACCCGTGCGCGCCGGGTCGAGATTGCGCCAGACGTCGGCCCGGGTGCTCTGATGTCCGGTACGCTCGCCCGCGTAGAGCGGAGAGTTTGCGAAGATGGCCACGATGAAGGGAGCGGCCGCGTTCAACACCCGCCAGCGGAGCCATGGTTCGTCATCGAAATCGAGGCTCACCTGAAACGCCGCGGTCTGGCGCATCATTCTCGCTCCAGCCGGCCCACGGCGCGCCAGATACTCCGCCATGCGCTGGTAGCGAGTGGCGTGAACCAGCATGGGGGCGTGCTCGGCGGGATTGAACGGATCCAACCCGACCGCCAGCAGATCGATCCCCTCACTCGCCGCTGCGGCCCGCAGGGGAAGCACCACCGAGCGGAGAAGTGCCAGCAGCTGGCTGGCCGAACGGCAGGGTGGAGAGCTGTACTCCAGCTGCCCGCCGGGCTCGAAGGTGAGCGTGCCGCCCGCAGGCAGGGTAAAGCAGGGCGTTCCCTTTGGGGTTCGGCTCTCCCCCCAGCCCTGTCTGCTGCCATAGCGGCGGAGAAAAGGTAAAGTGCTCAGCCCCTCCTCAGACTCGATGACGCAGCGGCGCCCGGTGAGCGACTCCACCGGGATGAGCTCGACTTCCGCGCCCAGGCGCCGGGGCGTCAACGAACTGGAAATCGGGCCCGTGAAGACCCGCTCAGCCAGGTCGGCACCGAGGATGGCACGGGTGAGGGTACTCACGCCGCGGCTCCGACAACCAGCGCAAAGAGCGCCTCTGGATCCGGTCTCCAGGTCTCGATTCGGAGTCCGGCAGCCTCGAACAGCTCGCCCACGCTTGCCCGGTTGTGCTTGCAGCTGATCTCGGTGCGGATCGTTTCAGCCTGCGCGAACGGCACCAGGCCGATCCCGGGAATCCTGACTTCCTGCTCGATGGTGGACACCAGATGCATCTCGATGCGGTGGGTCACCATTTCATAGAAAGCCCGGTGCTCGAAGCTGTCGACATCGAAGTTGGAGCCCAACTCATGGTTCAGGACCAGCAGCATGTTCTTGTTGAAGGCCGCGGTTACACCCTGCGAGTCGTTGTAGGCTCGCTCGATTCGCCCCACGTCCTTACGAAGATCGACACCAAGGAGCAGGCGATCCTCGGGATCCATGGCCGCACGGACCTGGCGGAGCAGGCGGATGGCGGCCGGCGGATAGAAGTTGCCGATGGTACCGCCGAGAAATGCGTACATCGCAGGGTGCGAGAGGCCCGATGGTCGACCCAACTCCTCGGTGATGTCGGCGATCAACGGCTCTACTACGAGGCCGGGATACTCGCGGCGCAGCTGCGTCG
Organism: uncultured Gemmatimonadales bacterium; assembly: GCA_963740175.1. Taxonomy (GTDB): domain Bacteria; phylum Gemmatimonadota; class Gemmatimonadetes; order Gemmatimonadales; family GWC2-71-9; genus CAVVWJ01. The sequence goes on from CAVUDL010000014.1 coordinate 23,447, forward strand.
CGGTCTGATTGAGAAAGCTGGCGCTGACATCGATAGGGACGTAGAGATCGGCCCGGCCCGCGGCGACCATGGCACTCAGAATGATGCGGCTCTTCTCCGCGCTGCCTGCACCGAGCTCGACGAGAGCACGAGTCCCCAGTTGAGCCACCAGCTCCGGCATCCACGCTTCGAGGATGGCTCGCTCGGTTCGGGTCTGGTAATACTCGGGGAGCCGGGTGATCTCCTCGAACAGCTCCGAGCCCCGGTGGTCGTAGAAAAACTTGGGCGGCAGCTCCTTCTGCGCCGCCGATAACCCGGCGGCCACCTCAGCGAGCATGCGTGGGTTCGCATGCTTGTATGCCCGGGCTGCCGACTCACGCCGCTCCAGAGGAGCGGTCCGGAACCAGCGGTTGATGGAAGACTCAGTCATCTCGGGCACACCGAAAGCCGCTGAACAGCTGACGCCGGATGGGGTAATCCCAATTGCGGAAGGTGGCGCGAATGGCTCCGGGCCGGGTCGCCCACGACCCGCCCCGCAGCACCTTGTACTCGGTCCCGAAGAACGCCTCGGAATACTCCGCGTACGGAAAGCTTTGGAAGCCGGGATAGGGTCCGAAATCGGTGGAGGTCCATTCCCACACGTCGCCGATCATGCCGTAACAGCCCAGCGGGGAAACATTGTGCTGGTAGCACCCGACCGGCCGGGTTCCGAAGGACAATTGGTCCACGTTGGCCAGCTCCCGGGATGGAGCCTGCTCCCCCCAGGGATAGCTGAGCTTGCGGTTGGAGACGGGATCCCACGACGCGGCCGCTTCCCATTCAAATTCCGTAGGCAGGCGCTTCCCGGCAAAGCGGGCGAACGCCTCGGCCTCGTGATAGCAGACGTGACAGACCGGATGAGTCGGCGGGACCAGACCGGAGCGATCCATCGTCCGGCTGTACCACTCACCGTCCTTCCGGCTCCAGTACATCGGAGCCTGCGCCCCCGATTTGGTGACCCAGTCCCATCCGCTCTCAGACCAGTATGCCCGGGTGGAATAGCCGCCGGCCTCGATGAATGCCGCGAACTCTCCGTTGGTGACCGGATAGCGATCGATCCAGAATGGGGTGAGGTCGAGGGTGTGCCGGGGCCGCTCATTGTCGTAGGCAGCCGAGCGGTCGTGAGTGCCGATCTCCACGGAGCCACCGGGAAACCGCACCATGCCTGGAGTGGCTCCAGAGGAGATGGACTCCGCCTCCATCGGCAGATCGAACCGGCTGACCGGCGAATAGGGACGGCCTTGTTTGAGCTGGAGAGTCTGGAGGATGGTCTCATTGTGCTGGTACTCGTGCTGCAGCACCATTTCGTACACGTAGCCATGTCGGAGCAATGGATTCGCACTATCCCATTCCGTCGCCGCCAGGCGGGCCAGCACCCTGCCCCGGATCTCCTCCATGATCTCTCTGCATTCGGCCATGTTGGGCAGCCGGAGTGCACCCCGCTCGCTTCGCGGATGCTCGAACGGATTGAATAACCCGGGCATTTCGACAAACTCGACCGGGCCCTCGAGATTGCGCGTGAGCCATAGCTCCTCGAAATGAGCTATGTGGCCTAAATCCCAGAGGATAGGACTCATCAACGGGTCGTGCTGGGTGCGGAGGTCCTGGTCGCTGAGCGGCTGCAGCAACAGGAAAGTGCGGGCTCGCGCCTCGAGGAGCCTGTTGGCGATGGCCTGGGGGTCAACCCCGCTGGCAACGGCTACCGTCGTCATCGCGATTCTCCTTGAGACGTACCGCCCGGACCGCCGGCGGGTGTGCTTTTCTATGATATGGCTAATCTGGCGGCTCCGCGAGGGACGCTGCCTACCGCCGCGATACCACGGGAACGCAGACCCGGTCCAACCGGTTCCGCTTCTGCCGAGGGATAGCCACTACGGCCCCAGTGTGCCACCTTCATAGCAGCTTTCGCCCCTGAGCGTTGTGATGCCGACCCTAGAAACCCTCATTCCCCGCTTTCAGGCGGCCGATCGCACTACCCGGCTCGAGACACTCCTGGATTACTCCAAGAAGCTGCCACCGCTGCCAGAGCGGTATGAAGCTGAGAAGCAGTTGGGGCACAATCGAGTACACGAGTGTCAGACCCCGGTATTCCTGTGGGTGGAAGTGGCCGGCGGCAGGGTGCACATCCACGCGGATGTCCCCAGAGAGGCCCCGACCGTTCGAGGGTTCATTTCCCTGCTCGCCCGCAGCCTCGACGGTCAAACGCCCGACGCGGTCGCCCGGATTCCCAATGACCTGCTGGATCAGCTCGGCCTCAGCGAAACGCTGGGCATGACCCGAACTCAAGGACTTACCGCCATTCTGCACCGTATCAAGCGCTCCGTGGCGACGGCGGCAACCTGATGCTCGGCGTACTGGAGGTCGCAAACCGGGGGAGCGGTTTTCTCCGCCGGCGGGAGACGAGCTACTTACCGTCCCAGGGGGACGTCCACGTCGGGGAACGGCTCATCCGCCAGTACGGCCTGCGAACCGGCGATGAGATCGACGGATCGGTACGAGCGCCGAGCAAGGGGAAGAGCGCCTCGCTCGAAACCATCACGACCATCCTTGGAAAATCGCCCGACATCCTCCAGCAACGGCCGGAGTTCAGCCGGCTGGGCGCGGTACATCCCAACGAGCAGCTCCGGCTGGAAGCTACCGGTCCCCGGGGCTCCAATCCTGACTATACCAACCGGGTTATCGATCTGCTGTGCCCTCTGGGCAAGGGTCAGCGGGCACTCATCGTCGCACCCGCGAAAGCGGGTAAAACGATGGTCCTGCAATCCATTGCACAGGGTGTGAGCGCCAACTATCCCGCCGCGGACCTGTTCATCCTGCTGGTTGACGAGCGGCCGGAAGAAGTATTCGAGATGGAAGCCGCTGGGGTAGGAGAAGTGATCGCGTCCAGCTTCGATAATCCGGCACAGCAGCACGTCGCCGTGGCGGAGCTGACGCTGGAGCGAGCCCGGCGCAGAGTAGAGATGGGAGATGACGTCGTGCTGATCGTGGATTCGCTCACCCGGCTGGCCCGGGCGTATAACACGGTCGAGAAGGGCACCGGGCGGACCTTGTCGGGCGGCCTGGATGCCCAGTCTCTGGAGAAGCCGAAACGGTTTCTCGGCAGTGCCCGCCGGGTGGACCCCTCACAAGGAGGCTCCCTCACCATCATCGCGACGGCGCTGGTGGACACCGGCAGCAAAATGGACCAGGTGATTTTCGAGGAGTTCAAGGGAACGGGAAACAGCGAGCTGGTCCTGAGCCGGGAGCTGGCCGAGCGGCGGGTCTATCCTGCGATAGACCTGGTGGCGAGCGCCACCCGCAGGGAGGAGCTGCTGCTTTCAGAGGAGGCCCTGTCTGCGTCGCGAGCGTTGCGGCAGCGAATCGCGGGCATGACCCCGATCAACGCCATGACCGACATGCTCACTGACCTCAAGCGCTACCCAACCAATCCGGAGTTGATCCGCGCGCTGAATGGGGCGTGATCAGTTCCCCAGGGCCCGGGCGATCTCAGCCAGCCGAGTATCGATCTCCGACTTAGGCAGCCACCTTCCCCGCAGCATCACACCCGCCTGCCGGCCGGCATTGCGCACATCTGCAAGAGGATTGGCGTCGAGCAGGATGAGGTCGGCCCGCTTCCCCGCCTCGACGGTGCCGGTCTCCGCCGTGGTGCCGAAGAAGACGGCCACGTTCCGGGTGCCGGTCTCCAGTGCCTGGTAAGGAGACAGGCCCGCGGCGACGAGTGACTCCAGCTCCCGGAGCGTCGAGAAGCCCGGGACATTGTAGATCTGCGGAGCGTCGGAGCCCAGAAGCAGGCCGGCCCCTCCGGCGTGCAGCGCCTTGATCAGACGGCGGCGCACGGCCATGGTCTTGGCAACGGACTGGGCGGTAGACCCCGTTTCAGCCAGGAGGGATCTCTTCACCTCAGCCCACTTGGACCGCACTTCGGATCTGACGTACCGCATCTCGGGACGCTTCTCCAGCTCTTCCACGCTCGGCCCCGGCACCAGGTTCTCGAGCAGAACCTGAGTGGGGACGTTCCACACCTTGGCGTCCCTGGTCGCCTTGACCAGCGAGGTGAGCCTGGACTCGTCGAGCTGCTCGCCCAGGTTGAGCCCGAAGAACTCCGATTCTTTGGCAGAGAGCGGCCCCTTTGCAACCATCGCTTCGGCGTAGCCGTCGAGGTGGTCGATCGTGGCGTAGCGTGCTTCCAGTGCGCGCTCGAGACCTACGTCCAGCGGAACGTGCCCCGCAAAACCGATCTGGAGCCGGTGCGCGGTGGCCGCGAGTGTGTCGAACGGCTCCCGGCTGATCCCGGGATGGATCTTCAGGAAATCGTAGCCGGCCGCCTTTTGCTCGGTGACCAACCGGGCCGCGGCCTCCGCCGTCGGTACGCTAGTCCCGTTCAGCGACGGCCCTGAGGTATAGATGGTGGGACTCAGTAGCCGGCCACTCGCTGCCTGAGCACGCAGATCCAGGTGGCTCGGATGACCCAGCATCCCGCGGATGGTGGTGACCCCGCGCGAGACATAGAGGAACAGAGTCCGATGGACTACGCTGTCCGGCAGCTCGCCGCTGGGTATGTGCGCGTGCATCTCGGCCAGGCCTGGCATCAGGAACTTGCCGCGCCCGTCCACGGTGCTGCTTCCCGCTGGAGCCTTGACCCGGTTGCTCGGGCCGATCGCCTTTATGCGGCCACCCTGAACGACGACGGTCTGGCCTGGGATCACCCGCTCGCGGTCCATGGGAATCACCGAGACGTCCACGAACGCGACGATTGAATCGGGCGGCGGTGCTGATGGCGCGCCGAGAAGTAATGCCGGAAGGACGAGGTGGATCACCACTTGGCTCAGCTCCTGGTTGCTGCGGCTCGGTTGGCCCGCTCGAACTCCTTCATGAACGAGATCAGCGCGTCAATCGACGCGGTGGGACAGGCGTTGTATATGCTGGCACGCATTCCGCCCACCAGCCGGTGGCCCTTGAGCCCATCGAGCCCTCGCTTGGTTGCTTCCTTGACGAACTTCTCCTCCAGCTCCTCGGTCGGCGCCCGAAAACAGACGTTCATGCGGGAGCGGCTGTCCGTCTGGGCCGTGCCTCGAAAGAAGTCGCTGGCGTCCAGATAGTCGTACAGGGTTCTGGCCTTCGACTCGTTCCGCTCACCCATCGCCGACAACCCTCCCTGCGACTGAATCCACTTGAACACCTCACCGACCACGTAGATACCGAAGGTGGGAGCAGTGTTGTACAGTGATTTCTCCGACACGTGAGTACGGTACTGCAGCATCGTCGGCAAGCTCTTGGGGCCCCGTTCGACGAGGTCATCCCGGATAATGACCACTACGACACCAGACGGTCCCAGGTTTTTCTGGGCTCCCGCGTAGATCAGCCCGTACTTCCGGACATCGATCGGCCGGCTATACATGTCGCTGGATGTGTCGGCGACCAGAGGCACACCCGCCGGCACCGACGGTTCAGTCCGCCACTGAGTGCCGTAGATGGTGTTGTTGGTGGTGAGATGAACATACGCCGGCGCGTCGGAGTATCGGATCTCATCGGGCTTGGGAATCCGGTCGAAGTTCGTGGCTTCGCTGGTAGCGGCGATATGGACCTTGCCTGCCTGCTTGCCCTCCTTCAGGGCCTTCTGGGACCAGACTCCCGTGACGAGATAGTCGGCCGTCTGCCCGGCGGGCAACAGGTTCATCGGCACCATGGAGAACTGGAGCGAGGCGCCGCCCTGGAGGAACAGCACGCGATAGTTGTCCGGGATGCCGGCGAGATCCCGGCAGGCCTGCTCCGCCTCGTTGATGATACGATCAAAAACCTTGCCCCGATGGCTGTGCTCCATGATGCCGATTCCACTGCCGTCGGCGTTCCAGATGGCCTCCTGGGCCTTACGGAGCACCGGCTCGGGAAGAACGGCGGGACCGGCGCTGAAGTTGTGGATTCGGTCGGGCATGATGGGTGGCTTCGAGGTCAGGGCTGGGCTAGGAGTCTAGGGTCTAGGGTCTAGGTACAGGCGGAATATGCGGCGACTCAGCTTCCGGCCGTCCAGCTCACTGAGCTCGGCGCTGATGATATCGGGGTTGCCGCTGCGGATCCGATTCAGGGCGTCGGGCTCGGGTTGCGCGTCGAGGTGTATTCGGGCCAGAGTTGCCTGGGCACCGTGGTAGATAATGTTCTCCACCTCTTCGACATTGATCGAAGCGCCGGCGAGCACCCCAAAGACGTGGGCCAGCACGCCAGGACGGTTCCGGTGCCGGATGGTGAGCACGTGGGTTGCGGAGCTTCGGGCCAGGCGATTGACAGCGTTGGGCACCTCTCCCGAAGACTGGAACGACTGCACGATGCGAATGACCTCGTGGGCGATGGCCACCTGCGCCTGCTCGGTCGAAGCTCCGACGTGGTGGGTGCCGTACACGCCCGGACTTTGGACCACCGGGGTTGAGAACTCGCCCGCGCCCCCGGCCGGCTCATTCTGGAAGACGTCGAGCCCGGCTCTGATTCCCTTGTCACGGACCGCCTGCTGCAAGGCCGCCTCGTCCACCACCGAGCCCCGGGCCGTGTTGATCAAATACGCGCCTGGCTTCATGGCCGCGAGGAACTCCGCATTCACCAGGTTCTTCGTCTCGGCGTTGGCCGACACGTTGATGGTTACCGCGTCGGCATCCCGGGCGACATCCAGGGGAGTCTGGGCGTAGGCGATACCCAGCCGGTCTGCCTCCTCGTGGGTGAGGCTTCGGGACCATGCCACCACTCGCATACCGAACGCCCGCGCCCGGAGCGCCACTTCGCGGCCGATCTGGCCCAGGCCGACGATTCCGAGGGTTCGGCCGTAGAGTCCCCTGGCCTTGGAGTATGAGGCCTTGTTCCACTTGCCCTGGCGCAGCTCAGCGACCTGGTCCGGAATCCGCCGGTCGCACGCGAGCAGCAGGCCGAGCACCAGCTCGGCTACCGCGATGGAGTTCTTGGCCGGACAGTTGGAGACAAATACGCCCAGGTCGGAGGCTGCCCTCACATCGATGGTATCGATGCCGGCACCGGCCCGGATCACCAGGCTCAGCGCCGCCCCGGCCCGAAGCGTATCGGCGCTTACTTTCTTGCTCCGGACGATCAGAATGTGCGGATCGACCTGCCGCATCAGCTCCGGGAGCGCCTCAGCCTTGACCTCGGGCTCGGAGACTACGGTGCATCCGAGATCCTTGAGCCCGTCAATGCCGACCTTCTCGAACTTGTCCGCGATCAGAACCTTCATGATGCTCCTCGACTCCAGACTCGTGACTCGTCACTGGCGACTGGCGACTAGCGACTAGCGACTAGCGACTAGCGACTGCTAGAACGTATGCACAAAGAGCCCACTCCGCAGCTTGGGCTCGAACCACGTGCTCTTCGGCGGCATGATGGCACCGGCGTCCGACACGGCCATGAGCTGATCGACCGTCGTCGGGAACAACGAGAAGGCAATCGCCATCTCGCCTGAATCCACCCGCCGCTCGAGCTCGGCCGTCCCCCGAATGCCCCCGACGAAGTCGATCCGCTTGTCGGTGCGCGGATCGCCGACGCCAAGAATGGGGGCCAGGATCAGTTCCTGCAGCAGGGACACGTCCAGCGAGCCGATGGGATCGGCTGCGGGAATGGATTCCGGATGGAGCTGGACCCGGTGCCAGCTTCCTGCCAGGTAGACGCCGAAGGTTCCAGGCCCGGAAGGCTCGGCGACCTCGGTCGGCGAGACGCGGCCTACTTGCTCCAACGCCTGGAGCACGTCGGAGGGCGACTGTCCCCCGAGATCTCGTACCAGGCGGTTGTAGGGAAGAATTCTGAGGTGCTCGCTGGGAAACAGCACCGCCAGAAACCAGTTGTACTCCTCATCCCCCCGGTGGTCAGGATTCGCCTGGCGCCGCTCCTTCCCTGCCCGCCAGGCACTGGCGGAGCGATGGTGACCGTCGGCGACGTATGCATGGGGCACTTTCCTGAATTCATCGATCCACGGATCGTGGTCGGAGATGCGCCAGACCGTATGCCGCACCTGGTCCGCCGCCACGAAGTCATAGAGCGGCTCCGTCGGCAACACCCGTCCGGCCAGGACCTCGATCTCGGCCCGGCTCCGGTAGGTCAGGAACACCGGCTCGGCGTGGGCTTCGAGCGTAAGCACGTGCCGGGTGCGATCGTCCTCCTTGTCCTGGCGAGTCTTCTCGTGCTTCCGAATCACGTCCCGCTCGTAATCATCCACATGCACACAGCCAACCAGACCGGTCTGAGCCCGGCCATTCATGATCTGCCGGTACAGATACAGCGCAGCCGCGCCATCTCGAATCAGGACTCCCTGGTCTACGAAGCGGTCGAGTGCCTCACGCGCCAGCCGGTAGATGCGTGGGTCATGGGGATCGACCTCGCTCGGAAGGTCTATGTCGGATCGTCCGACATGAAGGAAGCTGTGCGGGTTTCCCTGAGCCAGATCTGCGGCCTCATCCCGGCTTACGACATCGTAGGGGACCGCAGCCACCTGAGGCGCCAGCTCGGGTCTGGGACGAAGCGCATCGAAGGGGTTGAGTTGCACGGCGGCGTCAGCCTGCTGGGTTGAGGTCTATCTGACTGGAGTGACAAGGCGCTCGCAAAGACCGAGTCCTCCATCCACGATCAGGGCCAGCAGAGCGGCAGGGAGCGCGCCTGACAGGATCATGTGCGTGTCCGACAATGCCAGTCCTGCGGCAATAGGATCTCCCAGGCCTCCGGCTCCGATGAAGGCGGCCAGGGTGGCGGTGCCAACGTTGATGACCGCAGCAGTACGGATACCAGCCATGATGACCGGCGCGGCCAGCGGCAGTCGAACGTAACGGAGTACCTGGCCCGGGGTCATCCCCAGTGCGGTGGCGGCATCGACCGCGGCCGGCGCGGCGTCTCTCACGCCGGTGTAGGTGTTCCTCAGAATGGGATAGAGCGAGTACAGGAAGAGGGCAGCCAGCGCGGGAATTACGCCGATCCCCAGCAGAGGAATCATGAAAGCGAGGAGGGCAATGCTGGGCAGCGTCTGGAGCACTCCCACTCCGCGAATCACCGACTCCGCCGCCCGACGGCCTCGCTCCAGCAGCAACCCAAGCGGTAGCGCGACAGCGATCGCGGCCAGAAGTGACAGTCCCACGAGCAGGATATGCCGCATAGTCAGTGTAAAGATCGCCTGTCGCTGGCCCCACAGGTAGGAGAAAATTCCGCTCCGGGTCGTGTCCGGAAGCTGGGGCCGGCCTGCCACCGGACGGGTGAGACCGAGGTTCAGCAGCTGGCCGGCAGCAACTCGCGCCACAGGGATGCCGTCAACCTCGATCCGCTGGTTGAGGCGTCGCATCCCGGCCTCGGTGAGCAATCCACTCAGTTCCGTCAGCGCGGCTACCGCGGCCGGTACTTCGCGCTGCATGGCGGGACCGATCAGGGCAGCCGCCTCATAGGGCGGGAAGAAGCCACGGTCATCCTCGAGAATCACCAGGTCGTAGCGTGAGATGAAGCCATCGGTCGAGTAGCCGTCAATGACGTCCACCTCGCCCGCAGCGAGCGCCTGATACTTCACCGCCGGCACCAGCGCACGGACCGAGCGGAAGCGCAGCCCATATGCCTTCTGGAGGCCGGGGAGCCCGTCGGGCCGGCCGATAAAGTCAGGGGTCAGCCCGGCGACCATGGTGGGAGTGACCCGCGCCAGATCGCTGAGGGTGGTCAGGCCAAATTCCCTGGCAGTGCTGCGGCGCACCGCGATCGCATATGTGTTCTGAAACCCCAGTGGCGGCAGCCAGCGCACGCCGTACCGCAACCGGAATTCCTGGGAGACCTCCTGGTACACCTGGCGCGGATCGGAGCCGGGCTTCTGGTGCAGGATCGCCAGCAGTCCGGTTCCGGTGTACTCCGGATAGACATCAATCGCGTTGGTCCTCAAGGCACTGAAAGTGATTTCAGTCGCGCCCAGCCCCAGTCGCCGATCAACCTGGAAGCCACGGGCTTCCAGCAGCTGCGCAAACATTTCGGCCAGCAGGAACGACTCGCCAAAAGGCTTCGATGCGACAACTATCGGCCGCGCCATTTGAGCATCGACACCTCCGGCCGCAGCGTAGAGTGCCGTCATGGCGAGGCAGGTCCGCCAGCAGCTTCCTGCCGTCATACCACCACCGCTCGCGCCCGTTCCAGCAGGCGCCGGACGTAGTCGGTAGCGGGAGCGCGCCGAAGCTCCGCAGGTGTGGCCTGCTGCTCCACCCTGCCCTGCCGCATGACGACCACCCGGTCGGCCAGAAGAAACGCTTCGCCGAGATCGTGGGTGACCAGCAGCGCGGTGGTTTTCAGCTCGCGGCGGATGCCGGCAAAGGCCACCTGAAGGTCGGCCCGGGTGATCGCGTCGAGGGCACCAAACGGCTCGTCGAGCAGAATCACCTGCGGCTGTGCGGCGAGTGCGCGGGCAACTGCCACTCTCTGCCGCTGACCCCCTGATAATTCACGGGGCCGCCGCCGGCCGAACTGCGGAGGATCCAGGCCGACCAGCGCCAAGGCCCGGTCAGCCAGCTCAGCGGCCTGGCTCAGATCCCGCAGCCAGGGCACCAGTTCCACGTTGCGATGCACCGACCAGTGGGGCAGCAACCCGCCGTCCTGCGGGACATAACCGATGTCGCGCCGCAGCGTGATCGGGTGGAGTGCCGCTACATCGGTTCCGCCGACCGACACTCGTCCCACGTCGGGAACCACCAATCGGTTGAAGCAGCGCAGCAGCGTCGTCTTGCCCGATCCGCTCTCACCGATGAGAGCAACACACTCACCGCCACGCACCTCAATAGAGACGTCGTTGAGCGCCACGAGCTCGCCGTAGCGCTTGGTGACGCGCTCTGCATACAACGCCGTATCGGCTGAGTCGCGCAGCTTTCCTCGCAATCCACCAGAGTCGGAGAGGCTCTGTTTCCGCCTCTCAAAATTCAGTCACTCTGCCGTCCCGGCAAGCTGCAGAAACACGCACTATGTCACGCCCGCAGAATGGTCTCGCAACCGACTGACTAGCGCGCGAGTTGTGAGTGTTGTCGCGCAGCCCCAGCACCGTCTCACAGAGTTTGCAGCAGCCCTTTGCTTGTCACTGCGTCATGAAGGAAAATGCATGAACACCGCGCATGAAATTCGCATAGTCTGGGCACCTCTGCACCTCTCGTGAACCTCACGCACCTTGAGGTGTGTATGTATCGAATCGAGCTGTCACCCGGCGAAGAAACTGCGTTCCGGTCGATCGAGGAACTGGCGGTCGCCATCAGACGCAAGGTCGTCACATCCCACGCCCGCATTTACCACAACGCAACCGGCCGGTGGCTTCCGATCCAGTTTCACCCGCACTATAAACTTGCGCTCTCGATGCCGCTTACTCAGGCGGACCTGGTTGCCGGACCTCCGGTGGCGCGGCTGAGTGGCTTGAAGCTGGGTGACCCGGCGGCTCCGCCTGCCATCCCGGCCCCTTCGACGCGAGAGGCGGCCAGTCAGGCCGCCGCGGCGTGGCCGGAGCCGAAGCCGAGCGCATCACGGCCGGCGTCACCGCCCCCGAGCACGGCGCGACCGCCGGCTCCGCCGCCGAGGTCCGAGATTCACCACAAGGTTGCTCCGTCCGAGCCACCCATCGTGCTGGGGACACCGGCGCCTGAGCCTCAGCGCCACCCAGAAGTGCCGCGCCCGGTCGAGCCGCGGAAGCCCATACCACCACCGCAGCGCGGCATCGAGCCGATGCGACCGATTGTTCCAGTTCGCTCCGAACCGGTCCGGCGCATGGTGGCGCCGCTCCCGAGCCCGGAGCTGCCCCGCACCCGTCGTTCGGGAAAGCGCAAGTCGAAGCGTTCGCTTCGCGTTGCCCTGGCAGGTGCCGTTCTGATCGCATGCGCGCATCTGGTGGTCACCGGTGCATCATCTTCCGAGAGCGAGATCGCCACTCGCACACGAACCCCCCGGAGGCTGATTCAGGCTCCCGCCGAGGTCCTGAAGGGGGTCGGCCCTCACACGGTGGCCGCCGTGATGCCGGGGCTTCAGTCGATCCCCGTGCCGAGGCTGCGAGGCGCAACCCGGCCTCAGCCCACACTACCGTCAGCTCTACCTCCGGCTGCCGATTCTGCCATCGTATCCGATTCGGCCCCGGCCCTCGAAGCGGCACCGAATGCCGGAGAAATCACCGGCGTCGGCGCACTGCATGCCGAGTCTCTGACGGCGCAGGCGGTAGATTCCAGCGCCAAGAAGGCGCTCAAGCGAATCCTCCGCACCATAGGGGGCACTCCAGCAGTGGAGCGTAAGTCCGTCCGGCACTAGACCCTTGGTGATTCACCCCACAGCAGCCACCCACCGCGAGGCCTGATAATCAGGCCTCGTAAGTTGTTATTTATCAACAACTTATGTTGACAACTCTGTGGATAATACGGACCCAGGTGTGGATAACTGCTGGGTACCGGTGCCGTGCAGCACTGACGCGGAGGAGTGGGATATGCCGAGGGCGATCTGGAGCGGTTCCATCAGCTTCGGGATGGTGACCATACCGGTGAAGCTGTTCGGGGCGACCGAAGACCGGGACATCAGGTTTAACCTGCTCCATGCGACGTGCGGCTCGAAGCTCCAGCAGAAGCGCTGGTGCCCCACCGACGAGGTGGAGGTGCCCTGGAACGAGACGGCGCGCGGTTACGAGTTTGCCAAGGGTCAGTACGTGATGCTGACTGAGGAGGACTTCGAGAAGCTGCCGCTTCCCAGCAAGCACACCATCGAGCTAGGTGCCTTCGTGGAAGAGCGGGAAATCGATCCCGTGTTCTACGAGAAGAGCTATTATCTGGAACCCGGCGAGCGCGGCGAGAAACCGTACGCGCTTCTGCTGCGCGCCCTGGAAGAGAAGAAGCTGAGTGCCACGGCCAGCATCACCATCCGTAAGAAGGAGCAGCTCTGCGTGCTGCGCCCCCATGAGGGGATCATCATGCTGGAGACGCTGTATTACCCTGATGAGATCAGGCAGGAGCGAGGAGTCGAATTAGACAAGGTGAAAGTCTCGGAACGGGAGCTCGACATGGCTTTCACCCTGATCGAGCTTCTCAAAAAGCCCTTCGATCCATCAGAATACCGCGATCATTACCGAGAAGCGTTGGCGCAGGTCATTGAAGCCAAGCTCGAGGGCAAGCAGGTCGTAAGTGCGCCCCCAACGCGTGACGCCGGAGTGATCGACCTCGCCGACGCGCTGAAGCGGAGTGTGGAAGCGGCGAAGAAGGGGAGCAAGGCCAGGCCGGCCACGCGTGCGCGCACCCGTCCAGCCCGGCGCCGGACCCGGAAAGTTGGATGAGCGAAGTCGCCGAGGTCTTGTCTCAGCTGGAGCAGCGTAAGCCGCGACTCGAGCTGAGAGTCGGCGGTTACGATCTACCTGTCACCAATCTGGACAAGGTTCTGTGGCCCGGGGCCGAACCCATCGGCCCGCTGACGAAGCGGGACCTGTTGCGCTACATGACGCGGGTTTCACCCTGGCTGCTGCCTCACCTTAAAGGGCGGCCGCTGTTTGTCACTCGTTATCCCAACGGGGTCGAGGGCAAGAGCTTCTATCAGAAGCACTGGGAGGACCCTCCCCCGTTTACCCGCAACATCTCGATCTACTCCAGTCACAACGAAGGCGACGGCGACTACCTGCTCTGTGAGAATCTGGCCGCGCTGCTGTGGCTGTCTCAGATGGCGGGCCTCGAGTTGCATCCCTGGTTCTCCCGGGTCGACCCTGCTCCAGACGCGCGGGGTCGGGGTCGCACGTTCGTGGGGTCGGAAGCCGCCCTCGACAAATCGGTCCTGAACTTTCCCGATTTCGTGGTGTTTGATCTGGACCCCTACGAGTACTCCGGGCGCGAAGGTAAAGGCGAGGAGCCCGAGCTACACCGCCGAGCCTTCACCCGCACCCGCGAGCTGGCCCTCCGGCTGCGGGAGCTTCTAACCGCGCTCGGCCTGGAGATATTCGTCAAGACCTCGGGCCGGACCGGACTCCATCTCTATCTGCCGATCCTGCGGAAGTTCGATTACGACGCAGTCCGCTCGATCGCCGAAACGGTTGGCCGCTACGCCCTGCAGCAATGGCCGCAGGAGGTAACACTGGAATGGGCAGTAGAGCGCCGGACTGGAAAGATCTTTTTCGACTATAACCAGAACAGCCGGGGCAAGTCTCTGGCTTCGATCTTCTCGCCCCGGCGGCATCCGCTGGGTACCGTCTCGATGCCGGTCGAATGGGAGCAGCTGGAGCGGATTTACCCCACAGACTTTACCCTCCGAACCGTCCCGGACCTGTTGGAGGAGCACGGCGATCCGTGGGCCGGCATCCTGTCTGCCAAGCAGGATCTGGCCCAGCTGCTGGAGGCTCGAACTGCATGACCCGATCATCCGGCACGGCCGCAGCCCCAGCGCGCCTGCGCCGCCGACCGATGCCCACCTGGCTTCCGCCCATGCTGGCAACGCTGACGGAAGAGCTGCCCCGCGCGGGAAAGTGGCTCTACGAGCCCAAGCTCGACGGAGTACGAGCTTTGATCTATGTGAGCCGTGGCTCCGTGCGCATGTATTCACGCAACCGGAAGCCGCTCAACGACGCCTACCCTGAGCTGGTGGATGCGTTGAGCTCACAGGTACGGGGCAATGCGGTCCTCGATGGTGAGGTGGTGGCCTTCGATCTTCAGCGCGGCATATCGAGCTTTGCGCGGCTGCAGCAGCGTATGCAGCTACGGGATCCGGTGCGGGCCCGGCGCAGCCTGGTCGACGTGCACCTGTACCTCTTCGATTGCATGTACTACGAAGGTATCGACCTCACCGGCCTGCAGCTGGTAGAGCGTAAATCGATCTTGAAGGACATCGTGGAGTACGACGATGTGGTCCGCCTGACGCCGTTCCAGACCACTGGGTCCGCGGCGATGCTTCGGAAGGCGTGCTCTCGGGCGGAAGAAGGCATCATGGCCAAGCGGGCCGATTCACGGTATGTGAGCGCGCGTACCACCGAATGGCTCAAGATCAAGTGTCTCCGGCGCCAGGAGCTGGTCATCGGCGGGTACACCGCTCCGCAAGGTTCGCGAGAGAGGCTGGGCGCGCTGTTGGTGGGCTACTTCGACCCCACCCCGGCATCAGGACCTGTGTTGAGATACGCCGGCAAGGTGGGCACAGGATACGACCGTAAGACCCTGGAGCTGCTGTACCAGCAACTCACACCGATCCATCGCTCGACCTCGCCGTTTACCGCCGGGCCGCGACCATCGCAGGACATCCAGTGGGTCCATCCCCGGCTGGTAGCCGAGGTGGGATTCTCCGAGTGGACCTCCGCCGGGATGCTGAGGCACCCCCGGTTCATCGGACTGCGCAACGACAAGCCGGCCAGCGAGGTGCGCCGCGAGAGTTAGCTCCCCCGCAGACCGCCTCGACCACTTCACTTTTCCATACCGCCGCCCGACGCCAACCCTGCTGCAGCTAGCGTAGTCCTTGCTGTACAACCACTTAGAAGCTCACCGGCGGGCCGGTCATGGCCCGCGAAAACCTGCATGGTTCTTGCCCCTTCACGGTCGATCCGTCTTTCCACCATCGGTTCGAGGAGGTTCAATGCGGGCACCTCGCAAGATCATCTGGTCCGGTCTCGCGTTTGTGGCTCTGCTGGGTGTCAGCGTCACCCCGGTTGATGCCCAGGGCAAGAGCAAGGCAAAGCACTACGCAGTCTCCGGTGACAAGGCCGTGAAAGTGTCGCGCGCGGTGCTGGTCGAACGTGGTTTTCACGTGGTGCGGGTAGAGCGGGACGGGTCCACGCGGGTCATCTATTTCCGGCGTGGAAACAACGGGCGCGGCAAGGGCAAGGGCCCACTGCAGCGCATGGTGATCCGAACCGCCAGTGAGCGGGTGTACTTCGAGGAGGCCGAGCCATCGGTACTCGTCGACATCGATATCCGGTTGAAGCTCTAGATGGCATCCCTTCCCTCTTCATCTCCAATTGGAGGCACAATGCGTAGCAACGCGTGGATGGCACGTGCCGCGATCGTGAGTGGCATGCTGCTCGGAGCCCAGACCGGTGTGCTTGGCAGCACAGGGAATCAGCTTTACCCCAACGTCGGCGTTTACATCCCGACGACCGAGCTGGTCAAAGCCGCGAGTGGTGAGGAATTCAAGCAGGAGATGAGCATCACCCTGGGCGGACGTCTCGGTGTGGCGCTCAGCAAGCGCCTGGGTCTGGAGTTTACCGGCGCCTACGCCCCGAGCGATCTGAAGATCACCGCCTCCGGTCTGGGCGACCAGAGCCAGAACGCGAATGTCTTCACCGGCAGCGGGCGCGTCAGCTATCAGCTGATCCCCCTCACCAGCCCCGTGGGCTTCGTAGTCACCGGCGGCGTGGGTGTCGTCAACCGCAGCGGCGAGTTCTACGCGAATGTGGACAAGAAGACCGACATCGGTGGAACTCTGGGCGCGACCGCCCGCTTCCGTCTCGGCAGCCTGTTGCACCTCTCGGTCAGCGCGGAGGACTACATCTACAAGCCGCAGGCCGAGATTCCGGGCTTTGGCCCCGACGATGAGAAGAAGACCCAGAACGACATCCACCTGTCATTTGGTGTGGGAATTCCGCTCCTGGGATTGGGTAAGACCGGCAAGTAAGTCCCGACCCACCTGCTACATCGAAGGGCGGCCGCACTCGGCCGCCCTTTGCTTTCGTTACAGGTCACAGCCACGGGGTGACAGCCTTCACACCACTTGCCTACCCGGGGTTCACAGCGGCTGGTCTCTGAATTTGCGATCATGGCGGGTCCGGGAGACGCTCCCGGCCGCTCGGGCGCGCACCATTCACCCCGCGCCAGGTTCTGTTTACCAAACAGTTTCTGTCACCAAGGGGAGTGTGTATGTCGATCAGCAAATTCATCGCAGCGACTTCGGGGCTGGCTGCCGTGGCTACCTTCGCCACTGCAGTTGTGACCCCGGCGGCAGCGCAGGGCGGCGTAGAGCTCGCACCCTGGGTCGGTGCCTATATTCCGACCAGCAACTCAATCGGGTCACTGGGCGAGGACCTCTCTCGGGACGTCAGCTTCGCCGGAGGAGCCCGCCTCACGTTCTGGGGCACCGGCAATCTTGGCTTCGAAGTGACGGGTGGCTACGCGCCGTCGAAGATTGGCGACGAGGTGATCAACGAGACCGTGAACATGCTGCTCGCCAATGCCCGGCTGATGCTGGCGCTCTCGCCGGTGACGAATTCAGTCGGATTCTACATTGCCGGCGGCCCCGCGCTGATATCCCGCGGCGACAATCCATTCGACGATGATCAAAGCAGCACTGACCTGGGCGGCGTTCTCGGCCTCGGTTTCCGCTTTGGTGGAGGCGACGACAACCGGATCGGCTTCCGAATCGATCTGGAGGACTACCTGTACAACGGCGACTTCGGCGGCGGCGACGACTTCCAGAACGACCTCGTGGCGTCGGTCGGAGTCTCGTTCGCGCTCGGAGGCAGCGCCGGCGACTAGAGCCCCACATCACAATCCGGCGCTCACAAAAAAGGGCGTGTCACCGAACCATCGGTGGCACGCCCTTCGGTTTGTACCTACTTATCGCCGAGTGCTCTTCCGGCTGCGGCTCCGGCCCGAACTCTTCTTCGCACGGCTGCCACCGCTGCTCTTGCGAGATGACCCTGAACGCCGGCGGGATCCGCTCGCGCTCTTTCTGCTGCCCCCGCCATTGCTTGCCGCGGCCGCCCTCCGGCGCCGGGTCGCTGCGCCCTTGCGTGCTGCCGCTGAGCGTGAGGCCTTGGACCGGGAGCGTGTCGCGGCACCTCCCTTCCTGCCACCCTTCCGGGATGCGCTCTTGGTGCTCTTCTTTCCCCGACCGGATCCGCTCTTCTTCCCGCCGCCATCGTCCTTGTTCACCGTTGCCCAGGCGCGCCGCTCCGCCTCTCGGCGTGAAACACCACTCTTCTCATATCCTTCTTCGATGTGCTCCGCTTTCCGCTTCTGTTTGCTGGTGTAAGAGGACTTGTCGCCTTGTGGCATGGTCGTGATCTCCCGCGTGTAGTTGAGTCGGATGCCGTCTCGACATCACCGGCACACGTTGCGCGCCGGTCGCCCGAAAGGCACAGACGTCGCAAGTATAGATCGCGAGGGTGTCACTGCTGTGGGATGGGTCACATGCGGTGGGCTATTGGCTACGGGCTATTGGCTAGTGCCTGTAGGTCCTGACTCTCCGCGAAGTTTAATGGATGCTCCTTATGCTTCTCCATCGCCGAGCAGCCACTAGCCAATAGCCCATAGCCAACAGCCATACAGAAAGGTGGGTGGAACGGGCGATTAGGCCCGTTCCCGGCGAGAAGAATTAGAAGGGGGGTTTGAGGGAATAGCAGCGAAAGCTTGGGTCAGACAGCTCATCCGGCCACAGAGCAGGGGACTCAGGGCTTGCTCGGACGTCTCGCAGGTCGCCGTCCATCCGCACTTCCACTGTGGCCAAGTATAGAACGCGAAGAAGGTAGTGCTGTGCGTTGGATCACACCCCTTTTCGGGAATCTCCAGCGCGCGAGCGTGGTCAAGACCCGGGCGTGGCGCCGCCGAACCGCTCGGACTTGAGGCTGGATAGCGCCACTCGCAAGCGGCGGGCTCCCTGGGCCGTGGGATAGCGGTCGATCAGCCTCCGAAGCTCGGTCATAGCGCGGCCCGGATCCTTCAGATCGTTTTCATATATCTCGACCAGCGCCAAGCCCACTCGAAAATCATCGCGAGGGCGCAAGGGGCTGCCCATTCGAAGGTTGTCAAGCTCGATGGCGGCAGTTTCAGCTTGATTCAGCGGCCCCGAGAGAAGAGCGGCGCGCCGCAGCGTGGCATCTACCCGCTGAGACTTGTTTCGAGCCCGTTCCGCGTAGGCATCGGCCGCAGCCTGGAGATGGCCGCGCGCCGCCAGCGTCTCGATCGCCGAGTAGCCGCCGCCTACCCGGACGATCCCGACATTCGAAGCCACGCGGAACAGCCCGTCGATGACGGGCTCCAGTACCCCCGAGAGAAAGCCTACAACCAGCCCGTAGATGGCCCAAAGCGCTATCACCAACTGGAGCGCCCGTGGGTCGGCGCCGGTGATCGCGAGAGCCACCGCGATGAGCGTCCATACCAGCGCTATCGTACCGATGACCAGCCGCACCAGACCAAAGGGTTCCTCGGTCCAGCGGTCCGCACGGTTGACGCCAGGGGCGCGCTTGCGATTGGAAGATGGGAGCTTCAAGCCTCAAGATTACAGGATCGCGTCGCGGCAGGGCAAGCGATGTCCAACTCCGTCGGTTGACTTTCGCTTCCAGGAAGGTCTAAATCCCCCCTGGACGCTGCCCGCGTCTAAACAGCCCCATGGAGGCTTTTCTTATGTTTCTGCCGGTTTCCCGCCGCACCTTCCTTGGCGCGAGCGGCCTCGCGGCGGCTACGGTGGCATTGCCATCCGCCTCGGCGGCGATCGTTCGACGTGGCGCAGCCCGGCCGGCGGCGGTCAGCTCCAGCAACGGCTTGGCCGCGGTGAACCGCGCCATGGAGCTGGTGCTCGGCGGAACCGATACGCTCGACGCGGCCGTCGAAGGCGTAAAGATTCAAGAGCTCGATCCGAAGGACAACTCGGTCGGATACGGCGGCCTGCCTAACGAAGACGGAGTTGTGCAGCTGGACGCCTCCTGCATGCACGGGCCCACCCGGCGAGCCGGCGCCGTCGCGGCGCTCGAGGGGATCAAGACCCCGAGCGAGGTGGCGCGACTGGTACTGAAGTACACCGATCACATTCTGCTGGTCGGTGAAGGAGCGAAGCGGTTCGCCCTGTCCTATGGCTTCAAGGAGGAAGATCTGCTGACGCCGGAGTCACGCCAGCTCTGGCTCACATGGCGAGCCAACCGCGGTCCGGACGACGACTGGATCAACGTGCCGGAGAGCGAGCGGCTGGTGGCACGGCCCACGGGGACCATCAATCTCAATGTCGTTAACGCCAAGGGCGACATCTCCTCGGTCACCACCACGAGCGGACTCGCCTGGAAGATTCCGGGACGAGCCGGAGATTCTCCGATCATAGGGGCGGGCCAGTACACCGACAACGATGTCGGGGCAGCCGGCTCCACTGGTCGTGGTGAAGCGAACATCATGGTGTGCGGGGGGTTTCTCACTGTGGAAGGGATGCGCCGGGGATTGAAGCCGACTGATGCGTGCCTGGAAACACTCAAGCGGGTTGTGCGTCTGACTCCCCCCCGGCTCCTGAAAGACGGCCGTCCTACCTTTAATCTGTCGTTCTACGCGGTAAACAAGGCGGGCGATTTCGGTTCGGCCTCCCTCTACCCCGCCACCTACGCGGTCCACGACGGCAGGAACGGGGCCCTGCGCGACACCGCGCATCTCTTCGAGAGGCGCGCCTGATGCGGCTGATGCCGTTGGTGGCAGCGTTCCTGTTTGCAGCCCGGCTTCAGGCCCAGGTGCCCGAGGCGGCGGAAGCACCTGACATAACGGACACGGTGGACGTAGAGGACACGGAAGAGGTAGCGGAGCCCGAGCCCAAAGCGCCCTGGCGCACCAGTTACTTCCCCTACCTGACAGGTGGCACCAACGACGGGCCGGTCCTTGCCTTCCGGGTTCACCATTTTCAACCAGCGGAGTACGAGGATCGGGTCACCGCTAATGCCGCATTCTCGGCGGAAGCCGGTATCACCACCCGCGGCAGCAGGTACCTGACCCTGAGGTACCGTGCCCCGCAGCAGTGGAAAGACTGGAGAGTTTCCGCGCTCCTCGCCGCAGGTAGAGAGGTGCGCTTCGGCTATTTCGGGATAGGAAACGAGACGGTTCAGGACGACGCTGCGGTAACACCAGACCAGCCGTTCCACTATCGAGTGCGCCGCGCGCGCTACGGCGGAAAGATCGAGCTCACTCGCAGATTGAGCGGCCCGTGGCACGCCGGCTTTCTGGCCAACGTGGAGTGGACTCGTTTCACCACCCTGCCCGAGCCTTCTCTCTTTCGGAGCGACTTCGGAACCGAGCTGCGGGAAACCGATGTCTCGGGGCGCCTGGCGCTGCTGTATGACACGCGGGACAATGAATACAACACCCACAAAGGCCTTCTGCTGGAAGCGGGAGGTCAGCTTGGCAGCGGCAACAGCGGCTACGCACGGGTGTACAGCGTACTCCGCGGATACCTTCCCCTCCGGGAAGGGACCGTAGTGGCGGCACGACTCGCGGTATCTGCCATGAATCGCAACCCTACCCTGAACGCCAGATATTATGTGCCGGCCTGGGAAAATCAGATCGCGGTTCTGGGCGGACAGTACTCCCACCGGAGCTTTGATACCGGCCGTTTCGCGGGCAAGGGCCTCTTGCTCGGAAACCTGGAAGTGCGGCACGACCTGCTGGCATTTGGAGACCTGGGTGCGATCACACTGCTCGGGTTCGTTGACGCCGGCCGAGTGTTCGAGGGTGAGCCGGTCAAGCTGACGACCGATGGGGTCAAGGTGGGCGGTGGCGGCGGCGTGGGGCTCCGAATTCTGCGCTCGTCCATCCTCACCTTCAACTTTGCGGGCGGGCCGGACGGGTCCAACGTTTCCGTAGGCTCGGGCTGGATGTTTTAAGCGGTACAGCGGGCGGGGGGAAACCAGCCTCTAGGCTACTTTGGCAACCTGAAATCCCGCCGCTTCGAGGACTTCCCTGATCGTGGACTCTCCCCGATCGCGCGCGTACCACTTCCGCACCTCAGGATAAAGCTCGGCCTTGGGCATCGTGGCGCGGTTGGCCATGACCCAGCCCTGCAGCTGAGTTGGGCGCGGACCCCAATGTCCGACCTCCCGGAACTCATCGTCCAGTGCGATCACGATCGGAATCGACTTGGATCCGTTGGTCAGGTACTGGTTCATGAGCTCGGGGTTGTCGTCACGCGGAATCACCCGAAGCTCCAGCGCTGGAATCCGGTCGACCAGCTTGGCAATGATCGGGACGGTGTTGGAAGCATCCCCGCACCAGTCCTCTGCGATCACGAGGAGCTTACGTGTCGCGCCGCCCGGCACGGCCGCCACGGCCCAGTCGGGAACCCGCGCCAGGTTGTAGATCCCCTTCCACAAACCGCAATGCTGAGCCTTGCATCCATCAACGAACGCGTTGAAGGTCTCGGCCTTGCTCCACAGTTCCTTGAAGTCCAGCATCCCATCTCCACTGAGTAGCGCCACTACTGCCAACAAGGTACAGTCCGAAGAAGTTCCCTTCACACCTCCTCTATGCGGATTCCGCGCTTGCCGAGCTCACTCACATAGTCGTCGAACGGCATCGCTTCATCCGGCGTGTGCACCCCGTTGGCCTTGACCCGCCCGTCTACCTGCATCTGACCGGTGATGGACAGCGAGTAGCCCGTGGTGCGCATCATCGCGCTGATGCCGTGCTGGGCGTCATAGTAGTCAATCAGCCGGAACGTGACCCGTGCGGGCTTCTTTCCCTTCAGCCCGGTCACCTGAACCTGCAGCGCGACCAGGTCGCGTCCCTCCGGCTTGTGCAGCTTGGGATGCACCGCCGCGATGAACATATCGCGGGGCGCAATCTTCTTGCCTTTGACGTCGATGGGGTCGTTTCCCAGCAAGCCCAGCTCGCGGATGGGGCGCATGATGGCGACATGTCCGGGGTAGCGTAACGTCTTGTACTCCATTGTGTCGATCTTGCCATCGTAGGCAAACGGTAGGGTACTGATGCCGCCACCGGTATGAAACGCCTCCAGCGTCCCCACCGGTGAAGGGAACTCCACCGGCTCGACCTCGCTCAACGCATCCACCTGGACCGGCTTCCCCCCGCGAAGCACCCAGGACGGCGTCGTGTAGTAGTCGAGCGCCCCTTCAAGCGAGTATACGATCTGATAGTTGAGCGGAGGCTCCGGCGCCTGCGGCAGGCCACCCACGAAGATCTTTACCTTCTCGGCGCGATCCAGGCGTCGAATGCCTTCCGCGGCCAGAATGTTGACCATCCCCGGCGCCAGGCCACAGTCCGGGATGACCGAGACCCCCTTGGCCACTGCCTGATCGTGAAGCTTTTTCTGCTCCAGGACGATGTCCGTGTTCCCGCCGAGATCGGAAAAGTGGCAGCCGCACTCGACCGCCGCCTTCGCCATGGGCCCGTTGTAGTAGTAGGGGATGGCACTCATCACCGCTGCATGGCCCCGGAACGCGGCATGTACGGCAGGTGTGTCGGTCACGTCCAGCTGAATCGTACGGAGACGGTCCTGCCAGTCACCTGACAAAAACTTGGGGAGCTTGACCGGCCGAACGTCAGCCAGGGTTACCTGGGTGACCGAAGCATTCTGGAGAAGATCGTAGGCGCAGGCGCAGCCCTGCAGTCCGGCACCGAGAACCAGCAAGTTCATTTACCGCAACCCGGGAAAGGGGAAAGGAGCAAAGCCCCGGAAATTAGCCGGTGGGCTACCCCAATGTCACCTGACACGAAACCCTCTTTCCCGCTTACCGCTTACGCTGTTGCAGTTACCGCTCACGCATTCCTGAAAAAAACGTCATCTCCCGCGGCCGCTTCGGTGGATTGGACCACACCAGCCGGCGGGGGCGACCCCGCGCGAGTGGGCGGATCTCCAGCTCATCGCCCACGAAGAACGCGACCGAGTCGTCACCCCACCGCAGCGGGTCGCGCGCGTCGCGGGCCAGCAGCGCTGCACCACTGTCACCACTCACGCAGAGATCAGCCGGCGTTTGACAGGGCACGATGCGAGCGAACACCGGTTTTCCGAGCAGGACCGAGAGGCTCGACTCGGCGGTGGTGCGCTCGTGGGACTTCACCGCGCGAGGGGCGACCGGCGCCGGAGGTGGGTTCATCAAATACAGGCCTCGCTCGGTGGCCACGATCACGGACGCGCCACCCCCTCCCCAGCCGACGCGAAGCGGCCGACCCGCGGCCTTGGGCAACGCCAACTCACGCTCGGAGCCGCTCAGCAGATTCATGACCCAGACCGTCGCCGGCGTCGAGTCGGTCAGCGACGTACCGCGAAGGAACACCAGCGCCCTGCCGTCCGGCGAGAGGGCCGGCCTCAGCTCGGCAACGTTGGTGAAAGTGATCGCAATTGGCTGGCCGCCGTCGGGCCGGACGGCATACAGGTCGCTGTTGTGGCCGCTGCCGCCTACGAACACCGCGTAGGGGTCGCTGGCGACTTCCATCTGGCCGCGGAGCGGGGGCAACGTGGGATCGCACGCAGTGAGAAGTAAGAAGTAGGAAGTAAGGAGGGTTGCAGCCCTCAGGGTGACATTCCCCCTCTCACTTCTCACCTCTCACTTCTCACTGCCCCGCCCTCCCAGCCGATTTTCAATTTGTAGAGCGGCATTGGCCGGTTCAGGTTGTAGTGCCACATCATGTGCCCGTAGGCCAGCGTGTCGACCTTCTCCAGCGCCCCATCGGCCACGACCCGGTAGCCCACGGGTACTTGTATGTGGAGAGCGACGGTGGCCTCGTCCTCGAGAGATTCCGGCATGGGAAGCCAGTAGTGCGCCCCCTCGGGCCGGTGATCTGCCTGGACGGTTCGGTCGCCCCGCGCACTCCTGCCGGTGACCAGGCCTCCCCTCGGGTAACCCCGGTATCGCACGCGGGTGCTCATCGAGTCGCCGGGCTGCTTCTGGTGGGGCACCTCGACTTCGGTCGAGGAGCGGGCGTACATCGTTCGGGAGATCCGGGTATTGGGTTTTCCGTCCACCAGCACCCGGATGACCCGCATGGCTGAATCGAGCTCCATCGTCACCGGTTTGGTGGAGCCGAGCCGCCAGGTCGTCTGCACCTCACCCAGGATATGGGCGCTGGTGTCGCTGGGAATCAGGGTAATGTCGTAGTGCAGCGCGTCGTGCGCAGATTGCACTTGTAGAAGCAGGAGGAGGGGGAGCATTACAAAAGCGTAAACAGTAAACAGTGAACGGTAAACAGGCCCCGCCCCTCACCCCGTTCACTGTTCACTGTTCACCGTTCACGTTTTTCATTTCCCCAGTCTCGCCCGATAGAACTCCAGGATCCTTGCCCAGGCTTTCTCCCGCTCCGGCGTGTCGTACCCCTGACGGCCCGGCTTCAGGAAACCATGCCCGGCGCCGGGATACACCTCGGATGTGAACGTCTTTCCGGCCGACTGCATTGCCGCGGTGACGTCGGGGAGGTTGGCATTGATTCGCTCATCGTTCTCACCGTAGATGCCAAGGACGGGCGCCGCTATCCGCTTCATATCGGCGGTGTCGGGTGCGGGACCGTAGGCGACCACGGCGGCGCGGAGCTTCGGGTTGTTGGTCGCATAGCGGAAACTCTGTCCCCCGCCCCAGCAGAAGCCGATGGTGCCGACCTGATCCCTGGCCACGGATGGCAAGCCGTTCACATAGGCGTAGACGGCATTCAGGTCGGCGGTGACGCGCTCGGGCTCCAGCGCCGCAACCAGCTTGCGGCCGGAGTCGGGATTGGCCGGCGTGATCCCGTGCTTGGACGACAACAGGTCCGGCAGAATGGCGACGTACCCCTCCTTGGCGAGCCGGTCGGCCACCGTGGGCTCCCAGTCGGTGAGACCGAAGATCTCGTGTATCACAATCACCGCCGGCGCCTTGGTCTTCCGCTCCGGATAGGCGATGTAGGCCCGGATCGAGTCCTGCCCTCGTTTGATCGAGACCCATTCGCCGTGCGTGGTAACGGAGTCATGGACTGCGGCCGGCGGATCCTTCGTCACGGGGTTGCCTTTGTAGGTCCACATCGCCGCCGCCCCGACCAGCACCGCCACCAGCGTCATCAGCAGGTAGGTGGCGACCGCGCCGGCCCGTGAGTGCCGGGTGCTCATGGCAGCTCCCAGAACTCGACCCGGTTTTCCATCAGCAGCGGAACGGCGACGCGAGACTTGCCGTCGAACCCGATGTCGGCCGGGGAGGGTACGGGATAAGCCACCCGTGTGGTCTTCTCGTTCTCCACGATGAAGAGGCTGGAGTCGGCCCAGCTGGTCACCAGGAGCCGGTTATCGGGAAGGATCTCGATGCCGTCCTGCTGGCCGGGGCCCGTGCCGATGGCCCGGACCGTCTTTTCGCCCGGACTCCAGGAAACCAGAGCTGGTTCCCATGAACGGCGCGATCAGCAGGGCATCCTCCATGAATGCGATGCCATTCGGCGCGGCGAGCTCCTTGGACTCGAAGGCAACCGTCGCCTTCCCGTTCTTGATCTGATAAATGCGGTCCGGGCCCGGGTGCGTGAACTTGGGACCGAGGCCCGAGTCGGTGATGTACAGAGTACCATCGGGCCCGGCAGTGATGTCGTTCAGGAACTTGGCCCCCGGCACCTTCACGGACCCGGCCGCCGCCCCGGTCCGCTTGTTGAACGCCCGGACCGCATCGATGTCGGCCACCCAGATCGTGTCCCCCGTGATCGCCATGCCCTTGGGCGCGTTGAGCGTGGCACCTGCGCGTCCACCGGCGATGAACTTGAGAGAATCGACCTTGCCTTCAGACGTGAGCCGGGCAATGAAGCCGTTGTTGTCCTTTCCGAACGGATCGCCATTGATGTTGGCCACGAACCAGACATTCTGGTCGGAGTCCCACCGGGCCGCTTCGGGCGCCTGCAGCTCGCGCACCTCGCCGGTTTTGGTAGCCATCCGGGAGCCTGCCGCAGACTTGGCGGCGCCGGCAGCGGAGTCACCCAAGGAAGCGGTACGATCGGTAGTGTCGCGAGGGCTGCAGGCACCGCCGAAGATGCTAAGTGCGGCCAGCGCCAGTGTGGTTGCGAGATGATGCCGGAACATGGGGGAACTCTCCACTATGGTTATAGGCGCAATAATAACTGGCTTTACTGCCCCGCTGCCCCGCGCTTATGGCAGATCCCAGAACTCCACCCGGTTCTCCATCAGCAGCGGCACCGCGACACGCGAGTCTCTGGGATTCACGTCGATATCCGCCGGCGAAGGAACCTTCGATACCACCTTTCGCATCTGGCCGTTGTCGAGGACGAAGAGGCTGGAATCGGTCCAGCTGGTGACCAGCAGGCGGCCATCGGGCAGAAATACCACGCCATCCTGCTGCCCCGGACCGGAGCCGATCGCTTCGACGTTGTCGTTGCCCGGCGTCCACGCGTAGATCCCCTTGCCGAGGAACGACACGATCACGAACCGTTTACGCTGCGGATCCCAGGTGATGCCGTTGGGGCCTTCGAGCTTGGCTGACGTGAGCGCAGCCGTCGCGCCGGCTCTGGTGACCCGGAAGACCTGGTCCGGGCCGGGGTGGGAGACTTCGCCCTTGGAGCCGAAGAGCACACCGGTGTCGGTCATGTAGACCGCTCCGTCGGGACCGATCGCCGCGCCGTTGAGGAATCGGGCCCGTCCTTTGGTGCTGACATTGGCGATCAGCGCGCCGGTTCGTTTGTTGAAGGCCCGCGCGACATCGATGTCGGCCACCCAGAGGGTGTCGCCGCTGATGGCCAATCCCTTGGGCGCGTTCAGGGTGACGCCCTTCTTGCCCCCCTCGATGAATTTGATGCTGTAGGGCGCCCCGTCGGGCCGGAGCCGGCTGATGTATCCGTTGTTGTCCTTCTGCAGCGGCGTCCCGTTGATGTTGGACACGAACCAGACGTCGAGGTCGCGGTCGTAGCGCGCCGACTCCGGCCCCTGCAGGTTCGGAGTCTGACCCACCTTCCGCAACATGATGGACTCTTGTTCGTAGAGGGCGGCCGAGTCGGCCAGGGCACTGTCCGACAGGCCGTTGTAGGCGTCGGGCCGGCGGTTGCAGGCTCCGAGGCCTGCGCTCATCACGGTGGTGAGCATCAGAGCGAGCGATGTACGGAGGTCCAGGTGCGGCATGGCCAGTCTCCGGGATAAAGCGGTAGTCGCATAAGGTAACCAGCTTCCCCGCCTACCCGCTTCCCGCTTACTCCTCAGGCGCACCCCCCGCCTTGGCAACCTGGTCCGCCCGCACCCTGCCGGCATCGAACTTTCGGGCCGAGGCCAGCATCGTGTCGATCACCTCGTCGGCATCGGCGGCGCCACGCTTGAAGCGGATGGGGTTGATCCTGGCGACCACGAACGGCCGCAGGTAGGGGCTCTCGAATCCGCGCGATTTGAGCGCCTGCATCGCCTCCGTCACCGCCGCATCCAGCTCCAGGATGCGCGCCGCTCGCTCCCGCCTCGTCTCCAGCGCCGCTGGAAGCGCGGCCGCCTCCCACTGCTCGATCCGGCGCAGAATCGGGTGATACGCGCCGCCGGCGAACCGTCCGTTCTGCTGATAGCAGAGGCCCAGCGTGAGCAGCGCCGGCTCCTCGAACTCGACTTCATACTCATTCTCGGGACGGCTTTCGGCGGCGGCCAGCAGCTCGGCGAGCCGGATCACTTCCAGCGAGCGCTCGCGAAGGTTGTGGGCTTTCTCGGTGTTGAGCAGCAGGATCCGGTGGGCCACCTCGATGTCCGGCACCACAATCGCGACGACCGACTTGGCGCCGAGTTGCCGCAGCGCAGCGAGGCGGTGGTTGCCGTTAGGAGTCCAGTAGGGACGATCTCCTTCCCCTCCTTCCCGTCCTCTCTCCTCCTCGCACCACAATCATCGGATCCAGATACCGGCCCAGCTTGTCCATCGCCGCGGCCAGCCGTTCGACATGCGGCTTCGACAGATCCCGCTGGTACGGCGTTGGCTCGACCAGATCGATCGGCAGCGCGGCGAACACCTGCCAGTGCCCACCGAGTGGATCCTGGTATGGCGCCAGCACTCGGCCCCCATCCGCCTCAATTGCCTCGACCAGTTGAGCGACAGCGGCCGGGGGGGTGCCCGAGGCGATCAGCTCCGGAGGAATGCCGCGGGAGCGGGGCTCCGCCGGCGCTCTCTTCTTGCGGCGTGGCTTGGCGCCGCTCTTGGCTGAGGTGCGCTTTTGCTGCCTTGGCATCGGCCACTCTTTAGCTTCCTTCGCGGTCTGCCTTGAGCCGATTATGGACTTCGCGCACACCGGGAAGAGTCTCGACCAGCTCTTCCGCCAGCAGCCTCGCATCCGAATCAACCACCAGCCCTCTGAGCGTAACCGCGCCGCCTTCCACCTCCACCTCGATGTCGGTGGCCTCGAGCTCGGGATCGGCAGTCAGGATCTCTCGAATTTCCTCAGCCAGGCTCTCGTCGGTCCGCCGCCGCCCCCGCGGTCCGCTGTTCGTCTGGCGGCGGCCCTCTTCCTCCCGGCGCTCGGCGCGGAACTGTTCCTCGCGACGGCTGACCGGCGGCAGTACGCCGCTCCTCGCCACTTCTCTGTTCTCCACTCTCGCGTGCCATGGTCCCCCCTGTCCTTCGATACTTTCGACCCGGTCTGTTCGCAACCTCGGGTAGCGGCGGCAGGACCACTGTGAGCGAGATTACATCAGCGCTCTTGCGTGAGATCCTCCAGCGCTGCTCGAGCCTCGGCGACTCTACCCTGCAAGTGAGGGTCCGCCTTGTCCCAGTAGCGGAGGAATCTGCGATACGCCATGGCCGCGGAGTCCGGCTTCCCCGCCGCCTCGTACGTGCGGCCGAGTGCCAGGGCTGCTACCGGGATGAAGAGCGGTTGAAAGTCGAACCCATACCGTAGGTTGGTGATCCCCTCTTCCCGGGTCGTGTTTCGCGCGGCGAGAGCCAGCGCCAGCTGGAACCGCCAAAACCCACTCTCCTCCGCCTGGCCCGGCGCGGCCGCCAGGTTCAGGCCTTCTCGCAGTCTGCGTAACCCGGCGATGGAATCGCCCTGCAGTATCGCCCCCCATCCGTCGGCGGCCACCAGGTACCCACGAATCTCAGGTGGCACGCTGGCTGAGTCTGCGTTTACAAGGGCCCGCGTTATGCGACGCCGCCCCTCCTCGACTTGCCCGCGAAGCAGGTGGGTCAGGCCCCGGGCATACTCCCTTTCGGCTCCGGCGGTCAACGCCGCTACAGCGGTGTCGAGAATACCAGCACGCGACGGTGGAGCCAACCCGAGGGCCGTGGCCCAGGCCAGAACCTCCATCGCCTTTCCCGGGTCGAATCGCTTCAAGGAATCGCTCAACAGCAGCGCCTCGTTCCATCGGCCCAGTCCAGCCAGCACCTGTGATCGGGCTGCATAGGCGCGTGAAGCCCAGAGGGGAGCTTTCGAGCCTGCCCGCTGCACACTGGCGAAACGGCGAATGATGGTGTCCGACGTGGCGCGCTCCCGCCGGTAAGCCGAGTTCACGGCCATGATGATCCAGGAGGGCTCGTCCCGTAGCGCCGCGTTCAGGGCGCTGTCTCCCGGCTCCGATCCGAATGCCATTCGGGAGGCGATACCGAGGGCGGCGAGAGTCTTTGCGGGCGCGGTCCGCTGGATCACCGGGAAGTAGCGTGCAAACCGGGCACTGTCGCGAGTCACGACTGCCAGCTCCACCGGGTGAACCAGAGCCGGAAACAGGGTAGAGTCTCGTCCGAGTACGCTGTCAAATGCGGCCCACATCGCGTCAGGCGGGTTCGGTCGGAATACGTGCGTGTGAAAGAGCGCTTCCCCCAGCAGGAACCATCCCTCTACATCTTCGGGATGGTCCGAGACATAATCCCGGAGGGAATCCACCGACGCAGGTTTTCCTTGATCGAACAGCTGGTAGCTGGCCAGAAGCCGGCGATCTCGAGCGGGAAGGCGAGACGCGAAGCGGCCGGCCGACGCCAGTGCGCGGCGCGCCTCCCTGTTGCCATATCCCCCGGTCCATCCGAACACCTCAGCCCGCCTCAGGTGTGCCAGTGCAAACGTGGAATCGATCTCGACCGCGCGAGTGTAGGCGCCTTGGGCCGAGTCCCACTGCAGTTTTCGATAGTGTCCTTCGCCCCGCAGGTACTCACGTAACGCGGCAATGGAATCGGTGGTGAGTGACGCCAGCCGCAGGTTCGGGAGCGGCTCCTTGGAGCGCCATACGTCCCGTAGCAATGCGAGGCTCAAGCGGTCCACCACGCTGAGCACGCTGTCAGCCGCCCCGTCCACCTGAGCCTGTCCCAGTCGTTTTCCTTCCACGCTGTAGAGGTCCGCGGCAAGCCGCACCCGGCCACCGGTGGACACCGCGCTGCCGAGCACTACCGAGCCGGCGTCCAGATCCCGTCCCACGGCCAGGGCGTGGCTCAGATCGCTCGTGCCGGGCCGGGCGGTACCCCATCGGCGCACCACTGTACGCGGATCGACGGTGTTGATGCCGCCTACGCCACGCAGGTTGGTTGCCAGGAGGTCCACCATCCCTTCGCCCAGGAACTCGATGCCGGGGCCAGAGGTATGGAATGGAAGCACGGCGAGCGTCTCCGCTGCCGGAGCGATTCTCGGCCGGGACCGCCCCGCAAACCAGCTGCCCGCCAGAACCCCAGCCAGCACGGCCAGGGCACCGGCCCCGACCCACCGATTGCGGACGCCTCGGCCCGGGCGCCCCCGCGCATCGCTGAGTGCCGAGCGGAGCGAGCTCATGTCCGGGTAGCGGTCAGCCGGGTCGAGCGCCAGCGCCCGCACTACCACCTGGTCGAGCTCCGGAGGCACGCCCTCGCGGACCTGGCCTGGATGCGGCCGGGGGGCGGTGAGGCTCTGCGCCAGGATCGTTTGCGCCGTGGCGCCGGCGAATGGGGGCTGGCCGGTGAGCATTTCGTACAGCACGCAGCCGAGTCCGTACTGGTCCGAACGGGCGTCCACCACGGCTTCGGCGGTGGCCTGCTCCGGACTCATGTAATGGGGGGTCCCCATCACCATACCGGCCAGCGTGAGGCGGGTGGAACCACCCGCCGCAGTGGCGGCAGTACCCTCGGCGACTGCCTTGGCAACGCCGAAGTCGAGCACGACGGCGTGCTCGCCACTCAGCAGGATATTCTCCGGTTTGATGTCGCGGTGAACCACGCCTTTGCCATGCGCATACGCCAGGGCATCGGCGACTTCCATGGCGATCGTGCGAGCCGTATCAATCGGCAGCCGTCCCTCTCGCCGGAGCAGCTGGCGCAGCGTCTCGCCCTCCACGAATGGCATCACGAAGTACGGGATGGGAGAGCCGGCGCCATCCTCGACCACGCCGGAATCGAAGACCGGAAGGATGTGCGGGTGCTGGAGACCTGCGGCGAGCTCGATCTCCCGAAGGAACCGCTCCACCCCCTCGCGTCCGCCGAGCTCGGGGCGGATGACCTTGAGCGCCACCGGGCGTTTGTGCCGGAGATCGCGCGCCAGATAGACGGTGGCCATACCACCCGCACCGATCTCGCGCTCCACTACATACCTGCCGCTGACGGCGGCCGCCAGGCGCTCGGGGATATCGCTCATGGATGAGAGAATCTACGGGGTGAAGAGGATTGAAACACCGCCTGAGTTTCCCTCCGTTAAAAGTTGATGTACTTATAGCGGATGGCTACTCCGAACAGCAGCTCCGGCCTCACCCCGGTCGCCGCCTGCCTTGTCAGTCTTCCTTCCGGGAGAGCTTACCTCGTTGGAGCGATACCCCTGACCATCGGGCGGGAGCCTTCCTCCGCGGTTCCGGTACACCGTGAGGATGTCTCCCGCTCTCATGCCTGCATTCTGCGCACGCCGGAAGGCTTTCTGCTGGTGGATAGTAGCCTGCACGGCACCTACGTGAACGCAAAGAGAGTACAGGCGCGGCAGCTGCTGGCTGATGGCGACGTGGTCCAGATCGGCGGCCAGTCGTTCCGGTTCGATCTGCCGAGCGCTGACGCCCGCGGCGTACCGCCCGGTGGGCGCGCGACTGGCAAGCTGGCGGTGGCCTTGATGTCGCTGGCCTGCGCCACAGCCTGGCCCTCGCTACCGCTCGCGGCCCAGGTCAATCAGCTGGACTCCGTCGGCCGATACGTCATCGCGGAAATGAAGCGGCAGCAGATCCCGGGTGTCTCAGTCGCCATCGTGCGGGGAGACAGCATCCTGCTGGCTCGAGGATATGGGTTTGCCAACCTCGAGCACCGGGTGCCGGCATCGGACAGCACCGTCTACCAATCGGGCTCGCTGGGAAAGCAGTTCACAGCCACCGCAGTAGGAATGCTGGCCGGCCAAGGGCGCCTCAGCGTGAACGACCGGATCACCAAGTGGTTTCCCGAGGGAAAAGGGGTGTGGGACAGCGTGACGGTGCGCCAGCTGCTCACCCACAC
This sequence comes from uncultured Gemmatimonadales bacterium, assembly GCA_963740175.1. GTDB lineage: Bacteria > Gemmatimonadota > Gemmatimonadetes > Gemmatimonadales > GWC2-71-9 > CAVVWJ01. The sequence continues at coordinate 56,469 of CAVUDL010000014.1, forward strand.
CTCCGGCGTGCCCGATTATACCGACTCATTGATCGACCTTCGGAAGGACTACACCGAAGAGCAGCTGGTTCGGCTCGCTGCCTCGCAGCCGCTGGACTTTCCTCCGGGTGCCAGCTGGAGCTATAGCAATACCGGATATCTCCTGCTGGGAGTCCTGATCCACCGGGTTACCGGCCGCTTCTACGGCGACGTACTCCAGGAGCTCCTGTTCGATCCGCTCCAGATGAAGACTCGTGTTATTTCGGAGGCCGACATCGTCCCCAACCGGGCCGCGGGATACCGTCTGGTGGGAAGCCAGGTGAAGAATCAGGAGTGGGTGTCGCCCTCGCTCAATACTACCGCCGATGGCGCGCTGTACCTCACGGTCAACGACCTGGCCCGCTGGGCGCTGGCGCTGCGAGAGCGGCGCCTGCTTCCCGCATCTGTCCTGGATGAGGCCTGGACGCCAGTTCGGCTCAAGGATGGTGGTGCATTCCCGTACGGCTACGGCTGGGGGCTCGGGGAACAGCGGGGCCATCGGCGCATCGGACACACCGGTTCCTGGCAGGGTTTCAAGACCGCCATCTACCGCTATCCGAAGTTCGATCTGACCGTGGTGGCGCTCGCCAACCTCGCCGAGGCGACACCCGGCCCGATTGCGGAGGGAATTGCGGGGATCCTGGAGCCCAGGCTGCGGCCGCCGCAGCTCCTCAGCCAGCCACTCGGCGGCCCCAACCCGCCGGTAGCCGTCTCCACGCTGCTCGGGCGGATCGCCACCGGCAACGAAGCGGGACTCACCCCGGGCGCCCGCCGTCACCTGGCTCCTGCCGCACGACGCCAGCTGCCCGAGGTTCTCGGCCAGGTGGGCTCCTGGGCCGCGCTGGGCTGTGAACAGCCGGCGGGAGGCAGCGCTCGTTGGCTCGGCGCGGAGGCGGTTCGGGTGTGCTACGCCCGGGCCGCGGATGCGGCCAAGAAAGCGGTCGCCATCGTCTATTACACCGGTGGCTGGGAGGCGGCGTATTTCGAGGTGGACAGCTACTGAGCGATGCCCTTGGCGAAACGGCATCCGCAGGGCCAGAATGAGAGCATGCCAGAAGCCCAGCTGATCGGCCAGCGGCAGAGAGAAACTCCGGGGGACAGCATAAGCACACCGGCGGCGCGACGGGCTCTGCCGCCCGATCTGGTGCGACAAGCGTCCCGACGGCTTCAGGTCCTGGCCCTGATCGGCGCCGCCCTCTGGGCCCTGGGTCCGGGGTTGGGACACCTCGCTGCTTACCTCAACACTCCTCAGGATCCCCGTTGGAGCCAGTTCGGAGCCACCGACGCGATCGCAGTCATATCGTGTCTGGTCGGAGTCGGCCTGTATACCTACCTGCGCACCCGGGATCGCGAGGCGACCTTTATCCTGGACCTCGCGCTGGTGTTCATGGTGTTCTGCGCCGCAGGTATCGCCCTCCTGTACCATCTCGGACCGCCGGGTGTCACTGTAAGTGGCACGGAGCCTGTGATCACCTGGATCGGCCCCGTCATTCTGATGTTCGCCGCATTGGTCCCAGGGTCACCCTGGAAGCTGCTGATAGCCGGATTGGTGGCGGCCTCGATGGACCCGCTGGGCATGGTCATAGCACAGGCCGCGGGACGCTATCATTTCGGCGGCCTTCATAACGCTCTGATGATGCACTACCCCAGCTACCTGCTGCTCGGGGTTGCGGTTGTCATCTCGCATACCGTGACGCGCCTGGGGCGCCAGGTCGTGAAGGAACGAGAGATGGGCAGTTACCGGCTGGGCGAGTTGCTGGGGCGCGGCGGGATGGGCGAGGTCTACCGCGCCACCCACCGCATGCTGGCCCGCCCGGCCGCCATCAAGCTCATCCGCCCGGAGGTGCTGTCCGAGCGGAGCGGCGAGAGCGCCAACCTGGCGGTCACCCGCTTCCGCCGGGAGGCGGAGGCTGCGGCCAACCTTCGGTCGCCCCACACGGTGGAGCTCTACGACTTCGGCGTCACCGACGATGGGACGCTCTATTTCGTCATGGAGCTGCTCCAGGGCATGGATCTCGAAACCCTGGTGCAGCGTGAAGGCCCCTTGCCGGCGAAGCGGGTGATCCACATCCTACGTCAGGTCTGCGAATCGCTGGAAGAGGCGCACGCCAACGGGCTGGTGCACCGCGATATCAAGCCGGCCAACATTCACGTGGGACGCGTGGGCCTGCGGCAGGACTTCGCGAAGGTGCTGGACTTCGGCCTGGTCAAGTCGGTCGGCAGCCTGACCGGAGACTCGATGGGGACCGCCGCCGGGCTCACGCCGGGCACCCCCGCATATATGGCGCCGGAGATGGCCCTGGGGGAGGAAGTGGATGGGCGAGCCGACATCTATGCCCTGGGGTGCGTGGCGTACTACCTCCTCACCGGCAAGCTGGTGTTCGAAGGCAGCGCGTCATTTCAGATGATCGCCAAGCACATACAGGAGACGCCGGTCCCGCCATCGCGGCGGACCGAGCTCCCCATCGATCCGGAGCTTGACCGTATCGTAATGTCCTGCTTGGCGAAGAAGCCCCAGGAGCGGCCCCAGACCGCCGCCGAGCTGGATCGCGAATTGGCGGAGCTTCACAGCGAGCCATGGAGTCAGGAGGAGGCCCAGCGATGGTGGCGCCAGCACCAACCGGCCTGAAAACGACGATCCGCACGGCTGCACTGATGGCGGTGCTCCTCCCCATGGCGGCCTGCGACGCATGGTATCTCGCCGTCAACAGCGACGGGCTGTTGTTCGTCTCGGTCGTGGGTGTTAGCGGAGAGCCACGGTACCATTTTAGGATCCGCACCCGGGATGCCGGTGGAACGACCCGGACGATCGATCTGCCGCCCTCGAGAGAGCTTACGCTCAGCCCGCGGGTGGACGGGGCTTTCGAGCTGAACCTGCTCGCGCCGGCGGGCTGCCAGGTGGCGGGAGACAATCCCCGAACAGTGGTGGTGGAAATGGGTCGCGAGGACCGGCTGGTCTTCGAGGTTCGCTGCTCCGCCGGCTAAACCGCGACCTCCTTCTATCTAATAGCAGCCGGCCTCACAGATAGCGCCCGATGGCCATCGCCCCCGCCGCCACTGCCAGGAACGCCGCAACTAAGCGCGAGCCGAACACCATCCGCCCTTGAAGTCGTCCTATCTCGGCCTGCTGCTCGGCTGATGGCCCGCCGCTCTGAGCCGCCTGCTGCCCCAGTGCCGCCATACGCCTGGCGGCCGCTCCGCTGACCATGACGCCTGCCACGGCGGCGAGGATGGCTGCCAGGCCTCCAATCCCATAAGCCATACCAGGCGGAGTCCGGGCCCAGGCTCCCTGTGTAGCCACGACCATCCTGCCGTACATGGTGAACCCGGAGAGCATGGTGAGTCCCATCGCAATGCCGAGATAGACCGGCAGCCGCCGCTGCTGCATCAGATGTTGCATGAAGCGCCCGCCTTCCCGTCCGGTGGCTCGCATGGTCGGAAGCAGGAAACCGGCGAGCAGAAATATCGCCCCAACCCAGAAGATGCCCGCGAGGATGTGAACCAGGCGGAGCAGCAGTGTGATAGTCCGTTCGTCCATGGATCCCTCGTCTATTTGCTCGGCCGGTCTCTAGTTTTCCTGCTCCACGTACAGCTTCAGCTTGCCGAGGGCGATGTCCCACTGGCGTGAGATCTGATCCAGTGAGCGCTTAGCCTCCTCCAGGCGCTGGCGCTCCAGCCGCCACACGCTTTCCTTGCCGCGCCGGGTTCCTCGCACCAGCCCGGCGCGTGCCAGCACCCTCAGATGTTTGGTCACCCCCTGCCGGGTGATGCCGGCTCCCTCGGTGAGTCCGGAGATCGAGACCGGACCCGAGGAGAGCCGGCTCAGAAGCCTGAGGCGGTTCTCGTCGCCCAGCGCCGCGAAGATGGCGGCCGGCCTGCCGCTGCGTGCCCGATCAGGCAAGGTATTTCGCCAGGTTCTTCAGCTGCCCGGTCCAGCCAGCGTCGTTCTCCCGGTAGGCCTGGGTTCTCCGGGACGGCGCCAGCGCATCGAAGCCAGTCTCCGTCACCGTCAGCCGGGTGCCCTCAGGCGCGTCCTCCAGCTCGAACACCACCAGCGTGAGCGGCTCGTTCGGATGCTTGTCGGGATCGCCGCCGGGCTGCCACCGCCAGGAGAAGAGCCGTTCGGGCTCCATGCTCTCGATAGTGATGTCCATGGTGAGATGCTCGTAGCCCTTTATAGTGATCGGACCCTGGACCCTGGCGCCAGGCCGGAAGGGATCCTTGAGTTCGGCTCCGAACCAGCGGCCCAGCTCTGCTGAATCGGTAAGGGCGCGCCAGACCCTGGAACGAGGGGCCCGGAGCACCGTGGTCTTGACGATGCGGTCGGTGCCGGCGGAGTCGCGGTGAGATGTGGTGGTCGAGCTCATGGTGTTCTCCCGTGAAGGTGGGCAACCTTGTGGTTGCCTGACATTCTACTTCACATCCGCATGACGCGCAACCCCTCGGTTGCGGGATCCGCCCCTGCGGTGTAAGGTGCATTCATCTTCGCCTCCTGGTGTCACCATGAACTCTCGACCGCTGGATCTGTTTCGCCGCCTGACGAACGGGGTTTACGTCGTCGGGGTGACCCATGCCGGCCGTTTTAACGCTTTCACCGCGGCCTGGGTCACGCAAGTCTCCTTCGACCCTTTGCTGCTCGGCCTCTCGGTAAACCCTGGCAACTTCTCCTATCCCCTGCTCCAGCAGAGCGGTGTGTTCGTCATCAATGCGCTGCGGACCGGGCAGCTCGAGCTGGCCCGGCACTTCGGAACCCAGTCCGGCCGAACGGTGGACAAGCTCGCCGGACGGCCGTGGCACCCGGGAACCCTCGGCGCGCCCATCCTGGACGAGGCGGCGGCCTATCTGGAGTGCCGGGTGGTTGGCTCTATCCCGGCGGGAGACCATCAGGTGATCCTGGGCCAGGCGGTTGCGGGCGACGTAATCGGCCGACACCGCCGAGCCGATGAGTTATGCCGAAACTGGGGACATCGATGGCAGTTCGGAGCTCTATCCGGATCAGCTTCTGAGGATCGAGTATGGCAGCGACTGGCCTGAAGGGTGTAGGTCAGGGTGGACGGCCATGAGATCGAAATCTCCCGGCCCGAGAAGGTGCTCTTCCCCGACGATGGCATCACCAAGGGAGAGCTGATCGAGTACTACGCCCGCATCGCCCCCCGGATGCTGCCCCATATCTGTGACCGGCCGCTGACGCTGGAGCGCTACCCCAACGGGATCAGCAGCAAGCGCTTTTTCCAGAAGGAGGTCTCCTCCTACTTCCCGAATTGGATTCGCCGGGTCACAGTGAAAAAAGTGGGCGGCACGGTCACCCACGTGGTCTGCAACGACACCGCCACCCTGGTGTATCTCGCCAACCAGGCCTGCGTCACCCCGCACATCTTTCTCAGCAAGGTGGACAAGCTCGAGTATCCCGACCAGATGGTATTCGACCTGGATCCGCAGGGCGAAGACTTCGAGCTGGTCCGGTCGACGGCCCGAGCATTCAAGCAGCTGCTCGACGAATTGGAGCTGCCCGCATTTCTCAAGACCACCGGATCTCGCGGTCTCCACGTCGTGGTTCCGCTGCAGCGGCGCGAGCCATACGACTCGGTGCGCGACTTTGCCAGGGAGCTGGCAGGCATCGTGGTAAGCCAGGCTCCCCGGGAGCGTACTCTGGAGCAGTTGAAGGCGCATCGTGGAACCCGCGTCTTCATCGATACCAACCGGAATGGTTACGCCCAGCTGGTCGCGCCGGCGTTCGCGGTGCGAGCCCGCCAGGGTGCGCCGGTGTCGCTGCCGATTTCGTGGGCGGAGCTGAAGAAGAAGAGCCTGCGGCCGAACGCCGTGACGATCCGGAATGTGTTCGATACGCTGGAAGGCGCTCCTGACCCGTGGGCCGACTTCTGGCAGAGCCGTGCGTCTCTGGCCAAGGCTCGGAGGAAACTTGCAGGGGTCACCCGCCGGCCCCGGTCACCCAATGCAAAGGGCAGGGCTCTAGCGCCGCTGAGCCTGGACTGAGTCTTTCACTGGCTTGAGGACCAGATCCTGAAAGTCGAAGCTGAAATCCACCGCGTCCGACGCCGGTATCAGCTTCAGCCGTTCGATACTCCCGTCAGCGTTGAGGGCGAAGGTGGCATAGGCATCGGCCCTCAGCTCCCGATCCCTCCAGCGAGCCAGGAAAGTGTCGTGCTGCCAGTGCAGCAGGTCGCCCACCAGCGCCGGGGTATGCTCGAACCGGATGCTGAGGCCTTTCCCTTCCTGCGCAATGGTGACGTTTCCATACCAGGGGTCTCGGTAGGTGCCGGCGTACTTCTCCAATGGCAGGGAGGGGCCGGAGGTCGAGTCCCTGCCCACCGCCGCCTTGCGCTCCGCCTCCCGCAATTTCTGACGGCCCTGGTCGTTCAACGCCTTGAAGGCAGCCGGGTAGTCGGGCGCTTTCACGCCGAGATAATGATCGAGGACCTGGTATACGATCGACTCGAATGCCGCCCCTGATTCCTGGTTGGTCAGCACTGCCACCCCGAGCCTGAGCTCGGGAATCAGGGCCACCTTGCTCAGGTAGCCGGGAAGGCCGCCGGTATGTTGCCGCAGGATCTTGCCGCGATAGTCGCGCACGTTGAGACCCAGAGCGTAGCCGGCCATGTTGGCCCGCAGGTGGTCCAGCCTGCCCGCCACCGCTGGGGGAACGTTGCCGATCGGCGTCGGGGTGACCTCGCGCCAGAGCTCTTTGGTACTGGCCGGCGAGAAGAGACGTCCGCCACCCGCCACCCGGCCCGAGTCGAGCTGCACCATCATCCAGCGGGCCATATCGGCGGCGCCGGACATGATTCCACCCGCGGGGTTGGTGTTATCGCTGGCGAACGGCGCTACCGGCCGCACGGTGTCGTTTACCTCGGCGTGGGTGCCGGCGACGTTGCCTCCATCAGCGGCGCCGGAGTGGCGCACGTCGCTGTCCCGCATGCCCACCGGAGCAAGAATCCGCTGCCGCACGAACTCCTCCCAGCTCCGGCCCGATACCGCCTCGATCACCTCTCCCGCCACGAGGTAGAGCACGTTGTCGTAGGCGTAGGCGCTCCGGAATGACGTCGCCAGCGGGATGTAGCGGATGCGGCGGGCAATCTCCTTTCGATTGTAGGTGGACGGCGGCCACCAGAGGAGGTCGCCCGCGCCCAGCCCCAGGCCGCTTCGATGCACCAGCAGGTCCCGGACGGTAAGTTCCCGCGTCACGTACGGATCGGACATGGCGAAGGCGGGGAGATAGTCGATCACCGGCTTGTCCCATCGGACTTTGCCCTCTTCGACCAGCAAGGCCAGCGCGGTGGCGGTGAAGAGTTTGGTGTTGGATGCGATACCGAACCGGGTCTGCGCATCCACCGGCGCGGGGTCTCCCATCCGCCGTACGCCGTAGCCCTTGGCGAGCACCACTTTGCCGTCCTTGACGATGGCGACTGAAAGCCCGGGAACCGTGAACGTCTGCATCACCCTGCGGACGTAGTCGTCGAACTTCGGCGGGGCCTGCTGACCGGTCGCACTGGCCGGAGTGCTCAGCAGCGCCAGTGTCAGGAAGCGGTAGTTCAGACGCATCGTTATCCGTTGGGTTGGGGTAATTATCTTCGGGCGACACACAATCTACCCGGCATAAGGAGCCCCACCATGGCTCGCGAAATTCCCCGACGCAGCTTTCTCCAGAGCAGTTTCGCGGCCGCCGCCTGCGCCGCGCTTCCGCGGCTCCGCTGGCCCCGGGCTCGAACTCCGAACATTCTCTTCATCCTCGCCGATGACCTTGGTTACGGCGATCTGAGCTGCTACGGACGGCCGGACTATCGCACTCCGCATATCGACCGCCTGGCTCTTGAAGGACTCCGGTTCACCAGTAACTACACGGCGGCCGCGGTCTGCACCCCGACCCGAGTCGGCCTCATGACCGGACGATTCCCTGCGCGTCTCCCCATCGGCCTGATGGAGCCTCTGGTGTACGGAGACGACAGCGTTGGACTCCCACCGGAGCATCCGACACCAGCCTCCCTCCTCAAGGCGGCGGGCTACGAGACCGCACTGATCGGCAAATGGCACCTGGGCTTCCTCCCCGAGCACGGCCCCATCCAGCATGGCTTCGATGAGTTCTACGGCATTCTGGGCGGGGGCGTAGACTACTTCAGCCATCGCGCGCCGGCGGGCAAGCTGGATCTGCACGAGGGCAACGTGACGGTGGACCAGGCCGGGTACATGACCGACCTGCTGACGGAGCGCGCGGTCCGGTTTGTTCGCCGGCGCCACACGGCCCCCTTTTACCTTGCCCTGCACTACACCGCTCCCCACTGGCCGTGGGAGGGGCCGGGCGATTCAGCAGCCAGCCGGAGGTACCGGTCGGTCGCCGACACGGTGAAGAACCGGTACGTCAAAGGCTATGCTGATGGTGGCTCACTGCGGGTGTTTGCCGCCATGATGCAGCGGCTGGACGACTCCGTCGGCCGTCTGCTGCGCGCGCTCGAGGATGCCGGCCAGAGTCGCGACACATTTGTGGTGTTCACCAGCGACAACGGCGGAGAGCGGTACTCGTTCAACTGGCCCACGGGCGCCGGCAAGGGCTCGCTTCGGGAAGGCGGCATCCGGGTGCCGGCGATCGTGCGGTGGCCCGGTAGAGTTCCGCGCAGGCCGGACCACGGACGAGAGCGTCATTACCATGGACTGGACCGCAACCATGCTCGGGCTGGCGGGCGCAGCACAGGACCCGGGCTACCCGCTCGACGGAATCGATCTTACACCGCTCTGCCTGGGGAAGGCGGGGCCGTCCGACCGGGCGCTCTTCTGGCGCACCCGAACGCAGGACGCGGCTCGTCGGGGCCGCTGGAAGTATCTGAAAATCGAGGGCGACGACATGTTATTCGACATCCCCAACGATCCGGGTGAGCAGTCGGACCTGGACATCTATCAGCCTCGCAAGCTGACATCATTGCGAGACGAGTTTCGACAGTGGAACGACGGGATGCTGCCGAGGCCTTCCTGAGGCTCTCCTCATGAAAGCTCTCGGCACCGTCTCACCCTAACGGCTCTCCGCCGGCTCCTCGATCTGGGAACGCAGCTTCTTCGGCGCCACCAGACAGTAGGAGTCCCGCAGGAGGTCGGCCAGCTCGGCCCAGTCAACCGCGCCATCCAGCCACACGCCGATCCACCCGCTGGGACCGACATACGGCGGGACGAAGAACCGCTTGGGATTCACTCGAATCATGATGCTCTGGTTGCCCGGGCCGGCCTTGCACCACACCGCCGGCCTGCCGCCCCCATGGTGGGTGGTCGCGGTGGCATACATGGCAAAGAGCTTGTTGCGCACTCGAAAGGTCGGCTCGCCCCAGGCCTCCACCTCGTGTGCCTCAGGCAGGGCCAGGCACACCTTCCGAAGCCGGGTCAAAGGCCTAAGTGCCATGGGGCTCGTTCCTTGAAATGTGAGATGGCGGATCCGTGATCCGGCTCACTGCTGGCTCCTGGGCTACTACCCAAGATGCACCTCGTCAAACTGGAATCCGCATTGCAACGGGCAACATCGCATCGTGCAAGGGGCGGATCCCTTTCTCCGGGAGTCGATTATGGGACTGCTTTCCAAGCCAATCAAGACCCTGGACGACCTGTTCGTCCATACCCTGCAGGACGTCTACTACGCCGAACAAAAGATCGCCAAGTCGTTGCCCAAGATGATCGAGAAGGTCACGGATCCGCAGCTCAAGCAAGGATTCCAGACTCATCTGAACGAAACTAAGAACCATGTAACTCGGCTTGAGCAGGTCTTCAAGATGCACGGTGAGACGCCCAAGGCGGTCACCTGCCCGGCGATTGACGGCATCCTGGAGGAAGCCGATGAGATCCTGGCTGACACGAAGGACGCTGAGGTACTGGATGCCGCTGCGCTTGCGGCAGCCCAAGCGGTCGAGCACTACGAGATCGCCCGCTACGGGACGTTGATCGCGTGGGCCAAGCAGCTCGGCCGAGACGATTGCGCCAGCGTGCTCCAGCAGAACCTCGACCAGGAGAAGGCGACTGATCGCAAGCTGACCGAGATCGCCGAATCCCGGGTCAACCGCGTGGCCGTCTGATAGTCGTCGGCCGGTAGCAACACTCTGGGGTTGTTCGATAGCGCCGGTTCCCGCCGGCGCTATCTTTTTGGCTCCATGCACGGTGCTCTGTTGCTTGCTCCAGCCGTCGCAATCGCGGTGGTGGCGGCGGCCTGCGGCTCCCAGCCGGGTAGCCTTCCTCCCCGCCCCGTCAGCCTCGCGACGGCTGAATCGTTGTACCTCGATCTGCGGGACATTCGCGACCGGATCGACGTGGGGACTGAAAGTGGCCGCGTCTCTCACGACGGTGGCGGCGAGCTGGGCCGACTGGTGGCCCAGCACAACGCGCTGCGACTGCGCTTCTCAAACACACTCGGGTCACTCGACACCAGCGGCCTCGGGGCTGAGGACGCCCGTGCGTTAGGGGTCATGCGTACCGCATTACCGAGAGATCTCGTTCTCCTCCCGGTGCCCGATTCATCCGCGGAACCGATTCCCGGCCCACCGGACTGCGACTACGACGCGCGTACCCTGGTCCAGGGAGAACACGGACTCGATTCTCTCCGCTCCCGAATGTACGCCTGCTATGCCTGGGCCCAATCCCACGTCGTTCTCGCCGGCGACACCACCGACCGCCTCTCGGTTCTCAGCCGGCTGGGACACACCGAAGATCCGGAAAGGCGGCGTGAGCTGTTTCTGTCTCTCGCTCCGGTGTGGCGCAGTGTGAACGGCGACAACAGCAGCGGAAGTCCCTACCGGCGGCTGATCGCGCGGGAGGTTGCCGGGCGTCGTGGCGCCGAGCCACCGGCCACGCGGCAGGCGCGGGCCTCGGGTCTGCCGCCGGACTCGCTGGAGAGCTGGCTCTTGCGGGTATTGGAGACGTGGCGGTCGGCGAATCCTGATTCGATGATCGAACCGTGGGACTGGTACTACCAGACCGGCCGTGCCAGCCGTCATCTGAGCCAGCGGATATCGAGAGAGCGCCTTACCGCCTTGAATCGCGAGGTGTATCGATCGCTGGGCGCCGACGTGGATCAGCTGGGCGTGCACTACGATCTGGAGCCGCGCGAGGGAAAGACCCCGGTGGCGTTCTGCACCTTCGCCAGCCGGCCCCGCTTTATCGACGGTAGGTGGCTGGGCGCCCGGCCCTGGGTGTTCGCCACCTATCGCGCCGGCGGGCTCGACAATCTGAGTGAGCTGCTGCACGAGACCGGCCATGCGGTGCACATCGCTGCCATCCGGACGCGGCCTGCCTTTGCCGATTGGCCCGACAGCGACCCGTTCACCGAGGCAGTGGCCGACTTCGTGGCCTTGGAGGTGAGCGAGCCGGAGTGGCAGCAGCGCTGGCTGGGCGACTCGGTGCCGCTCGCCGATGGTCTGCGCGGCCGCTACGGCAGCATCGTGCTGGACGTGGCCTGGTCGCTGTTCGAGCTGAAGATGCAGCGGGACACTGCCGCCGATCCCAATCAGGTGTGGACCGCCCTGACCAGCACCTACCTCCGCATCCGCCCGCATCCCAAGCTTTCCTGGTGGGCCATGCGGGGGCAACTCATCAATGTGCCGGGCTACATGATGAACTACGCGGCGGGATCCATCCTGATTGCGGCGATCCGGGAGCGGACCCGGCAGGTGCACGGTCCCTTCACCCGGGGAGACAGTACCTGGTACGGATGGATCGCTCCGCGGCTGTTCCGCTTTGGCCTGGAGCGGCCCACCCGTCAGGTGATCGAAGACTTTCTGGGGGGGCCCTTGTCACCCGCCGCGCTGCTGGCTGATATGGGGCGGATGAAGGGACCCCGCTAGTTCGCGTCCTGATTTTGGGTCGGACGAGAGAAGTCGAGCTTCAGGATCTGCCCTCCACCGCCGACCAGCCAGCCGGCGCTCGCGCTGGCAAACCCAACCGCCCAGAAGTTGGTGACGCCCGGCAGTAGGGTCCAGCTGTCGCCTTCGTTGGCCGACCAGGCGGCGCCGCTGGGGCCGGTGGCGACCACGGTCAGCCGCTGTCCCGGCACGTAGCTCAGGCCGTAGACCGCGCCGGGGAAAGGAGTAGACGTCGCCAACGTCCAGGTCTGCCCGCCGTCGCTCGAGCGAGCCACGTTGTTCTGGGGCACGGTGCTGGCAACCACGTCGCCGCCGCCGAGGATGCCGCGGTGCGGATCGCGAAAATCGACGCTCACGACACCAGCGGTCGGCACTCCCTGCGTGATACCGGGAACGACGTACGCAGTCCAGCTGTTGCCGCCGTCGGTGGTGGCGAGGATTCGCGCGACGGCACCGCCCCCGGTCCCGATCCACGCCCGCTGGCCACCGTGGGTGGTGACACAGGTGCCGCTGGCGGCAAACCCCGCTTCGCCGGCCTGCGCCGGCGGCAAGCGGTTGCCGATGTCATGCCAGTTCTCGCCATTGGTGGTCCGGATGACGGGAAAGCGACCCTCGATCGCATCGGCATAGGTGATGGCGCGCTTCGGGGCCCAGAAGTCGAAACAGTCGTAGAAGAAGCGCGGGTCGGCGCCGGCCTGGAACTGGAGCTCCCAGGTCTCGCCACCATCCTCCGTCTTGTAGATGCGGTTGGCCGCGCCCTCACCTGCTGACAGGAGATAGGCCACCCGCTCGCTTTCCGCATGCACGTCGCGGAACTGCAGCGCCTCGGCACCGGGCACGATGCGCGACCGCCACGTCTCACCGCCATTTGTGGTTACCGCGTACGTGCCCCCCGCGGCGCTGGCCCACACCACCCGGTCGTTCACCGGACTGACGGCGAAGAAGCGCTCGGTGGTGCCGCTGGTCTGTGGGGTAGCGGTCGGCTCGAAGCTGGGCGAGGTCTTAAAGGTGGCCGGCGTGGGATCAACGCTGGCGGAACAGGCGATCGCGAGCAGGGCGGCGGTTATCGAGAGCGGGCGAAGCATATGGTTTACTCCTGTCATCCTGAGCGAAGCGAAGTGCTTGCCTGAGGGGAGCGAAGGGATCTCTATGGGAGATCGAGTCAGACTTATCCCGCATCGGGTGCGGCCGCAAGGTGATTGGCCCACCACTCCTGCGCCCGGTCCTGGGTCCAGTCGCTCGCGCCCTGCACTTCCGCCAGCCGTTGCGACAGCTCTCTGGCCGACTGCGGACGCTGGGCCGGGTCCTTTGCGAGACAGGATACCACAAGATCATCGAGTGCCTTGGGAATGCGCTGATCGGTCCGCCCCGATGGAGGCACCGGCTGGGTGTGAGCGTGATGCAGCAGCAGCGCCATCGCGGTGTCACCGGTGAAGACGAACTTCCCGGTGAGGAGCCAGTACGCGAGGCATCCGGTCGCATAAATGTCCGCTCGCCCGTCCACCTTGGTTCCCAGCGCCTGCTCGGGAGCAATGAACGCAGGCGTACCCCGGATCGCATTCTCCCGCGTGTGCACCGTGCTCGCGTCGGCGGAGTCACGGACCGCCCCCACGATGCCGAAATCCAGCACCTTCACGAAGTCGTACTCCTCGCCATAGCGGCAGAGGAAGATGTTGGCCGGCTTGATGTCGCGATGTACCAGACCGCAGGATTGGGCTTCGGACAGCGAGTGGCAGACTTGGCGCAGCAGGTAGATCGCCCGATCGGGGGGGACCGGCCCGAAGCGCCGCAGAAGCGAGTCCGCATCCAGCCCGTCGAGCAGCTCCATGACGTAGTAGAAAGCGCCGTCCGCGGCGGTACCGAAATCGAAGAGCTCCACGGTGTGAGGTGAACGGAGGCGTGCGATCACCTGGGCTTCGCGCTGGAACCGGCGAATGGCTTCCTCCGACACGCCGGCCCGCGTATCGCCGGTGACAGATGGCCGGATGAGTTTGATGGCGGCGGGCCGTGCCAGCAGCCGATGCCGGGCGCGCCAGACCTCCCCCATCCCACCCTCGCCCAGCTTCTCCTCCAGACGGTAGCTCCCCAGCTCGCGCGCGCGCCTGACCTCAGTCCCCAGCTGGTAGACAACTCGGGCACCGACGTAGGCCATGCCCACGACGAGGAGGTAGGGGAACACGAGCCCCAGGAAGAAAATTGCCGGCGCGATTCTGAGGGAGGTCGTGCCCGACGCGATCAGGAGTCCAATGATGACGGGAACCGAACTGACCGATGCCAGGGCCACCAGCACCGTCCGGCGCGGAGTGGTTGGCACCACGACGGTGAACAACACGACCCAGACGGCGACCCAGGAGAGTCCGAGGAAACCCTGGTGCATCTCGAGCCCCATCGGATCACCGAATTCCGCCCCGGCGATCGCGTAGCTACTGGCGATCTCGAATGCGAGGCCCAGCTTCATCACCGTCGCGGGCGAGAAGCGCGCGCTTCGGATCACCCCGGCGACGAGCAATGCCACCGCGATGCCGATCACGCCCGGCGCCCACTGCACGAAGCTCCCGAGGAATCGGGCCCGATCCCCTGGTATCAGCAGCGCCGGAAGGATTCCGGCCATGAAGAAGACGAATGCGTAGAGGAGGGCCAGGATGCGGAGCCGGGCGGCAAACTGGCTGAGAAGATCGGTCGGGAATCCCGAGACGCTCCCTCGGGCAGACGCCACTCCCTCTTCTGGCTGCATCAGGGTGACGTGCTCGTACCGCGCGGGACCGCTCATGGATATCCAGTCTACGCGTCTCTAGTCGCCAATCCGCCGTTCTTCCCGCGCCTTGCTGAGGATCCGCTCTGCGAAATCCAGCCGTTCCTGGGTTTCGATCAGCTCCTGCTGCAACCCTTCGAAGCTATGCTCGAGTGCCTCCAGCCGCGCGGTCACGTCAGCTGCGGGCAGCTGCGTGCTCTTGGCACGTATACCAACGATCTTGACCGCCGCGAACGCAACGATCGCGGCGATCGGTATGAGCGGGGCAAGAAACTCGGGATTCATGGCCTTCCTCCTCTAGACCCGACGCTGGGCGACCGCCAATAGATGAGCGCTGGTTCCCAGTACCGCCGGTTCGGTCTCAAGCATACGAGCCACCGCCAGCAATGTTTCGCGCCGATCAGCATCCTTCATGCGCTCGGCGATATCCGGCAGGATCCAGCCCGGGCCTTCTATCCCGTACACCCGGTCCAGTACCAGGCCCGCAGCCTGCACCTCACCCCCGAGCTCCTCTGGGCGATGGAAATAGGCGGTCGTGAAGTAGTCCAGCCGCTCGGTCGGATTACGGTGCTGGCCATCGCGAAGATCCCGCCCCACGATCAGGCTGAACCGGGGATCATGCAACAGCTCTCGCGCGAGGCCGTCCAACGCCGAGGCGTAGCGGGAGATTGCCGCGGCGAACAGCCGGCCCCCCGGCTTGAGAACGCGAGCCGCCTCCCGCAGCGCCCTGACCCGATCGTTCGAGTCAGTCAGGTGGTACAGCGGGCCGAGCAGGAGGACGACGTCGGCGGTCTCATCCGGAAGGTCGAGCGCCCGGGCGTCGCCCACCCGGCAGGACGCGAGAGGCCGGCGGGCTGCGAGGCTTCGTCTCTCTGCTTCCGCCACCAGCCGGGGCGCCGCGTCGACCAGGTGAACGGTATAGCCCGCCTCGGCCAGCCAGAGAGCGTACGCACCGGCTGCGCCACCGACGTCCACGACGACAGCCGGCGGTGGCGGCGCGAATCGCCGAATCAGCTCCCGGGTACGCGCCTCCTCCAGCTGGAACGGGCCCTGTTGGAGCCGAGCTTCTTCGGGCGTTCGCTGGTAGAAGTCTGCGATGTCTCGGTCTACGGGTTGGGGAGGTGGGTTGGGCATAGGCACCTCCTGCCGAGATCATCGTTGGACAAGCGCGAGCGTAGCACCGGCGAAGCTGCGAAAACTACCTGTGTGATCCCTGCGCGCGGGATCCGCGGGGCCGGCGCCGCACTAGGACAAGAGAAAGCGTTGCTCGCTAAAACGGGGGTGGCCGTCAGCCTCCAGATAGGAGACGATCTCCGTGGCAGGAGCGTCGGCGGGACGCAGCTGATTCTGGGCGGCCAGGTCCTTGAACATCTGGACGATGGGGAGGGTCTTCGCGCTGGCACCCCGCACTGCGTCCTGCATCGGTGTCGCCACGACTCCGGGCTCGTACGACCATATAGTCGCATCCCGAGGAGCTCCGCCGGCCGCCCGCATATCCAGCTCGGCGCCCAGAACCATCCCCGCCAGGCGGAGCGCCGCCTTCGTACTGCCGTAGGCCCCAAGCCCGGGAATGGGCTCCACCCCCGCACCCGACGACACATTGACTATGCGGATGGGTATACGAGGCGCCACCGTCCGTAGCACCCAGCCCATGAGCAGGACCGGGGCGACGGTGTTGACCGCGTAGGCTTGCAGCATGCCGGCCGGCTCCAGCTGGTCCACCTGCCCCAGAAGAGCCACGTCTGCGGCATTGTTCACCAGGGCCAACCGGGTCAGACCTCCGTCGCGGAGACCGGGACCGACCTGCTTCTCGACCTCCTGGGTCAACCGGGCGACATCCGCGAGGTCGAGGGAGCTGTGGGTATAACCCGGGCCATCGATTGCCGCCGCTCTTCTGGCAATGCCGATCACCTCCCACCTACGCTGGAGGAGCTGTCGCGCCACCTCCTCACCAATTCCGGAGCTCGTGCCTGTGACAATGGCAAGGCGTCTATTTGGCATAGATGACTCCCAGGAAAACAGCGCGCCGGTCTAATGTCAGTCGCCACCGGACAACTCCCCAGATCATCGGAGTTTCCCGATCTGGCTGGCGAGCTCCCGGGCAACGAGCTGGAGCTCGGCATGCTCGGGGAGGAGCGTAGCCCCGGGCGAAGTGAGGCTGGCGCGAACCGCCTTGATGCCGTCGACGGCGCGGCGGAGCTTGAGACGTTCGACCCGAACCGATGCGGAGGCCCCCTGACCCGCAGACAGGATGGCCCACATGTTCGTGCGCAGGGTGTCGACCGAGCCCTTGAGGTCCTCCAGCCCCGCTGGGGCCGCGGGAGCGCGGGCCAGACGGGCGTCGACGTCATCGAGCAGCTTGCGGAGCGTAACCAGTTGTTGCGCCAAGGGCTCGTCGCCCATACGGAGTCTCAGTCGAAGAAGGAAGCTGCCTAACGGAGCCCGGTGGCCCTACCGCGTAATCTGGTGACCGGCCTGCCGGAGCACCATGAGGGCCGTGTCCAGCTCTCGTGCTTTCACTAATACGTAGTCGGTATCGTACGTCGAGATTGCGAAGATGCTCAACCCGGCCGCAGCCAACGGGTCGGCGATCGAGGCCAGGATGCCGACCAGGTCGAGCGGAAGCGGCCCGCGCACCCGAACGGCGCGATAGTCGCGCTCACATGGTACCCCGGCCGGCACCGTATTTTGGAGGGTCGTGATCGACAGCTCCTCGGCCGTTCGGCTCAGCGTCAGAAATGGGCTCGGTCCCGCCGCCCAGGAAGGGACCGGGGCTTCGGGCCCGAGGCGACAGATCGCCAGCGTGTTGGGGAGAAGCTCCAGCGGGAGGCGCGGCCGCGCGGCGGCCGGTGGGTCCTGGGCCTCGACCATCGTGGTTATCCTCCCGTTCCCGAGCAGGTAGCTCACGCCGAGTGCACAGAGATACAGCCCAACTCCGAATACGGTATGCGTCACCAGGCTCTTCAGCCGGGCCTGCGCTGGTTTGGGCGTCCTCGAGGCCGCAATGCCGAGGCCGAACGACGGCTGCATAATGAAGAACGGGAACACGACCGTAGCAATTCCGTAGAGCAGTGCCGGCAGCAAAGTCGGTCGCGCCAGCCAGTCACCTGAGGTGAGAGCGACGAATACCAGCGCCAGCCCGACACCGATAGTGTAGTGGGCAATCCTCCCAACCGTACACTCGAAGGGTCTCTGTGGCGCGGCGGCGATATTCGCATGCCTGAGAGTGCCCCCCGGCATGTGCCGAAGCCAGCGTCCCAGCAGGCAGTAGTTGAGCGATGGAATGCCTAACGTGAGCTTGAGGAGCAGATTCCACAGGTCCATGACCAGCGTTGCGCCAATGCCAATGACGACCGCTCCGAGAAGATACATCAAAAGCTCGCCTGGCCGGCCGTGACCACGCGCAGAACTGACTCCTGTCTGAACCTCCTCTTGTACTCGGCGATAATTCCGACAATCGCCGAATCCACCGCTGGCCGAGCGCGGCGGACGCACTACCTCGACCACAAAGCTGGGCTCGTGCCGCGAGCGGCCGTCGGGCCCGCGCCACTCTCCCTCGAGCCAACCAGAACGTGAATCCGTCCGGCAGCCTGGAGCTGACTACGTCCTTCAGAAACACCGTCCAGGCAGAGTCCGTGACGATCAGTGAATCAGCAGTCGTGCGCCCGAAGTAGAGGCGATCCGTGATTACCGGCTCCATCCCGTTCGATTGGATGGCTGGAGCGCAGGCCAGGGCGAAGCCTGCAAGGCTGAAGAAACGCTTGCAAGACGCAGCCGCATCACGATCGCTCCACGATCTTCCAGAAGTAATCGTGAACTCCCGACTGGCGATTGAAGGTCCCGGAATCCTGGGCATCACGGACCGCATGCTGTGACATGGAAGAACAGATCCTGACATTCGTTGTTCCTGCGCCGTGAAACAGTGCGTGAGCCCCTGGGGGCTCGTCTGCCCGGTCCAGCACAACAGGCAGTACTGCACCGGTACGAGCACATGTCCTTGGCATTGGGATGACGTCCATGGTGAACGGAACGTGGTGTGCGGCCCTGATCGCCAGGCGCACTGTGTCAGGCTGCCCCGCCGCACCGCCGTGCTCCAGCTCTGAAGGTTTGTGCTCGGATAGGTGTCAGGAGCCTGCCGATTCCCCCTGATATCGTCACGGGGCCACGCTCGCGGTTAGCGATCGCTCGGCCCGCCACGCTTATGTATAGAGAATCCCACCGAGGAGCTGACGGAGCCCGAGCGCAGCCATGCCGTGCACCTGAACCGGGAGCTCAATGCGGGTAGGGCGTCCGATCCCGCCAGAATCGCTGAGCGCGATGAGGTACAGGAGGTGGGTACCCTCGCGGAGGCTGAGTGAAAGCTCGTATGCGATGCAGTCGGGCCGGCGCATTAATAGCCGTCGCTATCGGCTCGGGCCGACTTCCAGAAGGAATCCCTGCGCGTGGAGCTTGCCGTTCGAGTGAAGATTCGTACTGCCATGGGAGCCTCCCAGACGCCCGACGGACTGCGCGGCGCTAAGGCGATCAGTTGGAAGGTGCTAGCGCGAACCCGCGGCTTGCCTGAGGAGCGCCGCAAAGGACCGCCCATCGATTCCGGAAGGCCCGCGGACTTTGGTATGCCGCACGTACTTGCCCTTACCTTCAAGCAACCCTTTCGGATCGTTCAAGGATGATCCCCTGAAGAAACCAAACTGCACGTATTCTGGCGCGGAGTACACGTAGGCTACGGGCCCGTTGCTGCCGACCCAGCAACCGTTTCCCCACTTCACCGCTTCGCTTAGCCCCGGCTCAGCGCGCTTCACAAGCCGCCGGAGCCCACGAATGATCGCCTGATTCCTGGGGCTCTGGTCCTTCACGTATTCATCGAAGCTGCCATATGTCTTCATTTTCTTCATCACACGTTCCGGCGATAAAGCATGATGGCCCCGGTTCCTTGGACCTGAAGCGCCCGCCAGGCGGATCGCCATTTCGGCGACTTATGGCTCGAAGAATCCCTTCGGCGTCTGCCCTTTCAGAAACGGCTCGATGAATCCATGGAGCAGATCAACCTGCGTGATGACGGCAGTGTGTGACGTCGCCGGCAGTATCGCGAGGCGAGATGCCGGGAGCGGTTTCCCCATGTCGCCCATCCCGCCGCCGCCGAGCAGCCGAAACAGCGCGACAGAATGCTCGAGCGTCGCCACGTCGGCGTCGCCGGCGATGACGAGCACCGGCGTCTTCAACGCCTTCACGTCTGCTTCCCAGGCCATCGGCTCCTTCTCGAGCGCGATCAGTTTTCTCGCAAGCTCCGGGAAGCCATTCGGATTCGCCGCCAGCTTGGGGTACTCCTTGGCGAATGGCATCGCCGTGATCATCTCCACCGTCATCTGCGGGATCATCTCGGTGAATGCCGGCTGCCATCCTTTGAGGTCGTAGGCGGCGGACGCCGCGACGAGCTTGTTCACCTTTGCCGGATGGAGTATGGCGAGCTGCAGACCAACCTCGGCGCCCATCGAGTAGCCGAACACGTCTGCCTTCCGGAGCCCCACTGCGTCCATGAAGGCGGCGACGTCGGCCGCCAGGTTCGGATAGGTGATGGGCCGGTCGATGTCGGTGGTGCGGCCATGGCCCTGCAGCTCGACCGCGTAGACCTTGTGGGTCCTGGCGAGCCTGGGGATGATTGCGCCCATCGTCGGAATGTTCATGTAGGCACCGTGCAGCACGACCAACGGATCGCCCGTGCCGGAGACCTCGTAGTACATCCGCATCCCGTTGACGGCGACGCGCTTGCCGGCGACGCCCTGGGCCAGAGCTTGCCCCGAGGAAAGCGAGGGGACGGCGGCGGGGACGGCGATCAGGAGCGGAACGGCAAGCAAGACAGTGCGCAGCATGGGTTTTCCTCACGTTCACGGGGCAGAGTAGCGGTCTCTACCATCACGTCGAACGACCAGGCCGGAAATCGACACGTACGTCGCACGCACCTCTAGCCCTCGCGCTTCATCCGCTCCCGGCGGGCGACCTCGCGATCGCTCGGTGCATCGAGGGCGGTGTCGCCAATCTTGATCTCACCGCCGCGCTCGTAGTGGCCGATGATCAGGCCATTGGGAGAGACGCGGGACCTGGTCAGCTTGAACGAACGCGGCGCCGAGCCGTCGGCGAACAGCTTTTTGCCGCCGCCCAGCACGACCGGCACCGTGAAGAGACTTATAGCGTCGACCAGGTCATGGGCCAGCAGCGCGTGGACCAGTTCGGTACTGCCCTGGGTGACGAGGTTCGGGCCGTCTTCCTGCTTCAGGCGCTTCACGTCGGCGATGGCGCGCAGCAGCACGGAGCCCTGCCAGTTCATATCGACCTCGCCCGAGCGCGAGACGACATACTTCTTGATCTCCTTGAACAGCTTGGCGATGCCGCCGGCGGGGGCGGTTTCGTCGTAATAGGGCCAGTATCCGGCGAAGATCTCATAGGTCTTGCGCCCGAGCAGGAGATCGCACTTCTCCTTGAACACGCGGTCGATCTCTTCGCCGAACACCTGCTCGAAATAGGGCATCACCCAGCCGCCGAACTTAAAGCCCTTGGTGGGGTCTTCCCACGGCCCACCAGGCGCTTGCATGACGCCGTCCATGGAAACCTGGGCGCCGACGATGATCTTCCGCATAGGTCACTCTCCTTCTCGCTCGATCGTGTCGGCCGTCCAACCCGCAGGGCTAGGGCGCATGATCGTTACTGACTACAGGCACCGGACGGTTTCCAGTCCGAGGGTTTGCCTCTCGCCTGTGCCGAATCATGGATGACCAGGGCGAACGCACGCCGGAGCGTCTTACCGGTGACGTTCAGTTCCATTGGAGTATTCGATGGCACCGTCATGGTTTCTCCGGCCCCAGCTCTGGCGGCGCCAGCCGGAGTCTCCAGACACTGCTCTCCCGCCAGGACGTACCAGCCTTCGGGGCCCGGATGGGTATGCACCCTCGAATTGTCGCCGGGCCGCATCACAGCGTAGGAGAGAACCGCAGCGTAGCTCTTTGCCGCGCGAAGCTGCAGTGGTCCGACGACGGCGATTGCTTCACTTCCCAGCGGAGCAGTGTTTCGAGGCCCGAATTCGGAGAGCCACACTCGCCCGTCCTCTTCCACCACAATTCCGGTCGCACTCTTAGCACCCTCCGCAGCCTTCCTGCTGGGGAACTCGCGCAAATGCCAGTAGACGGATGCTTGAGTGAAATGAAGTCCGGTGGCCAGGCCGACGTTGAAGCAGCCAAACTCCGGTCGCTTCTCCCCCGCCGGCACGTCCACGCAGGCCACTTCGGTTAAGTGCTCGTGACCGGCGGTGCCAGGAACCTGTGCCCGCAGGTGCCCGATGGGCACGAGTTGCCAGGCGACCAGGAACAGTGTGGGCACCACAGTGAATGGCCTGGCCATGTCCTGCCTTCCGAGAAAGATGCTGACTCGCGCCAGTTTGCTACCCTGGTCCGTCTAAGGGAGTCATTGCTTATCGGACGCTGGCTCGAACAACTCAATGGGATTGCCGTCCGGATCTTCCACCTGAATCTGCTTGCCGCCAGGACCGACTTCCATTTCGTTACGAAGCCGCACTCCCTGCTTCTTGAGTTCAGCAATCCGTTCGGACAGATCCTTCACCTGGAGGACCACCCTGTTCCACCCGCCGGGTTCTTGTCGGCGGCCATCGGGCATCGGCCGAGACCCCGACGCCCCCGGGCCACTCAAGATCAGCTTGAGATCGCCGATGGAAACTTGGCCGAAGGCGGGCATGTTGTGCATGTCCAAATTGAAACCAAGCGTCTGAGTATAGAAGGTGATCGAACGCTGAACATCCTTTACCTGATATCTGATGCCCCAAAGCCCCAGTATGAAGTGCTGTGTCTTCGTTGATGATGAATCCAAAGTGGTTTGTTTCCCTGGCATGGAATCAATTCTCCTTTCTTACGTCCCGTGCGTCGCTTGTTAGGCGGCCGCGGCTTATAACCAGCGGCGCACCGACGACTTGTAGGGCAGGTACTCGGAAGGGAATCGCGCTTCAAGGTAGCGCTCCTCTCTCGGGATCACCCAGAACGACATCAGCGCCAACGCTGGAACAAGTGTGACGAGCAACCACAGAGTGCCCACCCAGAGAGCGATGCCGACCTGGAGGGCTGAGAACGCCAGATAGATCGGGTTGCGGCTGAAGCGGTAGGGCCCCGTCGGTACGATGGTAGTGGTCGGCTGGTTGCCAGGCACGGGTGTGCCCGCGGCGCGAAACGTACGAACAGCAGCGATGAACAAGCCAACAGCGATGAGAACCACCCCCACCCCGACCGGTGCACCGAGCGCATGCCGCACCAGCGGCAGAGGCCAAACCCAGTGAAGGAGTAGACCAAGAAGAATCGCCCCTAGGTAGACCAGCGGGGGACGCACCGGCCCGAGGTTCGCGACATCCGGGACAGGGTCGACATCGCCCGGACGACGTTGAGGACGGCTCGGATGGCTACCTTCTCGGCTCATACCGCATCGCCACCGCCCCCGAGCCGAACTCCAGCCGGCTCACGAGCTTCAAGTCAACATGCTTCGATAGCCCCGCGAACAACGTCGGCCCATGGCCCACCAGCCTGGGCTGTACCACGAACTCGTACTCATCGATCAATCCCAGCTCCGCCAGCGCCAGCGGGAGCTTCACGCCTCCCGTGAACAGTCCCTTACCTGGCTCCCGCTTGAGCTGCTGAACGGCCTTCCCCAGATCCCCGCGCACGAGTTCCGCGTTCCAATCGACCCGGTCCAGGGTGCTGGACACGACGTACTTCTTTGCCGCGTCGATCGTCCGGGCGAAGGGTTCCATCCACTCGGCCATCCATTCGGGCCGCAGCCCATTTGCCGGCCACCGCCACGCGGCCTCCATCATTTCGTAAGTGACCCGGCCAAAGAGCAGGGCATCGGCCTGGGCGAGTTTCTCGGCCCAGAAACGATGCAGTTCTTCGTCCGTGGAACCTGCACGATGATCGACGCAGCCGTCCAATGTGACGTTGATGGAATACCGAAGGGGTCGCATTGTGTGCTCCTGAAGCGGCCGAGGGACCGCCCTAACTGAAGCGCCGTCGTCCCTCTTACGTGGCATTCGAGATTGAGCTCGCGAGCTCGCGAACGATCCGCTCCCAGTGCAGGATATTGTCCCACAGAGACTGGACCGGAATGCGCTCGTCCTTGCCGTGCGCCCGCTCGTCATCCGGCGACACTCCCCAGCTCCCATCCACCCCGTAGACCGGCATGCCCCGCGCGCGGAACTCGAGCCCGTCGGTCGCACCGGTGCTCATCTGGGGGATGATCGGCTGGTTCGGAAAGCGCGCATGGACGGCATCCGTAAACGCCTGGACGATGTCGGGACGGAGCGGCGACGCCTGCGCCGGCCGGCCTAGGTCCGGATACGGGGTGATCTCGACATCCCGCCCGACGGCCTGTTGCAGCTCCTGCTGGACGGTCGGCGGCGCGATACCCGGCATGATCCGGCAATTCACCGTGGCCTCGGCCAGCTGCGGCAGTGCATTCTCGGCGTGCCCACCCTTCAGCATCGTCGCGACGCACCGGGTACGGGTGAGCCCCACCTCCAGGGGATTGGCTTCGATGGAGTCGGCCGCCGCGCCGTCCTCCGGGTTGGCGACCCAGCGCCGCATAGCCTGCCCGAGCTCGCTCTTCCCCTCCTGCTTGGCCCGCGCCGTGAAATACTGGCGCGTGGTCTCCGTCAGCATGGGCGTGAAGCGATGCTTCTCGAGTTTCTTCAGGGCTTCGGCGAGCTGATAAATGGCATTGTCGGGCCGCGGCCGGGAGCTGTGCCCCCCGGGGTTGCGAACGCGGAAATAGTAGCTCTGGAAAATCTTTTCAGACGTCTGCAGCCCGAAGCCGAGCGGCTTACCGTCGCGGGTAAAGCCACCCCCGCCGGCATCGGCGTTCAGCACGAATTCGGCGTCGGTCCACTTGCGCCACTCGGTCGCGCCGAGCTCGGCGCCTTTCCCCTGCGTCTCCTCGTCACCGGTGTACAGCAGGACGATGTCGCGGACGGGCTTGAAGCCGGACTGGCGAAGCTTCATCAGCGCGACCATTGACGGTACCAGCCCGCCTTTGTCGTCGCCGCTCCCGCGGCCGTAGAAATAGCCGTTCTTCTCGACGAGGGTGAATGGATCGGTCGTCCAGTCGCCCGGCAGCGCCTCGACGACGTCCATATGCGCGATGATCAGCATCGGCTTCTTCCTGGGAGCTCCAGCGGCCGGCCAGCGGGCGATCAGCGCCGCCGTGGGGTTATCGCCCGGCGACACGTAGGGTAGCACATGGATGTCGCTATCGGCCCAGCCCGCAGCCCGGAGCTGGTCGGCAAGATAGCCAGCGAACTTCGGCATTTGTCCTCGCCGGGCGACGGTCGGTGTCTCGACGGCCGTCTTGTAGATGTCGCGCGCTTTCTGCTCCCATGCCGGCGGGAGCTTCGGCGCATTCGTCAGCGTCGATGGCGGCGGCGACGAAATCGGCTGCGGTGGAGCCTGGGCGATAGCGGCGGTGGAGACGCAGGCAAGCAGCAGTGCGGAGCAGCGCATGGTTCGAATTCTCCCCGGAGTCATGGCTCGGTCATCCTGACTCCTGCAAAATCATACAGTCGGGCACATTTCGCCCGGTGACGCGGACCATAGCGAGGCCAGGAGGAAAGCGTACCTTCTTATTGTAGCTCCACTTCACAAACGCCACGTAAGTCGCTCGGGGCCTGCTGCTTGACTGGCGCTTGACGGCTAAGCCGCAGTGTGTGGGCGTGGAATGTCGTTCACTACGGAGGTCCGTCGGCTTCCAGAGCCAAGGTGGTCCAATGCGTAAGTCTCTGTCGATGTCCTCCCGCTGGCTGATCCCTCTAGCCGCGTTTGCACTGCTTCTCCCGCTGGCGGGCTGCCGGGAAGAAGACGCCACCGGGCCCAATCTCGACAATCCAACCGTATCCCTGGCCACGGCATCAGCCCCGTTGGCTTTCTTTCAGGTGAGCGCCAGCGAATTCGAACACACGTGCGGAGTCACCACCGACAATCGAGCATACTGCTGGGGCCGTAACACGGAGGGTCAGCTCGGTATCGGCACCACGGCTCCGCGTTCTACCCGGCCAGCCCTGGTCGCCGGTACACTGCGCTTCCGTATGATAAGCGCCGGCTTCGACGCCACCTGCGCCGTCACCACCGATTTCCATGCCTACTGTTGGGGCAGCAATGACCGGGGTGAGCTCGGAGACGGTACGACCACGGGTCGCATTAGGCCTACCGCCGTCGCGGGTGGGCTCCGGTTTCGCACCGTGGCGACGAGCTTTCAGCATACCTGCGGCCTGACCTATCCGGACAACCGCATTTATTGCTGGGGATGGAATTTCGATGGCCAGCTTGGCAACCGTTCGAGAACGGATCGCCTCAAGCCGGTTGCGGTGGCCACTACGCTAACGTTTCAACAAGTGACTGCGGGCTACTACCACAGCTGCGGGCTGGCCAACGACGGCCGTCTGTATTGCTGGGGCGCGAACCATCACGGCGAGGCCGGTACCGGCTCCACCGATTACCGGTATTTCCGCCCGACCCTCGTCGCCGGGACGCGCCTGTACCGGCAGGTGGATGCCGGCCGGGACTACACCTGCGCCGCTGCCACGGACTTCCGAGCCTTCTGCTGGGGAATCAACAATGCCGGCCAGCTCGGCAATGGGGGTACCAACTCGAGCCGTATACCCAGCCCTGTGTCCGGTGGGCTCCGCCTGGAGCGGGTGACGGTGGGAAACTTCTCAGCTTGCGCCGAGGCCACGAACGACAAGGCTTACTGCTGGGGCGGGTTCAATAGCAGTAATCGGAATCCGATACCCGTGCCCACTGATCTGCTCTTCAGCCAGCTGAGCACCGGTGGAAGACATACCTGCGGCCGAACTCCGGGCGCGGTAGCCTACTGCTGGGGTGGCGGCTTTGAAGGCCAACTCGGCAACGGAGCGACCGCCAACAGCGCGACGCCTGTAGCTGTGAGCGGCCCAGCATAAACCTTGGCGCACAGGACCAGAGTTGCCAGTAAAA
The DNA here is from genome assembly GCA_963740175.1 of uncultured Gemmatimonadales bacterium. Taxonomy (GTDB): domain Bacteria; phylum Gemmatimonadota; class Gemmatimonadetes; order Gemmatimonadales; family GWC2-71-9; genus CAVVWJ01. Next base: position 83,114 of record CAVUDL010000014.1, read on the forward strand.
GAGTGGTCGCTCCAGATGAGCGGCCACTCTCGTTTCCAGATCAGTCACATGACGCCCGCCGCCAGCGCTGCTCTCACTCTCTCGACCAAGGCTTCGCGCGGAGCCATACCGATGCCTATTTCGGAAACGGGGCGCTGTCAAAGTAGATCGCGAATGCAACGATTTTGCCGTTTCGAACCCTGAAAAGCTCGGCCACATCGCTGTGGAACCTCGTACCACTGGGCGCTTGAAGCTGGTAGCGCGTCGATGCACAGGCCTGTTCACCCTCAATGATCAGGTCTCTCACCTCTACCGACTTTACCATCGAGAAAAAGCGCTTAGTCGACTCGAGGTACGCCGCCTTTCCTGTTACCTCCTTGACCGGGCTGGTGAAGCTGGTGAACCTCAGGTCATCAGCCAGGAATGATTCCCATCCGCCCCTCTGTTTGAGTTCGGCGAAATAGCCCTGGATGATCTCCCTTGTGCTCATATGCGGCGAGTCCCTGCTAATGGTTGTCCGCCAGCTGCATGCGCCTGTTAGCCGACGCGGCTCTTAGTTTTCAAGCGGGAGCCGACGCCGACGAGAATCAATACCGGCCCAAGCGCTATCAATCGCGCGTGTACTCAATACCCAACTCTGCCGCGCGCTCGAAGAGGGCGGTAATGCCCATCAACCAACGGCTCACTCGGAGCGTGACACCTGCGTTCGTATGCAGCACATACGACCCCGCAGCGGCATGGTAGGAGATTTTGGTGATCTCCCGCCACGAGGTCTCCTGGGTTCTCCATGGAGACGATACTTGGACGCGATCGCTGGTGAGCGTCACTTTCGAGAAAAGCGCCTCGACCGCGAGATAGATGCCCAACAATCCGAGGATCAGCGGCATCGACAGGGCTACGGCGTACGAGTTCACCGCACTGCCGTAGATGGCGTTTCGGACAGCGAAGGCAAGGAAGATCCCTCCACCAATTATGCCGAGGTACGCCCACGACCTCGGATAGCGCAGTACCAGGGCGTCACCTTGAACGATTGGTCTATACTGACTCGCGCGTCGCACGAGCCAACCCACAATGAGGGCACCAGCAAGGCCGGATAAAAGAGGTCGTATCGAATCAATATCCATAGCGCCCGCCCAACGGACCGCGCATCAGCTGCGGCACTGGCTCGTTTGGACACTCTCCAACGTTCCTTCGTACTACAGCGCCCGCCAGCTGCATGCGCTTGTCAGGCAGCAACTGACGTCGGGCGACCTGCCTGAGTCAATGGTATTCCCAGGTCCAGGGTAGCATCGTCTGGCCGAGAATGGCTCGGGTCAGGTCGGGGTAGATGCGCTCGGCCCGCACGTCGTTCGAGAGCAAGACGAGGCAGCGCTTCCGGCGCTCGATACAGATCACCATGTTGCCGGTCCACTCGTTGTGCCCGCCTTTGAACCACACCTGCCCGCGGGGATCCTTGAAGGTGACCAGTCCCAGGCCCGCCGCCAGGCCGATGGTCTCGTTGGCTGGGTTGGTGTCGTCCACAAGTGTCGGGAATTGATTAACCGAGCTGATCGGTACCTGCGACCGCATCATCTCGGAGCGAGAGGCGGGGGTCAGCCCGTCGCCTCGCACGATGCCGGCCCAGAGCCGAGCCTGATCCTCGATGTTGGTATCCATGGAGCCGGCCGCACTCACCCTCGACCGTTCGTCGTGCGGCTCGGGCGTCCCGTCGATTCGGAACCCGTCCGCCAGGTTCGCCCGGAAGTCCGGTCGCCACTGCATGCTGGTTCGCGTCATGCCGAACCGATCGAACACGCGGGCCTGCATCTCGCGCCCGACATCGAGGCCCAGGGCCTCCTCGAGCACCAGTTGGGCGATGTAGAAGCCCTCCCCGGAGTAGCCGTAGCGGGTCCCGGGATCGTAATGAAAGCGCAGCGTGCTGTCCTTCTCCAGCCCGCGAAAGTTCGCGAAGCCGGAGGTGTGCGTGAGAAGGCTCCGCAGCGTCAGGTCCCTCCAGCGCGGGTCACCTGCGAGATCGTGATAGCCGTCGTACTCCGGCAGCGGGCGTGGCAGGAGGTCCGCGATCGACGTATCGAGCTTCAGCCGCCCTTCGTCCACCAGTTGCATGACCATGTAGGTGAAGGCGGTCTTCGTCAGCGATGCGGCGTACATGATGGTCTGGGTGGTGAGCGGATCCCGCGCGGCGTTGCGAATCCCGTAGGCGGCCACATGGACCACCGAGCCGGTATCGATGACCGCGAGGGCCAACCCTTGGACCTGCTCGCGCTGCATCAGCACACGGGCTGTGCTGTCGATGATGGAGGCGTCAGGCAGAGCCTCGACCCCGAGCCGCCTTTCGCAGGCGCCGAGCGCGAGGAGGACGAGGGACATACAAAGGAGGGGGCGGAGCATCGACTCCTCAGCCAGGCACAATCCTCCGTTTCCTGAGCTATGAACGGCTGTCAGCTGCATGCGCTTGTTGGGCCGGAAGCGGTCGCCCACAACAATCGGTCTTAACTGGCCGCAGGCCCATCATTCCAGATGTCCAAAGTGCAGCGCCATTCGGCATCCGGCTCTCGGCGCCACACTGTGACGGCGCGACCGTGACTTGTCACCGGGCGTCCATCCGGATCCGGCAGCGTTACCGCGTTCGTACTCAGCAGATAGGCTGTCTGGCCATCGGACGAGAGGTTCGCCTCGGACGTGGTCCACGTGATATGAAAGCCGGGTATGGCGAAGGCGCCCTCGACATAGCCGCGCAACGCGGTCTTCCCGCTGAAGGGGGGCAATCCGGGTGCAAAGACTCGAGCATCGTCAGACCAGAACGACAGGATGCGTTCCACCGCCCGGCCCTCAGATGACAGGGCCGCCCACTCGGCATCTCGCTCCAGGAGTCGCTGGCGTTCGCGTTTGAGATCCATAAGGAACCTATTGGAAGGGAGTTCTTGGCAGAACTGGTCGCGGTACGAGCTTACCGGCCTAACGCCCGAGCTAAGCTGCGAACGAGTCAAATAAGAGCGCGGGCGCAGCCCGCGCAACTCCAAGGACCGCTCGTCAGCTTCAGCGTTCCTTAGGCCGCAGATCGCCAGCCACAATACTTAGGTATTTACAAAAGTATTCCCCGGATGTAGAATACCTGGGTCAGAACGGGTAACCCGAGCATCTGGAGGTGTCGGAAATGGTTCAATCCGCAGCTGCTGACGACGTTTTCCACGCCCTGTCCAACCCGACTCGGCGGAGAGTCCTGGAGCGACTGTCTGTCGGACCAGCCACCGTCAGCGACCTGGCGGCACCGTTCGACATGCAACTCCCGTCGTTCGTGCAGCACCTCTCGGTGCTCGAACAGAGCCGACTGGTGAGGTCGAAAAAGCGCGGTCGAGTGCGGACGTATGAGATCGCGCCCGAACGGTTCAAGGTCGTTGAAGACTGGCTGACCGCGCGTCGTCAGTTGTGGGAAGCTCGGCTGGACCGGTTCGACCAATACGTCAAACAACTCAAGGAGAAGGAATCAGAATCATGAGCCAGCAATCCACGATCAATCCGAAACTTGATGTCGCTTTCAATCCGAAACTTGATTTCGCTATCGAACGGTTCATCGACGCTCCCACGCGGCTCGTCTGGGAAGCGTTGACGAAACCGGAGCATCTCAAGGAGTGGTACATGCCCAAGCCCTGGGGGCGTGTGTCGCGAACCGAAATGGACCTGCGACCGGGCGGCATCTTCAGCATCGACATCGCATCGGCAGACGGTCAGGAGTTTCCCAACCTCGGCTGTTTCCTGGAAGTTATTCCGATGGAGCGACTTGTCTGGACCTCCATGTTGTTCCCCGGCTATCGTCCGGCTGTCTTTGACGACATTCCGATCACCGCCATCATCACGATGGAGAGCGTGGGAACCGGCACCCGGTACGTCTTCACGGCGCTGCACCGGGATGAAGCGGACTTCGAGAAGAATAAGGCGACGGGTTTTTACCAGGGGACCGAGATCGCGGTCGATCAGTTCGTGGAGCACGTGATCGCGATGAAGGAGCACGTGATCGCGATGAAGTAGTTCTGGGCGACTCGCGGCGGACGGGTCAGGCATCGACACCGGGGTCTCGACAAACAAGGGATGCGCGTTGTCCGTCTAACGGACCGCGCATCAGCCGCGCGACTTGGCCGCTCGCGCACTATCTAACGTTCCTTAGAGACCTGAAGCGCCGGCAGCTGCATGCGCTTGTTGGGCCGCACACCTGCAGGAGGCTCATTCTGAAACCGGTGGTCGGCGTGGGGCGTAGAGCGTTCATCACCAGACGCCGGTGGGCTCCTGATGCGATTCCTTTCTTATTCAGGCCCGATCTTCTTGGCAAGCACCGCCTGGCTGGTCGCTTGCGGGGCTGATGTGAAGCAGTCGCGGCACCTTACGTCCCGGGACTCGAGCGCGATCGAAACAGTCCGAACGGCCTACGTGCGTGCCTGGCTCGAGGATGACACCGCCGGGGTTTTGGCAACTCTGGATACTGCCGCGGTCCTCCTCCCTCCAGGTCAACTCCCTGTTGCCGGTCACAGTGCCATCCGGGCGTTCTGGTGGCCGGCTGATGGGTCTCGCACTGCCATTACGGCTTTCGACTGGACCGTGGATGAGCTGGCAGGGACCTCGGAGCTCGCCTATACCCGTGGCGTTTCCACCGTCGCGTGGCGCTACGAGAAAGATACGGTGCGCACCGAGCAGTCGACCCGCAGCCTGAGCCTGACCATTTTGGCACCCGGTGCCGACGGTCAGTGGCGCATCCTCCGACAGATGTGGGGACCCCCATTGCGGTAGGTTCATCCGCCCATCTTTGCGGCCTCACGGACCGCGCATCAGCTGGGGCGACTCACGCTCATTGCCTCGACAACCACTTGGCGACCAGCGCCAGCAACGCAGCACCTTGGAACGGCTTCAATATTAGACGCGTGCTTCGGATGTCCTCGGGGAGTTCCCATTCCACCTCCGCGGTAAAGCCGGTCATGTAGAGGACTGGGATTTCCGGTCGGGACATACTGACGTGCCTGGCGAGTTCAGCACCGCCCATGTGAGGCATACGCACATCAGTCAGGAGGAGGTCGACCTGCTGTGGCGGTGGCCCTTGCAGCAACTCGCAAGCCGCCTGCCCGTCCGGCGCCGTCAGGACCCGATACCCATCGGCCGTCAGCAGCCTTGAGACTACTCGGATGATGACGGGGTCATCGTCAACGACAAGGATCAATGGCTCGTACGCCATGGCAGGGGATGGTTATAGGCGATCGGGGTCACGGGACTTGAGCTCCTCGGCGAGCCCGATGAGAAGTCCTTCGGGTCCGCGGATGTAGCAGAGCCGATACACCTCTTCGTACTGGACCACTTCGCCGACGAGCTGCGCGCCATGCCGGCGGAGTCTGGCAAGCGTCGCGTCGATATCGTCCACCGTGAACATGACCCGCAGGTAACCGAGTGCGTTCACCGGCGCGTTCCGGTGATCGGCCACGACCGGCGGGGTAAGGAATCGCGAAAGCTCGAGTCGACTGTGGCCGTCCGGGGTGATCAGCATGGCGATCTCGACGCGCTGGTTCCCCAATCCTGTGACCCGCCCAGCCCACTCTCCTTCGATCACGGCTCGCCCTTCGAGTTTCAGGCCGAGCTCGCTGAAGAACGAGATGGCGGCATCGAGGGATTCTACCACGATGCCGACGTTGTCCATCCGCTTGAGACTCATGTCATCCCCGCTCCTTCTTGACCGAAACGCCCGGGATTGTGACGGTCGGTACGCGCGCCTACCGCTGCCAGAAGCCGTGGTCGATGCCACCCTGGAGGTAGATGGCGAAGGTGCCGTGTCCGGGGATCTCCATCGGCGGAACGGCTATCTCGCCGCCGGCCTCCACGACCGCTGCAACGGCCGCTTGGATGTTATCCACCAGCCAGTAGGGCCGTACCACCGGCTCCTCGGTCTCGCGCAAGGGCGCTCTCACCCCTACCCGCCCGCCTCCCGGCATTTCGGCTGTCCGTGCGTTCCCTAGCCCGGTGTCCGGCTTGCCGAACTGCACCCCATTCGCTGCTGCGTACGCGGCGCATACCGCGTCGACCTCCTTGGTCACGATTTCGAGGTAGTGGACCTGCATGGGCGTTTGACCTCCGGTTGTCAATGAAGTTCTCAGTCGGGCGCAGGAGCATCGGCTGCTGCCGCCTGGACCGTACGGCGCAGCCCGTCTGCGCGACCGACTGGCTCTTGGTACCCAAGGTGGGCCCGGATGCGCTCGGTAGCCACGGTGAGCGGCACGGACCAATTCGCCGGGCGCGAGGGCGGCGCAGATGGGTCGGCCACGACCCGGCCTGGCCAGCTGGCGGCCTGAGCGATCGCCTCGGCCCATGCCTGTTCGGTCAGCGCTTCAGGTTCTCCAACGTTATAGACCTCCCCCGCCGCACGATCGTTCACTGCCGCCAGGGCGATCGCCCAGGCGACATCTTCGACATAGCCACGGGTGCAGCGCCATTGCGCCTCGGCCGGGTTCAGCCGCAGGAGCGACGATCCAGCCACCAAACGTTGAAGGTAGCCGCCGACCCGCTGGTTCGGGTCCCGAGGTCCATAGACCATGGGCAGGCGCAGGATGGTGATGGGCACCGGCGACCCCGCTCGCCCCCGTTGCTCGACCAGAATCTTCTCATACGAGTACAGCAGGTCCTCCGGGCTGTTGGCCTGCTGCCGATAGGGAAACAGCTGCTCGCGCAGAGGGGCAGTCTCCGAGAGCGGCTCGGCAGCAGCCTCAGGGATGGGAAGCCCGCGAAAGGCATCGTACGTCCAGTAGACATCCCCACTGCTGATTATGATCAGCCGCCGCACGGTCGCGGGTATGGCTGCTATCAGCCGGTCCATGTCGTCGGCGGTGTAGGCCACCATGTCGACGAGCCTCGCCGGAGCTGCCTGAGCCAGCGCACTCGCCAACGCAGGAAGGTCGTGATGGTCTGCGGTGAGATTACGTATCCCGGATAGGTGGGTCGAACTCAAGCCTCGCTGGATACCAATCACCTCGTGGCCCCCGGCAGTCAGCCAGCGCGCCACATGGCGCCCGATGAAGCCAGTGCTGCCAATCAACGCCACCCGCACGGTGCAATCCTCGCTTGGAGCGGACTAACGGACCGCGCATCGGCTGCGGCGACTTCTCGAAACCGCACAAACTAACGTTCCATAGATCTGAAGCGTCCGCCAGCTGCATGCGGTTGTTAGGCAGCGCGGCCCGCACGGAGCCCGTCAGTCATTCTGGGCAAAGCGGCTGGCAAGCCGCCCTTGATCCTCAACCTTCAGCGCAATCGGTGTGAAATACTCGTAGCCGGCAAGAAAATAGCTCTCCACAAGGCCCACGAATCCGGCATACTGCTCTTGGGTGAGGGTCTCAATCCTGAATCCTGCCGGATCGTCATGGTGGTCGAAGTACCCGTGCATGAGTAGATCGTCCCAGTGTGCCACCGTCTGAGCGGCGAGCAGGGGTAGCCCAGCAGCTTCGAAACGCTTGAGATTGGCAGCCACAAACCCGGCCCATTCGCGTTCTGCTCTCGCCTTCGCGGGGGAACGGCGATAGCTCATCTCCGCGATACCTCGCAATGAAGTGCCCGAGCAGCCTAACGGACCGCGCATCAGCTGCGGCGACCGGCCCGTTTAGACACTATCCTACGTTCCTTAGACCTGAGACGCCGCCAGCTGCATGCGCTTGTTAGGCGGCGCGCGCCTAGAGATCGGCTTGACAGATCGACTCCTACGCTTGCGTCGAATCGACCAAGCGATTGTTGGTACAGCCAGGACGATCACGAGGCTGCCGAGACCGATCAGGCGGAGCATCCCCGGGATCACGATCGTGAACGCGAGGAAGTCCACGTTGCCCGTTTCCCAGAAGACCCACTCGCCGGCCAGCCGCGTAGCGAGGAGGGGCTGACCGGTCTCGAGAATCACGATGCCGTTGCCGGTGGCCGGGTTGAGCCGTGCGGCGGTATTTATCGCAGGCTCGTTGTTGCCGTCATGACCGACGACGAAGCCACCTTTGTTGTTGCTGGCGTACAGGATAGTGCCAAGGCCCCAGATGTCCTCCGAAAACTTGGACGCGTGCGGCCGCCACATCTCGTTGATCATTGCCGGCCCAAGCACGCCGCGCCCAATCGGCTCGCCGTTCTTGCCCGGTAGGTGGGCCTGAACGAAACGCGTGAGGTCGGACACCGACGTGTACAGTGACGTAGCCGCCACGGCCGAAAAGCGGTAATGCGTCGACGGTGTAGAGTCCACATCGTAGAACGTCGCGAGTGTCGATCCCTCCGCAGGTGTCCAACTGTATGACGAGCGAACCATACCCAAGGGTCGGAAGATGACGCGCTGCATGAAGCCCTCGAACGATTCGCCGCTCACTTCTTCGATCAGGAGCTGAAGGATTGCATAGCCTCCTCCCGAGTACCGCCACTCGGACCCGGGCTCGTATCCGACCTCTATGGCGCCGCTGGCCCCGGGAGACGCATCCGCGGGTCGCTTGAGGGATTCTTCCAGTGACTGCACGGCCGCGTTGGGCGCGAAGCCGGCGTAGCCCAGTCCGTCGGTGAGCCCGGCGGTGTGACTCAGCAGCCGCCGCACCGTCACCTTGTTGTTGTCGAACTTGCTTTCGGGGAGCGCCCACCGGGTCAGGTAGGTGCTAACCGGTGCGTCCAAGTCGAGCTTTCCCTCTTGGACGAGCGCCATGACACCCCAGGCGCTGATCCACTTGCTGAGAGAAGCGGTTTGAAACACGGTATTCACGTCCACCCCTTCGCCGACGGAGACGGCATGGACACCGTGGACAGCGCCATCGTCGATCATGGCGAACACAGCGTTGCCTGTGTTGCTGGAATCGACGAGCTTGGCAGCCGCGTCCATGAACCCGGCGATGTCGCCGCGAGGAGCGAGTGGGTGCTTCCACCAGCCTTCCGAGGTCCCAACGAACACGACGACGGCCCACAGAACGAGGAGCGCGAGAGTTGCTAAACCGACGCGCAACACAGCTTTCATGTGGTCCTCTCACCCGTTTCGATACGCTGATCTTGTTCTTGCGACACGTCGTCCTGCTCATCGCCCAGCCGCAGTCGCCACAGTGAAAGTCGTGTGCTCTTCCTTGTCATTGACCGGCCGACGATCGCGCCGTTCAGCTTGCCCACCACTGAAGTGGATCCATCGCGCAGGCGATTCCTTCCCAGTCGGAATCTCCACCGTCCCGGCGACCCGCATTCTGCTCAGCCACGGTCCGAAACACGCAGAGCGCCGATCGGCCATCGAGCGCGGATGTGTCCTGTTCGAGATGCTCCGCTAGGAGTTCGCAGCGAAATGCGCGCACCGTCACCGCATCGGCGAAGGCGATGTTGAGCTCACTGTTACCATACATGGAATATCGGTGGAGGTTGCAGGAGCCGACTGTCGCCCAGACATCATCAATGATCATAAGTTTGGCATGCACGTGAACCGGTTGGCGTGCGCCACTGGCATCTGGTCCGGCCAGTCCCGCTAGAGTGAAATGCGACGTGCGCGCCAGCGTGCGGCGTTCGTCACGGAACAGCTCGCCGTGGGGATCCGCAGGTGCGTCGATGCTGCTGGCCACGGTCGGCAACACTAGAACAACCGCCACGCCGCGCTTCACCGCGGCTACTAGCTCTTCAAGGATTGGCCGCACACTGATGGCTTGGTTCTCAAGATAGATATACTCACGGGCAGCGCGGATGGCATGGATGTACTGGTCGCGATTGGAGAACTCACCGTCGGCGATGGCAAACGGAGCCCCGCCGGGAGTGGGGTGGGTGTTGGCGTAGCGGCCAGGATGGATCGTCCGTAGCACTTGGGCGACGGTGGATCCACGTGCCGCCGCTAGCCGGTCTGGAAAGGCGAGATCGCGATCAGCATCGGGTCCCCACCGACCGTCCGCCTCGTCCCGTTCGCTGGCCTCGTTCCAGCGTTGCACAAAGTTGTGGTGGACGTCTGTGACTGCCGGACCGCTGATCTCGAGATACATGTCGTGATTGTGTTTAGCGCCACGATGGCCGGGGGCAACCACCGAATGGGGATTGAGATTGATGCCACCGACAAACGCACAGGCCGTTTCCAACCCAACGTCAATGAGCCAGAGTTTTTGATGTTGACAGAAGCCAGGGTGCGCGCGATCCCAGCGAATGCTGATCTCCGGTGCCTGCTGCTCCAGCAGCGCAACATGCGCGGGCGACCCCCAGAACGCATTAGTTCGCAGATGTGCGGTCGCATCATCGGGTCGCCAAAATAGCACTCGGACGTCGAGTCCACGCTGGCGCGCTCGTGTCAGTACGTCAAAGAACGAACCGCGACCATCGGGCATCTGAAAGCTGGCCCAGAGAAACGTGACGGCGACCCACACCCGCGCTTGGGCCTGATCAATGGCATCAGAAATCCGGCGAAATGCAGGCTCGCCATCAATGAGCGGGCGGACGCGATTGCCTGCACGTAACGGGTAGGCGCCGGTGGTGACAAATGGAATATGAGTCACTCGGCAGCGACTTCCAGCCAAACCGTGTTCGCGCCGGGTTTGCTGTCGACCAAGGTGCCGTCGCAATCAGAAACGATTAGGCCTGAATGCAGCACACTATCTAACGTTCCTTCAAATTGAAGCGACCGCCAGCTGCATGCGCTTGTTAGGCAGCCCGAGGTGAAGTCGTCGTGCGGGCCTTACTACCCTGCAATGACTGCTTAGGGAGCCGAGCGGCGGCGGCGCCGCTCAGCAATAAGGGCCAGGTACTGGTCCCGCGGCTCACCCGTCCAGCCGTTGATGCCGTGCAGTGGCAGCCATCGCAGGTGAACGTAGGCTGCGGCGCTTAGCGGCAGTAGCAGCCAGCCCAGACCCCAGAATCGGCCCACGGTGGCAGACAGAGCGAGCGTGATGCCCAAGGCAACACCCATTTTCGCCAACCGCCGCACGGGCGAATGGTGCTGCTGGAAGTGCCCGAAGAGGATGTTGCCGACGGCGAAGATGCCCAGCACTACAGCCGTTTCAAACCAGAGCGAGTCTGTCCGCCACATCTGAACCTCGTGATTGCTCACACCTTCATGGGTCGGGGCTGCCTAACGGACCGCGCATCAGCTGCGGCGACTTCTAACTGCACACTATCCTACGTTCCTTAGACTTGAAGCGACCGTCAGCTACATGCGCTTGTTAGGCGGCACAGCACTCGGAATTGGCTCCATCTGACCACAAGTGCGAATGGAAGGACCAGGCCGGCCAAGCCGAGCAATACAGCTGCTATCAGTCCACCAGTCATTGCGTCAAATGGACTGTGGCCGGAGGCGGTGAGGCCGAGGATGCCGATTCCCAGCGCCAAGCTGAGGGCGCCGGCTACCGCACAAGAACGCGTCAGGATAGGGCTCACCAGGCGCCGCAGCACGAAGCCGAGCACTGCGCCTGCGGCGACCAGAAGCAGAAAGCCGGACTCCACTAAGACCTCCGAGCAAGGGACCTGTTTGGTGTCCGCCTAACGGATCGCGCTTAAGCTGCGGCGCGCTGAAAGCGAATTCATTCCCTAATCTACGCGCGCCGTCAGCTTCAAGCGCTTGTTAGGCCGCGGGCCGGAGCACTTCCCGGTCCTGTGGTCGCAATCTTCCGATGACGCCGATCTAGCGGGAATGTCGGGTTAGTCGGGAAAGAACGCACTCGTCAAGGCTAGACCGGCACTCCCTCTCGACCCCGGAGCAGCAACCATGCAAACGCAATACCGGCCACAAGGATGAGAATGTTCCCGATCTGGCTAAGGAGAACCTCCGCCAGGATGATCTCCCCCATGATCAGGATTGCGCCGAGCGCGAAACAGAGTGCCGGCCAGCGAAACGGGCCCGGCATGGAAGCGAGCGGTGTCACGAACAGCGCGGTGCCGATGAAGAACGCGAGCAGACCCGGCATCAGCGCCCCCAGGACCGCACCCGACTGGAAGGTCTCGAAGAGGGCGACTGCGGCCGCCTGGTCAGCGCCCTGCGCAACAAAGTGCCCGAGCAGCATCTCACACACGAAGACCGCCGACAACGCGCCCACCGAGGCGACGAGGAGCACGCGCGCCGCGTAACCGGCCGCTGGGCGGCGCTTCGCCACCACCTCGCTCAGCGAGAGGATGCCCGGGACGAACGCCAGCATTCCAACGAACAACAGAAGGTGGGCTACGTACCATCGAGAGGCGGACTCGGCGACGATAGCCACCTGTGCTGCCGGGTCCCAGCTCTCGTGCGGATGCATGAGATCCCCGACACTCATCAACGCTGGGGCCACGATCAGGCTCGCGGCTCCTATTACGGTGCGATACCGGCTGGGGGGCCGTGCAGTGTTCAAGTGGCACCTCCTCTAGTGCGCTCCTTCATAACGCACCCGGCGCTGTTTGGACAGGTCGGAGTGACCGAGTTCGATCGACCTCCCAGCGCCCCGGCTTAACGAGCGCGCATCAGCTGCGGCGACTTGCCCGTCTGGACACTATCTGACGTTGCTTAGACCTGAAGCGCCGTCCGCTGCATGCGCTTGTTAGACAGCGGGCTCACTTGGCGGACGGAATCCACTGGGCTGGCGCACGATCTCGCCTTCGCTCGTCATCCGTGGGTGCGCACCATCAGGCTCTACCCAGGAGCGCGCTGCCCGGTTGAAGCGAGCTACAAAGGCCTTCCGCCGATCCCACACTAGGAAGCACGCCCGGTGCATGGCGGCATCCGTAAAGGGCCAGAATGGGTCTGTGTCATCCGCCAGAAAGTCGGGAGTGGTCAACGCATCTTCGCGGGGTCGGATGGCTTGACCACAGAGGGCACAGTAAGCCCGTCCAGCTTCGATCCGATCCATGACTGTAACTTGGCACAGAACGCCAGCCGCTGTCTAACGGACCGCGCATCAGCTGCGGCGACTGGTCAGCCTGCGCACAATCCGACGTTTCTCAAAACCTGAAGCGCCCGCCAGCTGCATGCGCTGGTTAGACAGCGCGACGGCCTTGCCGCATTCGGACTGGCCAGCTGATCGCGCGACAGCGATCTCAACGGCGTTGCCCACGGCCAGGGCAAGGCATGCCGATATCGGCAGACCCTGGTCAGCCTTGTTCGGCGGCGGTAATCGCGACTGGGTGGCGAGGCTCGTACAGCATGACCTCGACACCGCCAGGCAGACCAAGCATTACCGTGATGCCGAAGCCCTCGTCCTCCGGTTCGCCCTTCACCTCGATGCCCTTCGAGCGTAGTTCACGGATGGTCTTCGGCATGTCATCGCACATGAACGTCAATTGGTGCCGGACTCCCGACTCGTAAGTGGGACCCTCTGCAGGATGGACACCGAGTTCGGCAGGAGGCAGCGCAAAAATCAACCAACCGCCGCCCGCGTCGACGTGCTTCCAGCCGAATGCATCTCGAAGCGTGGTCCGAAGCGCCTCAGGCTCCGAGGTATACAGCAGTGCGTGAGCACCTATGATCGCCATTTGACCCTCTCACGAAGCCCGGCACTCGCGGACTCAAGCATGGGCGATATGCCACCAGGCGCTGCTCGATGGTGGCGCTTGCGCGCGAGCTGTATGCTTTCATGCTGCGCCAGGGTCATCATAGCTCTCCCCAGTCGCGCGCTGTCTAACGGACCGCATTTCAGCTGCGAGGGCGCTACGCGGCAGCCGCCACGCAGTCCCAGAGACCCAAGATAGAGCGCGACGGCTGACGCCGATAGCGCGCCCTCGTCAGCTGCAAATGCTTGTTAGGTGGCCCGCATTTGGGAGCGATGATGCCGTAGGTGGTCGATCGGGTATCGAAACAGGTCTGCCAGTCGCATGTCAGCGCGGAACCGCGGATCCCAACGCGTGGGATAGTGCATCGTGAACGCCCAGTCGCGTGAGTGAGTGCGCTGGAGCCGGGCAAGGATGCGCGCGTGCACCCGATCGAATTGGCGGAGGATGCCCGCTTTACCCAGGATGCGGGCGCCGGCGCGCGGGCCGATCGCATTAATGCGGTTGAAGACCGGCGTTGAGAGGTTGAGAATTGCGCTAAAGGTTCGGGAGCATCCCCGTGGAAGGTGACCGAAGAGCACGAGGAGCCACGCTAGAGGCGGGACAAGAACGAACCCCAAGAGGACGTGGAAGAGGAGCTGGCCATTCGTCCAGCCAGGGTTGTGGCTCGGCTCTGCCCAGGCGCGCTCCGAGATCGCACCGGCCATCTCGTGAAATTCCTGATGGGCAGTGTTGAGGTCGGCTTGAAGCCGCGCGCGTTGAATCTCTGGGCCGGCTGGGGCGTCCACTCACAGAAAACTAGCGGGGGAGGCTCACTCGTATCGAGGTACGGGTCCGGGCCACCTAACGGACCGCGCATCAGCTGCGGCAACTTCTCAGCGTGCGCACAATCCTACGTTCCTTAGACCTGAAGCGTCCGCCCGCTGCATGGGCTTGTTAGGCGGCGCCTACCGGAGACGGCCGAGTTGAAACGCGAGCGTGGCACCCCCAAATGAGTCCGTGCCGTTGAGCGTCGCAAACCCATAGAGTCCCACTCCCACAAACCCCGTCGGCCGCCAAAATACTTGGAGCTCCCAAGGAACCGTGAACACACCCTCGCTGGGGGTTGCCTCGGCGTAGCCGAGACCCAGCGCTGCGCCCACGTGGAACGGGCCGGCGGGGGACGAGGCGAGTCCCGCTAGCAAGCCCCAGTCCCAACTCGCGTCGTAAATGCTGGAGGTGACAGCCGCAATTCGAGTGGACAGGAGGAGGTGGCCCTGTTGAGCGGACACGTTGAGCGTGAAGGCTTCTTCGAGGCTCTCATACTGGCCCGCGGCCCCAAGTCCGTAGCCTCCACCAATCCAGAGGGTGAACCGGGAGGCCTTGGTTGTCGGGGCCTGAGCATGCGTGGTGGAGACAGCCGCGACGAGCAGGCCCACGATCAGAGCACACCGTCCGCCATGATGCAATATCATGGAACACTCCTGGATCTCAGACAGCCGAGTTCGATTCTAGCGTCCGCCTAACGGACCGCGCATCAGCTGCGGCGACTCCTCAACTGCACGCAATCCTACGTTCCTTGGATCGGAGGCGCCCGCCAGCTGCATGCGCTTGTTAGGCCGGCGGCTGCCAGCAGAACTACTTCCTACTCACGATGCCGAGTGGGACCGCCCAGACGCGGATCAAGGCCCCTATGCCTCGGCAATGGCGGCAATCGAGACCTTCAGACCGGGAACCCGCACAGGCAGTTTGGCGCCTTGGCGAGCCGGAGGGCTGGAGGGAAACCATCGGACCCATTCCTCATTCATGCCTCCAAAATCCTCCTCTTCCGCGAGAATCACCGTCGCACTCACAATCTTCTCGAGCGAGCTGCCGGCCTCTTGGAGGATGGCAGCAATGTTGGTCAGACACTGCCGTGTTTGCTCTTGGATGGTTGCGCCGACCAAACTGCCCGTTGCAGGGTCGGCCGGGGCTGTGCCCGAAACGAACACCAGGCCCGCGGCCTTCACTGCCTGGCTGTAGGTTGCGGGTGGCTTGGCCGCCTTCGATGTTGAGACAATCTGCCGACCCATTGGTTCTCCGAAATCAGTGTGGTGAACGGACCAGCCAGACCAGCTCCTCCTGAAGAGAGAGGCGCCGTAGAGGTAAGCCGGGCGGCCGCCTAACGGACCGCGCATCAGCTGCGGCGACTTGCCCGCTCGTGCGCTATCCGAGGTTCCTTTGAATGTGAAGCGCCCGACAGCTGCATGCGCTTGTTAGGCGCCGCTACGCATGATCGTGACCCTCATCGCCCTAACCACCGCACCACTATAACTAGGAAGGGTGTCACGACGAGGCATACCCCTAGAATCCAGAACCCTGGGTAGCCATGGTCATCTTGCCGGGCTCGTTGCGCCGACCTGAGGCCCACCAGAGCCAGCAGAAGGCTGGCCAAGGCGCCGAGGAACACTGGCAGGATGGCTGTGTACGTTTGTAGCGTGAAGGCGCTAGCCCATAACCCGAGAGCGACCACCACCGCAGTGAAGTAGCCGGCGAGGCTTTGCAGTTGCCAGCGGACTCCCACATAGATGGTCAGGCCGAGCAAGAACGCCAGACCAAGAGTGATCACGGAACGCCGCGGCCTCTCATTAGGGACGCTGTCTAGAAACGATGAGTGTGGCGTCCGCCTAACGAACCGCGCATCAGCTGCGGCGACTTGCTCGTTTGGGCACTATCCTACGTTCGTTAGCATTGAAGCGCCCGCCAGCTGCATGCGCTTGTTAGGCCGCAGCCTCGACCAAGTTGAGCCATTAGTGGCGAGCGACGATCCACTCGATCACAGTCTCAGGCCAGACGCCTTCGGCCTGGACCCGGTGAAGCTGATGGCCGTTGTTGGGGTCCAGGTAGAAGACTGGCCGCGTGTTCGGATCAACCAGTTGAAGACTGCCTTTAAGCCCAAGACTACCAGGGTACTCGGAAATCCCATTCGCAAGGCGGGCTGGTAACCGAGGTTCGTTACCTTGCGCCGGGTCATCCCACAACTCGTCAATGCGTTTCAACACCTCAGGGGCGACCTCGGCCCACACTCCCCAGTAGCAGGGTCGACCGTCACCGCGTATCGGCACCGGCATGACGACGCGGAGGAAGTACTGGCGAGTTGTATCCGCCGCATCACGTACGCCACACTTATCGGAGGTCAAGAAAGCACGCTGCGCACGCTCTGCTTCCGGAATTTGATAGTAGGCCAGCGGAGCATCAAATGTCGGCTCAAGCTCGCCAGCGTCGTGAGGTATACCGCACTTCGCGCACTGAAACCGCATGACACTCCTTAGCTAGATCGCCGGCGGAGGTACCAACGACGTCTGCGGCCTAACGGACCGCGCATCAGCTGCGGCGACTTCCTTGCTTGGACACTATCAAACGTTCCTTAGACCTGAAGCGACCGTCAGCTGCACGCGCTTGTTAGGCGGATGCTTCCACAGCGGAGCGCTGCGCCAACGCGGAGCCCCGCGCTTCTGCGGCTTGTCAGCTGCATTTGCGGGTTAGACAGCAGCCCCTGCCGCCGGAGTCCCTGCGGCGGGTTACCGACTAGTCGCCGGTCGGGATGATACCGGCATTCTCCACCATTAAGATCACGGCGCGCTCGGGAGCCCGCGTGCGATGGACAACACCTTTCGGCACCACAACGCCTTGCTGTGGCCCTAGGTCAATCGTCCGATCCTCTAAATCGATGAGAAAGTGCCCTTCGATGACATAGAAAAACTCGTCGTCATTGTCATGCTTATGCCAATGATATTCGCCCTGCATGACGCCGAGCCGCACCACCGAATCGTTCACGCGGCACAGCGTCTGGTTGTACCATTGGTCCGTGCAGGCGTCAACCAGAGATTGTACGTCGACTAGCTCGAGCTGGTCATAGTGATTGTTGAGATGGGTGGCATAGGGATATGCTGCCTGCGAACCACCAGCCGCTTCCGCCATGATGCCCTTCCTTTTGGAGACTATGCCACAATCTACATCTCAAAATGACCGCTTGGACTCGCTGCTGTCTAACGGACCGCGCATCAGCTGCGGCGACTTCTTAGTTTCGGCCCAATCCAACGTTCCTTACAATTGAAGCGCCCGCCAGCTGCATGCGCTTGTTAGGCGGCAGCCCGATTAGGGCTTGCGTGGCGGCGCCCCGCTCTCAAACCGACGGCCCCCGAACGCGATGATATATCCATCCGGGTCCTCGATGTAGAAATCCCTCGTGCCCCATGCCGTCGCCGCGAGCGGCCTGAGAATCGTTACGCCATTCGCGACGCATTGAGCGTAGAACGCTTCGATGCCGTCCACGCCGGCCGCCGCATCGAGATGCTCATGCTCGCGGCGGTGCTTGCGTTCGGCGTCGCTTTTCGCCGCCTCCTTCAGATGGAGTTCCAGCCCGTCCAACTCCCCGATCGCATAGAACCCATCCCACGGCTCACCAAACGTGAAGCCGACCTTCCGGTAGTAGCTTATCGAGCGCTCCAAGTCATCCACCAGGAACTGGGGAGCGAACGACGTCACCCGCGGCTGGGTCGGGAGGTTGGACACTTCGTCTCCGCTTTCATGTGGAAGTCCGCCTAACGATAGGGGCGTTCAGCGGCGGGCGCGAGAGGGAGCGCAGCGACCGACGCGGTCGTCCGCTGCAACGGCGGGTTGGGCGGCGCGCTACTTGTGGACACGTCGTTGGCGCTTCACGCGTGAACGTCGCATCGAGACAAAGCTCACCGCCGGGCGAGAAAGGTGTGGGGTAGGACTACGCCTTGCGTACTGGGGGGCGGACGGCGCCAACGATCTCATTCGCTGTCCTCAACGGTCAACGAGCGTCGGCGGTTGGGATGGCGCTCACCGGTGAACGCGTCAGTGCGACTCCGAACCAGACGATCCACACGCTCATGAGAATTGACGTCGCCAGCCAGAGGAGGTTCCCGACGCCTATCCCGAACCACATCCCCAGCGCCCAACCAGTGAAAGAGGCGACGCCCGCAACCATGGCCGTCCACGCCGCCCACGCCGGCGTGACTCCATCGGTACTCTGAGCCTCATTGCCCGCGATCACGGCGACGGCTAGTGCCAGGAACGCGAAGCCAGTGGCCTTGCCCTCGGCGAAGGCCCACCACGCTGCAAACATCTCGGCGTTCCCGGAATTTACTGCGTCGGTCACCGCCGTCGCTTCAGCCACTGCAGTCGTCAACGTCCACAGGGCGGTTACGGGCAAAAACGCCCACGCCGTCGTGGTCCACCAACCTGCGGTGAGGCGTGATTCGGAGGTCAGAACGAGCAGCCCGGCAACCGCGTAAATGGACAGGCCGGCGGCTGCAATCCAATGGGCCACGGCCCACACCGTGGGCCTGCCTGCGATCCTCATCATTTGGTCGTTGAGGTCCGGAGCGATGGGACCATGCAGCACGAGTGTCGCGATCATCAAGCCTGAGGCGACCGCGAGCCACGTCCCTCCAACTCGGACTCGACCATTTGTGCGTCGCATCGTTGGACGTCCTCCTGAGAGGGTAGAGCCTCCTAATCTAGGCACGCCCTACGCCTGCAGCAGGCGTGCGGGCGGATCGAGCATCCGAAGACCGCTCGTCGGTTACACTTAATCGTTAGGTAGCGCTGTGGCGCTCCGGAAGTAACGGTTCTGGAGGTAGTGAATCGAGCCGGCCGCATGATGCCTGAAGCAGCCGCAGTCAGGTCAGAGACGTGAACCGCCACCGATGTCCTGGTGGCGGTTTTCGTATCTCAGGTATAGCTGTGGCCCCTTCGCTGCGCTCAGGGTGACACCCAGGCGCTTACCGCGCTTACGCTTTTCCTTCCCCGCTTACGCTTGTTCTAGTCCCGCTCACGCTTGTTCTACTCCCGCTCACGCTTTTCCTTCCCTACCTGGGCTGCCCCTCAGGGGTCACGTACGCGGCCGTGATCCCGCCGTCCACCCGGAAATCGGCGCCGGTGATGTAGGACGATTCGTCCGAGGCCAGGAACAGCGCCGCCTGGGCGATCTCACGCGGCTCGCCGAAGCGGCCCATGGGTACGTGCACCAGCCGCCGCTGCCGTTTCTCTTCGGTCGACAGGAATTTTTCCAGGAGAGCGGTCCGCACCGGCCCGGGAGAGAGCGCGTTGGCCCGGATTCGCTCGCGGGCGTGAATCACCGCGATCTCTCTCGTCATGGAGAGGACCGCCCCCTTCGATGCCGTGTAGGCGATCTGGGGCGTGGCCGCTCCGACGGTCGCCACGAAGCTGGCGACGTTGATGATGGAACCGCCACCCGCCTCCCGCAGATGAGGAATGCCGGCCCGGCAGCAGCGGGCGACGCCCTTCACGTTGATGTCGAGCACCAGATCCCAGATCTGGTCCGGGGTATTCACCACGCCGTCGTCGTCACCCGGCGAGATTCCCGCGTTGTTGTAGAGCACGTTGACCAGGCCGAACGCCTTTTTCGCGCCGGCGTAGAGGGCCTCGACCTGGTCGCTGGAGCGAACGTCGGCCGCGATGAATACCGCCTTGCCGCCTGCGGCCAAGATCTCTCCGACGACGCGCTCGCCCGCGGTGGTCTCCATGTCGCTCACCACCACCGCGCAGCCTTCACGGGCAAACAGCCTCGCAGCTTCGGCGCCGAGCCCACTGCCGGACCCGGTAATCACGGCCACCTTACCCTCGAGACGTGCCATCAGAAGTACCTCATGCGCATCAGGCCCGCTCAAAGTTCCGTTGCAGATCCAGATCCGTCACCCGCCGATCGTACACGGCTTGCTCCTGCCGGGCAGTGTTCACGTAGTGGTCGACCACCACGTCGCCGAACGCAGCTCGCGCGGCCTTCGAGCCCGTGAGCAGCTCGACCGCCTCGTACAGCGTCTTGGGCACCTGGCGCACCGCGGGATCGGCGTAGGCGTTGCCGGTGTAGAGTCCCTCGAACTTGAGCTCCCGCTCGACCCCGTACAGCCCGGCCGCGATGGTGGCGGCAAACGCCAGGTACGGGTTGGCATCGGCGCCGGGAGAGCGGTTCTCCACTCGGATCGCCTTGGGCGAGTGGCCCAGTATCCGTAAGCCGCAGGTCCGATTGTCCACGCCGGCCACCAGGCGAGTCGGCGCGAACGTGCCGGCCTGGTACCGGCGGTAACTGTTCACGTACGGCGCGTAGAATACGCTCAGCTCCCGTCCCAGCTCCAGTTGCCCCGCAGTCCACGCGGCGAGCTGGGCTGACATGTGGGCCGGTCCCTTCGGGTCCCACCCGAGAGGCTCGCCGGTCTTGTCCCAGATCGAGCTGTGCAGATGGCAGGAGCTGCCCGCGAGATTGGTGTTCCACTTGGCCATGAAGGTCACCGACATTCCCATCAGGGCCGCCACTTCCTTCACGCCGTGCTTGAAGATGCTGTGCCGGTCGGCCATCTCCACCGGTTCCGCGTGGCCGAGGTTGAGCTCCTCCTGTCCCGGCCCCCATTCCCCCTTCGAGTTCTCGACCTCAAAGCCGAGCGCGTCGAAGTACCGGCGCAGCGGCTGCATCAGCTTCTCTTCCTTGGTGGTCTGCAGAATGTGATAGTCCTGGATGTACTTCCCGGAGGTGTCCAGGTCCTGGTAGCGCCGGGCCCCGGCCTGTTCGTAGCTGTCGTTGAATACGTAGAACTCCAGCTCGGATGCAATCCGGATCCGGAGACCCATCTTCTCGGCACGGCGCACCTGCGCCTGCAGGATCTGACGTGGCGCCACCGGGAGCGGCTGGTGGTCCTTTCCCTCGATGTCGCCCAGGACCAGGGCGGTCCGGTCGAGCCACGGAATCAAGACCAGCGTGTGGAGATCGGGGCGCACCATGAAGTCACCGTAGCCCCGCTCCCAGGAGAACGCACCGTACCCGGGGAGCGGCTCGTTCTCGAGATCGCAGCCGAGGAGGTAGTCACACCCCTCCCACCCCTCGCGGGCCTGGCTCAGAAAGGTGCGAGCGGTGTAACGCTTTCCGGCCAGCCTGCCCTGCTGATCAGGGAAGACGGCGAGCACGGTATCCACGCTGTCGGCCGCCGTCATCCGCTCCAGCTCGCCTAGCGAGATGGTCTTCACTAGTTCGTCTCGAAATAGATGTTCTTCAGCTCGGTATAGTGCTCCATTGCATGCATCCCCAGCTCCCGTCCCAGACCCGACTGCTTGAACCCCCCGAAGGGCGCCTGCAGGTGGACGCTGGATGAGGAGTTGACCGATAAGACGCCGGTGCGCACTGCCCGGGCGACTCGGAGACCCCGCTTGAGATCGTTGGTCCACAGCGAGCCGGATAAGCCGTAGATCGAGTCGTTGGCGATGGCGATCGCTTCGGCCTCGGTGTCGAAGGGAATGACGACGACCATGGGCCCGAAGATCTCCTCATCCACGATCCGCATGCCAGGCCGGGCGTTGTCGAAGATCGCCGGCCTGAGGAAATAGCCGTCGCCCTCGAGTCGCTCGCCCCCACACACATGGCGCGCGCCCTCCTGCCGGCCCAGCGCCACGTAGGTCTCGGTGCGCTCCCGCTGGTTCGCGGAGATGACGGGCCCCATGTCGGTCTTGGAGTCCAGCGGATCGCCTATTCGCATGGTGGTGGCGACGGTCGCCATCGCCTCGACCAGCTTCGAATAGATCTTGCGCTCGACGATCACCCGGGCCCGGGCACAGCAGTCCTGCCCCGCGTTGGCGAACACCGAGGCGCAGGCGTGTTTAGCCGCCTCCTCGATGTCCACGTCGGCAAAGATGATGTTGGGCGACTTCCCACCCAGCTCCAGCGACACTCGCTTGATGGTCTCGGCGGCGGTGGCCATGATCCGCCGGCCGGTCTCGGTCTCGCCGGTGAAGGCGATCTTGGCGATGTCGGGATGGGCCGAGAGCTGCTGGCCGATCTTGGCGCCGGGGCCGGGAATCACGTTGAGCACCCCGGGGGGAAGTCCCGCCTCCAGACCCAGCTCTCCCAGTCGGAGCGCAGTGAGTGGCGTCAGGCTGGCCGGCTTGAGGACGACGGTGTTGCCGCAGGCGAGGGCGGGGCCGAGCTTCCAGGTTGCGATCACCATGGGGAAGTTCC
This sequence comes from uncultured Gemmatimonadales bacterium, assembly GCA_963740175.1. Taxonomy (GTDB): domain Bacteria; phylum Gemmatimonadota; class Gemmatimonadetes; order Gemmatimonadales; family GWC2-71-9; genus CAVVWJ01. Next base: position 105,552 of record CAVUDL010000014.1, read on the forward strand.
AGGGCACGATCAATCCCACCACACCGAGCGGCTGCCGCAGCGTGATGTCGAGACCGGCCTTGGCGGTCTGGATCGATTCCCCAAAGAACTTGTCGGCGGCCCCGGCGTAATAGCGCAGCGTATCGGCGACGTGGTTGGCCTCCCACCGAGCGTCGCCGATCGGCTTGCCCACGTTGCGAGCCTCGAGCGTCGCCAGCTCGTCCACGTGGGCCCGCACCACGTCCGAAAAGCGAAACAGGATCTCCGCCCGCGCCACGGCGGTCTTTTCCGACCAGGCGGGAAACGCCTGGCTCGCCGCGGCAACTGCCTGATCCAGCTCCGCCGGCCCCGCCGATGCCACCTCGGCCATCGGCTTGGCCCGGGAAGGCTCGGTAACACTGATCGTGCCGGCGCCGGTTGGGCGCCGGTCCCCAATGAGCAGATTTTGCATGAGGCAAGTATACGCTTGGCTGAGGTGTGACGCATGTCATAATGCTGTCATCCCGAGCGCAGCGGGTGTCATCCCGAGCGCAGCCGCTGTCACCCTGAGCGGAGCGAAGGGGCCAAGACTATTTGACCACTCCACCATTCGGGCTGCCGCGACTTTTCGGCTCCTTCGCTGCGCTCAGGATGACACACGCTTCCCTCTTACGCTTTTCTTCCCCGCTCACGTCTTTACATACAGTTCTCCACCACTCTCGCGAAATTCAATCGCCTTCCGCTCCATCTCCGCCGCGTACTCCCGCACGTCCTGGGTGATCTTCATCGAGCAGAACTTGGGGCCGCACATGGAACAGAAGTGGGCCACCTTGGCCCCCTCAGCCGGCAGCGTCTCGTCGTGATAGGCCCGGGCGGTGACCGGGTCGAGCGCCAGGTTGAACTGGTCCTCCCAGCGGAAGTCGAAGCGCGCCTTGCTGAGTGCGTTGTCCCACACCTGCGCACCGGGATGCCCCTTGGCCAGGTCGGCGGCGTGGGCCGCGATCTTGTAGGCGATGACGCCCGCCTTCACGTCGTCCCGGTTGGGGAGGCCGAGGTGCTCCTTGGGTGTGACGTAGCAGAGCATGGCGGTGCCGTACCAGCCGATCATCGCGGCCCCGATGGCGCTGGTGATGTGGTCGTACCCCGGCGCGATGTCGGTGGTCAGCGGGCCCAGGGTGTAGAACGGCGCCTCGTCGCACCACTCCAGCTGCTTGTCCATGTTCTCCTTGATCAGGTGCATGGGGATGTGGCCCGGCCCTTCGTTCATGACCTGCACGTCGTACTCCCATGCGATCCGGGTCAGCTCGCCCTGGGTCTTGAGCTCGGCGAACTGGGCCTCGTCGTTGGCGTCGGCGATACTGCCGGGACGGAGCCCGTCGCCCAGGGAGAAGGAGACGTCGTACGCCGCCATGATCTCGCAGATCTCCCGGAAGCGAGTGTAGAGGAAGCTTTCCTGGTGATGCGAGAGGCACCACTTGGCCATGATCGAGCCGCCCCGCGAGACGATCCCGGTGAGGCGTGCGGCCGTCATCGGGATGTAGCGCAGCAGTACCCCGGCGTGGACGGTGAAGTAGTCCACCCCCTGCTCCGCCTGCTCGATCAGCGTGTCGCGATAGATCTCCCAGGTCAGGTCCTCGGCCACCCCGCCGACCTTCTCCAGGGCCTGGTAGATCGGCACCGTGCCGATCGGCACCGCCGAGTTCCGGATGATCCACTCGCGGGTCTCGTGAATATTCTTGCCGGTGGAGAGATCCATCACCGTGTCGGCGCCCCACAGCGTGGCCCAGCGGAGCTTCTCCACTTCCTCCTCGATGGACGACGTGACCGCCGAGTTGCCGATGTTGGCGTTGATCTTCACGTGGAAGTTGCGGCCGATGATCATCGGCTCCAGCTCGGGGTGGTTGATGTTGGCCGGGATGATGGCGCGCCCCCGGGCGACCTCGCTCCGCACGAACTCGGCGGGCATGCCTTCGCGGATGGCAATGAACTCCATCTCCTGTGTTACCACCCCCTGCCGCGCGTAGTGTAGTTGAGTGATTGCGCTTTGCCCCCGCAGGACAGAGCGGCGGAGTGAATCGGGGATGAGGTTTGCCCCACCCAGGGCGGTACGGCGGTACGGCGGTACGGCGGTAGTCTCACTTTGGCTGACTTTCTCGCTCTCGAGTCGATCGGAACTCGGAATGTTTATACCGCCGTACCGCCGTACCGCCGTACCGCCGACGTCACGCACCCGGATCCACTCCCCCCGCACCGAAGGCAGCCCCTCCCGCACATCGACGCCCTGCGGCCCGCTGGTGTCGTACACCCGCAGCGGCGGCTCTCCGCCCGAGAGCGATATCTCGCGCATGGGGACACGAATCCCGCGGGGTCCTTCTATGTAGACCTTGGTGGAGTTGGGAAATGATTCTTCGAAGTGGGGCAGCGTGGGGGACGGCAGCGTGCTGGTCATAAAAATGCTCCCCTGGTCGTAAAGGGAGCGTTGACGCGAAGGATTCGCGGGTGCCGCGCTCCCTTCGCCGGTATCAGCCGGATCAGGTTCCAAGGGTCTCTTCTCAATCGGGTCTGTCATCCTGAGCGAAGCGAAGGATCTCTCGGCATGCGATCGGAGGGATTCTTCGCTGCGCTCAGAATGACACCACGTCCCGATGCCCCTGGCGGCAATGAACCTTAATGCGTCGAAGACACCAGCCGCAATGCTTCGATCTCAGTTATCTCCCTCGGCGCCTTCGACAGCCACTCCACCCCATCACGGGTGATCACGTAGTCGTCCTCGATCCGAATGCCGGTGTTCTGATACCGTTCCACCGTCTTCCGCACCTTGGCGATCATCGCCCGGTTCTTGGGAGTATCGGCCAGCATGTCGAGCAGCCGGGTGCTGATGTAGATCCCCGGCTCGATGGTGAAGGCGTCGCCCTCCTGGAAGGTGCCGGTGCCGACCCACGGGGGCGGCGGGTCGTGCACCTCCAGCCCGATCCCGTGCCCCAGCCCGTGCGCCATATAAAGGAAAGCCTGGGTGCAATAGACCGGGTCGACCTTGCAGCGCTCGGCCCACGGCGGATCGAAGGTCGCGCCGGCGGACTCGATCAAACCCAGTCGGGCCAGCCCTCGGGCCTCCACCGCCCGGGTCGAATCGCGCCACGCCTGCCACGAGGCTCCCGGCTTGGCGACCTTCTCGGACGCCGCCTGCGCGTCCCGCACCAGCTGGTAGATCGCCCGCTGCTCCGAGGTGAAGCGGCCGCTCACCGGGATGGTGCGGGTGACGTCCGCCGCATAGCCGCCGCACGAGGCGCCTATGTCCATGACCACCACGTCGCCCGCGGCCATCTGGCGATTGTTGGTGTTGTAGTGATACTGGGTCGAGTGCGGTCCCGAACCGATGATCGAGGTGAACGCCGGGCCGTCGCAGCCGGTGCGGCGGAAGCCGCTCTCGATCAGCGCCTCCAGCTGGTACTCGAACATGCCGGGCTTGGTCGAGCGCAACGCTTCGTTGTGCGACGCGACCGTGGCTGCGATGGCGCGGCGCAGCAGCGCCAGCTCAGCCGGACTCTTCCGCCGCCGGAGACTGTCCAGCGCCGGGTGCAGGCTCTTCACCACCAGCTTGGGGTTCCGCGCCACGACATCGGCCACGAAGCGCGAGCCCCGCGTCAGCGTGTCCTGGCTGGCGGCATCGGCGGTGGCGAAGTCGCGCACATCGTAGAGCGGCAGCCCCGAGGCCAGCAACGAGTCCACCGTTGGCCGCAGCGCCGGCAGCGAGCGGACCGACAGCCCGGTCTCCCGGGCGACGGCAGCGGAGTCAGGCGGGAAGCCGTCGTAGAGGGCCCGGCGCGGATCGCGCGAGGCGGTGAACAGGGTGCCGCTCCGGGTGCCGCCCCGTTTGACCAGGACCAGCACCGCGTTGGGCTCGAGGAACCCGGTGAGATAGCGAAACCCGGGAAGCTGGTTCCACCGGTGGATGCCGACCGCGTCCGGGGCCCCGAAGGCGACGACGACTCCGCTGTCGACCCGAGCCATGAGCGAATCGCGGCGGGCGGCGTACTCGGCGCGGGGGATCTCCTGGGCCGCGAGCGCTGCGGGCACGAGGATGAGAGACAGGACGAAGATCGGTAAGCGGGGCATGTTAGATGGGGCTATGGGCTATGGGCTATGGGCTATTGGCTATTGGCTAGTGACTAGTGACTAGTGGCTAGTGGCTAGTCGACGGAAGATAGCGCGGAACTGGCGACTCGCGACTAGCGACCAGCGACTGATCTCCTTGACAAACCAACCGGAACGAAGCATAAATATGCATATGACCGCTTCGCGCTCGATTCGTCTCTCCGCCAACGCCTCCACGTGCTGCTGCATGTGCATGTGCGCCTGTATGGCGAACCTCACCCGAGAGACCTTCTAGCGGCGACGCACCGAGCGTCCAGTATTGCCCGGCCCGCGGAAGGAATCCGCGGGCCTTTCTGTTTTTATGCTATGGAGTACCCCGTGGCCATTGGCTCCCATCAGGACCGGATCGACGAGGACACGCCGACCGGGCAGTTCGTGGCCTGGACCATCGAGCGTTTCCGGAACCGCCGGCTGGTGATCACCACCTCCTTCGGCATGGAAGGCTGCGCCCTGATCGACATGTATGCCGCGCAGGGTGCTGCGCCGACGGTGGTGTACCTCGACACCATGTTCCTCTTTCCCGAGACCTACGCCCTGCGCGACCGGATGGTGCGGCGGTACCCGCTCATCACCTTCGTCAACCGCGGCACCTCGCTGACGCCGGAGGCGCAGGACGCGGCGCATGGAGCCGAGCTCTGGCGCCGGGATCCCGACCGCTGCTGCGGCATTCGCAAGGTCGAGCCGATGCACCGGGCGCTGTCCGGAGCCGACGTCTGGGTCACCGCGATCACCCGGAGCCAGGGCGACGTGCGCAGCGCCATTCCGCTGGTCGCCTGGGACTGGCAGTACCAGATCCTGAAGGTCTGCCCGCTGGCGGGCTGGGACCGCGCCCGGGTGTGGGACTACGTGCGACAGCACAACGTCCCGTACAACGAGCTGCACGAACGCGGTTACCCCAGCATCGGCTGCACCCACTGCACCTCGCGGGTCGAGGGTGCGTCGCCGGCGCAGTACTCCCGCGCGGGGAGATGGGGACAGTCGGAGAAGACCGAGTGCGGTTTGCACTCGCTGTCATCCTGAGCGCAGCGAAGGATCCCTACACAATGACCGGTAAGCCCGAATCCAAAGTCGAAGTCGCCAAGCGCAACGGCCGCCATCTGCGGGGCACCATCGCCGAGACGCTCGCATCCGACGTTACCCACTTCGGCGCCGACGACATCCATCTACTCAAGTTCCACGGCACCTACCAGCAGGACTCGCGCGATGAGCGCCGCCAGCGGGAGTCGGCCGGCGAGGAAAAGGCATACTCCTTCATGGTGCGGGTGGCGATTCCCGCGGGAGCCGTCACCGCTGAGCAGTACCTGTCGCTCGAGAAGATCGCGGACGATCACGCCAATGGGACGCTCCGGGTCACCACGAGGCAGGGCTTTCAATTTCACGGCGTCCTGAAAGGCGATCTCAAGCCTGCCATCGCCGCCATCAACCAGGAGCTGCTCACCACCATCTCGGCCTGCGGCGACGTCCAGCGCAACGTCATGGGCTGCTCTGCCCCGCTGGCGGATACCGACCACGCCGTCGTGCGGCAGGTAGCCGAGGCGCTCGCGAGCGAGCTCAGACCGGAGTCGCGGGCCTATCACGAGATCTGGCTCGACGGCGAGAAACAGCTCTCCTCGTCTGAGGAGGAGCCGTTCTATGGCGACCGGTATCTGCCGAGAAAGTTCAAGACCGCGGTGGGGCTCTCCATCGACAATTGCGTGGATATCTATTCACAGGACGTCGGCTTGCTGGCAGTGGTGAGTGCCGGCCGGATTCAGGGATTCAATCTCCTGGTGGGCGGCGGATTAGGCATGACTCACAACAAGGGCGACACCACCGCCCGCCTGGCGCAGCCGCTCGGCTTCGTGCCTACCGCGAACGGCGTGGAGGCCGTGCGCATCGTCGCCGCCATCTTCCGCGATCACGGCAACCGGTCCGACCGGCGCCACGCCCGCCTCAAGTACCTGCTGGCCGAGTGGGGGCTGGACCGGTTCCGGGAGGAGTTCCAGCGGCGGGCCTCCTTTCCACTCGCCCAACCCGTCTCGCTTCCGCCGCTTCCGTTCCATGACCACCTGGGGCGTCATCGCCAGCCGGACGGACGCTTCTTCTACGGCGTCTTCATTCAGAGCGGCCGGATCGCGGGGAAGGTCAAGCAGGCGCTGCATGAGATCGTCGCCCGGTACCGCCCGGGGATCCGGCTCACCGGGCAGCAGAACCTCCTCCTCACCAATCTCGATGCGGAGAGCGTTGCGGCGGCGGAGGGGATCCTCCGGGCTCACGGTGTCACGCCGCCGCTCGAGCTGTCGGCCGCGCGGCGCTACTCCATGGCCTGTCCCGCGCTTCCCACCTGCGGCCTGGCGGTGGCCGAGTCCGAGCGGGCCATCCCCGGGATCCTGGACCGGTTCGAGGCGGAGCTCACCAGCCTCGGTCTCCGGGACGTGCCGCTCACCATCCGGATGACCGGTTGCCCCAACGGCTGCGCCCGCCCCTACACCGCGGACCTGGCATTTGTCGGGCGTTCGCTGGACCTGTACCACATCTACATCGGGGGCAGTCTGGCCGGGGACCGCCTGGCAGACCTCTACCGCGCCGACGTGCCGACCGATGAGCTGCTCTCCGCGGTGAAGCCTCTGCTGGGGCGATGGTCGGCGGAACGGCTGGGGAGCGAGGGGTTGGGCGACTTCTATCAGAGGATCGTCGCGCATGCCGCTCCCCGGGCGGCGGTGACCGGGCGGGAGACGCCGACCTTCGATCTGGTGCAGCTGCAGGTCGGCCGGTGACCCGAGCCTTGGTCCTTGCCGCCCACGGATCCCGCCGCGATCCCGCTGCGAACGCGCTGGTGCGGCGAGTGGCAGAGGCGATTCGGGCCCGCCGGCTGTTCGACGAAGTCGCGGTCGCGTTCCATCAGGGCGAGCCGGGGTTCGATACCGTACTCGACGAGCTCACCGCCGACGAGGTGACGATGGTGCCGTTCCTGACCAGCGCGGGGCACTACAGCGAGGTCGTCCTGCCCCAGGCCCTCTCGCGGAACCGGCGCTACCCCGAGCTCCGGATCCGACAGACGCCGCCAGTGGGCACGCATCCGGGGATTGGGGCGCTGGTCGCCAGGCGGGTAGCTGAGCTGCTGCGGGAGCAGGATATCGAGCGCGGGTCGCTGTCCCTGGCACTGGTGGGCCACGGTACTGCCCGCCACGCCGGGAGTCGCGACGCCACGCTGCAGCTCGCGGACCTGCTGACACGCAGGCGGGTTGCGGGGGAGGTACTGGCGGCGTTCCTGGACGACGACCCGCCGGTCGAGAGTGTGCTGGCGACGGCCTCCCTTCCCCACGTCATCGTCATCCCGTTTCTCATTGGAGGTGCGCACGTCAGCTCGGACATCCCGAAGCGACTGGCGACTGGCGACCGGCGACTGGCGATTGTTGATCACGCAATCGGTACCTACCCGGGCATGGTCGACCTCGTCGTAGACCTGGCCCGCCGCCACACGCCGCCTCCAGCCCCTCGGTTCCGTCCCCGCCTCGTGGGCCCTTCCCGGCGGGAGCTCGGCACGGTGGATCTGGTCGGCGCCGGCCCGGGAGATCCCGGCCTCATTACCGCCCGTGGCCTGGAGCTCCTCCGCAGCGCTGACGTCGTGGTGCACGACCGGCTCATAGGGAACGAGCTTCTGGGCGAGGCCCGCGCAGACGCCCTCCTGATCGACGTGGGCAAGGGGCCAGGCAGCGCCCCGTTTTCCCAGGACCGGATCAACCAGCTTCTGGTCGAGCACGCGAGCAGCGGACAGACCGTGGTCCGCCTCAAGGGGGGAGATCCGTTCGTGTTTGGACGGGGGAGTGAGGAGGTCGCTGCCTGCGAGGAGGCAGGCATTCCGGTTCGGGTGGTTCCGGGTGTCACCAGCGCGGTCGCGGCTCCGGCTGCCGCAGGCATCCCTCTCACGGTCCGCGGCATCGCGCGGTCGTTCACGGTCGTGACCGGTCAGATCTCCGGGGACCCCTCCGACCTCTCCGACTTCTCCGCCCTTTCCGCTGACACGCTCGTCGTCCTCATGGGGCGGTCGAACCTGGGCGCCCTGGCCGCATCGCTCATCGCGCAGGGCCGGGACCCCGCCACCCCGGCGGCGTGCATTCAATCGGCCACCACGCCGGAGCAGCGCGTCACCCGCGCCACGCTGGGGACCATCGCGGAGGCGGCCGACCGCGACGGGTTGGAGTCGCCGGTGGTGACGGTGATCGGTAACGTTGTATCGCTTACAGCTGGACAGCGGGGCAGCGGGGCAGTGACTGAGCACGCGAGACCGCGCCCTTCGCGAAGCCTACGCCGAGCGAAGTCGAAAAGCTCGGGGTGACAGCTGTTCTGCCCCGCCGCCCCGCTGCCCCGCTGCCCCGCTGTAAACGTCCCCGCTTCCCCGCTTCCCCGCCGACTTGTATACTGGTGTACTTCTTCGTACCAGCCGTCATTTGCAAACCCAGTCCCGACCATGCAGCACCATCGCCGTGTGCCCGCCATCCCTCATGAGGACGAAGGTATGCCACAGATAGTGTTCGCCTCGATTCGGACGCTTCGCTGCGCGGGAGCCGCGGCCCTGCTCTCCCTCGCTCCGGTACTGGTCGTCGCCCAGGAAAGTGGAACCGTCACCGGAACGGTCACGAGAATGGGAGAAGGTTCTGCGCTGCCGAGTGTGTCGGTGGAGGTGAAGGGCACCGGTCAGAGCACGATCACCGGACCGGACGGCAAGTACACCCTGCGGAGGGTCCCCACCGGCCCGCAGGTGATCGTCTTCCGGTGGCTGGGATACCGGCCCACAGAGACGCAGGCGACGGTCGAGCCCGGCAGCACCGTCACGGTGGATGCGGCCCTGGAGGCGGTGGCGGTAGCGCTCACCGAGATAGTGGTGGAGGGAGCGTCCCGGGCGCCGGAGCGTATCGTCGAGGCCCCAGCCGCCATATCTGTAGTTCCGCAGGACGTGCTTCAGAATACCTCGATCACCGGTCAGGCGCCGCTGGCCCTTCAGACGGTGCCCGGAGCCGACGTGGTGCAAAGCGGGGTCAACGACTTCAACGTCAATGCCCGTGGATTCAACTCCTCGCTCAACCGGCGGGTGCTGGTGCTGCAGGATGGCCGCGACCTCGCCATCGCGTTTCTGGGGTCACAGGAGTGGAACGGAATGACCCAGCCGCTGGACGATATCGGCCGGCTGGAGATGGTCCGCGGACCCGGCTCAGCCCTGTACGGCGCCAACGCATTCAGTGGCGTGGTCAACATCACCACCCCGACCGCCCGCGAAGTGGTAGGCACCAAGCTCACGCTGGCCGGAGGCGAGCTCGAGACATTCAAGGGAGACTTTCGGCACGCGGGCGTCTTCGGCGGGGACCGCTTCGGCTACCGGCTGAACGGGGGGTACAACAAGAGCGATACCTATTCCCGCTCGCGTACCCTCCGAAACGGAACCTCGCTGCAGGAGGAGTACGATCCGGCGACCGACGAGCCGGTACCTGCGACACTGGAAGCTCGACCCCTCAATGGCCAGGACATGGAGCCGCTGACGGGGGCGCCGACCGGAGATCGCGAGCCGCTGAAGAACATGTACGGCTCGGCCCGCGTCGATTACTACCTGGACAACGGCGGGGTGCTCTCCGCCGACGGCGGAGCCGCCCAGGTCGAGAACGAGGTGTTCGTCACCGGTATCGGCCGGGTGCAGGTGCTCAAGGCCATGAAGCCGTACGCGCGACTGTCCCTGGCCCACGACCGGTACAACATCTTCGGCTTCTGGAACAGCCGCACCTCAATCGATCCCCAGTATTCGCTGGTTTCCGGCCTGCCGCTGGAGGAGCGCTCCGACATCTTCCACATCGAGGGCCAGCAGAACTGGAACTTTCAGGCCGACCGGGGCCGGGTGGTCTACGGCGCCTCGTACCGGAACACCCAGGTGAACACCTCGGGCACGCTGATGAACCTCGCCAATGACGACCGGAGCGACGACTACTACTCGGGCTACGCCCAGCTGGAGTACCGGATCGTGCCTCAGCTCCGCATCGTGGGAGCGGGCCGGGTCGATGATGGAAGTCTCTTCGACACCCAGTTCTCACCCAAGGGGGCGCTGGTCTTCAGCCCCAACGAGGCTCACTCGTTCCGGTTCTCGGTCAACCGCGCGTTCCAGACGCCGAATTACTCTGAGTTTTACCTCCAGGTTCCGGTGCGGCAGCCGACCAGCGGTCCGGCCACGGTGGAAGGCGGGCTGGAGACGTACTACGCCGGCGTCCAGGGCGCCTTGAACGCAGGGTTGCTGCCGCCCGGCTCGTTGGCCGGGATCAACCTGCATCCAGCGCTTCCCTGGAACTTCTCCGCCGCCACTCAGGCACTGGCACTGGGCAATGCGGATCTGGAGGTCGAGAAGGTGTTGGGCTGGGAGCTGGGATATAAGGGAAGTCTATCTGACAAGCTCTACTTTACCGCGGACTTCTATATCAATGAGCTGGAGAACTTCGTCACCGACCTGCTGCCCGGGGTCAACCCCGCCTACCCCACCTTCCAGCTGACCGATGGCGGCCTCGACGTGCCGGCCGACCTCGCCGCGCTGGACGCTCGGCTGGCATCGTTCGGCCTGCCGGCCAACCACCCACTGCGGGCTCCGATCCCGACGCTTCAAGGCGGCTATGCCGCCGTCGCTACGGGGACCACGCTCGGGGGAGTTCCGGCTCTGGCAACGCTGCCTGACGGGAGCCGGGCGATCGTGGTGTCCTACACCAATGCCGGCGACGTGACCGAGCGGGGCGTAGAGCTGGGGCTGGGCTACCAGTTCACCCCCGAGTTCCGGGCCGACGTGTCGTTCACCGGGTTCGACTTCGAAGTGAAGTCACAGCAGGCGGGCGACCAGCTGCAGCCCAACACGCCGAGCAAGAAGGCCAACTTCGCGGTCTCCTACACCGGCGCCCAGGGCTTCGATGCCAACGCTTCAGTTCGACTGGTCGACGGCTATGAATGGGCAGCCGGCATCTTCCAGGGATACGTGCCCGCGAGCGAGTTCGTGACTCTCGGCGCCGGCTTCCGGATCAATAACAATCTGAGAGTGCATGCCACGGCGACGAACCTGCTGGACCAGGAGCGCTTTCAGCTGTACGGGGGCTCGGTGATCCGGCGGCGGGTGCTGGGAGGGCTGACGGCGAATTTTTAGAGGCTATGGGCTATGGGCTATGGGCTATTGGCTATGGGCGACTGCCTGTCCGCGGTACTTTGAAGACCTGGAATAGGGATGAGCCCGTGCAGCCGACACCCACCGGCCAATAGCCACTTCTGACATGTCCATCGCCGATCTGCGCCGAGAGTATGCTCGAGCTCGACTGGACGAGGCTCACGTCAGTTCCGATCCGATCGCCGAGTTTCACCGGTGGTTTCTAGAGGCGGGAGAGGCCCAAGTCCTGGAGCCCAACGCGATGGCCCTTGCGACGGCCACCGCGGACGGCGCCCCCTCAGTCCGGATCGTGCTGCTCAAAGGATACGACGAGCGTGGCTTCGTGTTTTTTACCGACTATCGCAGCCGCAAGGGGGCCGAGCTGAAGCAGAACCCCCAGGCCGCATTGGTGCTGTATTGGGCGGAGCTGGAGCGGCAAGTGCGGATTAGTGGGCCTGTCAGTACCGTCTCTCGGGAGGAATCGGAGATCTACTTTCGCAGTCGGCCGAGGACCAGCCGCCTGAGTACGTGGGTCTCGCATCAGAGCCAGGTGATTCCCGGCCGGAGCACGCTGGAGCAGCGGGAGCAGGAGATACAGCGCCAGTTTCCCGATGACGTGCCGCTCCCTCCCTCCTGGGGCGGCTACCGGTTGAGACCAGAATCGATCGAGTTCTGGCAAGGACGCGAGAGCCGGCTGCACGACCGGCTGAGGTATGTCCGCGAGAACGGCGGCTGGCGGCTCGAGCGATTGGCGCCCTGAGGGGAGCTATGGGCTATTGGCTATTGGCTATTGGCTAGGGGCTATTGGCTATTGGCGACTCGTTACCGCTCTTGATCGATCGGGTGCCTAGTGCACGTTTCAACCCCGCGAGCATGCCTTGGACTCGTCTAGTTTGCGATGACAGGCGCAGGTGAGTGGAATCGTCCAGAAGACCGATGTCTTTAGCAAGGAGGAGATGGTATTCCAGCTCGGCGGCCGAACCGAGGCTGATTCGTACGAACCGAGCAAACTCTGTATCGCCGTTCCGGCCGCATCCTTCGGCGATGTTGGCAGGGATGGATGCCGCTGACCGCCGAATCTGACTCGTAAGACCATACGCCTCGGTCTTCGGAAACCCGCCGGTGCACTTATACACCTCGCACACGAGTGAGTGCGCCAGTCGCCAGACTTCTAGCTTATTGAAATCTCCCATTAGACAATGTAGACGATTTCCCCGAGAGATCCTGAAGCCATTTCACCCGCCAAGTGGCCAAACTCCGCCTTGCCAATAGCCAATAGCCCATAGCCAATAGCCCCTAGCCCTTCACGGCTTCTCGACGGGGAGCCGAACTCCATTGCCCCACTCGGTCCACGATCCGTCGTAGTTACGCACCGCATCGAAGCCCAGCAGATAGGTCAGCGCGAACCAGGTGTGGGACGACCGCTCGCCGATGCGGCAGTAGGCGATAGTCTCCGCATCCGGCCGCAGCCGGTTCTCTTTCTCATACAGGTTCCGCAGCTCATCCGCAGTACGGAAGGTGTGCGAATCGGGGTCGATCGCCCGGGCCCACGGAATACTCTTGGCGCCGGGAATGTGACCGCCCCGGACGGCGCCTTCACTGGGGTACTCGGGCATGTGCAGCCGTTCCCCCCGGAACTCCTCCGGGCTCCGCACGTCTACCAGCTGGCCTCCCTGTCGGACATGCTCCAGCACCTCGTCACGGAAAGCGCGCACCGGAGCGTCGTCCCGTTTGCCGACCGTGAAGTTCCCCGCCGGATATGAAGGGACGTCGGTGGTGAGCGGCCGGCCTTCGTCCACCCACCGGAGCCGCCCCCCATCCATCAGCCGCACCCGCTCGAGGCCGAAAAGCTTCAGCACCCAGAACGCATACGTCGCCCACCAGTTGTTCTTGTCGCCATAGAAAACGATAGTGGTGTCCTTGTTGATCCCCTTCGACCGCAGCAGACGCTGCAGCCGCTCACTGTCGATGTAGTCGCGCACCAGCGGGTCGTTCAGGTCGTTGGTCCAATCGACCTTGACCGCGCCGGGGATGTGGCCCGTGTCGTAGAGCAGCAGATCTTCGTTGGATTCGATCAGGCGGACCTTGGGGTCGTTGAGACGCTGGGCGACCCAGTCAGTGGAAACCAAAACCTCGGGGTGAGCGTATCCACGCGCTTCGATCGGCGTGACGGCGGGAATTGACTGGGTTGGCGACATACCTCGTTCTCCAGATCAGCGGAGGTCCTACGCGCTGGCAGGCGTTTCGGAATAAATACGAGTGAAGTAGTCGGAATGTCAATCAGCCTTGAAAGATGAGGGCCGCCTTCCGTCGCCGACGCCGCGCCACCCGGCGTCGGAGCTCCCGTTTGAGCCGATAGCTGGCGCGCCTGCGAGCCGGCGTTGCGCCCTCGGGTTGGGGACAGGCCTCCACTTCCCCGCGCGCAGACCGGCGAACTACCTCTGCCATGAGCCGGACCCCATTCGGGATCAGGATCTCCGCCTGATAGCGTCTCAGGTACGACACCGGGTCCCCATCGGGGGCCACGTCGAGTGGAAACGACTGCTGGGCGATGATCGGTCCCGCGTCGAGCCCTTCGCTGATCCGATGAATCGTCACCCCTACCGTTGGAACACCTTCCAGCAGTTCATAGAAAGCCGGGGAGGAGCCTCGAAACTTCGGTGCGTGCCCCAGGTGGAGGTTCAAGCAGCCGAGCCGCGGAATGGTGAAGACCTCGGGCTTCAATCGATAGGCGGCGAACACCACGCCCAGATCGGATTTCAGGCTTTGAAGGAGGGCCAACGATTCCGGCGCGTGGAGATCGTCGCAGTGCACATGTCTCGCGCCGGGGCACCAAAGCGCCACGGCCTGCGCCAGACTCTGTCCGATTCCCAGGACGCTGCCGATGCGGCCGAGGGCAGCACGGGCGACACCCTCAGGGCCGTCGTAATGGAGGATCCCCCGGAGCTTTTCCCAGAAGCTCCTGCGTCCTCGCATGACGCTGGTGGTCACGACCGTGAGTGAGCCGACCTCCTCGAGTTGGGCCAGTGCAGAGGCCAGCTTCACACCCATCAGGGCCGATGTCAGAACCACCAGCTTCAGCTGTCCGGAGGGCGGCTCGGCCGCCAGACTGTCGCGCAGGCGAGGCGCCGGTGCGACTGCCGGGGTGAACCGGGCGTAGATCCGCTCGAGCAGCTTGATGAAGCGAATCTCTCCAACCACGCGCGTATCCCTACCGCTCTTGGCCAGTGTGCGAAGGGAGGCCGCGTTGGAGGGGGAGATCATCCGCCAGCCTTCACGGAAGCCGCGCTCCCGAGCGGTCTGGATCCGGGCACTGGCCAGCGCGGAGCCAACGCCGTTGGAGCGCTCGCTAGGCACCACGTACAGATCCCAGAGGTACGCTGCATCCTTCGGCAGCGACAGCGGGCAGGCGGTGACGTCGGGCCCCACTCGCTCGGCGACCCACCCATACCCGATCGGCTCCGCGCCGCGCCAGGCCACCAGGCCATGGTGGCCGTTTTTGACGAGAGCGCGGAACAGGCTCAGGCTGCGCCGCGTCACGATCCGGGAGAGCCCGGGCCAGTCCTCATCGGTGAGTGGACGAATGACCACTCCCACCGGGGGCGGGACAACCGGAGCCGAGTCGAGTGCCTGGGCGAACACTACGACATGGCCGTGCCGAATGACTCGATCGATGGTGCGAGCCGCCAGCGCCTCCCACACGCCCCGCACACCTTCGAGTCTGAACGTCAGGCGGGCATCGCCGGGAAATGTCCGGCAATCCTCCACGTATTTGAGAACTTTCGCGGGAAGTTTCACTTGGCGTGCGGCTCCAGCGCTCGAGGCTCATGCAGCGGGAGGTACCGGCACTGCATCCATGACACCACTTTCACCCTCCTGATTGTGCCCAGAAGCCGGCACTCGGCCACCGAGGACAGGGTGTTCTGAGCCGCCGCGTTGTCGGGGGCAGTGATCATCCAGCTGCGACGAACGCCGTGCCCCAGGGCCTGCTGAAACCCGGCCTGTATCAATGCCGCGCCCACTCCGCGGCGCCGCGCGCCGCGGGCCACCTGGATCTGCCAGAGGTAGTTAGTGTCCGCCGGCAGCGGCAGATCGAAGTTCTCGTAGCGGAGCTCGACCTGGGGGGAGAACCAGATGTATCCCAGTGCCTCGTGCCCGCGCCAGGCTACCAGGCAGGTCCGGCCGGCCCGCGATGCGTCAGTGAATACCGGCGCCACGCGCTGACCGGCCATATCCCCGAAACAGCTCCAGTCTTCACCAGTAAACGGCCGAATCTCTATCCCGCTCGGCGGTGAGGTCCGCCGGGTGGTGCTGAGATCGGCCTCGATCACGAGGTTCCGGACGAAGCCACCGGCCCGGTCGATGGTTCTCCGGCGCAGCTCGTTCCACACCCCCGGGGGACCGGCCGACCGCCACGCGGCAGCCGCATCGCCTGGAAGAGTGCTGAGATCGGTGACGTATTTCCTTCCGGGCGCAAGGCTCATGTGTACGCCTCCTCCAGACTCCGAGGCCAAAGCGGGCCCAAAGCCCGCCGCTCCTTCCACTGCGTTCTCCGCGCTACCATATGGCCCAGCGTGGCAAGCAGCCGATGCCTTGCCCTCGTCGTACCTCGAATCAGTGCGACACGGGGCCGGAGCTCGGCGCCTCGCAGCACTTTGGTGTACAGTGCCGTGGCGCCCAGATCGATCCCCGCGATTCCTGCTTCACAAGCGAGCCTGATCGGCTCGTAACACAGATCGTTGTAGTAGGCCGGCCCCCGGCGGTGCTCCGGTGCAAAGGCGCCAAGAGTTCCTTCCAGCAACTCCGGTGTCATCAGGTTGAGACTGGTTCCGACCAATCGGGCCCCACTCCAGGTCAGCTGCGCTCGAATCCGGTCGGTAGGGCGCAGGCTGAGCCGCTCGAAAAACCCCTGGCCGACCGGAGACTCCCTGCCGTTGCGATGCCGATATGCTTCGGCGTAGAGCGCCTGCATGGCGGGAACCGCGTGGCGGAAATCGCTCACCAGCTCGGTTCGCAGTCCAGCCGAGCGGATCCCACCGAGGTCGGCTCTGATGGTTCGTCGAACGTTCTTGCTTCGAGAAGCCAGGTATTCGTCGAAGGAGTCCCACTCGACCACGATCCTGGCACTCGCCCCCGCATACACCACGGCATAACCGCGCGCCCTGGCAACCCGAATCAACTCCGCCGAGCCGGCATCCACGCACGGCCATATGACCGCCTTAGCGTCGTCGGCTTCGGCCGCGGCCTCGAGCGCCTCGAAGACCCGGTGCACCGTGCTTTCGGGTATCGGTCCCGACAGTCCCAGTGACTCCGAAACCAGGACGCAAGGCGGTTGCACGGAGATGGCAGGTCGCAGGCTGATACCGGAGACTGCTGCCGACTTGCCCAGCGGACCGAGCCAGCGGTCGTGCAGGTCATGCAGGCTGTCCCGATCGGTCAGGTACGCGGGCACGACTCGGCGTAATCCCTCGGGATCGCGCACGGCCACGTGACGCGCGCGCCAGCCACAGTCCTCGGCAGCGGCAAACCAGTTGTGCAGGTGAAAACCGCGCCGCGCGAGACGGTCCCACTGGGCCGGCGCCACCTCCGCGGCTCGGTACACCATTCCTACATCCAGTGCGGCAGCTGCCGGCAACGCCGGCGCGGTCATGCTTCGCCCGCGTAGACCTGCAGCCCGGCTTCGGTCTCGATCAACACCGGCTCGCGCGAGAACGCTCTGCGTGCGGCGGCCGATCCCACCCGCACCGCGGTGACCAGCGACAAGGGGTCGAGTACCGGCACCAGTCCCCACCGCCGTTTGTACTGCTGCACGCCGTCGTTGAGGAACGACCCGGTCCTACCGAGATCTACCCGGCGATATCCATTCTGGCGGGCCCACTCAAATGGGAGTGCGAATGAGGCGATGCTGGCACCGCGCTGGAGCAGCCCGGGATCCCCATGGCGCACCCCCATCAGTGGAAACCACAGTGTGTCGCCGCAGGGAATGGCGCAGATCCCCGCCACCCGCACGCCGTTCTCGACGATGAAGTGCAGGGTCCCCCTCGCCGCCACCTTGCGCAGGAACGACGTCGACGCAACCCAGGCGGTCGAGCCGTGCCGGGCTCGTGCCTGAGGCTCCACCATCGTGGCATAGAACTCACGCCAGTCATCCTCGGAGGTGCCCTGGACCAGGCTGAAGCTCTGCTTGCGCAGCTTTGCCAGATTGGCCTGGAGGCTCTTGCTCGGCACCGGCGGTGGGACCATCGCCAGGTCCCCGTGCCAGCGCACCGACCGGGGAACGATCAGCCACCCTCTACGGCGCAACCGGGGAGCCATCCAGCGGTGTACCTCAGCGATCACCAGATCGGCCTCTGGCCCCGCGGCGGCCAGATCCCACGGGGGGCGGCGTCCCTGGCAGGATGGGACCGGAAGATCGCCGAAGATGCCGGTCGCGATTGCATCGACCAGCTTCTCCCGTCCAATACTCATGAGCTGGATCGTGTCGCCGGCGCTACTTACCGCCCGCCGCCGCACCGTGCCGGCGAGCTGGAGCGGCAGCGACATGGCGCGGTGCAGCCCGACCGACGCGAATGCCCACGACGAGGCATATGAGGGGATGATCAGCTGCTCTTCCAGCAGCGCGGTAAGTGTCCGGCCAGGCGCACGCCGGGGGTGCGTCGCGGGAACCTCAGCCAGGCTGGTCATACAGCGGCTGTCGCGGTGTTCGCCTGCTGATAGAGCTCGTCCGCCTCCTCCCGGGAGCCGGCGAGCGCCACCACACCACATTTTCCATGACGCAGCAGTCCCGGCATGTACGGGACCAGGCCGGTACCCCGCTCGGGGCAGAACAGCTGCTCGTCCCACATATCCCGCAGCTGGGCGAAGCTGCCGGCGTCCGACTCCACCATCCCGGAGGCAAAGGCCCGTATTTCGGGATAGCCGGCTTCGCGCTGCGCGACATTGAGCCGGCGGCGAAGTCGCAACGGATATGTCGCGCCGTTGGTTCTGGGATTCAGCTCCGCCAGAAATGCCTGGGGCTTACCGGTGTGATCGTTGTATTCGACAAAATCGAATCCAGCCACCCCCGAGTATCCGGAGCGCTGGAGCCACTCAGCCAGTGTTCGAGACCACCCCAGCATGTCGGCGATCCGTCTCGCGGAGGAAGGAAAGCTGTTGCCTCCATGTATCAGTGGGCGCTCCCAGCGCTGGTCCGTGGTGCCGCCGCACCTGATCGCCCCCGCCTCACGGCCGATATACATCTGCACGTTGGGGGAGACAGTCATCTCGACCATCGATTCCACCAGGTAGATGTGGTTGTCAGCGGATGCCGCGAGGCGCTGGGTCAGCGGCGCAATCTCCTCGCGCGATTGCACCGAGAACGTGGCGGATCCTGCGGCGCCGGCGGCGCCGCGAACAATGACTCGTCCCGTTTCCGGCATCTGCCGCTCGATCGCCCGCCGCAGCAGCGCCTCCTGCCCGCGCCAACCTCGCTCCGACCGCAGATCGACCACCTCGCCGCGGGCGACGGGGACTCCCAGCTCGATTGCCCGGGCGCGGACGTTATGCTTCCGGTCGGCGTAGGCCACCAGGTCCGGGTAGCCGCTACCGACCTGCACAGCGACACCGGCTCGTCGTTGCAGGGCGGCAGCAAGGTCGAACTGCCCTTGCGTCGCGATGAACGGGTGCAGCCAGGCCGAGCCGCGGCTCTGGATCGAGCAGCGCAGGGCGGCGAGCGCCTCCTCGCTGTGCAGCAGCCTCAGCCAGAGCGGCGCGCTCGAGTCCGGGTCTCCGAGACGCGAGCCGACCAGCAGGTTCCCGGGGGCAGGACCGATCCCCAGGTCACCCAGATACTCGAGATACCCGGGGTCGACTTCATCGGGTACGCACACGAGGTCGCCCCGCTCGGCGAGCAGTAGCGCGCGCTCGGCGTAGTGCTCGACGCCCGCGATGGACGCATTGAGCTCCGCCAGGTACTCGACCGACGTGGCGCAGTGTACGTAGATGTGCAGCGGGAATCGGCTGTGGGATGCGGCGAGCGATCTAGGCACGTGCGGTGCTCGCCGGCGATTCGTCGTATAGCGAGTGTACCAGTGAGCGCGACGGCCGGAACTTTCCAGTTTGCTCCAGCGGCAGGTCGTCCACCACCTGGACCCGGAACTCCACCGAGGGACCAAGCAGCGGCAGCACCGACCGCTCCAACGAGGCCAGGCGGTCGGGCTCGGGCACGTGTGCGGGCAGTACCCGCAACACGATGCGGTCCCGGCGTTCCTGGAGCAGCTGGTATTGCCGGATCCACGCGTCACCGCCGTTGACGAAGCTGGACAGGATCTGATACGGATGGATCACCCGGCCATCGGGCAGCGGGAAGTAGTCGATCATGCGGCCCTGGATGCTGCCGATGGTGGAGAAAGGCTGCCCGCAGGCGCAGTGGCGCTCGCCCCGGGTAGCGATGTCACCCAGCCGGTAGCGAATGAACGGCATGGCATATGAGTGGAGGTTGGTGACCACCACTTCTCCCCGCTCACCGGGTTCAGCCGGACGCCCCTCGTGCAGGACTTCCAGGATGACGCCGTCATCGCAGGTGTGGAACTGCCCGTTCTCGCCGCACTGCCACCCCAGCAGCGGGAACTCGTGGCTGGCATATGTCTCGCGAACCGGGGCGCCGAACCCCTGCCGCAGGCTGCGACACATCACCGGCGTAAGCACCTCGCCACCCACGATGAGCAGCCGTGGCGCGAGGCCCTTGGACCCGTGCGCCAGCAGATAGTCGGCCACGCGGCAGAGCATACCCGGCATGCCGGTGATCACGTCCGGCCGGTAGCAGCGAAGCTGCTCGACGATCGCCCCAGGCTCCTGCAAGCCATCGATCTTCAGCCTCTGCATGATCCGGGTCGCCTGAAGCGCCCGTCCCATGATCTTGGAATCGTTCGAGTCCGCCTGCCGCAGCAGGCCAACCACGGCCATCCGATCGCCGATTCGAACGCCCAGCCGGGCGAATGCGCGAAGCTGCAGGAGATATTGGAGACGCTGCTCCGATAAAGTGCGGCGGATGACGAACGGCTCACCGGACGAGCCACTGGTACGCGCCGTCAGCAGCTGCTCGGGTACGATGCCCCGGGCCACGACGTTGCCCGCCGGCTGAGCGCGCAGCTCCTGCTTGGTGACCGTCGGAATCAGATCGAGATCAACCGTGCCCCGGATGTGACGGGGGTGGAGACGGTGCCGGTCGAAGAGCTTGCGGTAGAACGGAACCGACTCGTAGGCGTGACACAGCAGCCGGCGGAGCCGGGCATCCTGAAATTCCCGGAGCTCGACGGCCGAGGCACCGGCACTCCGCCCAATCGCGAGGGCGCTTCGGACCAGTTGGGGGGTGAGCGTCATCGGCCGAAGGCCTCCTGCAGGGCCGGCTGCCCCCGCGCGGCCGAGCGGCCCAGTCCCAGGAGTGCCCGGGCCCTGCTGGAGGTTGCCAGCGGCCGGCCGAAACTCTCGCTGATGTGCGCCAGGCGCTCCACCAGCCCTTCGTTGGTCGCCAGCTCTCCCCGGTCGAACCCATGGTAGATGTTGTCTTCCAGGCCGGTGCGGCAGTGCCCGCCCATGGCGATCGCGAGGACGTTCATGGGGAGCTGAAAGAGCCCGATACCGGCGGCGGACCACACCGAATCAGGCGGGAGGTCTTCCAGCATGTTCGAGAGATGACGGGCAGTCGCAGGAACCGAGTAGCGCGAGCCGAGCAGGAGGTTGAAATAGTACGGCGGCTCGCCCAGCAGTCCCTTGCCGATCAGCATGTTCGCCGTGCTGATCATGCCGAAGTCGAAGCACTCGAGCTCGGGCTTGATGCCATTCGCCACCATCTTCTCGCCCAGCGCCAGCACCATGTCGGGGGCATTCTGGCTGGTGCCAGTGGGGAAATCGAGGCTGGTCATGGTGAGGCTCGCCAGGTCGGGCCGGGCAGCCCCGGTCAGCTCCAGCACTTCACTGCGCCGCTCGAACTCCGGAAAGTTTCTTCCGCTGCAGCTCACACATACGATGGCGTCCGAGAAGTGGCGGCGGATGCCCAGGATCATTTCTTCATAGATCTCACCCCGATATGTCGGGCTGCCGTCCGCCTCGCGCGCATGCAGGTGAACGATGGCGACACCCAGCTCCAGGGCCCGGCAGGCATCATCGATCACCTCTGCCGGCGTGATCGGTACGTGCGGCGTCATCGCCTTGGTGGGGATCATGCCTGTGGGGCAGAAGTTCACCATCAGCTCAGGGTACGGCGTCAGTGGATGGGGGAGCCGGCGTCCCCGGGGGGCGCTCACAGAGGCTCCACGACGCGAAACTTCGCGTGGGGGCCGGTCGGCAGCCGATCTACGAACTCCACGTCGGCATCGAGAAACGACGCCACATCGTAGCGCAGCGCGCTCCGCATCTGGTGCGCGATTCTCTCGCGGTCGGCCGCGCCCTCGGTGATGGCTCGGACCCGCACTCGCGCCGGATCCAGCTGGCTGACCTGGTACCGCAGCACGCCATCGACCCGCTCCAGGGCGCAGGTCAGCGCGTACGGTGAGATCCGCTGGCCGTCTCGGAGCACCAGCATGTCGGCGAGTCTGCCGCTCACGACGCCGAGCAGCGGGGATGACCGACCGCAGGCACAGGCTCCCGACAGCAGCGCGCCGCGATCACCGGTGAGATAGCGGAAGAGCGGCATGGCGTGATTGACGAGGAGTGTGGCCACCAGGTTCCCCTCCTCGCCCGTGGGAACGGCGCGACCCGAATCATCCAGCACTTCCAGGCGGACCACATCGGCGTTGAGGTGCATTCCGCCATGGGGACATTGCCAGGCGATCTCCTTGGTTTCCGAAGTACCGTACACGTCGTAGACGGGGGCCTCGAACGCCGCCTTGAGCACCGCCCGGGAGCCGTTGAGCAGCTCACCGCTGGTAAAGAGCATGCTCAGGTCGAGTCGCTTGCCTCTAAGCTGGAGCGCTCGGCCGACCTCGAGCAGCGCGGAGGGCAGGCCGTACACCACATCGGGAGCGAAGTCGACCAGTTGGTCGGCGATGGCCGCGGCGGGCTGCAACACGCTGATGCGGCGCCAGCCCAGGCTGCGGTTCAGCGTCGAGTGCTTTGCCGGGGAAGACGCATCGAGAATTGCGATCCGGTCGGTGACGCCGAGCCCGCAGGCTCGCCTGGCGCGCAGCTTGACCGCGTACTTGAGGCGAGCCCAGGCGCGCGGATCATAGTAGACCCGGAACGGTTCCCCCGTGGATCCGGACGACGCCGACGACTGCCACTCCGGGCGAACCCCGCCACCGGTGAGGGCTCTGGGCCCGGCCTGCCGCAGCTCCGCCTTGGACACAGGTGGAAGAGCCGCCAGGGCGCGGTACGGATCGAGCCACAGGATCGGGTCGGCCCACTCGATGCCGGCATCCTGAAGCCGCCGGCTGTAGAACGCGTTATTGCGGGCGGCGTCGAACAACAGTCGACTCAGTCGGCCGCGCGCTACGGCGTCCATCGAATCCCGGTCGAGATTCAGGGCTGCAAACGTGGAGGCGCAATCCACAGCCAGCCAGAACGGAACACTGTTCATGAGACGCTCGCGGTAGGTTCGGCGACCAGGGACCGGACGGGACGCCGGTTCTGAGTCGCCTCATAGGTGGACAGATACCGGTGGGTGACGCGGGACCATTCCAGCGTTGCTTCCGCCTTGGCGCGGTTCCTCTGCGCCATCGCGAGCCGCAGCTCCGGATCCTCCGCCAGATAGCGGATCGCTGCGGCCAGACCGTTGACGTCACCGGGCGTCACCAGAAGCCCGTTGGTTCCATGCTCCACCAGGTCGGGTATTCCCCCAATCGGACTGCTGACGATCGGCAGGCCGGAGGCCAGCGCTTCGGCAAAGACGTTTCCGAACGCCTCGGCGGAAGACGGCAGCGTGAACAGATCGGCTTCACGGTACCGGCGGGCCACTTCGGCCCGCGGCAGCGGCCCCAGGAACCGTACTTCCCCGGCGAGGCCGTGCACCGATGCCAGGTCTCGCAATGCCCCCTCGTCCGATCCTCCGCCCACGATCTCCAGCTGAAAGCGGCCGCGCTCCAGCAGCGCGAAGGCCCGGATGAGGTCGCCCAATCCCTTGCGCTCGATCAACCGGGCCACGGCGAGGCAGCGAATCGGATGGGTCGGAGTCCGGCGGCCAGCGGCCGCCGGTTGAAACAGCTGCAGGTCGACCCCGTTTGGGATCACCGCGTATGACAGGTTGGGGTAGGTCTGGCGAGCCAGCTGTCCCAGGCTTTCACAGACGGCAACGACTCGATCGGCCCGCCGCCAGATCCAGCGGGTCAAGGGCGCGAGCAGCCGGTGCGCGAGCTGGAGTCCTCGGTTATACGGATCGTAGCCGGGTACGTCCGACCCGCGCAGCGAGACCACCACTGGTGTCCCCCGGAGGTCGAGGAAGGGCAGCAGCGCGCCGGTGGGCAGAGAGAAGAAGACGTGGACTGCATCGTAGCGGTGAGCGCGCATCAGCCGCCGGATCAGGGGCAAGGCCGCGACCAGGTAACTGGCGGCGTCAGCCATACCCGCCTGATGAATTCCGGTGCGCCGGCTTCTGACTCGATACACCGTGAGGCGCTCTTGCTCGGCGCTCTCGGTGGGAGTGCCACTCTCTGCACCAGCCGTGACCACGTCTACCTTGACCCCACGTTCGACCATCCCCTGGGCCAGGGCCGCGGTCGCGACCGCAGCACCGCCCCCGAGTGGTGGATACTCGTAGTTCAACACCAGGATCCGCATCGCACTGCTCCAATCGGAGTAGACGGTCCGTACCCTCGAGCCTCCGCTTGCGTCAGAGGCCTTGCATTCAGATGTGCAGGGGTGGGAACAGGTTCGGAGGGTGTGAGGGCAAGAGGTAAGCCAGCTCACAGTTGCGGGCGAGTGCGCTAAGAATGCGAGCTACAAACTATTTGTTCGGCTGATGTTACTCAGGCTGAAAGCGGAAGTGTGACGCGGAGCTTTGATATTGTTGCTCGTGAACCCGTGCTGTGGCGTCTCGACTACACGACTGCCAGAGTTAGCACTCCCTAGAGTTGGAAGAGGTAGCTGAGCTTGAGAAAAAACCCGTCCTGGGCGCGCTCGAGGTTCTCGCTTCCCATCACCGATGGGTCACGAAGGGTGCTGCCGTAGCCGGCAAAGAGCACGGTTCCGGGAGTGGGCTGATAGGAGAATAGAAAATCTCCCCGGAACGAGCGGCGCCCGAACGCCTGCGTGCGGACGTAGGTATTGGCGTCCGGATCCAAGACCAGAATGGGGGCGCCGGTACGGGTGTCGTCTCGCAGGGCATCACGACGCTCGGTGGTGTATTCGCCGACCAGCCGGAGGAAGATGGGGCGCGAGAGCTGGTACTCGATCTTGAGACGAGGACTCCGCCAGATGTTCACGGTGCTGTTGTCGGTGCGCCGGCCGACAAACTGGAGCCGATAGAGCCCGTTGACCCGGAGCTGGTGGGTAGGGCGCCAGTCCAGCGTCAGGTCGAGCCAGGAGATGTTGGCGCTGGCCCATTCGTAGAAGTTCTCGTCGTGCCCCCAGAGGAAAAAGATGTTGCCCGAGAAATGAGCGAACTCCGGCGTGTCGAGTGACAGCACGTAATCGAGATTGGGTATGGTAGGCTGGCCGATGAATGCCACGGTATCGACACCCCCGCCTGCCGCGGGGACCTCGAGCGCATAGTCCTCGTAGAGGTCGGAGGGGTATCCGAAGGACTCGACCAGCACTGATGCGCCGAGTTTCCATCCGCCCTTGAGCGTCGTGTTGGTGTTGAAGTGCAGCTTCCGGTCCTGGATACCCTCTCCGTTCACGAAGCGGCGATACTCCCAGGTGCCGTTCACGGTGACGTCACCGGTAAAGCTCTCCACCAGGCTGCTCGGCTTGCCGTAGACCGTCACCCGGTGATTGAGGGCGGCGTTCACGATGCCCGGCCGGGCGATGAACCCGCTCGCAGCTCGAAAGCTCTCGTCTATGCCGTTGATCGTGTAGCGAAGGCCGAAGGTTCGGCCGTTCCGGGCGAACCGTCCCGACCAGAGAGGCGCCGTGGTTGTGTTTCCCGCGAGTCGGGTCCGGCTGCCGGCCAGCTGGAGCTGAGCGCTGTACAGCTCGCCGAAGACCAGCCGGGCGTCGGCGCCGGCGACCCGGTTGTAGTTGTCCCCGTCGATCTTGTCGGTGTAGACCAGCCCCAGTCGCGACTGCGCCCCCACGTCCCGCTGTACCCGGAGGAGGTTGAAAATCGGGTTCTCGCCGGTGACCGAGGCCACCTCGTCGTCCACGGCGGACAGGAGCGCCAGGTCGGTGCCGAATGCCTTGCCGGTGAGCTTCGCCGCGGCCACCGGCTGAATGATGCGCCGGGTGTAGATCAGCTGGTTTGGGGTGGTGAACTGCTCGATGCCGTCGAGGAAGAAGGGCCGCTTCTCGGAGAAAAAGATCTCCTGCCGCGGATCGAAGGCGAACTCCTGCGCGTCGGATTCGACCTGGGAAAAATCCGGATTGGCGGTGCCGTTTAGCGTCAGATTGTTGGTGATGCCCCAGCGCATCGTCCCGCCGACTTCAGGGCCGCCACCGGCGTATTCCCATCCGGAGTTGCCCGGCTCACCCACGGTCCTCGACGTCAGTGAGGGGGTGAAGTCGAGAACGACCCCGCGGCGGAGATCGGTGAGTCCCACCAGCCGCCCCGATTGCGCCAGGAACGAGGCACTTGCCCGCTTGGCGGGCACCCACGAATCCTCGTGACCCGAGTGCTGCACCTGGCGGACCACGTTGATTCCCCAGCTCTGCTCCTGCTTGGGCTGGAACCGAAGACTCTTGAACGGAATCCGGACTTCCACTTCATAGCCGTAGTCGGTCAGCCGGCCCTTGGACTCGAAGACGAAATCGGGGCTCAGGTCGGCCGATTCGCGCTTGACGACGGCGTTGTTGAAGCCGTTGCCGCTGGTAGATCCGGTCTCGACCAGCGCGCCATCAGATTGCACGCCGAACGGATTCACCGCGAAGACGCTGGCCTGCCGCCCATCGTTGAAGGTGCTGAGAAGGATCTGGACATGATCGTCCGACTGGATGCGATCCCGGTCGGCGAGCGTGGCGTGCACTGAGCCGTGGGCTTCGAAGGCGCGGATCCCGAACAGGATTCCCGTCGGGGTATACCAGACCAGCACTTCGGTAGAGTCGGCGGCGGGGACGCCGTCCGCCGGCGAGAACTGGGAGAACCCGGTCATGACCGCAGCCTGGCCCCAAACCGCCTCGTCCAGCTTGCCGTCGATGACCGGCTCCTGCTCGATCCGGGGTAGACGGACCAGAAGCTTGCCCGCCCGACCATCGTACGTGGTGGGGGGATCGGTGATGCCGGGGTAAAGGAGCAGGAGCAGTGCGAGCAGCATGGGCTCTTAGACGGTACGGCCGGTCCGGTCCGGGGGTTTCGCCGAAAGATTGATGCGTTGCTGCTGGCCGCGCCAGAGCCTGGCGGTCGCGCGTGACGGGTTGGACGACCCGGCGGCTATATTCCGCTAGTGCCCGCAGGCGCGGGCCATCTAAGACATCGAGGAGAACATGCTGCGAAGAATCATCGGCACGCTGGGAATGGCTACTCTGACGGTCGTCGCCGTCGCATCCGCTCAAACCAGTGCCGTTAAGGCCAAAGAGCCCGTGTCGAGTGGACGGCCATTGAGTGAGTGGATCGCCGACCTGAAGGGGTTGTCCCCCCAGACCCGGAACGCTGCGGCATATGAGATCGCCGGGATGGGGCCGGCCGCCGTCGCCGCCGTCCCGGCGCTGATCGAGCTGCTGGATGATCCCATCCCCGCAGTCCGGTTCCCTGCGACGGTGGCATTGATGGAGATCGGCCCCGGCGCCAAGGCTGCCGTTCCCCGCCTTCAGGCGATGGTGGATGAGGAGATCAACGATGAGATCGCCGCGTCCGCCCGCCGAGCCCTGAGGCGCATCGACGCCAGCGCGGTGCCGTCGCCCTGAGCTAGAGTAGCCGCCTGAGCGTGGGCACCAGAAGCGCCAGGAGGGAACCGGCAATCCAGCAGGACGCGACGAAGATCAGAAAGAAGTCGGCCTGGCCTCCCAGGATCGTGAAAAGCTCCCCCCGCTCGATTCGCTGCACCATGCCCGCGAGATAGCCCCCGGCCAGGCTGGCGAAGAAGTTGGCAGTGAGCCAGGCGCCCATGAGCATGGAGGCGAACCGGGCCGGGGCCGTCTGGCTGACGAACGAGATGCCGACCGGCAGGAAACAGAGCTCCCCGCAGCTGAAGATGAGATAGAACCCCACCAGGAACCACGGGCTGACCCGGGCTCCAGCATCGCCCTGGGTGGCGCCGGCCACCATGACCAGATACGCGAAGCCGAGCAGTACCAGCCCCAACGCCATCTTGGCGGGCGTGCTCGGCGCCCGCGCACCCAGGCGGCGCCACAGCCCTGCGGCAAGCGGCGCGAGCAGCAGAATGAAGAACGGATTGATTGCCTGAAACCAGGCGGCGGGGATTTCGCCGCCGGGGATGAACCAGGCCGCCCAACCGGGCACGACTCGATCCGTCCGATGGGCCGCGAAGACATTCAGCGAGGAGCCGACCTGTTCGAACGCGAGCCAGAAGAAGACGACGAAGACGGTAATGATGGCTATCGCAAGAATGCGCTGCCGCTCTGCAGCCGTGAGTGGCGCCTTGAGCGCTCCACCCGAGGCCTGCTGCGCCGGCGACCGGCCGATGCCCCGGAGCCAACGCGCCCCGGCCCAAAGGTAGAAGATCAGGCCGGCCAGCATCGCCGCGCCGGCAGCGCCAAACCCATAGGTCCACCCGTATCGCGGATCGGCCGCGAGAGAGGCGCAGACGAGCGGCCCCAGCAGCGCGCCAACATTGATCGCCATGTAGTAGAAGGTGAAGCCCGAGTCCCGGCGAGGATCACCCGGCCCATAGAGCTGCCCCACCAGGGTGTAGCCGTTGGGCTTGAAGAGTCCGGTGCCGAGGATGATGAGCCCCAGCCCCAGGTACAATGAGAGGGTCTGGCCCAGTGCCAGGGTGAAGTACCCTACCGTCAGCAGCGCTCCGCCCATGACCAGCGACCGATGGGTCCCCAGGTATCGGTCTGCCAGCCAGCCACCCACCACAGGTGTGAGATAGGCGAGGCCAGTGAACCAGCCGTATAACCGGCTGGCCCCTTCCTGGGTCCATCCCAATCCGCCGCTGGTACTGTCTATGAGATAAAGAATGAGGAGGCCCCGGGTTCCGTAATACGCCAGGCGCTCCCATACCTCCGTGACGAAGAGCGCTCGGAGTCCCGGGGGATGGCGGCTGGCTATCGGGGAACCTCGGCCTCCACCAGCGAGCGGAGCAGAGATCTAACCGCTGCAACGCTCTCCAGGCGGAAGCGGGCCCGGGTGGGACCGGGCCCCACCCTGACGCTGATCCCGTCGGCTGGAACCGCGGCGAACAGATCCTCGTCGGTCCGATCATCGCCGATGGCCAGCACCGTGGTCGCCGCTAGTCGTTCGGGCGAGAGCGGCGGGACTATGCGCCCCTTGTTGACGCCGTAGGGACGGATTTCGATGACCTTGTGGCCGGCGAGAATCTCCACCGGCTGGTTGCTCAGCAGCTGGGTGAGGTGGAGGCGCAGCTCGTTGGCGCGGCGAGCCCCGGCCTCCTGGTCAGCCATGCGGTAGTGCCACGCGAGAGCCACCGACTTGACCTCGACCAGCGATCCCGGAGTCCGCGCGGCGATTTCGCGCAGGATCGCGAGGGCCGGCTCGCGCCACTCCCCGGTGATCTCGGCGGCAGGCACCCAGGTCTGTTCTTCGGGTGCGCGAGACCAGAAGCCGTGTTCCGCATGAAGTGCGATGGGAAGTTCTCCCAGCCAATGTTCCAGCGCTTCGCGGGCCCGGCCGCTCACTACATGGACCTCAGTCCGGGGACGTCGCGCGAGCTCCTCGAGGAGCTCGCGCAGCGCGGCGTCGGGCCTCGCCAGCTCCGGAGTCGGGGTGTAGGGGACCAGCGTTCCGTCGTAGTCCAGGAGCAGGAGCAGGTCCTCGGTCTCCCCGAGCCGCGATCGCAGCGCCTGGCGGGCGGCCGATGCTCCGGCCGGTGCGGCCGTAAGAGACTTTCGGGTCACCGATTCCAGCTGCTCCAGGAACGTCGTGGCCCAGCGATGGACATCGTAGGTCTCAACCCTGAGGCGCAGGGGCTTCAACCGGGCGCGCCGCTCCTCCGGCTCCATCGTCAGAGCGCGATAGGTGTTCTCTGCCATGCCATCCACGTCGTACGGGTTCACCTGAATCGCCTCCGGCAGCTCCCAGGAGGCTCCCGCAAACTCGCTCAGCACCAGCACGCCGTCTCCGTCCGTCCTCGACGCGACAAACTCCTTGGCCACCAGGTTCATTCCGTCTCGCAGCGGAGTCACCAGCATGACGTCCGCCGCCCGGTACAGAGCGACCAGCTCCGCCTCCGACAGTGCGCGGTAGATGTAGTGCACCGGCACCCAGCGCGGGGTGCCGAAGTCCCCGTTGATCCGGCCTACCAGTCCGTCGACCAGGGCCCGGAATTCCTGGTACGCCTCGACCCCGGTGCGCGAGGGGACGGCCACCTGAACCAGCCGGACCCGCTCCCGAAGCTCGGGGTGAGTCTGGAGCATCCTTTCATAGGAGAGCAACCGCCGGGGAATCCCTTTGGTGTAGTCCAGCCGGTCTACCCCGACCAGCAGCCGGACACTCTGATCGCCGCGGAGGGCGCGGGCCTCGGCCTGAACCGCCGGGTCTTGGGCGAGCGCGGTAAAGGCGGCGGCGTCGATACCCATAGGGAACACGCCCAGGCGTACCTCGCGCTCGGTGAGTTGAACCTTGTCGATTTCAACGGTGAGTCCGAGCTGGGTCAGCGATGCAGCGAAGTGCCGCAGATAGGCTGGGGTGTGGAATCCGACCAGATCGGCCCCCAGCAGCCCACGCAGCAAACGGTCTCGCTCCGGGAGGGTTCGAAAGAGCTCTTCTGATGGAAAGGGGATATGAAGGAAGAAGCCGATGCGGGCGTCAGGCAGCCGCTTCCGCAGCAGATCGGGCAGGAGCAGCAGCTGGTAGTCGTGCACCCAGATCAGATCGCCGGGCTGGTAGTGCTCTGCCACGATGTCGGCGAAGCGTTCGTTCACCTCCGCGTACGCATCCCAGTCTCTGACGTGGAGGGGCACCTGATCCAGGAGGTAGTGGAACAGGGGCCACAGGACCCCGTTGGAGAACCCCTCGTAGTAGCGGGTGACCTGGTCCGCGGTCAGCGGCACCGCCACCAGTCGCATCGCGGTCAGCTGTTCCTGCAGCTGTGACTGTTGCGAGGCGGTCAGCCCCTCCGGCGCCCCCGACCACCCGATCCACAACCCGCCCGACTGCCCGTGCGGGCGCAGCAGCCCGGTGGCCAGTCCGCCGGCGCTCCGCTGGACCTCCACTCCGCCCTCGCTGGCCTTGACCGTGACCGGCAGGCGATTGGCGACAATCAGGACCCGATTCATCTGTTTAAGGTACCAGTCACCAGTCGCGGGTCACAGTCACCGGTTGCCAGCTGGCTAGTCGCTGGTCGCTGGTCGCTGGTCGCTAGTCACATTGGTCAGCACCCCTGGCCGGGCAACTGGCAACTGGCAACTGGCGACTAGCGACTAGCGACCAGCGACTTCCCTACCGGGGCCAGACCTGGTTGCTGCGATCGATATCGGGAAAATCCTTCCTGGGATCGATCTCGATGCTCCTGACCGCAGGCTCCCGCGCAACCCGAATTGGCCAGCGCCGTTCTCCGGTGAACCAGACACTCGCGGGGACGCTCAACGTGTCCACCCGTCCCCCCGTTCGGGTGAGCGCCAGGTGAACCGGCATGAGGGCCTTCCCCCGATTTTCGATAACCACTTCCAGCGAGTCGCCAGCCGGGCCGACGGTGTCGATGGCCTGGTCCAGCTTCCACGTCTCAAACAGCCAGCTGCGCCAGAACCACGACAGGTCCTGGCCGGAGACGTCCTCGAACGTGTTGAACAGGTCCTGGGGAGAGGGATGCTTGTAGAGCCAGCGTTGGGCGTATTCCCGATAGGCCTTGTTGAACGTTTCGACTCCGAGCACCCCTCTCAGGGCCACCAACACTGTGGCCGGCTTGTAGTAGCTCGCCACGCCGTAGGCGCCGTAGCTCGGGTAGCGGTCGCCATGGTGGATGAGCTCGACCTCGCCGCCCCCCTCAGCGAAGCTGAGATAATTCCCCCGGTTCCGCTCCTCATCATCGAAGCCCTTGAAGAAGTCGGCCATGGCCTGGGACTGATCGAACTGCGTGAGTCCCTCGTCCATCCAGGCGTAGCGCTTTTCGTCGGAGCCGACCAGCATGGGAAACCACATGTGACCGATTTCGTGGGTGGTCACCTCGTACAGACCCAGCGTATCCCACTGGCCCCCGATGCAGGTCATCATGGGAAACTCCATGCCCCCGCAGGAGGTAGGACCGTCCACCGCGGTCATGTGCGGGTAGGGATACGGCAGGAGATAGCGGGAGAAGAACTCGACCGAGTGGCGGCTGTAGCGGGCGCTTTCATCCCAGTGACTGACCCGCAGCTCCGGGCGGTAGAACGCGTGAACCGCGGCCGTGTCCGGCCGCCCGTCGCCGTTGGCGTCTCCTACTGCCGCATTGGTCGCGTCCCACAGAAACTTGGAAGACGCACCCCACGAGACGTCCCGGACGCTGTCGGCCCGGAAGCGCCAGGTGAGCTTGCCCCCGGTTCCCTGCGCGGTGGAGGTGCCGGCTTTCCGGTCGGCCTCGCCCACGACGCGGACGATGCCGGTTGAGTGGCCCGCCGAGTCCAGCCGGGCACGGGTCTGTGCGGAGAGCACTTCTTCCGGGTTCGTCAGCGCGCCGGTCGAGGTGACCAGCCATCCCTCCGGCAGCGTCAGCGCAACATCGTAGTTGCCGTACCCCATGTAGAACTCGGCATTTCCCAGATATTGGTCGATCTGCCATCCCTGGAGGTCGTCGTACACCGCCATCTGGGGATACCAATAGCTGATGAAGTACGTCTCTCCGTCCTGTCCCCCCCGGGGGGCACCATCCGGCGGAATTCGCAGCTTCCAGCTGAACTCCAGAGTGGCTGAGCCTCCGGCAGGAATCGGACGTGGCAGCCGAATGCGCATGACGGTGCCGTCCACCTCGTAGCCGACGCCCTCATTCTTCACCGGCTTGAGCGCCTGGCCCTGAGCGGCTACCCGGCTCAACCCGACTCCTTCAACCGACCACGGTACGTCGGTGTTGTGACGCGCGCCCGGGGCAAAAAGATTGTGCAGCAGGTGGACGTACACCTCTGCTAGCGCGTCGGGCGAGCGGTTGTGGTACGTAAGAGTCCCCTGCCCGGTGAGTCGTTTGGAGATGGGATTCAGCTCCGCTTGCAGCTGGTAGTCGGTCCACTGCTGCCAGTACTTGGGTCCCGGTTCGCCGCGCATGGTTCGGGTACCGCGGCTCACCGCCCGCTCAAAGGCCGCATCGGCCGGGAGGTCGATGGCGGATGCCGTCGCGGCCGCTCCGGGGGTGGCGTTAGTAACCGGCGCTGCCCTCCGGCCGCCACCGCAGCCCAAGGCGGCCAGAAGGAGAATGAATCCAGCCCGAGGCCTCTGGCCGGTGGTGATCCTGCTATACATCAGCTGCTCCGACGCTCAGGGGAATGATTATCTATCGGCGGGGATGATGTCCGCACCGAGGGAGTGATGCAAGGCTCGGTGCTGGGAGGTGTCAATTCTGCCCGGCCTTGGGCTTGCGCTCCCAGAGCACGTTGACGATAACCCAGCGTCCGTCAACTTTGGCCAGCTGCATATAGTCGATCCAGTCGGCCATGACCGCCTTGGCGCTGGCGGCGTTGCCGAAGATGTCCAGAATCGTGACGTCTTTCTGTTGGCGGTCTTTGGGGGTTTCCTTTCCATATCCGTGCCGGGTGCTGTTTACCAGCACCGAGGCGCCCATTCCCTGCACCATAGTCCTGCCTGTCGTCGTGTCTCGCACCACGATTCGCTTGACCAGTTCGGGATGGAGTGCGCGCGCCATTCGGTCACCATTCCCCTCATACCATCCTTCGGCATAGTCCAGGGCCGCGGCACGAATGCCGGCCGAATCGGCGGATGATTGAGCCCGCAGGGTTGAGACCGAGAGAAGCGGGAGTGCGAGAAGCACGGGGTGCAAGAATCTCATGGGGGAGTCCAGGTGTGGTGGGTCAGGAGTGGAATCTGAATGGCACTGCCACTGCTTGTCACCCCGTACGGCCTCGATGCCCGCCCCGTTTCACCTAGCCAGGCAGAACACGGAGCTGAACCAGCGCGACGGAATGCACCTCTGGAACATTTGTGTACTCGATCGGGGCACTTCCGCCCCGGACAACCGTATGTCCAATGAGGGAACCAATATGCCAGCAGGATGGCTGCGTCGGATGAAATCCAGCGGTGTCGCACTAGCGTTCGCAGTGGGACTCCTTACTGCGGGCCTTCTCCAATTACCATATCAATCGTCGGCCCAGCAGCAGGCGACTCCGGGGATTCCGGCCACTGCCAGAAACCTGCCCGCCGGCTCCGCCGCACTCTACGACCTCAGTGAGGCATTTGCCTCCGTCGCCGAGCACATCAAGCCAAGCGTCGTCTACATCAAGTCAGGCCGGAAGCCGGATACAGCCCGGCAGAACGGACCGCAAAGCCGCCCCCGGATGCAGGTCCCCCCGGGATTCGAGGAGTTTTTCCGTAACATGCCGCCGATGCAGGAGCCCCGCTTCCAGGAAGGCTCCGGGTCGGGCTTCATCGTCTCAGCTGATGGCTATATCCTCACCAACAACCATGTGGTGGACGGTTCGGACCAGGTCACGGTCCGGCTGCTCGACCGGCGTGAGTTTAAGGCTAAGATCGTCGGCACCGACCCCAATACCGACCTGGCGGTGCTGAAGATCGAAGCCAAGAACCTGGTGCCCGCATCGTTGGGCAAGAGCGGAGCCTCACGGGTGGGCGAATGGGTGCTCGCCGTCGGCAACCCCCTGGGCGACAATCTCACCTTTACGGTCACGTCCGGAATCATCAGTGCCAAGGGACGCAGCCTCGCCTTGCCGGATCAGAGCGACCGCAGTATTCAGGACTTCATCCAGACCGACGCAGCGATCAACCCCGGCAATTCCGGCGGGCCCCTCGTCAGCATCCGGGGTGAGGTCATTGGCGTCAATTCCGCCATCGCAAGCCAGACCGGCTTCTACTCCGGATACGGCTTCGCCATCCCCATCGATCTCGCCCGGCAGGTGATGGACCAGATCATCGCAGGCGGCCGGGTCAACCGGGTGGCGATGGGTGTCAGCGTGCAGAACGCCACGGCGAACGACGCGGAGTATGTCGGTCTGCCGGACATCCGGGGTGTGCTGGTGCAGGACTTCGGTGAGGATTCGCCGGCCAAGAAAGCGGGTATTGAGTCCGGGGATATCATCGTTGCCATCGATGGCCGACCGGTCGAATACGTCGGTCAGCTGCAGCAGCAGATCGCCTTCCGCAAGCCGGGAGACAAGGTCAAGGTCGAGGTGGCCCGGAAGGGCGGAGTGCGCAAGACGTACGAGGTGCAGCTCCAGAGCCTCCCCGCTTCTCGTGAGGTAGCGGACCGAACCTCAGACGGGGCCGGCCCCGCCGATTCGGCTGGGGACAACACCGCTGATATTGACCTCCTGGGGCTGACGGTCCAGCCGGTCGACCAGGACGCTGCCCTGCAGCTGGACCTCTCACCCGAGCATCGGGGACTCATCGTGACCGGCGTGACACCGGGAGGACCGGCCTACGGTGAAGTGGCTGACCCAAATAACGGTGGCCCCGATATCCTGCTGTCGGTAGAAGGCAAGTCGGTAAAGGCGGCTGGCGACCTGCGCCAGGCACTGAAGGCCTATAAGGCAGGCGACATCGTCACCTTGAAGCTCTATAACACGCGGGCCAAGACCAACCGAATCGAGCGGATCCGACTCGGCAAGTAGGCCACCCCCTCCACGTCAGCTCGAGCGCGCAGCGTCCCCGTTGCGCGCTCGGCTCGCTTTATGGCCCCAACGTTCGGTAGGTACTGAACGGAGTTAACTTCAAATCCGATCGTGCGTCTATGCTGGAGCGAGGTTCACGTATGGATACGAAAACGGCCGACTTCATCGATCGAATGGGTCTGGCCCTGGAATCCGATGGTCTACCACGCATCGCCGGCCGGATATTCGGATTGCTGCTGGTGAGCGAGGATTGCCGTTCCCTGGACCAGCTGGCCTCCGCGCTGCGGGTCAGCAAGTCCAGCGTAAGCACCAATGCCCGGCTGCTGGAGCAGCATGGGGTATTGGAGCGGAACAGCCGTCCCTCCGACCGGCGCGACTATTACCGGGTCCCTCCCGATCTTTTCAGTCACACCATGGCGCAACGCCTGCAACGCTGGGAGCGCTTTCACGAGGCCATCGGCGATGCTCGAACCGCCCTCCCGATCCGCAGCCGCAAGGTGCTGGAGCGCCTGGAGGAGTACGACTCGGCCTACGCCTTTCTGACCCAGGCCATTCGCGAGGCCCTGGTCCGTTGGCGGACCACCCGAAAGGGTGCCGCTCTGGCCGGGGCGCCGCGGTGAGAAACCGTTCGACATTCATTGGATGGACGCTGGTCTGCTCTACTGCCTGTGGTACGCCTTCCATCGGCGGAGTGGCAGGAGTGGCGCCATCTCCGAACGCGGCGTGGACGCCTCCGCCGGAACGTGCCGATCGAGAGGTCAAGCCGTCTCCAAAGGTACCGGCCGACCTGGAGCAACGGATCCACCGGCTGACGCTGGCGGAGGTGGTCGACCTGGGTCTCCGGAACAACCCGGCTACCAGGTTGTCATGGGCCAATGCTCGGGCGGCGGCCGCGGCGTACGGCTCGGAGCGGGGGACCTATTACCCCACGATAGATGGCGAGGTGGCCGCTACCCGGCTCAAGACCACCGCCTCGCAAGGCCGCAACGCCGTGACTCAATCGGTGCTGGACCCTGGCCTCAACCTCTCGTATCTGCTGTTCGATTTCGGAGGCCGGTCAGGGAACGTCGGGGCAGCTCGCAACGCGCTGGTTGCGGCAAACTTCACCCACAATGCAACCTTGCAGGGGGTAGTGCTGGAGATCCAGTCAGCCTACTACCTGTACGTCGCCAACCGGGCGTTGCTGCAGGCGCAGCGCATCACGCAACAGGAGGCACGGGCAAGCCTTGCCGCGGCGGAGGAACGGCACCGCGTCGGGGTCGCCACGATAGCAGACGTACTGCAGGCCCGGACGGCAGCATCCCAGGCAGAGCTCGCCGCACAGACCACCGAAGGGGATCTCCAGACTTCTCGGGGCGCATTGGCGTTGTCGCTGGGTCTGCCCGCGAACCTGCCTTACGACGTTGATTCGGCCGCAGGCCAGGTGCCGGTGGCGGTTCTCGCCGACAGCGTAGACACCTTGATCGCTCGGGCGGTTCAGGGTCGGCCCGATCTGGCGGCGGCGCAGGCCGAGTTCGAGGCCTCCCGGAATCAGATCTCGGTCGCGCGGGCCAGCCGGCTGCCCTCGCTGGTCCTGAACGGAACCGGAGCCCAGACCTACACCACGAACCTTCCCCAGGGCGACGACAGTTACGCGGTGACGCTCAGCCTGAGGATCCCATTATTCGCGGGCTTCTCACGTCTCTATAATCAGAGACGGGCCGTGGCCCAGGCGGATGCGGCAGCCGCGCGGGCCGGCGCGTTGGAGCAGCAGGTGGTCTTCGAGGTATTCAGATCGTATCACGCCCTGCAAACCGCGGCGCGGCGAGTCCGCACCACCGAGGATCTCATCGCCAGCGCCCGCCAGTCCAATGAGGTGGCGCTGGGCCGCTATCGCGCCGGGGTAGGCACGGTCCTGGACCTGCTGGCCGCCCAGACCGCGCTCGCCGACGCCAGGGCCCAGGAGGTGTTGGCACGGCTGGAGTGGAACACTTCGCTGGCCCAGCTGGCGCATGATACCGGCTTTCTCGACGCTCGCGGCGGCAGCCCGTTGCGCCTTGCACCCGATTCTGGATCCAGGACGCCTCCCCCATGAGGAACTTCGTGAGACCCCTGTTGGCCCTGTTGCTGCTCGCCGCCTGCGCGGAGAAGAAGGCGCCTCCCACGCCGCCGGTGCCGGTTACTGTTGCCGTCGTCGAGCGGCGCACCGTACCGTTCGAGCTTCCTGCCACCGGAACCGTGGAGCCGATTCAAACCGTGGCGGTACAGGCCCAGGTCAGTGGTCCGCTCCAGCGAGTGGCATTCCGGGAGGGGGACGAAGTGAAGCAGGGACAGATCCTCTTTCAGCTCGACCCCCGCCCCTATCAGTCAGCATTGGAACAGGCCGCGGCCGTGCTCGAGCGGGACCGCGCCCAGGCCGCCAACGCGGCGGAGGAGGCGAAGCGGTACCAGTCGCTGGTCGAGAAGGAGTACGTCACCTCCCAGCAGTACGAGCAGATCCGGACCACGGCGGCCGCGAGCAAGGCTACCCTGGCCGGCAGCCAGGCGGCGGTAGACCAGGCCCGGCTCAATCTGCAGTACGCCACCATCCGGGCGCCGATTTCAGGACGCACCGGGAGCCTCCTCATCCGGGAGGGGAATCTGGTGCGGGCCAACGCGACCGAGCCACTGGTCAAGATCAACCAGCTGCGTCCGATCCAGGTCCGCTTCGCGGTGCCCGCCAGCAATCTGCCGCTGATCCAGGCTCACCTGCGGAAGAAGCTGGTGGTCCGGGCCGAACCCTCGGGAGGGGGAGATCCGACGGAGGGCACGCTGAGCTTCGTGGACAACGCGGTGGACACCTCGACTGGGACCATTCTGCTGAAGGGCCGCTTTCCCAACGACGACGGGTCGCTCTGGCCCGGCGGCTTCGTCAACGTCCGGCTGGAGCTCTATGTCGAGCCGGACGCGCTGGTCGTTCCCGCCGCCGCTGTGGTTGCCGGACAGCAGGGAAGCTTCGTCTTCGTGATTCAGCCCGACAGCTCCGCGTCCACCAAGGCCGTAACTGTCAACCGGACCGCGGGAGATTTCGCCGTCGTCACCGGAGACGTACAGCCGGGAGACCGGGTGGTGGTCGACGGGCAGCTGCGGCTGCGCCAGGGCTCCAAAGTCCAGATCAAGGCGGCCGCGGACACCGCGCGGCGGTTGGGGGCACTATGAATACCGAGCTCTTCATCCGACGGCCGGTCATGACCACCCTGGTCATGCTCGGGATACTGATCTTCGGGCTGGTTGCCTACCGGCAGCTGCCGGTGAGCGACTTGCCGGCGGTGGACTATCCCTCGATCTCGGTCAGCGCCAGCCTGCCGGGGGCGAGTCCGGAAACCATGGCCTCGGCGGTCGCGACTCCGCTGGAAAAGCAGCTCTCGACTATTCCCGGCATCGAGACCATGACGTCGACCAGCACCCAGGGCGGCACGTCGATCTCGCTCCAGTTTGTGCTGAGTCGAAACATCGACGCCGCCGCTCAGGACGTGCAGGCGGCGATCTCCCAGGCGCAACGCCAGCTGCCTCAGGAGATGCTGCCGCCGAGCTTCCAGAAAGTGGATCCTTCGGCGCAACCCATCCTGTACTACGCCTTGTCCACCACGACGCTTCCCCTTCCCCAGCTGAACGAGTACGCCGAAAGTTTCCTGGGCCAGCGGCTCTCCACCGTCGAGGGAGTAGCACAGGTGCAGGTCTACGGATCGATGAAGTACGCGGTCCGCATCCAGCTGGACCCGCAGCAGCTGGCCTCCCGCGCCATCGGTATCGACGAGGTGGGACGCGCCATCGAAGCCGGGAACGTGAACCTTCCGACCGGCATTCTCTGGGGAACCGACAAGGCCTACTCGGTGGAAAGCCAGGGCCAGCTCACCAACGCCGGCGGCTTCGGCGCACTGGTGGTGGCCTATCGCGACGGCGCGCCGGTCCGGCTCAGAGACCTCGGCCGGGTGGTGGACAGCGTGCAGGACACCAAGCGCGCCAGCTGGTACAACGGCCAGCGCGCCGTGGTCCTGGCCATTCAGCGCCAACCCGGCACCAACACCGTGGCGGTGGCGGAGCGGGTCAAGGCCGAAGTCGAACGCCTCCGGCCCCAGATCCCGGCGTCGATCGACGTCGCCACGCTCAACGACCGGTCACGCACCGTCAGGGAGTCGGTCAACGACGTGAAGTTCACCCTCTTCCTGGCGCTGTGCCTGGTGGTGATGGTGATCTTCCTGTTCCTGCGAAACCTGCGCGCCACCATGATCCCGGCGCTGTCGCTTCCGTTGTCGCTGGTTGGGACCTTCGCGGTGATGCACCTGCTCGGCTACAGTCTGGACAATCTCTCCCTCATGGCGCTCACGCTGGCGGTGGGCTTCGTGGTGGACGACGCTATCGTGGTGCTGGAAAACATCGTCCGCCACATCGAGAAGGGAGAGTCGGTGCTGGAGGCAGCGATCAAGGGGAGCCGCGAGATCACGTTTACCGTGATCTCGATGACCCTGTCGCTGGTGGCCGTGTTCATCCCGGTGCTGTTCCTCGGTGGCCTGATCGGCAGGCTGTTTCAGACCTTCGCCGTTACCATCGGTGTGGCGATCCTGGTGTCCGGGTTCGTGTCTCTGACCCTCACTCCCATGTTGTGCAGCCGGTGGCTCAAGCCGCATCAGCCCGACGAGCGGCATGGCCGCCTCTATACCACGATCGAGCACGGCTGGGAGAAATCGCTGAGCTGGTACGATCGGTCGCTGCACTGGGTCATGGACCGCCGGCCGCTGGCCATGGTGTTCAGCGCCCTGATCCTGGTGGGCACGATAGTGCTCGCCCGCATGGTGCCCAAGGGATTCATCCCCAGTGAGGACCAAAGCCGGCTCGTGGCCACGACCGAGACCGCCGAGGGCACCAGCTACGAGGCAATGGTCAAGCACCAACAGGCGGCCGCCGCCATTGTGCAGGAGGATCCCAACGTCAACGGCTTCATGTCATCGGTCGGTGGCGGCGGAAGGATCAGCACGGTCAACCAGGGCCGGCTCATCATCAACCTGAAGGATCCGGACGACCGGGACATGACCGCGGACGAAGTGGCGCGCTCGCTCACCCGGAAGCTCGGTGCCGTTCCCGGCATGCGAGCATTCATCAACAATCCGCCCGTGATCAACATCGGCGGCCGGTCGTCCAAGAGCGAGTATCAGTTCACCCTCCAGAGCTCCGACATCGAAGCACTCTATCAAGGAGCCGCGGCCCTGGAGCGCCGGCTGGCTGAGGTCCCGGGACTGACCGACGTCACCAGCGATCTCCAGATCAAGAATCCGCAGGTCCAGGTCTCGATCGACCGGGACCGTGCGGCTGCGCTCGGTATCGACGTGAACCAGATCGAGAGCGCCCTGTACAACGCCTACGGCGCCCGCCAGGTCAGCACCATCTACACGCCCAACGACCAGTACTGGGTGGTCATGGAGCTACTGCCTCAGTATCAGCGCGACCTTTCGGCCATG
Organism: uncultured Gemmatimonadales bacterium; assembly: GCA_963740175.1. Lineage (GTDB taxonomy): Bacteria > Gemmatimonadota > Gemmatimonadetes > Gemmatimonadales > GWC2-71-9 > CAVVWJ01. The sequence goes on from CAVUDL010000014.1 coordinate 146,253, forward strand.
AACCTGCTTCACATCAGCGGCCGTGAGGGAGTTTCGGTCCCGATCGGAAGTCTCGCGAAAATAACGCCGTCCACCGGTCCACTCACCGTGAATCACTCGGGCCAGCTCCCCTCGGTCACGCTGTCGTTCAACCTGGTCCCGGGCACGTCCATCGGCACCGCGGTGAACCGGGTTGAGGCCGCTGCACGCGAAGTCCTGCCCTCGACCATAAGCACCAGCTTTGCCGGCACGGCCCAGGCTTTCCAGGCGGCGCAGCAGGGGCTGCTGGTGCTCCTGGTGCTGGCCATCCTGGTGATCTACCTGGTGCTCGGCATCCTGTACGAGAGCTTTATCCATCCGTTCACGATTCTCTCCGGGCTTCCGTTCGCCGGCTTTGGCGCGCTGCTGGCGCTGATGATCCTGCAGCTTGACCTCAGTATCTACGCCTTCGTGGGCGTGATCATGCTGGTGGGTATCGTCAAGAAGAACGCGATCATGATGATCGACTTTGCCATCGAGGCCGAACGCCGCGAAGGCACCACCGCTCGCGAGGCGATCCTCGAGGCGGCCAGGGTTCGGTTCCGGCCCATCATGATGACGACCATGGCGGCGCTGGTCGGCACCTTGCCCATAGCGCTGGGGCATGGTGCCGGCGCGGAGTCGAGGCGTCCACTGGGTGTGGCCGTGGTGGGCGGGCTCCTGTTTTCGCAGATCATTACGCTCTACATCACCCCGGTGGTCTATACCTACCTCGATGCCTGGCAGAAACGGCTCGCCCGTCGCAAGATCGCCGAGCCGCGCCCGCATCCGGACACCGCCGCCGGGCAGCCGAGCGCCGCCGGGGCGACGGGATGAGTGCACCCGACGCGCGCATCCACAATGCCCCGACCCCGGATCCCCGCTTCCTCGAAGAGAGCAGGCTCTTTGCCGAAGTAACCGGCGAGCTCGGCAAGGTGATCGTCGGACAGCATGCCCTGCTGGAGCGGTTGCTCATTGGCTTGCTGGCCGATGGCCACGTGCTGCTGGAAGGAGTCCCGGGTCTCGCCAAGACGCTTGCGGTTCGTACCCTGGCCGCCACCATCTCCGGCGGTTTTCACCGGATCCAGTTCACCCCCGATCTGCTGCCGTCCGACCTGATCGGCACCATGATCTACAATCAGCGCAGCGGCGATTTCACGGTGCAGAAGGGGCCCATCTTTACCCACATCCTGCTGGCGGACGAGATCAACCGCGCCCCAGCGAAGGTGCAGAGCGCGCTGCTGGAGGCGATGCAGGAGAAGCAGGTCACGATCGGCGGCCAGACCTTTCCACTGCCTGAGCTGTTTCTGGTGCTTGCCACCCAGAACCCGATCGAGCATGAGGGCACCTACCCGCTGCCCGAGGCCCAGGTGGACCGCTTCATGTTCAAGCTGATCGTGACCTACCCCGAGCGGCACGACGAGCGCGAGGTTCTCGACCGGATGACAGCCGGCCCCGCGCCCTCGGCCCGGCAGATACTCGATCCGGAGCGTGTCGTCGGAGCGAGACGGCTGGTCGAGGAGGTGTACGTCGATGGACGGATCAAGGACTACGTGCTCGATGTGATCCAGGCGACGCGCCGGCCAGCGGCCGCCGGGCTGACCGAGCTCACGCCGCTGATCGAGTACGGCGCGTCGCCCCGAGCCGCCATCTATCTGATACGCGCCGCCAAGGCGCTTGCCTTTCTACAGGGCCGCGCCTACGTCATGCCCGAGGACATCAAGGCGCTCGGCCTCGACCTGCTGCGTCATCGCCTCCTGCTGACCTATCGCGCCGACGCCGAGGGTGTCGGCCCCGATGCACTGCTGGCCCGGATCTTCGAGACTGTTCCGGTTCCATGACCCCCGAGGAGGTCATGCGGGAGGTGCGGCGCATCGAGATTACTACCCGGCATCTGGTACGGGACATAGTGGCCGGAGAGTACTCCAGCGCCTTTCGTGGCCGGGGAGTCGAGTTCGCCGAGGTGCGCGAATATCAGCCCGGAGACGATGTCCGCAGTATCGACTGGAACGTTACGGCGCGCCTGGGGTCCGCGTACGTCAAGCGCTACCTGGAGGAGCGGGAGCTCACCGTCGGCTTCGCGGTGGACTTCAGCGCCTCGAAGCGATTCGGGAGCCGTCTCCGAACCAAGGGAGAGCTGGCCACCGAGGTTTGCGCCGTCCTCGCGCTGGCGGCGGCGCGGAACAACGACCGGGTCGGCACTCTCTTCTTTACCGATCGCATCGAGCAGGTGATCCCTGCCCGTAAAGGCCGCCGGCACGTCCTCCGTATCCTTAGTGAGCTCCTGTCCTTCGAGCCGGCCGGCACCGGGACCGATCTGGCCGCGGCGCTGGAGCACCTCGAGGCGGTCCTCCGAAGGCGCTCGGTGCTCTTCATCGTCTCGGATTTCCTGACCAGCGGCTACGAGGCGGCACTCAGCCGGCTGGCCCGGAAGCACGACGTAGTCGGTATCCAGCTGGTCGACCCCCGCGAACGCGAGCTGCCTGATGCCGGACTGATGGCGCTGCATGATCCGGAGAGTGGGGCCTGGGGCTACGTAGATACCGGAGACCCTGCGCTCCGTGATCGGTTCCGCTACCGGATGGTCGAGTTCGACCGGCAGCTGGAGCGCACCATCCGGGAGCGGGGCGCCGATCTGGTGCGACTGGAGACCGACCAGCCCTACGCCGAGGCGCTGCTGGCCTTTTTCCGGCGCCGGGAGCGGATGCAGTGGCGATGAGCTGGACGCTGTCATCCTGAGCGAAGCGAAGGATCGGCCCGTGCCCGACTCGATCCTTCGGTCGCTTCGCTCCCTCAGGATGACAGCCGCTCTTTTTGTCGTCCTGATCCCGGCCAATGATCTCTCCGCCCAGCTCGCCGGTCAGTCGTTCGTCGTGACCGCAAACTCAGGCACGGCAACCGTGGGCGACACCGTCACGGTCTCGTTTCGCGTTCGCCTGCACGAGCGAGACCAGCTGTTGGACTCGGTCCCCGACATCGCCGGAGACCTCCCACCCGGCGTCCGGATCTTCTCCATCGCGACGCTGCGACGCTCCGAGCCGCGGCTGTACCATGGTAGCGCCAGCCTGGCGTTCTACCGGCCGGGGAAGCGGCCGGTGCCGGTCTTCGGTGTGACATTCATGCGGCCCATCGAGGGGATCAGCCGCGCCACCCTCCCGAGTGATTCCGCGTTCGTAGATATCCAACCGGTACTCCCCGCGGCAGGGAATCCGTCGTTGAAGGACATCAGGGAGATCGAGCCGCGGCCCCGCTCAGTGTGGCCCTGGGCTGGGATGGCGCTGGCCCTCGCGGGTGCGGCTGGTCTCTACCTGCGGCGGCGGCGCCGGCTGCCGGAAGCCGCGAGGCCGGAGGCGGCACCCGCACCCGAGCCGCAGCCCTCTCCCAGCGCCTACCACATCGCCCTGGCGCAGCTGCATCAGATCGAGGCCGAGCGCTGGCCGGCGCAGGGCGAGGTTGCCCCGCATTATGAAACCATCGCCCAGGTGCTCCGCCGTTACCTCGAGGACGCACACGACGTCGGCGCGCTGGAGCGGACCACCTCGGAGCTGCTCTGGGCCATGCCCCCTCACCTCGGCCGCGGCGGCCTCCGGGAGCGCTGCCGGGAGCTCTTCCACGAGGCCGACCTGGTCAAGTTCGCGGAGGCTCGGCCCACTGCATCAGCCGCGAGCGATTTTCTCGAACGGGCTCGCGCCCTGCTGACCGCCTGGCACCAGGCCGGCGCGGTGGAGGAGCACGCCGGTGCGCTTCGCTGATCCGCTCGTACTTCTATTCCTGCTGCTGCCGCTCGGCTACGCCCTATGGGGATGGCTCCGGCGGCGCCGGGCTCCCTCCACCTACGTCGGGTTCCCTGCTCTCGCGCTCCTTGCCGGCGAGCCGTCGAATCCTAGGACGCGCTGGCGGGGGCTCCCTGCGATCCTGCGCACCGGCGGTCTGGTACTCTTGATCGTCGCATGGGCCCGCCCCCAGATACCGCACGACGTTCGGGAGATCAGGCTGCGCTCCCGGAACATCATGGTCGCGCTCGACATCTCCAGCAGCATGAAGGCAGGTGACTTCCAGCCCGGCAACCGGCTGGAGGTAGCCCGCCGAGTGCTCGACGAGTTCGTGCAGCGACGCACCGGCGACCTCATCGGCCTCGTGACCTTTGCCGGGCGGACATTCCTGCAGGCCCCATTGACGCCTGATACCGACCTCCTGGGACAGACCATCTCCCGAGTCGATATCGGCATGCTCCCCGACGGCACCGCCATCGGCACCGCGTTGGCGATGAGCCTGAACCAGCTCAAGGATCTGCCGGCGAAGGCCAGCGTCATCGTGCTGATCACCGATGGGGCCAACAATACCGGCAAGCCCACGCCGTTCGCCGCGGCTGAAGCCGCCCGGTCGCTGGGCATCCGGATCCATGCCATTGGGCTGAGCACCGCGGATACCTCGCAGGCAGACCGCAATCTGATCTGGCGCTGGGGCCGGGCTCCGGCACGATTGTCCCGCTCGGACGAGGCGGTGCTCACCCGGATCGCTTCGCGCACCGGTGGCCAGTTCTACCGAGCCACCGATCCTGAGGCGCTACGCCGGATCATGGGCGAGATCGATCCGCTGGAGCGCCGCGAGGTGCCCATCCGCGAGACCCGTGACTACGAGGAGCTGTTTCACCTGGCCCTGATTCCCGGGCTGCTGCTGTTGGCGCTGGAGCTCGGCATCCGCATGACCTGGCTCCGTACGGTGCCCTGACCAGTGAGCTTCGCTTACCCTCTCCTGGCCTTCATGGTCCTACCGGTGCTGGCGTGCGCGGCGTGGGCCGGGCACCGCGAGCTGCGCTGGAGACGGCAGCGGCTGGAAAGCTTCGGGCATCCTGAGCAGCTGGCGGCTGTTTCCTCGCTTATCCCCCGCCGGCGGCAGCAGGTACAGGTAGCGCTCTGGAGTGGAGCCATCGGTCTCCTGGTCCTGGCGCTGGCTCGTCCTCAGCTCGGAGAGCAGCCCGCATCTCTGGCGCAGAAGGGCCGCGATGTGCTGGTGCTGTTGGACCTGTCCCGCTCGATGAACGCCGGCGACGTTGGCGTAACCCGGCTCGAAGCATCAAAACAGCTGGTGAAGGAGCTGTCGGCGGGATCGGCGGGGAGCCGGTTGGGCCTGGTGGTGTTCGGCGGCAGCGCGTTTCTCCAGCTGCCGCTCACCTCCGATCACGCCGCGTTCGGCCGGTTTCTCGATGCGGCCACCACCGACGATCTGGCCAATCCCGGCACCGATCTTTCCCGTGCTCTTTCGGCGGCGGCTACCACGTTCGAGCACGAAGGCCAGCGCGGCTTTCAGACTGCGGTCCTGGTTTCCGACGGAGAGAGCGTCGAGGGAGACGCCGGGCCAGCCATCAAGCGGCTCCGGGACGCCGGCGTCCCAGTCTTTGCGGTCGGCGTGGGAACGAAGGCCGGCGCACCCATACCGGCCGATACGACGGCCGCACCGGAGAGGTGGCATCGGGACCACATCGGCCGGGTGGTCCAGTCTCGTCTCGAGGACGGTGACCTGCGTCGGGTCGCTCGGGAGACCAGCGGCGGCTACCTGGAGTGGGGGCCCGGGATCGGGACGAAGCTGGCGACCGAACTGGCAAAGCTGGAGAAGCGACTCCTTGCCTCCCGCCCCTCGCCCGAGCGGGCCGACCGCTTCCAATGGCCCCTCGGCATCGCCCTGTTGATGCTCGCCCTGGAGCCCGTGATCGGTCGGCGCTCGCGAAAGAAATCGTGGGTGACCGGGCGGTTCCCTCTGGCAATAATGGCAGGGATGCTGGTGGCAGGGTGCTCTTCCGGGCTCGGCGATGCAAGGCGGGGCGAGCGGCTGTACCGGGCCGGGAACTTTCCGCAGGCATACCAGGCGTTCCAGCACGCATTCGACGCCTCGGGCGATCCCGCTCTCCGTTACGATCTGGGCGTCGTATTCTACCGGATGAAGCGGTATGAGAACGCCGTGAAGAGCTTCCGGGAAGCAGCCATCGTGCCTCACCTCAAGCAGCGAAGTTACTACAACCTCGGCAACACTTACGTCCGCCTTGCCGAGGAGGCGGCCGAGAAGGACGAGCCTCTGCGCCTGGCTATCGCGGCCTACGAGGAGGCGCTGCGCCAGGACCCCGCGGATTCATTGGCGAAGTGGAATCTTGAGCTCGCGATCAGACGCCGGGGAGAAGACCGGGAGTCGGGCGGCTCATCGGGCCGGGGCAGGTCGGCAGACTACGGGCGGGGCAACATGAACGTGCCTGGCTACGAGGGAAACCCGGAGGCTGCGGTCGGCGCCATGGCCGGAGGGGGCTATGGCTCGGGCGAGGGAGAATCGGCCGAGGAGTTGAGTGAGGCCGAGGCGCGTGCGCTTGTCGAGGCGGTGGAACGGGAGCAGCTCAGCAGTCACGAAGGGCGACAGTCGAGCGGCGGTGGGGCCGGACAGAAGGATTGGTAGTGGTCGCTAGGCCCGTGCCGATGCCGGTTGGGTCCGGGGCCGCCAATCCACGTTGACCATGGCCACTCCCAACAGGATGATGGCTGCGGCGATCACGGTTCTCACCGTCACGGGCTCTCCCAATATCGCCCAACCCAACAGCACGGCGACGATCGGATTCACGTAGGCGTAGGTGCCCACCTTGGCAATGGAGGTTACGCCCAGTAGCCAGATGTAGGCGGTGAACGCCACCAGTGAACCAAACACCACCAGGAAAGCCCAGGCGAGGACCGCCTCGCCGGATACCTCGGCCGGCGAGAAACCCTGGAACTCCCCGGCCAGGGCGGACACCACCAGGCAGGCGGCACCGCCGGCGATCATCTCCAGGCTGGTGGACATGAATGGTGACTTCGGCAACGGTGAAGACTTCGAGATCACCGATCCCCAGGCCCAGGAAGCAGCCGCCAGAATCAGCACACCGGCACCCAGCAGGTCCACACCGTCTCCCCCACCCTGCGGCAGCACCAGCAGCCCCACTCCCGCCGCTCCCAGCAGCAGACCCAGAACAACATTGAGACTGGGGCGCGACCCACCTCGCAGCCATTCCAGACTCACCATCCAGATCGGCATCACGCCGATCAGAAGCGCGGCCAATCCCGAGGGAACCCTCTGCTCGGCCCAGGCAACACTGGCGTTACCTCCCAGCAGGAGAAACACGCCGACCATCGTTGCGGCTTGCCAGTTCTCTCGCGTCGGAGGAGGATCGCCGCGCCGCCGGGCCCACGCGTACAGCACCACGCCGGCGAGGACGAACCGGCCGCCGGCCATCATATAGGGTGGGATATCCTCGACCGCGACCCGCATGGCGAGGTACGTCATGCCCCAGAAGACATAGACCGCAAGAAATGCGGCTACGATTTTCCAGCGAGGTGCGAGAGACACGAGACCCCTTCGTGGTAGACGGACAAAGTAAACCAGTCAGGGCAAGACAAACCCTCCAGAGCAACAACTCCGGAGGGTTCTTCGTTCCTGCTGCCCCGCTTACCCGCCTACCCTCTTACCGCTGATTAAATCCACAGGAAGGCTGGGTGATCGTGCCCGGTTACCGCCACGATTACCCGCTCGTAAATCCGGGGCCCGTTCTCGCTGTTGGTGAAGACCACGATGGCCCGCCCGTTGGTGGCGTCGGCAATGACGAAGTTGCGGAAGGAGTTGTTGGCGCCCCAGTGCCAGAGCACCTCGCCATTCTCATCTTTTTGGATTCCCCACCCGAGCCCCCACTGTAGTGCGCTGTTGAGTCGGATTTGGGGCTTGACCATGGCACGGCGGCTGGCCGGAGACAGACTGATGCCGCCGGCCGACGGAGCCACAATCTGGCTGAGAAACCGCGAGTAGTCGCTCACCGTCGTCAGCAGCGACGCCGCGGCATTGGGAACCATATAGAGCGGAAGCACCGGCCATTGCGGGTTGACCAGCTGAACCGCCCGGGCGGAGTCCTCGTATCTCCATTCGGCCAGTGGCTTGCCCCATTCCTGGGCAATCACCTGGGTCCTGCGGCCGATCGCTGCCTGGACATCGAGGCGTTTCTCCTGGCCGTCGTAGCCCGCCGCCATGCGGGCGTCGAACTCCGGTTGCCAGACAAAACTGCTGTGCTTCATGCCGAGGGGATCGAGTACCTGCTCGCGCATGAAACGCCCGAAGGGCTGATTCGTGAGCGCCTCGACCACCCGCTGCAGATAGAAGTAGCCTTCGCCGGAGTAGGTGAAGCCGCTGCCGGGATCTGAGGTGGGCTCGAGCGCGGACGGCTGTTGTCGCCAGTTGGGAAGGCCGGTCGTATGACTGAGGACGTGCCGGGCCGTCAGCCGCTTCATGCGCGGGTTGTTGGCATCGGCGATTGGGAGGTAGTCGTACAGAGGGCGATCCAGATCGATGACGCCGGCGTCCACCATCCGCAGCACCGCATAGGCGAACACCGGTTTGCCCAGTGAAGCCGCCTCGAACACCGTCTCCTCGGACACAGGCAGCGACGGCTCTTCGATGGCCTGGCCGAAGCCTCTTCGCAGTACCTGCTTTCCGTCTACCACCGCCAACGCCAGCCCTGGTACGGAGGCCAGCTCCAGCAGCCGCGGTAAGTGGCGTAGCAGGGCAGCGTTAGGCTGCCACTCGGGCAAGCTGCCGCGGGCGACAGCCTGAGTCGGCCACGCGATACCGGGCCGGGCTGTGGATAGCACGGCACCCGTGGTTCCCATCAAGAAGTGGCGACGGCTCAAGGGCATTGTAAAGCCTCGACATGACCCTACGCAGGATGGGCCGCTGCGTTTCGCCTGCCCGGGCGAGCGCACACTTCTCTAGATGGCCGTTGGACAAAAAAGGGTTGCGCGAGCGAGCCCGCGGCGGAACTTATGACTATGAACCTGCTTCCCGCCGATACCCGCATCGCCCGGGCGAGACTCCGAGTGGGAGACCTGGGCCGGAGTCTGGCGTTCTACCGGGACCTGCTCGGATTGGAGGTCACCCGGGAGGAAGGAAACACACTCACCCTGCGCGACCTTCTGGTGCTGGAGGAGAGGCCCGGCATCGCGCGGCGTCCCTTCCGACCGGCCACAACCGGCCTGTACCACGTAGCGCTCCTGGTTCCTGACCGGCGGGCGCTGGGCCGGGCGCTCCTGGGCCTGCGCCAGGCGAGCTACCCGCTACGCGGAATGTCCGATCATGCGGTGAGTGAATCCCTCTATCTCGACGATCCCGATGGAAATGGTCTGGAGATTTATGCCGACCGTCCCAAGTCGATGTGGCCGGTGCGTGACGGAGTAGTGCAGATGACGGTGGATCCGATGGATGTGGCCGGAGTGGTGGCGGCAGGGCGGGAGCAGCCGGAGCCGTGGACCGGCCTGCCGCGTGGGACGGTGCTCGGACATCTGCATTTCACCGTCGGTGAGCTGGAGCCGTCAGTCGTCTTTTACCGGGACGTGATCGGCTTTGATGTGATGATGCAGGTGCCATCGCTGGTGGCGGTGTCCGCCGGCGGGTATCACCATCACCTGAATCTCAATACCTGGGCGGGAGAGCATGCACCGCAGGACTCGGATCGGGTGGCGGGATTGTCGGGCTGGGAGCTTCGGGTTCCCGAGGAAGGCGCACGGCGGGCATTGCGGGAGCGACTGCAGGCAGCGAAAGCGCTCGAGACGACATCCAACGGATGTACCGCCCGGGATCCCGATGCGGTCGCGGTGAAGGTGGTCGCCTGATTATTCCAGTGCCTTTCGCACCATGGTCATCATCTCGTTCAGCGTGAAGGGTTTTTCGATCGTCAGCACGGCTCCGAGCATGGTGGCGTTGCCGAGCAGGTCCAGCCGCCTCGTCTGGCCGCCGCCGGACATGGCGATGATGCGGGTGCCGGGCGTCTGGGACAACAGCTCCACCATCATCTCGATCCCGTTTTTCTCGGGCATATGAAGATCGGTGATCACCAGATCTCCGCCGTTGTCCCGCCACATGCGCAGGGCTTCAGCGCCGTCTCGAGCCTGGGTCACACGATAGCCGGCCCGGCTCAACAGGATGTGAAGGGCCCGTCGGATGCCCGGATCGTCGTCCACGATCATGATCCGTTGGCCGGCGATGCTTGTCATTCAGCCCCACTGGTCTGCGCTGGCAGATAACCCATTCGCACGAGCACGAGCAGGTACCGGGCCAACCCGTAAGTTGTTGTCGGGGATCGGCGAGCGCGTGCAATACACGGTTGGAGCAGTGGTGGGCTGCCGATTGGTGGCGGATTTTACCCGTCCCCCAGGAGGGCCAGGAGGGGGCTTACCGTCGCCTAATTAACCAGTAACTTGGGCGCTTGGGGGTTGTCCACGAGCAATAGCGACTTAGGACCTGCGGTTCTCCCTGCTGTATACCTCGTAGACCGGTTCCCGCCCTGAGGGTCACCGATGAAACATCATGGTAAGTCCCTGCATCATTGCGGCTTAGCGGTAGCCGCTTCATGGTGCGCGGTCTGCCTTGGAGGCAAGCGGGTATTCGGCCCCACTCCGGGAGACAGGCGGGATAGAACGGTGCTCCCAACGATCGGGCGGTGGCTGACAGCATTGAGCGCTATAGCGCTGCCTATCCCGGGGAACGCTCAGGCGCAGGTCGGTTTGAGCTCCGGCGTGGGGCAGGTAACGTTGGTCGCGCGCAGCTCACCGCGCGCGTCTCTGCACTCGGTGGGACCGATCGTCGAAATCGGTCGTCGAGGAGCGTTGAAGGAAGCCACTGTCGGACTCCGGCTGTCGGCCAACAGTGCGTATCGCCTCCGGGTACACCGAACGAGCGGCCACAGTCGGTCCCGGTTGTGGGTTCACGCCGTTGACGGGTCCTACCATGAGCTCCGGGCCGGCTCGCCGGTGACCGTGGGGCGCAGCTCGCATGCCTCGGGGGATTCGGAGAGCACGGTGCGCTACTGGCTGGAGAGCCCGGCGCGGGGTCGCGCCACCGTTCTGCCGGTGCGGTACGAGATAGTGGTGGAGCCCACGATCTAGCGGAGGAAGCGGTTCAAGTCGGGAGCGGTGTCGGCCGAAGCTTGAGGTGCTGCTCCCGAATTGGCATTGCCGAAGGAGAACTATCTCCTGGGAGCCTGACCGGCGCAGGCCGGACGACTTCAACCCGGGAACTTTCATGAACCACGCTGCCTCCTACTGGTCCCTCCTTTTCGTTCTGGCTGCAACCACCCACGACGGCGTTCCACCAGGCTCTCCCCCGGCAGCGACTGCCGCAGGGCGTGGAGTCGCGTACTTCGAGCCCCCGAGGTCGATCGGTACGCCGCTCGACGAGCTGGCCCGGAATTACACCGGCTATGCCCTGGCGGACAGGATTGCGGGGCGGATTCGCCTGGACACCGATGCCTCACTCCGTCCCCTCACTCGCGAGCTGATCCGCCGGCGTCTGGCCCAAGGCATCTGACTTCGCGGGTAACCCGATGGCGATATTGACGGATCAGGCTCTGGCCTGATCCGTTTGTCGTTGGAGCGCTCGGTGATTGCAGGGTCCGGGCGACATCCGTACATTCGCCCCACACTGCGCAACGAGGACTCATGCCTGCGAATCCCGATCGGTCGAGCCACCCGAAGCGCCAGCAGCCCGAGACCCTGCGGCTTCGGACGATCATGCCCAGCTTTACCGTCAGAGATATCGAGCGTAGCCTGGCCTGGTACCGGGACGGGCTGGGATTCTTTGTGGGAGAGCGCTGGGAAGACGGCGGGAAACTTAAGGGCGTGCAGCTGAAAGCTGGCGCTTGCGAGCTCGGCCTCACCCAGGATGACTTCGCCAAAGGCCGGCAGCGCGAGAAGGGTGTGGGATTCCGCCTGTGGTGCAACACCACGCAGGATGTCGATGCCATCGCCAAGCGGCTCCTGGCCTCTGGCGGAACGATCCTGGAAGGGCCTGGTGATCAATGGGATGGCTACAGCTTCACGGCCCAGGATCCCGACGGCTTCAAGCTCACGATCATGCGGGATCGCACATGAATGGCGCTGTCGATGCACGACCTTGCACGCTATGACCGCTGGTGGAGGACACCCGGCGGGAATTTCCGGGTACTTGCCCGAAGGCGTGGGCTGATCGGTGCCCGCCGCCTGCTCCAGCGACGAGCGTAGCGGCCTCGACATCGCCGCTCACGAGCGTCCAGTAAACGCCTGTCACATCTTACGCTGAACAGTAAAGGGGACCATGGCAGTCATGGTCCCCTTCGTTGCTCAGGGCTCGCTGCTTGACAAGTACTTGATGGATGACCTGCAGGGTGAGGGGGTTGGGAATGACACTGAACACTGACCCATCCAACGCGCCGGGACATGCTCAGCTTCGGCGCCTGCTCTGCTAGGAGAATTTATGGCCCCCCGTTTACCACCCGCACTGATGCTCCCGCTCCTTGCCTGTAGTTCCTTAGCGGTTTTCGGCTGCGCCGGAAGCGACAGCACCAGCCCCGACGATGCGGTTCCAGCTTCACCCGAGTTTCTCACCGCTAACACCTTGTCGTTCCAACAGCTGAGCGGGGGCGAGGCCCACACCTGCGGCATTGCCGTTGGGGGTAAGCTCTATTGCTGGGGTCAGGACTATGGCACCGGCCGCCTTGGGAATGGTTCGGCGGAGGATCAGGTTCGTCCCACTGCCGTAGCGGGTGGGCTGTCGTTCCGATGGGTAAGCGCGGGGCTGGTACACACCTGCGGTGTTGCCACTGACTACCGGGCATACTGCTGGGGCTCGAATGATTGGGGGCAGCTGGGGGACGGGACCACGACTCGGCGATTGACCCCCAAACTGGTTAGCGGCGGGCTTCTGTTCCGTCAAGTTTCGGCCAGCAACGACAGTCACAGCTGCGGTCTTACGACCAACAACAAGGTGTATTGCTGGGGCTATAACGGGCAGGGGCAGCTGGGGACCGGCGAGTACGGGGACAACGGCGAGCAGTTTGCGCCCGTCACCACGCCCAGGCCGCTTGCCAGCACTGCGACATTCCGACAGGTCGCGACAGGGGCGGGCCGCAGCTGCGCCGTTACTCAGGCATTCAAGGCGTTCTGCTGGGGAGAAGGGACACAAGGTAAGCTCGGTGGAGGTCCCGGAAGTCGGATCAGCACCCCCAGACCTCAAGCTGTTGCCGGTGGGTTGGCATTCCATGAGGTAACAGTGGGTGTTGCACATACCTGCGGAACCACGACGAACAGCCAGGTTTATTGCTGGGGCTGGGGTGCGTACGGCCAACTAGGGAATGGATATAGTTCCGAGCGCTGGAAACCACGTCTGGTCGTGGGCGGGCTTGCCTTCGACCGCGTGACTGCGGGAGCGTTGCATACCTGCGGCGAAACAACAGGAAACAAAGCCTACTGCTGGGGCTATAACTTGGCGGGGCAGGTCGGCGACGGCAGCACCGTAAACCGATTCAGGCCGGTCGCGGTCAAGGGTGGGCATTTCTTCAGTCAAGTAACCGCGGGTGGCCATCACACCTGTGGCGTGGTGAGCGGTAAGGGCTTCTGCTGGGGCTACAACTCCTTTGGGCAGCTCGGCGACGGCACCAAGACTACCCGCTTGGTTCCGGTCCCGGTTACCGGAGCCATGTAAGGAAGGCCGACAGCGCGCGGTAAGCTCGTCGGTATGTCGTGGCCGGGAAACTGAGAAGAAGGCCGGTGAACGTGCTACCGGGTGTAGAGCTCATAGACCAGCAGTGATCGCTTACTTGGTGCCGATGAAAATGCCCTGGCGCTTCGTGTGCATGGCCAGCGATGAAAAGTTGGCGTTCGCGAACCAGGTTTCGTAGCGGCTGGGTGGGTACACGTTTCCGATACCCGTCGCCAGGACCTGGAAGTACAGGGACATGAAGCCGGCGTACCAGGGACCGGTCTGATCGTCGTTACTGATGAGGCTGAAGATGACGAGCTTGCCACCGTGGGGCAGGGCATCTGCGCTCTTTTTGATCAGGGCCTGATTGATCTCGTCCGAGTAGATGTTGCTGATGTGCGCCAACAGGATTGCGTCGGCCCCGTGGGGGATCGGATCCTGGAGAAAATCGCCCGGGTGCATCGCAATACGATCGGACAATCCTGCCTTCGCGACGTTCTCCGCCGCCAGGCTGCAGGTATCCGCAGAATCCATGAGCGTGGCCTTCAATCCTGGAATCTGCTGCGCCAGATCGATGGAATTAACGCCATCGCCGCCGCCGAGGTCGAGCATGTGGCGGCTGCCGCGCAGTGCGCTCACGACCTCGGGCGCTACGTGCTTCTGCTTGAGCGACCGCATCCAGTCGTAGAAGACCCTCCTGATTTCTGCATCGCTCTCAAGTCGATCGTACAGCGTGTTTCCGGTGCCTGGTACACACTGGAGGCCAACGTTGGTTCCCTGCTGCAGAGCCGCCGTCAGGTGGTAGAATGGCTGATACATCAGGAAGTGGAACGCCTCGAGATGCGGGATTTCCTGCGCGCGCTGTGGGCCGATCAGCGAGCGGTGTACGTCCCGGCTGTTCCGATAGGTGCCACGCGAGTTCCGGATGGTGTATCGAAGCGAGGTAGTCGACAGCAGCAGGGCACGGGCCGAATGGTCAGGAAGGCGAAGATAGTCGCGAATTTCCTCGATGGTTCGGCCGGGCTTGGTTGCAAGAAGCTCGAAGAGACCAAGGCGCAGTCCAGCCATGAGCACCTGAAACTCCGCGAAGCCCAGCCGGGAGATGCCGGGCCCGAGAGCGGCGCGAGTCCCCCCGAGCCTTTGGGCAAGCCACCGCTTCGCCCGCCTGAACGGGGTCTTGTCGTCTCTCGTGACGTGCACGTCGTTGTCCTTGGCTGGGTACGTCTATTGGGGGACAGGAAGTATGTGACGGCTCGACAGGCCGGGCAATGCAGCGAACGACGCGGCGGCCGCCGCCGGGAAGGCTAGGGGGGTACTTGCCGCCCGGGGTTCCGGCCCCAATATTCGCCTTGCTCCATCGGAACACTCCTTCCACCTAGTTGGTTCGCAGCTTCCGAAAGGGCACCCCGGCCGCGAGGCCGGTTCGCAAAGCCAGGGGCCTCGCCGGCCGGCGAGACCGCCCGACTGCCGAAGAAGGCGCGGCCTGAGCTCGGAGGTCAGTCATGCGTCGAGTTCCACTCTCTCTTCTTCTGGTCGCCGCAGCGCTTGCCGGCTGCGGCACAGACCAAGTGTCGTCCCCCACCCCGAATTCGCCGGAGCTCGCGGCGGGTAAGGGCGGTGGGCTGTCGCTCCTAAAGTCCGCCCGGGTCGATGAGTCGGGGTCCTTCAGCATGCCGGAAGCGGCCCAGAAGTTCAACATTACCCTGCGCTTCATCACCACCACGGCGACGCCCAGTCAGCTAGCGGCCTTCAGCACGGCAGCGGCGCGGTGGCAGGGGCTGATCCACGGTGACGTGCCGGGTACCGTCGGCTTGTTTCCGCCAAACGCCTGCGGGAGCGCCTTCCCGATGCCGGCATTCGATGCCGACGCCAATCCCATCGATGACCTCCTGATCAACGTGCTGCTCCAGCCGATCGACGGTCCAGGCAGAGTGCTCGGGGCAGCGGGGGCCTGCTTCGTCCGCGTGGAAGATGGACTCCCGGTGTTCGGCCTGATGTTCTTCGATACGGCCGACCTCGCGTTCCTGGAGACCAACAGCCTGCTCGACGAAGTCGTCGTGCACGAGATGGGTCACGTGCTGGGGTTCAGCGCCGGCATCTTCAATCTGAACATCCCAGGCCTGTTCCAGCGGACGCTGTTGTCCGGCCGAAACACCGCGGATCCCCGGTTCCTCGGGCAGGTGGCCATAGACAAGTACCACATGCTGGGAGGAAGGGATGCGACGGTTCCGATCGAAGGCGTAGCTCCGAACTGTGGCGGGGGCACCGCGAACTCGCACTGGGACGAGGGGACGTTCTTCAACGAGCTGATGACCGGCTTCATCAACGGCCTATCGTCCAACTTCATCAACCCGATGAGCCCCATGACGTCCGGCGCAATGGCGGACCTGGGCTACGTGGTGGCACCCAAGGGCGAGGACTACGAGCTTCGGTCCTCACCGAATGACCCGTGCCCGCCGCCTGCGCCGCTCACAAACGCGGTGGCGACGGACGGCCTCGCTATCAGCGCCCACGAGATCGTCCTCGATCCGGTGGGCTACATCAGGTAGAGCCTCTCACCAGTTCGTCGTCTGAACAGCGAAGGGGGCCATGGCAGTCATGGCCCCCTTCATTGCACCCCAGAGTCGGATCTACGGGCGTCTGCAGTTCGGCCGCGGCCTGGAAGCCGCCAGCGCCGCCACCTCCTTGAACGCCGCCTGGTTGGCGAGCTTCGACATGTAGGTCTTGTCGTATTGCCACACCATCATGAAACACGCATGCGGCGTCAGCGCCTTGCCCCAAGTCCGAATCTGGTCCGTGGTCATTGCACAGTTGGGAAACCGCCTGCCGAGCCCTCCCTGATCCGGCCCGGTGCAGTCCCAGACGCCGTCCCGATCCTGCCTGCCACCGTTGAGAACGTTGAGACTCAGCGCGGCCTTGACGCCGTCACGCCGGGCCTGGGCCAGCACGGCATCCCGCCAGGAGATGAGATCTCCTGACGTGAACCAATGGTTGTACTGATAGAGTACGTAGTCGAGCTTGGTGTAGCGCTCCGAGGAACGCCAGGTGTAGCCCGGGGGGCCATGGTTCAGCCCAACGGGCAGCGTCGGAAAGATGCTCTTCACATACAGGGCCATCTGATCGATCATCGGCTTCGTCAGCACGTTGCCCCACTGACTGGTCTCGGGCTCATCGATCAACTGATTCGCGATGATCGTTCCATCCGACACGGCCGCCGCTACCGCAGTTTTCAGAGTCGCTCTGTTGTAGGTGTTCATCGTACTCTTCCACTTCGCCATGTCGAATTTCCCATTGGTGGTGTACCTCGTGGAGGGACCACCGGTCATGGAAACCACCAGGCGATGCCCCCTGCTACGCGCGGCGTTGATCTGGAGGATGAGAGTGTCCGCCATGATGAAGTTCTGGCTCGCGGTAAACGGTGCGGGATCTCCTCTCAGCTTATGCATCTTGAACAGGCCGGAGGGTCCAAAGGGGATGCCCACATGTGTCAGCGCGGCAGGCGCCACAGCGGACGTGTCGACCCGGATGCCGGTATCCGCCGCCGCCTCAGTGACAGGATCGGTGACAGCTACTGGCGATAGGCTGTCGCCTTTGCAGCCAGTGACGAGCAGGGCGGCGAGCAGAGCCGCGCAGTTCAGCGATCGCGAAAGGAGCCGAACGTCTACGAGGGGAGGAACCATGATGTACCTCTTGGATTAATCTTCCCGGCATGGCGCTAGAGGAGAGCGCCGGTCTACGCGGGGCGGGAGCCGAGGGGAGACTACCCGGCGCCCTGACCACCCCGGGCGTCGAATATGACTAACAGCGCCGAACGTTCTCGACTGTGTCTCAGGTAACAGAAAGGGCCCGCCGATTGGCCGCCCTTGGAACAAAGAAGTTCTGCGTGAATGAGCACAGAACACCCCTCAGCGAGGGACCCGAAGGTGCATCAAGAGGGACAATAATCAGGTAAATCGCTACCGTATTTAGTGCTATCTCTTGTTATCCCAGCACTCCGGAATCGAGCGAATCAGGCACCCACAAGACAGAGCGGCAACAAGCTGGATTTCTCCTAACTTGCTGCCGCTATGGCTAAACCATTGCGCCTTCGATGTGGCCAGGGAGGGAATTGAACCCCCGACACGCGGATTTTCAGTCCGCTGCTCTACCAACTGAGCTACCTGGCCGTGGGGCGGTAAATATAGGAAGGGGCTGCATCTGGGCCAAGCTGCTCAATTGCCCTGCAGAGCTCCACCGCCGGGAGCGGCATTCGACTCGTCGTTGTCAGCCCTCAACTTGTCCGCGTCTACCTTCAACTCGCCCGCGTCAGCCTTCGCCTTGCGATCGTGAGCCTTCAAGTTGCGGCCGTCAGCCTTCAAGTCGCGGTCGTCAGGCTTCAAGTAGACGCCGTCAGCCTTCAAGTTGGCGCCGTTAGGGTTCGATTTACTTTCGTCAGGCTTCAACTTATCCGCGTCAGCCCTCGACTCGCCCTTGTCAGCCGTCAATAGTCGAACGCCGTCAGCCTTCGAGTTACGCTCGTCAGCTTTCAACTTGCCCGCGTCAGCCTTCGACTTACCCCAGTCGGACATCAGCTCGCCTCTCTGAAACCCCAGGTGCACTCGCAGTCCATCCTGGGGCCCTCCTTCCCTCGTTCCCTCCTTCCCTTCCATATTTCCCGTCCATGCCGCCACCGTTCCCCAACCTCACCGTCCTGTCGCACCCGCTCATTCAACACAAGCTGTCGATCCTGCGGGACAAGCACACCAGCACCCGGGACTTCAAACAGCTGGTGAGCGAGATCGCCACCCTCATGGCATACGAGGTCACCAAGGACCTGCCCACCCAGGACGTGGAGATCGAGACCCCGCTGGAGCGGACCACGGGCCGCCAGGTGGCAGGCAAGAAGCTCACCCTCGTGCCGATCCTCCGCGCCGGCCTCGGCATGGTTGACGGCATCACCCAGCTGATCCCTTCGGCGCGGGTCGGCCACATCGGCCTCTACCGGGATCACGAGACCCTCCAGCCGGTGGACTACTACTTCAAGATCCCCCACGACGAAGTAGAGCGGGATTTTTTCATTCTCGACCCCATGCTCGCCACCGGTGGTTCCGCCGTTGCCGCGGTCGGTGCCCTGAAACGGGCCGGGGCCCGCCGGGTCCGCTTCCTCTGCCTGGTGGCGGCGCCGGAAGGGGTCCGCCGTATGGCCGAGAGCCACCCCGATGTCCAGGTGTTCGCCGCGTCGCTCGACCGCGAGCTCAACCCGGTCGGCTATATCCTTCCCGGCTTGGGTGATGCCGGCGACCGGCTGTTTGGGACCCGGTGAGGAAAAGCGTGAACAGTGAACAGTCAACAGTGAACGGGAACGCTGCGGCCAGCCCTGTTCACTGTTTACTGTTTACCGTTCACGTTCTTCAGGAGCGGCGCGCGTGAGCGGAGTCCGACTGACATTCTGGGGCGCAGCGGGACAGGTCACCGGCTCCATGCACCTGATCGAGGCGGCCGGTGCCCGGTTCCTGCTCGACGCCGGGCTGTTCCAGGGCCGGCGCGCGGAAACCCACGCGCTCAATGCCCAGCTCCCCTTCGATGCCCGGCGGCTGGACGGGGTCGTTCTGAGCCACGCGCACATCGACCACAGCGGCCGGCTGCCGCTGCTGGTCAAGGAAGGATTTCATGGTCCGGTGTACAGCACGCCGGCGACGCGGGACCTGACCGCCGTGATGCTGGCGGACGCGGGCCACATTCAGGAGAAGGACCACCAGTACCTGCTCCGCCGGGGCAAGGCCCTTCCCCACAGCGAGCCGCTCTATTCGCTGGGCGACGCCATCGCGGTGCAGGACCTCATGGTGGGCGTGCCGTACCGGCGCGTGTTCTATCTGCGCAAGCACCTGGCGCTGGAGTTCCACGATGCCGGGCACATCCTGGGCTCCGCGGCGATCGACCTCCGGGTCACGGAAGGCGGCAATCAGCGCATCGTGTTCTCGGGCGACATAGGCCGGAGCGGGCTACCGATCGTGCGCGACCCGGAGCCGCCGTCCGGGCCGATCGACACTCTCATCATCGAAGCGACATACGCAAACCGGGACCACGAGTCGTTCCGGCATGCCGAAAAGCGTCTGGGCGATGCGGTGCGCCGGGTCGCCGCCCGCGGGGGCAAGCTCCTGATCCCCGCCTTTGCCGTGGGCCGGGTCCAGGAGCTGGTGTACAGCCTGCATCAGCTCTACCGGGCCGGCGAGATCCCCGAGATTCCCATTGTAGTGGACAGCCCGCTGGCGGTAGACATCACCACCGTCTTCCGGCTCCACCCCGAGGTCTTCGACCGGCGGGAGCGGATGATCGAGACCACCAACGAGCTATTCGATTTCCCTCTGCTCCGCTACGTGCGGGAGGTCGAGGAGTCCAAGGCCCTGACAGCGCGGACTGGACCCGCCGTGATCATCGCGGCCTCCGGCATGGTCGAGTCGGGCCGCATTCTCCACCATCTGGCCAGCGGAATCGGCGATCACCGCAACCTGGTTCTGTTCGTCGGGTTCCAGGCGGAGCACACGCTGGGACGGCGGATCGAGAGTGGCGAGAAGGTGGTCAGAATCCTGGGACAGGAGTACGAGCGCCGCGCCGAGGTCGAGACTATCAGCGGTTATTCCGCTCACGCAGATCGAAACGAGCTTCGGGCCTGGGTCCGCCGTCTCGGCGGGCCGATTCGCCGCGCCTTCGTCGTGCATGGCGAGCCCCCGGCGCTCGAGGCAATGGCGGCCATCCTGAAGGATGAGGGAGTGCCGGAGGTGCGAATTCCGGCGCATGGGGAGAGCGTCGATCTGTGAGTACGGATGGACGGACAGGCGGACGGGCGGGCGGATTGCAGCGCGTTAAGGTCCGCCGGTCCGCCCGACCGTCCGTCCGGCGGCTTCTCGGCTGGCTCGTCCTCGCGGCGGCAGCGGTCTACACCGGCGCACTGGTCATGGTGCTGATCGTGAGCCAGCAGGACCAGCGCCGACCGGTTGACGCCATCGTGGTGCTGGGGGCCGCGCAGTACAACGGGCGGCCGTCTCCGGTACTCCGGGCTCGCCTCAACCACGCCCTGCACCTCTACCGGGAGGGACACGCGCCCAGAATCATCGTGACCGGTGGCATGGGGCCAGGAGATACCACCAGCGAAGCGACGGTAGGCCGGCGGTTTCTGATCAGCCACGGAGTGCCGGCCGAAGCAGTGGTGGTGCAAGCTCAGGGACGCTCGACCGAGGCCTCGATGACTGCCGTAGCGGAGTGGCTGGAGCATGAGGGCCTCCGGCGGGTGCTGCTGGTGAGCGATCCCTTCCATATGTTTCGATTGCGCATGGAGGCGCGTCGCACCAAGCTGGAGGCCTATACCTCGCCGACGGCGGACAGCCCGATCTCCGACAACCCGGTGCTGGAGCTACGCTACCTCTTCGCCGAGGCATTCAAGATCCCGGTGGCGTGGTTTCGCGCCGCCGTCGCTCCGCTCACCTCCCACTCGCAAGCCCTATGACCCTCGTCTCCACGGAACGTCTCTATACCGGGAAGGTCGTGAGTTTGGACCGGGACACGGTTCGCTTCCCCGACGACTCGACCGGGCAGCTGGAGATGCTGCGGCACCCGGGCGCGTCCGCTGTCGTTGCCTTGCTGGACGAGCCCCGGAGCCCCGACCCCCGGGTCCTGATGATCCGGCAGTTCAGGCATGCGGCCAACGATTTCATCTGGGAGATCCCTGCAGGACGGCTCGACCCCGGCGAGACTCCATCCACCTGCGCCCAGCGCGAGCTGGAGGAAGAAACCGGCATGTCGGCCGACGTGCTGGCGCGGCTGACCACGCTCTATACCACTCCGGGGTTCACCGACGAGAAGATCCACATCTTCCTGGCCACCGGGATGAAGCAGGGCAAGCACCGCCGTGAACCAGACGAGTTCATGGAGGTGCACACCAAACGCTGGTCGGAGGTCATGGCGATGAGCCGAACCGGCGACATCAAGGACGGCAAGACTCTGGTGGGGCTGATGTACGTGGAATGCTTTCGCAGGAAGGCCAGCTATTAGGGGCTATTGGCTATTCGCTATTGGCTATTCGCTAATGCTCACGAGCGACTCTCCGGAATCCTTGCCGATTGGCCAATAGCCAATAGCCCATAGCCAACAGCCCTTTAGCCCCTCTACAATTCCCCTATGCCTTCACAGTCGATCGACAACCTGTTCCGGTCGCTCAACAAGGGCGACCTGGCACTGGTGTACTACTTCCATGGCCAGGAGGATGTCCTGAAGGACGAGGCCGTGCGGAAGATCCTGGACCAGGCGCTCGACCCTTCGCTGCGGGACTTCAACTTCGATCAGCGATCGGCGTCTCAGCTCGATGCCGAGGAGGTGCACGCCCTGTGCAATACCCTCCCGATGCTCGCTCAGCGCCGGGTGGTGCTGCTGCGGGAGGTCGAGGCCTGGAAACGGAAGACCAAGGGACGCGCGGAGTTCCTCCGATATTTGGAGCGTCCCAGCCCGGACACCATCGTGATTCTGGTGCAGGGGTCGGCCGAGGACGGCGAGGACCGGGAGCTCGCCGCCGCCGCCACTACGGTCCGCTTCGACCCGCTGCCGTCCGAGCGGGCCCGCAAATGGCTGCTGAACCAGGCCGGCAAGCTCGGTGTCACGCTCGAGCCCGATGCGGCAGAACACCTCGTCCGCTCGGTTGGCTCCGACCTGGGGGCGCTGCAGTCCGAGCTGAGCAAGCTGGCGTCGCTCCCAGCCGGTGAGGCTCTGACGGCGAGTCGGGTCGGTGAGCTGGTGGGGGTACGCCACGGTGAGACGCTGTGGGATTGGCGTGAGGCGTTGCTCGACGGACAAACCGGCCGAGCCGCGACGCTCCTGCCGCTGGTTCTGGCGCAGGCGGGGGTGTCAGGGGTGAAGCTCGTAACCGCGGTAGGCACCGCATTGGTAGGGCTCGGCATTGCGCGGGCTCACTACGACCAGGGGCTGAGGGGGCGCTCACTGGAGGCGGCCGTCATGAAGAGCCTTCTCAGCGTGCGCCCCTTCGGGATCCTGAGTTACAAGGATGAAGCGGCCCGCTGGAGCAGCTGGGCGCCTCATTGGCCGGGCGCACGCATTCGTGCGGCGCTCCGGATTGCCCGGGACACCGACATGGCGCTCAAGAACACGACCGTTTCGGACGAGCGGGGACTGCTGCTGGATCTGGTGCTGCGGATCGGGGTGAGCGGAGAGGACGGAGAGGGCGGAGAAGAGGACGGAGACGACGGAAGGGCGGAAAGTGCGCGCATGGACACGAGATCCTCGGGAAAGCGACCTCTGGTGATGCCGGTGTTGTCGGTCCTCTCCGCTCCTCTCCGTCCTCTCCGTCCTCTCCGCCTTTCCCGTCCACGCCCAGACCGATGCCCGCCTGGTCGACGCCATCCGAGAGGCGCAGGAGGGCCGGGGCGACTCGGCGCGCACCCGGGTGCGCCGTCTGCTCGCGGCGACGCCGCCGACCGATACGCTGTACCCCCAGATCATCTACACTCAGGCGATGGTGGCGAGCGACGCCAACGAGATGCGGCGCCAGCTGCAGCGGGTCGCCGTCGAATACTCCTCGTCGAGCTGGGCGGATGACGCGCTGTTGCGCCTGGTGCAGCTCGACTACGCCAGCGGCAACCTGGAGGGAGCCGCTCGAAACCTGGAGCGCATCCGGTCCGACTATCCCGGCACCAGCCTGCTGCCGCAGGCGTCGTACTGGGCGGCGCGCACCTACTTCGACCAGAAGGAGCCGGAACAGGCGTGCCGCTGGATTGCGGAGGGGCTGGCCCGGTCTCGCGGCAACGTGGAGCTGGAGAACCAGCTGGGCTATCTCGATCAGCGCTGCGCCGGAGTACGGGCCAGCGTCGCGTTACAGAACCCCGGCCCGCCGCAGCCGGCTCCCGCTAGTGATACCAGCACTGCCACGGTGGCTCGTGCCGGCCCGGATTCGGTCGCCTCCCCTCTCACTAACGCAGGACCTCCGGCTCCCGCGACGGTTCCGCGCGAGACCACCGTAGCCACGCCTCAGCCGGCCCGGACCGGTGGACGGTTTCGAATTCAGGTTAGCGCGGTGCAAACTCAGTCCATGGCGGACGCGCTGGCCGCCCGGCTCAAGAGGCAGGGCCATTTCCCGATGATCTTTCAGGAAGCCGGACTCTATAAAGTTCGGCTCGGCAACTACGCGACTAAGCCAGAGGCTGTGGCAGCGCTGCCCGCACTCAAAGCCAAGCTCGGGGCCGGCCTATTCGTAGTCGCGGAGCCATAACGCCCGCCCGCTGGGGTGTTGGAACGCTGTCCCTTCTGGTCCTCGGCTGCGCCCCGAAGTCCAAGCCGCCTGCAGTAACACCCGATCACCCCGATTCCTGCCGCCTGGTGGCGGATTCAACCAAGCGCCTCGATACCGTGACGGTCGCCTTGCTGGAGCCGGTGGACCTGGGCCATGCCATGGCGCCGGCAACCGACGGCGAACGCCTCCTCTTCCGAAACATCTTCGACAACCTGGTCCGGTTGGATTGCGAGGGCAGCCCCCGGCCCGGGCTGGCCGAGTCGTGGGCGCTGGACCGAAGCCGCAACGCCTGGGAGTTAACGTTAAAACCTGACGCCAGCTTCGCGGGCGCGGGCCGGGTCGAGGCATACCATGCCGCGGGAATCTTCAAGATAGTTTCGTATATGGATACTCTGAGCAGTGAGGCGCTCGGGGTGGATTCTGCCATCGCTCTCGATGATCGGCGTCTCCGAGTGTTCATGTCTCGCCCGATCCAGGACTCGATTCCGCAGTTCCTGGCCGACCCCGCCCTGATCGTGGTCGACGGCCTGGCCTCCCAACCGGGATCAGGCGAGCAGAGCTGGGTGATCTCGCCGCTAGGAGACCGGCCCGTGGTCGATATGCGTTTTCCGCTGACGCGCGATCCGCGGGATGCCTTGGACCAGGACGTGGATCTGGTCGTAACCCGGGATCCCCAGCTGGTGGACTACGTCTCGAACCGGGCCGAGTTCTCCACCTTCCCACTGCCCTGGTCGCGCACGTACGCCCTGCTGGAGACTGGAGACACCCCGTCCCTGCTCGAGATCGGCGGCGTCTCGGCCCGCGGCTCCCTTGCCAGCGATGCGGTGCGAGCCGCGGCGCGCGTGGCCGAGCCGCCCTACTGGTGGACCGATCTTCCGAGGTGCGGTGTCGCCGCTCCCCGGCAATCGGGCGTTTCCGGCGCTCGCCTGGTGTATCGGCTCGACGATGAGGTGGCCCGGGGGTTGGCGCAACGCATCGTGGCTCTCGCCCCGGCGAGCGCGGGGATTCGAGCCCTGGGGCTGGATGCTGCTGCATTTGCCGCCGCACTGCGCCGTGGCACCGAGCGTGCATACATCGTCGGTCTCCCGCGCCAGACCCTGGCGCCGTGCCGGGATGGAGCCTCTCTGCCCGGAGGAGCACGCTTGTCTCCGTTGATCGACACCAGGGCATTTGCGATAGTCCGCAAGGGCGCCCCGCCGCTGTCGGTGGAGTGGGATGGAACTCTGCGGATAGTAGACCGGTGAGCTTTCGCACTCGTCTGTTCCTGGGAATACTGCTCGGGGCACTTTTGCCGCTGGGCGCGCTCGCCTACGGAGTGCGGCGCGAGATGGAAAACCGGCTGAGAACCGAGTACGACCAGCGGGTTGGCGCACTGGCCGATGTCATCGTCAGCGATCTTGCCGACAACGGGGCCCTGGTTCAGAGCCGCCTCGGAGCAATGATCTCGGACCTGTCTCGAGACAACCGCTTTCGTCGCGCCGCCCTTCAGCAGGAGAGCGAGGCTCGCCGCTACCTGCTCGACTACGCCGGCAACGCCATGAGGCTCTCGGGGCTCTCGGTCCTTCAGATCCAGGATAGTGCCGGGCGCATTCTCAGCTCGGGGCATTTCCGCAACGAGTTCGATCAGTCGCAGCCTGAGCTACCGGCGCTCCTGTGGTCCCGGCCGGCGGCCCTGACCCTGGTGAGAGCCCGCACGCCGGAGACGCCGCTGCTGGCGCTGGCCCGCGTGGATTCATTCCGCGTGGGAGGACGCCGGTTCGATCTGGTTGGCGGTATGGACGCCGAGAATGCCCTCCTGCACCGGGTCGTGCCTGACCCCGATGTCTCAGTGACTCTGGAGTTGCCGGGACAACTGCTGCCAGCGTCCGGCAGTCGCGTGGTGCGGCGTATCGACCTGCCGTACGTCGATCTCCTGGACCAGCGCGGCGTCAGGTCGGATACGGCGGGCGTCGTCATCACCCAATCGCTCGCCACCCTCACGAGCCTTCAGCAGAGTGTGAATCGCTGGTTCCTGGCCGCGCTGGGTCTCACGGCCGCGGTCGCCCTCACCCTGGCCGCCTGGCTCGCATCGCGCATCAGCCGTCCCGTCCGGGAACTGGCCCGTAAGACCGCCGAGATAGACCTCGATAGACTGGATCAGAACTTCGAGAGTGACCGGCAGGATGAGATCGGCGCGCTGTCGCGGCTGCTGGGCGGCATGACCGAGCGCCTTCGCATCAGCTCGGCCCGGCTGCGCGAGGCCGAACGGAAGGCCGCCGTCGGTGAGCTGGCGCAGCAGGTGACCCACGACGTGAAGAACGGCCTGGCGCCGATCCGAAACGTCCTGCGCCACCTGTCTCAGGTGGCTCGGCAGGAACCGGGACAGCTCTCCGTGGTCTACGAGGAACGGAAGGGCACCCTGGAGTCGAGCGTGGAATACCTGGAGACCCTGGCGCGCAACTATGCTCGCCTCTCGCCAACGATCGAGCGGGCTGCGTGTGACGTGAATGCCCTGGTGGAGGAAGTGTTGCGCAACATCTCCGCCGACGGAACCATTCTGCAGTCCCGTTTGGACCGGACGCTCCCGCCCGCGCTGGGCGACGCCCTCATGATCCGGCGGATTCTGGAAAACCTGATTGGCAACGCGGCAGACAGCCTGGCGGGGCGTCCGGGAGGGAAGATCGCAGTGACGACAGAATCAGTCGGTGGAGACGGCGACACGCCGAGAGTGAGGATGACGGTATCGGACACGGGGCCGGGCATGAGCCGCAAGGAGCTGGATCGGGCCTTCGATGATTTCTACACCACCAAGGCGCACGGGAGCGGCCTGGGTCTGTCCATCGTCAGGCGCCTCGTACTCGATCTGAACGGCAGCCTGCACGTCGAGACCGAGCCCGGGGCCGGAACCAGCTTCGTGGTCGAGCTGCCGGCCGCGCCCGGTGGACCCACCCCATGACACTCGTGCTGGTCGTGGACGATATCGCCCCCTTGGCTCAGCAGTACGCCTACGACCTGAAGCGGGTGGGTGGCTACGACGTACTGACCGCTCCCGGCGGCACCGATGCCCTCGAGATCCTCGGCCGCTCAGCGGTGGACTGCGTCATCCTTGATCTCGAAATGCCGGGAATGGATGGGTTCGGCGTGCTGCGCGCACTGGAGCAGCAGGGGAGTGAGGTGCCGGTCATCGTCTACACCGGCACCGGCAGCTACGACCGGTGCATTGAGGCGATTCGGCTGGGGGCCTATGGCTTCATAGACAAGGCGGAGCCGATGGAGCGCGTGGTACGCGAGGTCGAGACAGTGCTGGAGCGGAAACGCCTCAGGGCCGAAGTTGCTGCCCTGCGCCGGCAGCTGAGCGAGACGTCCATGGTGGGAGACAGCGCGCCGGTTCAGCGTCTGCGGGAGGCTATCGCGCGGGTGGCGCCGATTCCCAGCCCGGTCCTGATCGCGGGTGAGAGCGGATCGGGAAAGGAGCTGGTCGCCCGGGACCTGCACCGCCATGGGCCCGGCGCCAACGGCCCCTTCGTGGCGATCAACAGCGCGGCCCTGCCGGAAAATCTGGTGGAGAGCGAGCTGTTCGGGCACGAGCGGGGTGCCTTCACCGGCGCCGTGACCGCCCGCAAGGGTGCGTTCGAGGCAGCCGAGCGCGGCACCCTCTTTCTCGACGAAATCGGCGAGCTGCCGCTGGCCGCCCAGGCCAAGCTGCTGCGCGTGCTGGAGGAGCGGCAGGTCACGCGACTGGGCGGAAACCGCTCGATCCCGGTGGAGCCAAAGATCGTCGCGGCCACCAACCGGGACCTCGAGGCCGAGGTATCCGCCGGGCGGTTCCGCCAGGATCTCTACTTCAGGCTCAGCGTGCACGTACTTCGCGTTCCGCCGCTGCGCGACCGGCTCTCTGACATTCCCGAGTTGGCGTCCCGGTTCGTGGCTGCGACCTGTGAGCGGTTCAGGATCCGGCCCAAGAAGATGTCGCCCGACGCCCTCGATCTGCTAATGGCGTACGACTGGCGGCGCAACAACGTCCGCGAGCTGAGGAACATCATCGAGCGGATGATCATCGCCGCTGATGGCGACGTGCTTCGGGCCGAGCACGTGCCGGCCGAAATTCAGGAGCCTGGGCGCGAGGCGGGCCGCCCGGCATCCGAGGAGCGAGGCTTTGCGGCCCTCAAGGCGGAAGCCGAGCGGCAGATCGTCGTCGCGGCGTTGGAGCGGCATGACTGGCACATCACCCGCACCGCCCAGGAGCTGGGCCTGTCAGACCACGCTAGCCTCCTCAAAATCATGCGCCGGCTGGATCTCAAGCGCGACTGACCTGCGTGTCCGAACGGACACAACCAACCGTCTTCCCCTGTGTCCGGCTGAACACGTCCTGCCACTCCATGTTTCCGGCCTCCCTGGTAACTCCTTTTAAAACAGCCGCATCCAACAACCTCCCTGAGCCATGTCAGCCTGGCCGCCCGCTTGCTTTTCTCACTGGCGTCCGCTGGTCACTCACGGCGCCAAAGCGCCAACTCAAGGAGGAGCTTCATGCCCCGTTCTACCTGGCTTCCCGTCATCGCTCTGATCTCGCTGGCTGCTGCCTGCAAAGATTCGAACCAGAGCCGCACCACGTCCACGACCTCAGGCGCAGCCCCGACGGTCTCGGCGACCACCGTATCCACCCCGGCCGAGGAGCCGGTCGTCACCCCGGTGTCCTATGAGGGCGCCGAGTCGGTGTTCAGTGAGGGTCGCTACTCCGAAGCGGCGCAGCTCTTCACCGCTTACACCGGTACTCACCCGGAGAATCCGTGGGGCCACTACATGCTCGGCATGTCGGCCTGGAGAGCGGGCGACCGGGAGAAGGCGATGAGTGCTTTCGATCAGGCGCTGAGCCTGGATTCGACTCATCGGAAGAGCCTGTTCAACTCGGGTCGCGTGCTGCTGGAGACCGGGCGCGCCAAGGAGGCGTTGGAGCGGATCCAGAAGGCTCTCGATCAGGAGCCCACGTCGAATGAAGGGCTTCGGCTGCTGGGCCGGGCCAGCTACGAGACCGGCAACGTTGATTCAGCGATCCAGGCATATCATCGCGCCCTCTCCATCGATGAGCGCGATGTCTGGTCGATGAATAATCTGGGGCTGGTGTACATCCAGCAGGGCCGCAGCAGCGAGGCCATTCCACCCCTGGCCCGGGCGGTCGAGCTGCGCAGCAACTCGCCGGTGTTCCAGAACAACCTGGCCACCGCGCTGGAGCGGTCTGGCTACCCGACCGCCGCCGCCCAGGCGTACGAAGCGGCCCTCGCGGCCGACAGCACTTATGCCAAGGCTTCGGTCGGCCTTGCCCGGGTGACCGGTGGCGGGCAGCAGGCGGAATCCACCGCAGTCGATCTCGCGGCGCTTTCGCAGGCCTTCCAGGACCAGATCGAGACCTGGCAGCTGACCGCGACGGTGAAGGATTCGGTCGAGACCGTCAGTGACTCGGTGCTGATTTCCGGAGGGGAGGTGTCCGACACGCTGCACGAGGAATGCGCGCACGAGGAGGAGCTGTAAAGATGTCCGGGAGATGCGCCGGTTCGCTCAGTCTTCGCGGGCCGGCGCGTCCTCTGGAGGAGCGGCTTCGTCCAACACCCGTCTGAGCTCCCGTTCGTCCTCTTCCGTCAAGGGAGCGGCGCCGGGGGCCTGCGACTGAAGCAACGCTCCGAGGAACACGCCGTAGTCGAGCCTGGCGCACTCACTGCAAAGGTCCCGGTCGTAGAGCTTGTCGCCCACCCGCTGGGTCTGAAATATCTCGGCTTCGCGCTCACCGCAGCGTTGGCATAGCATCATCAATTATAGCCCGCGATCCCCGCCGGGTGCGTCAAGGCGGAGTTGATCTGTCGCCAAACATGAAGGAGCCGTAGCCCAGGGTCAGCAGTCCATAGATGGCGACAGTGGACCAGCCGAACTGGTTCGTGACGCCCCAGAACTGGCCGGTGAGCGCTACGACCAGCCCGGCAACGGAGCCGAGGAACGAGCCGATCACCACGCCCCGCTGGGTTCGGAGGTCCCCGACGTCTCGAATGAGATAGAGCACCAGACCCAGCTGAACCAGTGCGGCTCCGAAGAAGCGGGATACCAGCACGATCGGCGGGTCGGCCGCCACTCCATACAGTCCCAGCATAGCTCTCGGCATGAACAGGAATCCGAGCCCAAACCCCAGCGCAATGACGCCGGCCAGCAGCAGGAGGGATCGTAAGCGCACGAATGGCTCCTTTCGTTCTACAGGACCCCGGACGCCGGATTGGGTGCGCCTTCGGTGAACCGTGAAGGGCGCAGGGCGGTAGCGTCCAGACTTGAGAATGTACCGTCGGAGATCAGCTCGGCCAGCAGTGCGCCGAGCGCGGGCGCGTGCATCACCCCGTGGCCGGAGGATCCATTGATCAAATAAAGATTGTCACAGCCGTCCGCACGGCCCAGAACTGCGTGCTTGTCGGGCGACATCTCATAGAGGCCCGCCCACGATGCGCCCACGTCGACCTCAATGTTCCGAAGTGGAGTCACCCGCTGGCGTGCCATCCGGGTTACCGACCCCATCCACTCCGGGTCTATCTCGATGCTGAACGGCTGGCCCGGTACCCCGGGCGTGGGCCAAAGCAGGAGCACCCGCCCATCGCGCACCCGAAAGTGAAATCCGTCACCGGCGAAGATGGTCATCGGCATATCGGGCGGAAGACGGTCGCAGAGTACGGTGGCTGCAGCCTGTCGCCGCAGCGGCGTTACCGGCAGGGCTACCCCGGCGTACCCCGCCACCTGGGCCGCCCAGGGACCGGCAGCGTTGATCACTATGTCGGCTTCGATGCGGCCGCTTTCGGTCTCCACCGCCCGGATCCGGCCCGAGGTGTCCCGGTGTAATCCGGTCACGCTGGTATTCCATTCGACTCTGGCGCCACCGCGCAGCGCCGCGGCCAGGTAGCCGTCCAGAATCCGCAGGGGCGCGATGAACCCGTCGCTGGGGCAGAAGGCTCCGCCGATCGTCACGTCGGGCGCGAGCGCTGGATTGAGCCGAGTGATGTCGTCGGCGCTCACCTCGGCAGCCTCCGACAGTCCTTCCTTCCACTGAACCCTCAGTCCCGCGCGCAGCTGATCCAGCTCCGGCTCGGCTGTGGCCAGCCAGAGATAGCCGGCGGGCAGATAACCGGGATCGACTCCGACCTCCTCCTTGAAGCACAAGAGCTTCTCGCGAGACAGCAGCGACAGGCGCACGTTGATCGGCGTAGCGTACTGGGCCCTATACCCACCGGTCGCGGCGCCGGTGCTTCCCTCTCCCGGCCGAGCACCGCGGTCGACCAGAAGCACATCACGCCACCCACGGGCGGTGAGGTGATACGCGACACTGGCTCCCATCACTCCCGCCCCTACGATAACGACCGACGCCGGCTTCATGCCGTAAAGACGTGCTCCGGGTGCCTGAAGCTCTTGAACTCCAAGGCGTTGCCGCTGGGATCGAGGAGGAACATCGTGGCCTGCTCCCCCGGTTGTCCCGGGTAGCGGATGCTTGGCTCCAAAATGAACTGGATCCCCGCGGCACGGATCCGGTCTGCCACACCCTGGAAGGCGTCCCAGGGAAGGAGCGCCCCGAAGTGCGGCATTGGCACGGGAACGCCCTCGACGCGACCAGTGTTCTCGGTAGGCGTGGGTGTACCGGTGTTGTGGGCGGAGATCTGGTTACCGAAGAAGTCGAAGTCCACCCAGCTTTCGGTACTGCGGCCTTCCCGGCAGCCCAGTACCTGGCCGTAAAAGCGCCGGGTCGAATCGAGGTCGCGCACGAAGAAGGCGAAGTGAAATGGCTGAGGCATAGTCGTAAGCATGAAGCGCTGGAGTATGTACCGCAACCGGAGAGCTAAATAATGACCAGTGTCAGCACCTCTCATGGCGTGCCGGCCGCCGCCGCCGGGGCCATCACACTGGGCGGCGATCTCACCGTCAACCGCATGGGCTTCGGCGCCATGCGCCTCACGGGAAAGGGGATCTGGGGCCAGCCGAAGAGTCGGACTGAGGCGATACGGGTTCTGCAGCGTGCGGTCGATCTGGGGGTGAACTTCTTTGACACCGCCTATTCCTACGGACCTCATATCTCCGAGGAGATCATTGCCGAAGCGCTGTACCCCTACCCGGGGCTGGTGATCGCCACCAAGGGGGGCCTCGAGCGCCCCGGCCCAGACCAATGGGTCGAGAACGGCCGGCCCGAATATCTTCGCCGCAACCTGGAGGAAAGCCTCCAGCGGCTCCGGCTCGATCGGATCGACCTCTGGCAGCTGCATCGGATCGATCCCAAGGTGCCGGCGCAGGAGCAGTTCGAGGCGGTGCGCGAGTTCCAGCGCGAAGGACTCATCCGCCACGTCGGGCTCTCCGAGGTAACGCTGGCCCAGATCAAAGCCGCCCGGAAGGTGCTGCCGATCGTTTCAGTGCAGAATCTCTACAACGTGACCAACCGCAAGTGGGAAGATGAAGTGAGGTACAGTGAGCGGGAGGGGCTCGCCTTCATTCCGTGGTTCCCGCTGTCGGCCGGGGCGCTGGAGCACCCGGTGCTTCACCGTGTGGCTGCACGCCACGGCGCGACCGTATTTCAGATCGCGCTGGCCTGGCTGCTGGAGCACTCGCCGGCCATGCTGGTCATTCCAGGGACCTCCACGATCGAGCATCTGGAGGAAAACGTGGCCGCCGCCGAGATCCGGTTGACGAAGAGGGACATGAAGGAGCTGAACGCTATCAAGTGACAGTTAGACGGCGAGGGGCGACTGTTATATTGCCTCCATGCCCCTCGCCAGCCGGAACAGTGCCGCGCCCACCCCGCCGATGCTCAAGCATTGGCGGGAGATGAAAGTCCAGCACCCGGAGGCCATCCTCTTCTATCGGGTGGGCGACTTCTACGAGATGTTCAACGAAGACGCCCATCTCGCCGCCCGAATTCTCGACATAACTCTCACATCCCGGGGCGACGGCGTGCCCCTCGCCGGCGTGCCGGTCAAAGCCGCGGCGGAATACCTGCGGCAGCTGGTCGGCGCCGGCCACCGCGTGGCCATCTGCGAGCAGGTGGAAGACCCCAAGCTGGCGCGCGGTCTGGTGCGCCGCGAAGTGGTGGAGACTCTCACCCCCGGGGCGCTGATGCAGGACGGGTGGGTGGCTGGATCGCGGAATAATTGGATAGTGGGCTTGCAGGCGGGTAAGCCAGTAGGCGGGGAAGCAGGTAGGCAGGACAGTGATGCGATAGGACTCGCCGCGATCGATTTGAGCACTGGTGAATTTGTGCTTGAAACCCTGAGCTTCGAGCAGCCTCCATGAAGCGCTGTCTCGACTTACTCCAGCCGAGATTGTGATTCCTACTGGCGACACTTACCCGCCTACCAGCCTACCTGCTTCCCCGCTGTTGACAGCACGTGAGCCCTGGGAGTTCGACCCCGACCTGGCCCGGGAGGAGCTGGCCCGCCGCTTCGACCTGGCATCTCTGGACGGTCTCGGGATCGGCCCGGACGATACTCCTTCCGTCGCCGCGGCCGGAGCGCTGCTCCGTTATCTCGGCGAGCTGCAACCGAGCGGGCTACCTCACCTCACGCGGCCGATCGTCCGACGCAGCGACGGGTATCTCTGGATCGATGAGATGACCCGCCGAAACCTGGAGCTGGTCGAGCCGCTGCGGCCCGACAGCCGGGGCTCGACACTGCTCGAAGTCATCGATGCCACCGTCACGCCCATGGGCGGTCGGCTGCTGCGCGGCTGGCTGCTCTCTCCGCTCTGCGATCCCGCGGCCATCAACGCCCGCCTGGACGCGGTCGAAGTCAGTGTCAAAGACGGCCGGGGCCGAGCCCGGCTGCGAGAGGCGCTGGATGGGGTCAGGGATATCGAGCGGCTGGCGGGACGGGCGGCGGCGGGACGGGCCACTCCCCGCGAGATGGGCGCCCTGCGTGATTCCTTTCAGCGTCTTCCCGATGTAGCCGGAGCTCTGACCGAGCTTGCCGGAGCCAGACTCTCGCATGGGGGCGTGAGCAGCGCCCTGGCTCAGGCGGCTGACGAGCTCGACCTCCTCGCGGACTTGAGCGATGTGCTCGGAACGGCGCTGGCCGAGCGGCTGCCGGTCACGCTGTCGGATGGGGGCGTCATCCAGCCAGGGTACGACCCGGAGCTCGATGAGCTTCGGTCGCTGCGAGATGGCGGGCGTCAGTACATCGCCGCCCTGCAGCAGCGGGAGCGGGACCGGACCGGTATTCCTTCGCTCAAGGTCGGATTCAACAAGGTGTTCGGCTACTATCTCGAGGTCACCCACACCCACAGCGGGAGAGTGCCGGCCGATTACGAGCGGCGGCAAACCCTGGCTACCGCCGAGCGTTATGTGACGCCCGAGCTCAAGGACTACGAAGCGCGGGTCCTCGGCGCCGAAGAGCGGATGGGGCTGCGGGAGGCCGAGCTGTTCTGCGCCCTGCGAGAACTGGTCGCCCGGGCCGTGAGCCGGATCCAGCGCACCGCCCGGGTGCTGGCACGGCTGGATGTCTGGGCCGGTCTCGCGGAGCGGGCCGTCTCGGGCCGTTACGTGCGGCCAGAGGTGAACCTCGGCTTCGATCTGACACTCCGGGAGAGCCGGCATCCGGTCATCGAGCGGATGATGGCGCGCGAATCCTTCATCCCCAACACCGCTCGCTTTACCGAAGCGGAGCGCGTCGCGCTGGTAACCGGCCCCAACATGGCCGGAAAATCCACGATCCTGCGCCAGATCGGCCTGTGCGTCGTGCTGGCCCAGATGGGATCGTTCGTACCGGCAGAGGCAGCGGCGATCGGCTCGATAGATCGGCTCTTCACCCGGGTGGGGGCCAGTGACAATCTGGCGGGTGGGCAATCCACGTTCATGGTGGAGATGAGCGAGACCAGCGCCATCCTTCACAACGCGACGTCCCGCAGTCTCGTCCTACTGGATGAAATCGGCCGCGGCACGTCCACCTACGATGGGGTGGCCATCGCCTGGGCGGTCACCGAGCACCTCCACGATCAGGTGGGCTGCAAAACCATGTTTGCTACCCACTATCACGAGTTGATGCAGCTGCCGGAGCGGCTTCAGCACGCCCGCAATTACAATGTGTCGGTGCGGGAAACGGGCGACACTGTCGTTTTCCTGCATCGCCTGGAGCCGGGCGGCACCGATCGATCCTACGGCATTCATGTCGCGCAGCTTGCCGGCCTGCCCCGGGACGTGGTTGGACGCGCCCGGGAGATCCTGGCGACACTGGAGGAAGAGCACCGCATGGTGCCGGGCTCCCCGCCGCCGCTGGCCCGGGATCCGGGACAGCTGCCGCTGTTCTCCGAGGGAAGCCGGGACCCCATGATGAAGGAGCTCGAGTCGCTCGATGTGAATACGCTGACGCCGCTGGAGGCACTCAACCGCCTGGCGGATTTCCAGCGCCGCGCTGGTGAGAGAAAAGGCAGCCACGGATGAACGCGGATGGGTACGGATCGCTCCCGAGGCATGTCAGTCTCAGTTCGCTGCGTGCTTGCCCTGATGAAGTGGTCGACAGCACACCCTCCAACACCGAATTTCGTGACCTAGCAGGTGTGCAGTTGAATAAGGAGGCTCTTGGACAAGTAGGTTGGAAAAGAATGCAGAATCCGCATGGAGCGATCCGTTCCCATCCGTGTTTATCTGTGGCTAGCTTTTTCAGATGATGAATTCAACCCGGAGGCTCGTGGTACTCGCGTTAGCCCTGGTGGCCTGCGAGCGAAAGAGCGACGGGACCATGAGGCTGGTGGACCGCACCGCGCCCCCACCGGTCTCTCCGGCCGAAGAGCCCCCAGTCGCCATCAATCCGGTGTCGCCCGTCCGGTACCCGCCGGCTCTGCTGGATCAGGGTATCGAGGGGCAGGTACTTCTCCGCCTGTACGTTGACTCCGCCGGCCGCGTGATTCCGGATTCCACCCGCATCGAGGAGTCGAGCGGCTACCCCGCGCTCGACTCAGCGGCTCTGGTGGGGTCGCCCGATCTCAGGTTTTCTCCGGCGCTGCAGCAGGGCAGGCCCATCGCCGCTCCGTTCATTCAACCGGTCCAGTTCCGGGGACCCCGCGCCCGCCCCAAGAGCCCCACTCCATGAGCCTGCCTCAACACCTCGTGCCGTACGAGTCGGTGCTCGATACCGTCGGGTGGACGCCGCTCATTCACCTGGCCCGACTCGGCGCCGGGATCCGCACGCCGGTGTACGGCAAGGCCGAGTATGTGAACCCGGGCGGATCGGTGAAGGATCGGATCGGCCTCGCCATCATTGAGGCGGCGGAGAAGCGGGGGGACCTTCGACCCGGTGGAACCATCGTCGAGGGGACCAGCGGCAACACCGGCGTGGGGCTGGCCATCGCAGCCGCGCTCAAGGGCTACCGCTGCGTGTTCACCATGCCGGACAAGATGTCCCAGGAGAAGGTCCGCCTGCTGAAGGCGTTCGGGGCCGAAGTCGTCATCACGCCCACGGCGGTGCCGCCGGACCATCCGGACAACTACGTGATGAAGGCCAAGCAGATCGCGAAGGATACTCCCGGCGCCATCCTGGCCAACCAGTTCTTCAATGACATCAATCCCGAGGCGCACTACGCGACGACCGGACCCGAGATCTGGGAGCAGACCAAGGGGAGGGTCACCCACCTGGTGGCGGGCGCCGGCACCGGCGGGACCGTCAGCGGGGCCGGCAAGTATCTGAAGGAGAAGAATCCCAAGGTCAGGATCATCGCCGGCGACCCGGTGGGCTCACTGTATACCCACTATCACCGCAACCATGCGTTGGGCGACGGTCATCCTTATAAGGTAGAGGGCATCGGGGGCGATAAGATCCCGACCACCATATGGTTCGACTGGATCGACGAGTTTCGCCAGGTCTCGGACCGCACCTCGCTGATGATGGCCCGGCGACTGGCCCGGGAAGAGGGGATTCTGGCCGGGGGGTCCACCGGCCTCAATGTGTCGCTGGCGCTCGATATAGCCCGAGAGCTGGACGATCCCAAGGCGATGGTCGTCACGATTCTGGCCGATACCGGCGAGCGCTACCTCTCCAAGGTCTTCAACGACGAGTGGATGCAGGAGAATCAAATGCTGGATGCGCCCCGGACCACGGTCGAGCAGCTGCTCGAGCGGCGGCCACCCGGCGCGCCTCCACTGGTGAGCGTGGCGCCCGCCGCAGCAGTTCGCCAGGCGTTGAACCTCATGAGCACCTGGGGCGTGAGCCAGATTCCGGTGGTGGAAGAAGGCCGGTCGGTCGGGGGTCTGGTCGAGGGGACGCTCATGACCCGTGCGCTGGCCCAGCCGTCGCTGCTCGACCGGCCGGTCCGGGAGGTCATGGAGTCGCCCTTTCCAGAGGTCGAGGCGAACTGCCCCACCGATCGCCTCGGGGCGATGCTCACCCGCGAGAGCCCGGCCGCGCTGATTCGGAAGGACGGCAAGCTCATCGGGATCGTCAGCCGGTATGACGTGCTGCAGCAGCTGATCGGAACACGTTGACATCCTCCTGTGCCCGAGTCCTCTCAGGACGACCTAAATGCGCGTAACGGTACTAACCGGCGGGACTTCAGCCGAACGCGACGTGGCACTTGCCTCGGCGGTCCAGGTCGTCGGAGCCCTGCGCTCACGCCGGCATGACGTGGCGGTGGTCGACACGGCCCGGGGATATATCCCCGAGTCGGATGAGTCCGCCTTGCTTCCGGGCGTGGTCGGGACAGTGCCCCCCTCCATCGACCAGCTTCATGCCCTGGAGCGCGGGCTACTCTTGTCGGGCCTGGCCAATCTGGCGGCCGTTCGCGATGCCGACGTGCTGTTCCTTGCATTGCACGGCGGCCGAGGAGAGGACGGCACCATTCAGACCCTGTTGGAAATGGTCGGTGTGCCGTACACTGGGAGCGGCCGGCTCGGCAGCGCAATGGCGATGGACAAGGACATCTCCAAGC
The DNA here is from genome assembly GCA_963740175.1 of uncultured Gemmatimonadales bacterium. GTDB lineage: Bacteria > Gemmatimonadota > Gemmatimonadetes > Gemmatimonadales > GWC2-71-9 > CAVVWJ01. Next base: position 183,928 of record CAVUDL010000014.1, read on the forward strand.
GACTCTTTCGGTCCTCGGGGGTCCAGACCGCCGATTGGGTGATGGCCCCCGCATCGCGGGCTCAAGTGGAGCGCGATTTTGGATGGCCGGTGGTGGTAAAGCCATCCAAACAGGGATCAACCGTGGGTCTGACGGTGGTGAAGAGCGGCCAGGAGTACGACGGGGCAGTGAAGCTGGCGCGTCAGTTTGACGACGAGGTGATGATCGAGCGGTTCGTTCCAGGGCGGGAACTGACGGTGGGGGTGCTCGAAGGCCGCACCTTGCCGGTGGGTGAGATCATCCCGCGGCATGAAATTTTCGACTATGAATGCAAGTACACCCCCGGTATGTCCCAGGAGATTTTTCCCGCCGACCTGCCAGAGGCAGTTTCAGCCGAGTGCGGGCGACTCAGTCTGCTGGCGCACGAAGCATTGAAGTTGGGGGGGTATTCCCGGGTCGATTTTCGCTTGACACCGGCCGGTGAACTCTTCTGTTTAGAGGTAAACACGCTTCCCGGTATGACGGCCACCAGCCTCCTGCCTCAGGCTGCCAAGGCCGCGGGTATTGAATTCCCCGAGCTGTGCGAGCGGATCTGCCGGGCAGCGCGCCGAGCCCGGGTGGAGGATCCTTCGTAAGGGTCGGGTCTCCGAGTCAAAGGTTTTCGTCCGATGAAATCGTCTCCCTCGTACCGTATTACCCCATGGGTCGGCCGGCTCATCATCGCCAACGCGGTGGTGCTGCTGCTGCGGATGACCCTGTTCACCTCGCCCGAGATCGTCCAGACACTCCAGTTCGCTCCCGGGACCGCCTTCACTCATCCGTGGACCTTTGTCACCTATATGTTCGTGCATGCTGGCCTGCTGCATCTCGTGGCCAACATGCTGATGCTCTACGTCTTCGGCACCGCGGTCGAGAGCCGGATGGGCTCCCGCAACTTCATCCTCTACTACCTGTTCTGCGGGGTTGGCGCCGCGGTCTTCTCGCTGCTGCTGGCGGGGGTCCTTCCGGTCGGCGCTTTCGTCGGCGCGTCCGGCGCGGTGCTGGGCGTGGCCGTGGCCTTCGCCTATTTCTGGCCCGACGCCGAGCTGATCGTCTTTCCCTTCCCCTTTCCGATCAAGGCGCGGACGCTGGTCATCGGACTCGTGATCCTCGACATCATCGCCTCGCGCCTGTGGCCCAACGACGGAGTGGCCCACCTGGCTCACGTCGGCGGAGCGCTCTTCGGTTTCGTTTTCTTTCGAGCCCAGTGGTGGCTGTCCCGCCGGGGTCCGTCGGAGCCCGCGCGCTCGGTCGAGCGGGTCGTCATGGTGCAGTCCGGTTCTGCCGAGCCCGCTCACCAGACTCCGGTTACGCCGATGCGGCCACGCCGCAGGGTCGAATCCGATCCGGTCACGGCTGAAGTTGACCGCGTGCTCGACAAGATCAGCGAACGCGGCATCTCCAGCCTGACGCCGGCCGAGCGACGGTTCCTCGATGAGGTGGCGAAGAAGAAGAAACAGGACCATTAGAGGAGTCAGAAGTAAGAAGTGAGAAGTGAGAGGGGGTCGGAACCACGCCGATCCCCTTTTTGCTTCCCACCTCTCACCTCTACCTCTCACCTCTTACCTCTCACCTCTTACCTCTCACCTCTTACCTCTCACTTCTCACTTCTCACCACTTCCTCCCTTGCGTCTGCGCTCGCCAGTCCCTATTGTCTCCCGTGCTGATCAACCTCCTTCCGGATTTCTTCGCGGTTCTGGAGTCCGCCGACCGGGAGGCCGCGTATCGGCAGTATCGCGAAGCCCACCGACTCATCCTCGATGCCTATTGGCGAAACTACGTGCTCGATCCCGAGGCGCCCTACGCCAACGAGATCGTCAGCGCGACGCTGAGGGCGGATCGCAGCGACCTCTACACGCTTGCCGCATCCACCGACATCGTGCAGCTCGCCGAAGAAGCGATCGGCCGCGCCGAGGAGCTCCTTGGCGTGGATGGCCCGACCGACACGTACCTGATGGTGGGGCTCGGTGGCGCCAACGCCGGAGAGCTGGTGATCGGCGGCCGTGGAGTCGCGTTCGTCTGCCTGGAGCATTTCACCGGCCGGGTGAACCCCGAGACGTACGGCATGGGGCTTCCGCCCGACCTGATCCCGGTCTGGGTCGCTCACGAGCTCGCCCATACGGTTCGTTATACCTCGGCCAGCAGCGCCAGCGACATGCGCCGGCTGGTAGCGGAAGGCGGTGGGTATTACGACTACTGGTCCACCGGGAGCCGCGCCACCCTGCGTGAGCTGCTGGTCAACGAGGGGCTGGCAGTGCACGCTGCCCAGGCAGTGGCCCCCGGCTTCGACGCGGCGGACTACTTCGGCTATCCCCGGCGCCAGTACAGCCGGCTGCGCGAAATGGAGTCATTCCTGCGTCGCGCAGTGGAGCCCGATCTCGAGCGCAGCGGCCTCGGCCTGCGGCTTCGCTATCTCTCAGGTGGGATGAGCCCTTCGGCGCGGCTGGTAGGCGGCCGGGTGATTCCGGAGCGCGCGGGCTACTATCTGGGGCATCGAATGACCGAGGCGCTGGTGGCGGAGCGGGGTCTGGCCGAGGCGGTGCGGGCCGCTGCCCATGAGTTCCAGACGGCAGAGGACGCGGCGAGGGGGATACAAACGGCTTGAACATGCTACAGGCAGTGACCGCTCCTCTCCTGACTCCTCAGCCCTTAGCCAATAGCCTCTTCACTTCCCCACACAAAAACTACTAAACACTCGATCCAGCACTTCTTCGATGTCCACAGCGCCAAGCAGCTCGTCGAGCGCAGTGGTCGCCTCGCGCACCTGGTGGGCGGCGAGCACCGCGTCTCCCCGGGGCCCCAGTTGTGGCAGGGCCGCGGCCAGCGCCTCGTGAGCCCGGGCCAGCGCGACCCGGTGGCGCTCCCGGGTGAGCGCCGGCTCCAGATCGGCAAGATTGATCTGATCGCCGAAGATCCGCTCAGCGGTCAGTCTGCGGAGCCGGCCCAGACCTTCTCCCGTCACCACCGACACGCCCAATTCGTCCGGCGCGGCCGGCCGCAAGTCGCTCTTGGTACGCACCAGCACGGTAGGCCGCTCTCGCACGATCGCGGTCTCCTCTTCGCCTGTCTGCAAGCCGGCCTCCACACAGAGCAATACCAGATCTGCGGCGGCCAGGTAGCGGCGGCTCACCTCGACGCCGAGCCGGTCAATCTCCGCCGGAGCGTCCCAGAGGCCTGCGGTATCTGCCAGCCGCACCGGCCAGCCGAAAAAATCGGTGTGGACCTCCACCGCATCGCGGGTGGTGCCTGGAGTGTCGGTGACGAGCGTGCGAGAGCTGCCGAGGAGGGCGTTGAAGAGAGAGGATTTGCCGGCGTTAGGCCGGCCGGCGAATACCACCAGGGCTCCCTCCCGAAGCCGTTCGGCCGAAGGAGCGGTCGCCACCAGTCTCGCGATCTGCCCGGCGACGGTATCTATCTGCTCCGCGATCTGCCGGGGAGACACCGGCCCATCATCTTCTTCGGGAAAGTCGATGTCGTAGCTGAGGAGCGCCTGGACCTGAATCAGCGAATCCCGCAGGGCTGCAAGCCGCCGAGAGAGTCCTCCCTCCAGCTGATGCAGCGCCGCCTGCGCCTGGGCCGGCACCGTCGCGTCGATCAGGTCGCCGACCGCTTCGGCCTGCACCAGGTCGAGCTTGCCGTTGAGAACCGCGCGCCGGGTAAACTCGCCTGGCGCAGCCGGCCGGGCGCCGGCAGTCTGGAGCGCCGCCACCAGCCGGGCCACGACCTGGAGCCCACCGTGGCACGAGAGCTCTACCAGATCTTCACCGGTGTAGCTGTGGGGAGCGGGAAAGGCGGTGTACAGACCTCTGTCGATCGGGTTCCGGCCGGGGTCTCGGAATGTGGCCAGCCGGGCGACCCGCGGGGGCTGCTCCTGAAAGCCGGTGATGACCCGGCCGGCGATGTCGAAGGCGCCGTGGCCGCTCAGCCGGACGACAGCCAGCGCGGCCCGACCGGGAGGAGTCGCCAGCGCCACGATCGGGTCTGAGAGCATGGGTCCGGTGCGGGATGGCTCCGGGCGCGGGGCGCCCGTGCGTGAGTTAGGCCTTTCGCTTGGCCCGCGCCGGCTTCTGCTTTGACTCCGGCGACCGGGTCTTCACCTCGACGATCGCTTTCGCGGTCCGTTTCCTCCGCTCCTGGGCCAGCAGCCATTGCTGGGGGATGCTCGCGATGTTGCTGACCGCGTAATACAGGTTGAGGCCCGAGGCAAAGTTGAGGAAGAGGAAGGTCATCATGACCGGCATGATGTACAGCATCATCTTCATCTGCGGATTCGGCTCCATGCCGATCTGGCCCACCTTGGTCAGACCCCACATCGAGAGCCCCATGATGATGGGGATGATGTAGAACGGATCCGGCCGCGACAGGTCCGGCAGCCACAGGAACGACGCGCCCCGCAGCTCGATGGTGTTCTGAAAGACGAAGAAGAGGGCAAAGAGCACCGGCATCGGCAACAGCATCGGCCAGCAGCCGCCCAGCGGATTGACTCCGTGCTCCTTGTACAGCTTGAACATCTCCTGCTGGACCCGCTGCGGATCGTTCTTGTGTTTGTCCTGAATCTCCTTCATCAGCGGCTGCACCGCCTGCAGCTGCATGTTGGCCCGCATCGCCTTCTGATTGAGGGGCCAGAGGATCGCCCGCACCAGGATGCCGAAGATCACGAGCACCAGTCCGTAGGCCAGGTGCAGGTGCTCGTGCATCCACACCAGCAGCCAGCGCACGCCGGCGGCGACCGGCCGGATGATGGTCCGGAATCCAGGCCAGCCGTATGGGTTTACGTCGTCGAAGCTGTGCCCGATCCGGCCCAGCCGGTCCATCTCCATCGGGCCCACATACGTGGTGTATCCGAATGCGCCGGTGGGCGGCAGCGCCAGACTGAGGTCGACGTTGGCCTTGTCGGGGTCGTCACCCGCCGTAGCCGGGGCCGTGGCGGTGGCGCCGCTGATCCGGCCGCGGGTGCTGTCGAGCGCCAGAACTGCGGTGACGAAGTACTTGGACTTGATGGCGGCCCATTCGAGAGGTCCGCTGATCGTCTTGGGCTCGCCCGGCTTCAGGCCGGAGAAATCGGTGCGCTCGGTCTCGTTGTGTTTGGTGACCAGCGCGAGCGAACGGCGGTTCTCGTTCGAATCCGCCTCCGTGTTCGCGATAGTCGGCCCCAGGCCCACCCGCACCAGTCCGCCATTGGGCCCGACGCCGGTCACCTTGCCCTCGACAGCGATCTGATAGTCGTCCGGCCTGAAGGTATAGGTCAGATCGACGGTTCTTCCGTCCTTCTCGCCGGTGAGACGCAACGTGGTCGGAGCCTTCACGTCCAGACTCTCGGCTGACACCGTGAAGGACCAGTCATACAGCGGCAGCGTGTCCCGTCCAAGGACCAGGGTCAGGCCCAGCAGCCGGCTGTCGGCCGGGAGCAGCTGCGCGGGCGCGCCCCGCCGCCCGGGCGCCATCGACCGGTACCGCGAGAGGGTCGCCTCGACCAGACGGCCTCCGCGGCTGCTGATGCCGTAGGTGTAGAGGGGCGACGTAACGCGGACAGTTGATTCGGCGGCGCGGCGGGGCAGCGGGACGGGCGTGCTGTCCAGGCGAGGCAGGGGCGCAGCACGGCGCGACAAGGCAGCGGAATCGACTGCTGCGGTATCGCGGGCCTGCGATGGCGCAAGGGCCGGAGGCCTGAGGGCGAGGCTATCTGCCCCCCGCTGCCCCGCTGGCTTCCCCTTCATGAAAAGCGCGGGCGCAATCGCGATGGCCATCATCAGCAGAATCGCCCAAATGGTACGGCGGTCCATGGATTCAGTTCACTGCGTCAGGGGACGGGATCGAACCCGCCCGGATGAAACGGATGACAGCGGACCAGACGGCGGGCGGCGAGCCAGCTGCCTTTGAGCGCGCCATAGCGAGTGACAGCCTCCAGCGCGTACTGCGAGCACGAGGGAGTAAACCGACAGCTCGGCGGCAGCGCGGGAGAGATGCCCGCCTGATAGCCGCGGATCAGCAGAGCGAGGAAGCGGCGAGGCAGCTGGAGAAGCGGCACGGGTCACACAGTCCCCAGAACGGCCTCGCGCCAGGTGAGGACCTGCGCCTGCAGCGCGTCGAAGCTGGCGCTGTACGCTTCTGGACGGGCCTTGATGACCAGGTCCCACGGCGGCTGTCGCTCTTGGACATCCCGGCGCCAGATTTCCCGCAGGCGGCGCCGCAAACGATTACGGGCCACCGCGGAAGACTGAAACTTGGGAACGATCAGTCCCATCCGTGGCTGGCCCGTTGAATTTTCCATCCAGATCATATCGAGATGCTCGAACCGGCGGCGCCGGCCATGGGTCAGGCAGCGGCGAATGTCCGACGCGCGGGCGAGCCGGTGAGCTCGCGGCAGGCGCGCCGAAGTCGTCAGGACCCTCCGTGCTTCGACGGAATCGAAACGGTCAGCTGCTTGCGACCCTTCTTCCGGCGCCGCGAGAGGACCGCGCGGCCCCAGCGGGTTGCCATCCGGGCGCGGAATCCATGCTTGTTGATTCGGCGTTTATTGCGCGGCCGATATGACGGCTTCATCCGAGCGTCCTCCCAAGTGAGCCGGGGAAGTTAGCGAGGGAGGGGCGATTGGGTCAAGTTGAAGGGGACGGAGAGGATGGAGAAGACGGAGAGGTCGGAGAGGACGGAAAAGGAGGGAGAGGAGGGAGAGGACGGAGAAAACGAGTCCCTGAGGCGGAACCGAAGATTCGAATCCGAATGTTTTTCTCTCGCTCTCCACCTTTTTCGTCGTCTCCGGCCTTCTCGGTCTGTTCTGCTGCTGTCAAGTCCCGATTGACATTTCCACACCCCGCCCGTAACATCTCTCGCCGTTGAAAAAATCCCTTCCGATTTTCGAGTACCGATGCAGCTGTCCGCAAAAGACGCATGGAAGCGCATCCTCGACGAGGCGCATCGCGAACTTCCCGACCACACCATCCGGACGTGGCTCGAGCCCACGGAGGCGATCGCCCTCGACGAGGGCCGCCTGATCATCGGGGCACCGGACCAGTTCGCGGTGGAGTGGAATGAGACGAAGCACGCGACCTTGTTGTCGCGCCTGGCCGAGCCGGTGCTGGGCCAGCCCACGTCCATCGTCTTTCGCGTCAACGAGGATCGGCAAAAGCGGCCCCAGATGGATTTCTTCGTGGCGCCGTCGGCACCCGCCGCCATCACCACGCAGATCAATCCCAGCACCCAGCCGCTCAACGAGCGCTACACCTTCGATACCTTCGTTATCGGCAAGTCGAACGAGCTCGCTGCCGCCGCCGCGCACGCCGCGGCCGAGTCGCCGGGGAAGACGTACAACCCGCTCTTCATCTACGGCGCCACCGGCCTCGGCAAAACCCACCTCATGCAAGCCATCGCTCACACAGTGTGCGAACGCCACCCCGACACCAGGGTGCTGTACGTGGGGGCGGAGCAGTTCATCAATGAGGTGATCGAAAGCATCCATAGTCGGACCATGCCCGAGTTCCGCCGGCGCTACCGGACCGACGTCGACCTCTTTCTGGTGGACGACGTGCATTTCCTCGAAGGCAAGGAAATGACCCAGGAGGAGTTCTTCCACACCTTCAATGCCCTGTACGAGGGCAACCGGCAGATCGTGCTCACCTCGGACCGCCCGCCCAAGGAGCTTCCCGGGCTGGAGGCCCGTCTGGTGAGTCGCTTTGAGTGGGGCATGGTCGCCGACATCGGCCAGCCGGACCTGGAGCACCGCATCGCCATCCTGCGGAAGAAGCAGGAGCAGGACCACCTGGAGCTGACTATCCCGGATGACGTGCTGCGGTTTATTGCGGAGCATGTGCGTTCCAATGTCCGAGAGCTCGAGGGCTGTATCATTAAGTTGTTGCTGTTCGCCTCGTTGAAGCACAAGGAAGTGTCCATCGAGCTGGCTCGCGAGGCGCTCTCGGACAAGATCCGGCCGGGAGAGGATGGCCTGGCGGCCCCAAAGGCCCTGCCGTCCATCAACAAGGTCCAGGAAGTGGTGGCGCGTCGCTGGGGGGTGACACCCGAGGGGCTCAGATCGAAGGCTCGCATCAAGACCCTCACCGTGCCGCGTCAAATCGCGATGTATCTGGCGCGCGAGCTCCTCGAAATGCAGCTGGTCGAGATCGGACAGGCGTTCGGCGGCCGGGACCATTCGACCGTGATTCACAGCGTGGACAAAGTGAGCCGGCAAATGTCGCGGGATCGTGGCTTCCGCGAGCGAGTGGAGCACGCACGTCAGGAGTTGTGCGCAGAGTAATCCCCGTGTGGGCGGGACGCTGTGGGAACTCTGGATAGTCGTGGAGATCGCGTGGTATGGGCCGGTGCCGTCCCCATGGCCCACACGCTCTCGACAGCGGCAGAAGGTCGTAAGTGCGGGCGCGGGAAGTTGGTTGTGGCTGCGCTCCACATTTCCAGACCCTCTACTACGGCTACTAAGTATTTTAAATGGAAGAGTAGTATCTGATCATAGCATTCCGAGGAGCGGCATGAAGCTCACGATAACGCGGGAGCAACTCCAGGAAGGACTCGTGGCGGTAGCCGCCAGCGTGCCGGCCAAGACTACGCTGCCGATCCTGTCGAACATTCTCCTGGAGGCGACGAAGGACGGCATCCGACTCTCGGGTACCGACCTCGATATCTCGGTGAGCACCACCGTCTCCGCGTCGGTTGACCAGGAGGGTGCCATCACACTGCCGGCCCGCAAGCTGGTGGAGATCGTGCGGGAGCTGCCCAGCGCGGCCATTCGCCTGACGGCATCGGGAGAGCAGCGGGTCACGATCGAGTGCGGCCGCTCCCGGTTCAAGCTGCTGGGACTCCCCCGCGAAGAGTTTCCCGCGTTTCCCAGTGTAAAGTTCGAGGGTGGCTGGCGCACTTCCTCCAAAGAGCTCCAGAAGCTGATCGGGCACGTCGCCTTCGCCGCCAGCACCGAAGAAAGCCGGCCCATTCTCAACGGGGTGCTCTGGGAGCTTCGTCCCGAGCGGATGCGCATGGTTGCCACCAACGGCCATCGCCTGGCTCGCATGGACGTGCCTACCAGCGAAGCCAGCGGAGCATCGCAGGCCGACTTGATCGTGCCGCCCAAAGCCCTGGAACAGATTCGCCGCCTGTTCGATACTGACGAGACAGTCGAGATTGCTCGCAGCGAGAACCATCTGGGCTTCCGCACCAGCACCACCCAGATCTTCACCCGGCTCATCGAAGGCCCGTACCCGAACTACGAGCAGGTGATCCCCCGGGAGAACGACAAGGTGGCCACGGCAGACCGGTCGGCCCTCACCGCCGCCCTTCGGCGGATGAGCATCGTGGCGAGCGATCAGACCCACCGGATCCGCATGGCGTTTGCCAATGGATCCTGCAAGCTTTCGGTACAGACGCCGGATCTGGGCGAGGCGCAGGAGGAACTCAACGTCAGCTACGAGGGCGATCCACTCGAGATCGGCTTCAATGCGGCGTACCTGCTGGAGATTCTGAAGTTCATTCCGACCGATGAGGTGAGGATGACCTTCAAAGCCCCTGAGCGGGCCGCGACGTGTGAACCGGTGGGTTGGGATGACCCTGCCAGTTATCTCGCCCTGGTGATGCCTCTACGGCTGGTAGATTGATATCTGCAGGTGGGAACGTGACGCGGAGTGAAGTCCGCACCCTGGTTTGATGAAAGGCTGTCAGATGATGGAACATCACACGGACATCGCGGTCGACACCACGCCTCAGGAGGAGAGTGGTGGATTCGTCGCTCTGGCTGTTCTCGCTGCTGCGCTCGGCGCCGGTGCGGCGGTTCTCCTCGCGCCGGACGAGGGCTCCAAGACTCGCAAGAGAGTAGGCCGTGGGCTGCGCAGTCTGGGCGGAGATGCGGCGGAGCGACTGGAAAAGCTTCAGCGCGAGATACGCCGGGGCAAAAATCAGTCGCGCCGGGAGAAGAAGATCATTGCGCTGGCGGGTTTACTCATTGGAGCCGGAGTCGCGGCTTTAATGACTCCCCAGGGAGCCGAAGTGCGGTCGCGACTGGGCGGGACGCTGGGGCGGATCAAGGTAGGGGCCATCGACCGAATCGAGCGCATCCGGGCCCGCCCGGGAGATCCCGAGTCGCCAGCCGAGGAAGATCGCGAGGTCCCGAGCGTTCAGGAGCTGGGCCGCGATCCCAACACGGTCTTCTAGACTATCGACTATTTGGCCGGCCGCGTGGCGGTAATGGTATAGCTCCCGGACTGCTTCACCGGCACCGTCTGGCCCACCGCCGGCACCGTTATGGTCATATCCCCGGTGTCGCTGCCCCGCGCGGAGACCAAGATGCCGTCCGGTCCCAGGTAGTGCGCCGCCGAGCGGGTTCCGGTCCCTGACATCTCGAGCTGCTGCTCGAACTGCACGCCTTTCCCCTTCCTATCGTACGAGCCGTTACTCTCTACCTTGACCGCCTTCTTGGCGCGGGGATCATCACTGTCGGCCGCGCGATACCTGGTGATGCCGCGCTCGACAGCGTCGAAGGCATCCGCCCTGATGGGCACCTCGCTCGTGTCGGCCCATGCCATACCGGCTCTGACTCCGCCCGGCGGCAGAGCCGGAAACAGACTCCGCAGGGTAGGGCCCACCTGATCGCCCAGGGTCGTTGACCGATCGGCCTTTAGCCCGGAGAGCTCGCCGTTGACGGACATGCGTCCAGTCCACCGGGTTCCCCAAGCCGGTACGAGAGAGTCCAGCGCGGCGGGCACGCCGCCCACGGTGGCCTGTAGCGAGTCGAGTACGATGGTGGTCTGATATCCCCCGGTGTCCGGGACCAGCGTCACGCTCACATACGCGGTGCGGTCGATCAGTTGCTGCTGGTTGGCGCCCCCAGGCAGCTGGAGTGACAGGCTGTCGTGCCGCTGCAGCGTGTACGCCGCGTTGCGGATCGGCCGGTAGATCAGCCCCGTGGGCTCGGGCACTCCTGGAGGCGTGGTCGGTCCCGGCTCCGGCGTCGGACCGTCCGGCTGGCCGGAGGTCGTGGCGGAACCGCATCCCGCCAGGGCAAGCAAGACCAGCAGTGCAGGAGTACGCTTCACGGTCTGTCCCCGCTACTTGAGGGTGGTGACTTTCGTGAGTTGTGTGATCGTGATCGGGAGCGGCTCACGGGCAAAAGACCCCGAGACCTTGAGGAACGAGCGATGCTGCCAGGTGCCGCCCAGGTAGCGCCCGTCCGATCCTACATAGTAGGAGCCCTTACCGCTGCCATTCCCCTCGATCCGCGCCGGTCCGTTCGGTGTCGGCTGAGTTCCCGCCACCGATGAAGTGAAGTTCTCCGTAACCAATACTGCTTTCCGCGATCCGCGGGTCTCATTGCCCGCGGCCTTGTAGGCGGTTACTCGCCGAACCGTCACGCTGTCGGCGCCCACGCCGTTCACCTTGGCGGTGGTATCGGCCCAGCTCTCGCCTACTTTCAGGCCGCTGCGGACCCAGGGAAAGAAATCGCTCAGCAGTCCCTGAACCTGGGAGGCCGGGGAGGTCCCGGTAACGGGTTTCAGTCCCGACGGCTTTCCCGATCTTTGCACGAAGCCGCGGAATTCCGCGCCTCGCGCACTATCGAGCACGGCGGCCGGGATCGGCGTGGTGCTGTCGCCCCGAAGGGAGTCGATGACTACCCGCATCGCCTTGCCGCCGCCGCTGTCCGCCAGGGTCACGGTGATGAAGCTGGAGGTGTGAAAGGAGAGCGTCTCTTTCGCGCCGCCCGCGGCGGTGGCATCCGTCTCCTGAGAGAGCGACTGGTCGATGCGATACTTGGTGGTGGTAGGAGCTCGGCTGAGGGGCGGCAGGATCAGGACTGCCGCGGTAAGCGCAGTGAGGCCGCGATATGACAGCATCTGATATCCCCGAATAGAAGGCTTGGGACAGGAAAAGTTAACCGGCAGCATCCCCCAAAACCAACAGCCCCCCGGACGAATCCGGGGGGCCGCAGCTGGTCGAGCCGTAAGCCGAGTTCTGTTTCCCGCATCGCTCCAGATCGGGCGAGGGGAGATGATCATCTGTCTGGGATGGCCGTCGCCGGCCACCTCTAGCAGCCTACCCGCGGCTTCCCGCCCCCTCTCCTTCGCTGTGCTCCGGATCCGGGTTGGGATGGTCGGTGTGGGTCACACCTCGCCGCTTATTTGGCCTTGCTCCGACTGGGGGTTACCCTGCCACCGCTGTTACCAGCGGCGCGGTGGGCTCTTACCCCACCGTTTCACCCTTACCCGCAGAGACCTTTCGACCACTGCGGGCGGTTTCTTTTCTGTGGCCCTGTCCGTCGCCTTCCGGCGCCCAGGCGTTACCTGGCAGTCTACCCGATGGAGCTCGGACTTTCCTCGGGTCCGATGGAGGCACCCGCGATCATCGCGCTTGACCAGTGGTCTCAATATAGCCGGTAAGCGGGTAGGTGGGTAGGCGGGTAAGTTGTTCCAGTTGAATAGAGTAGGGTAAGTGCAGGGTGGCCCTGACGCTTACGAGCTAACCTCCATCCTCGCCAGCCCGCGCCGGGCCTGATCCACGAACGGCTGCAGCTCTGCGGCGGCCGACTTCCACTGAGTCAGGACCTCACGGTACTCGGCCCGCGCCTCTGCCCGGCGGCCCAAGCGCTCGTACGCCGCTCCCCGGAGCAGGCGGACCCTGCCCAGCATTCCCCACCGTGAATCGAAGCCACCGGTATATAGGTTGGCCGGCTCAAAGTCCTGCAGTACCCGGAGGGTGGCGTCGTAGTCTCCCAGGAGGTAGTAGGCCTGAGCCGCGTAGGGCCGGTTGTACACCGGGTACATGTACTTGGCGGTGGCGCTGGTATCCGGCTCGGCAAGCGCCCGCCGCGCACCGGCCGAGTCGCCGCGGCTCATCGCCAGGAGTGCCCGGACCTCCTTCGAGGGGACTTCACCCGAGATCGCCTGGAGCTCGACCAGTGCGGTGCTGTCGGCCGCAAGGCCGGTGAACAACCCGATGGCCGCCGACGCCCCGGTATGAACCAGATGTTTCCGCTTTTCGGGCGTCGCCATGCGGCCCGCCTCGGCCGCGCTCTGCCAGATCTGCCGCAGTGAGGCGGCCGGTGCTCCGGCTGCGGCGTACAGCTCGCTCAGCCGGGCGCGTCGCCAGGACTCGCCCTTCGGATCCCCCGCCGACCAATGGGGCTGGTACAGCACTTCGCGCCGGACCTGGTCGGCCAGGTCTATCGCTTTGGCGGCGTTTTCCAAATCGCCCTGATAGGCAAAAACGTTTGCTGCTGCGGCAATGTCGCCCAGAATGGTGGGCGTTCCTTCGTACGGCTGGAAGTCCCGCGGCGCCACCGTGTCCAGGGCGGTCTTCAGCTGGGCCGCGGCGCGCTCCACCTGGCCCGATGCAAACCGGATCCGCGCCTGCACGAACGGCAGTTCCGGATGGAGCGGCGTCGCTTCCCTGAATCGCTCCACCTCGGAGAGAGCCGCCTCAAAGTTCCCCGCCGTGATGTGGGCATTCACCATGGCGCCGTGGGCCCGCAGCGTGGTGGGCTGGCTAGCGATCCAGCTTCGGGCGGTGTTGAGCGCCTGGGCACGAGCCCGGGTCACCGCAGACCCGATCGCCACACTATCCAGAAGCCGGCGCCCCGGCGGACGTACGGGTTATGGCGAAGGAATCACCCGGAAGCAGGGCGTAGAACGGGTTGCTGACCGCGCTCTCGGTCAGCATGGCATGGACGTGGTCGTACGCCAGGGCGTAGTTGGGGTCCAGGGTCAGGGTCTGCTTGAAGGAGCGTAGCGCCTGCGTCCAGGCCGGCGCCTGATTGGTCCCGGCAGTGTCGTGGAACCAGGCCTCGCCCAGACCATACCACGCGTCTGCGTCGCCCGAGTCCCGCGCCAGTAGAGTTCTGGTACAGCGAGCGGGCTTCGGTGTACTCCCCGCCATAGAAGGCGCGGTAGGCGTTGATGACCGTGCGTTCATGCGACGGGAGGTTGCCCGAGTACTTGGTGGCCCGGAGGATGGCTCGGCCGGTGACCGAATCATCCATGCCGACCAGCCACCCGCGGGTGAGCGCCAGCTTGTAGTAGGCCAGACCGAAGGTCGAGTCCAGCGCTATGGCACGCTCGAGATCGCGCTGCGCCCCAGCCAGGTCCCAGCGGTTGAGCTGCTCCAGACCCCGCAGGTAGGCACGAAACGCTTCCAGTGATCCGGTGGTGCTGCGGGCCAGGCCGATGCGGATCTCATTGGGCGCGCCCGAGAGATCCAGGAGCTTGGCGGCGAGGGCGTCGAACAGGGGACGGATATCGGCCGACGCGCGGTCGTCCACCCGGGCCACATCCACCCGCTTCCCGCTGGCGACATCGAACACCCGTGCGGTCAGGTGCAGTGAGTCGCCCGCGGGTGTGAACTCCCCCAGCACCACGGTCCAGGCGCCGGCCTCTCGGGCCAGCCGCCGGGCCATGTCGAGTCCGATGTCGTCGCCCACCTTGAGATCGTGCTTGACCAGCAGGTCGTGCAGCCGCTCGTGGTCCACCACGCTGAGATCGGTCCACTGAGACAGGTTGAGTCCCAGCATGCTGACGCTGCCGTCCCTCATCCACTCGACCGACGGCTCGTTGCGCAAGTTGTCGAACGGCAGGACCAGGATGGAATGTCGGGGATTGACGCCGCTGGGCGGCCCGGGGCTCCGCCGGGCCAGCGCGACGGTAGCCGCGAGCAGAACTACGGCCGCGACTGCCGCCGAAATGAGCTGGCGGCGTGATCGGCTGCGAGCCGGTGCCACCACCCGCTCTCCGGCAACCGCCTGACGAAACTCCTCTCCCGTCTGCCACCGCTCGGCAGGCTGCTTCTCCAGGGCTCGCATCACCGCGGTGGCGAGTGGCCGGGGCGTGTCGGGACGGAGCCGCTCGATCGGTGCAGGACGCTCCGCGATATGCTTCGACACCACGACGCGATGCGGTCCCTGGAACGGCGGATGCCCCGACAGCATCTCGTACGCCACCACTCCGAGCGCGTACAGATCGCTGCGGCCGTCGATCTCCTCTCCGGCCGCCTGCTCCGGACTCATATAGACCGGCGTTCCCACCGCCACCCCCTGACCGGTGCTCGATCCGCTCGCCTCGACCGCCACCGCGCGGGCGATTCCGAAGTCTGCCAGCAGGGCGCGGCCGCTGGTCTCTTCCAGCAGCACGTTCTCGGGTTTGACGTCCCGGTGTACCACACCTGCCCGCCCCGCGGCGTCCAGGGCGGCCGCCAGATCGCACACGATGCGAGTGGCTTCCTCGAGGGAAAGAGGACCCTGGCGCAGCAGCCTTTGGCGCAGACTTTCGCCGGCCACCTCGTCCATCACGTAATAGAGGAGGCCGTTCGCGCTGCCGGCGGCGTGTACGGCGACGATGTTGGGGTGGCGCAGCCGGGCGATCAGCCGCGCCTCGGCCAGGAAGCGGCGCGTGATCGACTCGTGCGCGGCGAGCTCGGGATGAACCGCCTTGACGGCGACACGCCGGTCGAGAGTCGTATCGGTGGCGAGAAACACGACGCCCATGCCGCCGCGTCCCAGCTCCCGTTCGAGGCGATACTGAGGCCCCAGCGCGGACTGGAGGGCGGCAAAGAGATCGATGGTCGTATCGCTCACGTCAGAGACCAATTGGGGTGAATACAAGAATACACCCGCTCTGCAGCTCGGCCATACCACCGGAGGACCCGCACTCTCGCAATAACCGGAATTGGATGCTCCAGGTCCGGAGAAGGTTGCCGTCCCGCGCGCTTTTCACCTGACGAGGGCAGGGTTGGTGCCGTTTCGGATTTAAACTAGTTTGACGAATCTGGCCTACTCTGTCGCACGACCTACCGGAGGACGGTGTGCGTTTGGGGCCAGAAGAGGGGGGCTCGCCCACAATTGCGACGGTGCTGTTGCCGCTGGAGCGGGCCCGGGTGGATGCTGCGGGAGGCGGCTGCTTCGCCTTGCTCCACCGGGATTCGATTCCGGAGGCGGTGCGGATCGTTCGGGAGCGGCCGGTGGACGCGGTGTTGGTGTCGGTCCATCGCTGCGGTCCGGAGCAGGTGGAAGGCGTCGGCCACCTGGTCAGGGAGTTCCCCGGCATTCCCACGGTGGCGCTCGTCTCCCATCACGACCCCACCGCCACCGACATGCTGCTGCGCCTGGGTGCCTCGGGCGTTCGTCAGGTCGTAGACGTCACCTCACCGGCCGGCTGGACCCGGTTGCGCCAGGTGGTGGGCCAGCCCGCCACTCGAGCGGTGGCCCGGATTCAGGGCCCTATTCTCGCCGCGCTGGCTGAGGCGCCGGGCGACACCCGGCTCTTCATCGAGGCCATGATCCGTCTGGCGCCCGACACACCTACTGTTACGAACCTGGCACAACGGCTGTACGTACGGCCCAGCACCTTGATGTCCCGCTTTGCCCGGGCCGGCCTGCCGTCGCCCAAGAACTATCTCGCCGCCGTGCGACTGCTCCATGCAGCCTACCTCTTCGAAGCGGTGGGGCTGTCGGTGGCGGATGTGTCGTACCGGCTGGAGTACTCCTCCCCTCAGAGCTTTGGCCGGCACCTTCGTGCGATGCTGGGTGTTACAGCCATCGAGTTCCGCCGCCGATTTCCCTTTCCTGTAGCGCTCCAGCGGTTTGTGGAGCTCATGATCGATCCCTACGTCGCCATCTGGCGAACCTTCCATCCGCTGGAATCGGGAGCCAGGAGCGTTCAGCTGGCAGGCAAGAGCTAGGAGCTTACCTCCCGTACTTCTGCAGCACCGCCTTGAGGCGATCGTGAGGCAGGGCCGGAACCCGCAAATAATCCGCTCCTGTCATGGTTCTGGCGGCCAGCATGGCATTGATGATTGCCTCCTCGGTCGCCTGAACGGTGGCCTCGTACAGCGGGTCGATTCGATCGTCCCGCAGCATCGGCACCGTTCTCACCGCGGAACTGTCGTCCGCACCCACCTTAACGGTAGAGAAGGCCATAAAGAGATCTCCTGAGCCCGCCCCGGCAGTCCCGCCCATGCGTCCCACGCCAAGCGCGGCCCGGCGAGCCACCCGCCTCAGCTGGTGGGGCAGCAAGGGAGCGTCCGTAGCAATGATGGCAATGATCGAGCCCTGCTCTGTCGCCTTGTCGGCACCGCCAGGGCAGCGCATCGCTGCCTGGTCGGGAGCCAATGGCCCCCGGGTGTCATAGCACGGCCTTGGCTCCGAAATCTCCGGTCCAGCGGGAACGCCGGCAATCCGGAGTTGTCTTCTCAACCCGAAGTTGCACTGCACCAACACACCGACTGTGAAGCCACCCGGCAGTCGCCGGCTGGCTGTGCCGATTCCGCCTTTGAAGCCCAGGCACTGCATCCCGGTGCCACCACCCACGTTGCCCTCGGCAACCGGTCCCGGCCGGGCGGCCGCCAGGGCGGCAAAGACGTGCTCCTTCCTGACATGAAACCCATAGATGTCGTTCAAGTCTCCGTCCCATGTCTCGGCCACTACCGGCAGGCAGCAGTTAAAGACCCCGGGAATCCTGTTTCTGCCCCACTCGATAACGGCATCGCGCACGATGCCGACGCTATTGGTGTTGGTGATGGCGATGGGATAGGCCAGGAGGCCGTAGTCATCGATCCACGCTGTGCCGGTCATCTCGCCGTTGCCGTTGAGACTGAACCATCCGGCGAACACATCCGACAGGTCACCCGGCCCGCGGGGAAAGACCGCCGTCACACCGGTGCGCACCGGTCCGACTCCAACCCGCAGCTTGCCCGACCCCCGCACGATGGTGGTATGTCCGACCGCCACCCCGGGAACGTCGGTGATGGCATTGAGCGACCCCGGGGTCCCCTCGAGCGGGATGCCCAGGTCTCGCGCCCGGGCTCGCGGCTCCTGAGCCAGCGCCGCCGAGGATGCGCAGCCAACAAGGGCTATCACGCAGAGGGCACGCATCATGCCCCCTGAGGTGTTCGGAAGATGAAATAGACCGCCCCAACGAGGCAGAGAGCCGCCCATAAGTAGTCCAGTCGGAGGGGCTGCCGCATGTACAGCACAGCAAAGGGGACGAACACTACCAGGGTGATCACCTCCTGCATGACCTTCAACTGGCCCAGTGTCATCGCGGTGTACCCAATCCGGTTGGCCGGCACCTGCAGCAGGTACTCGAACAGCGCGATGCCCCAGCTGATCAGGGCGGCGACATACCAGGGTCGGTGGGCCAGGTTCCGGAGGTGGGCGTACCAGGCGAAGGTCATGAAAATATTGGAAAGCAGCAGCAGTCCGGCGGTGCGGATAATTATCGAGGAAGGAATGGCATGACTCCCGGGTCCAAGCCACTCCTGGGCTTGGCTGAGCGTTTGAAAGACGATGATCTGGGTGCTACCGCTGAAGTCTCTGGGAAACGTGGCAGCCGGGTTTGCGCTAGCCCCACCCCATCCGCTCGCGGAGGGAGGTTATGTGTGCCACGTGGTGGCGGCCGTGCCATGCGTACATGGCCAACGCCTCGTTCAGGCCGAAGATACGACCGTGCTCCGGGTGCCGGAACCGGCGGTCGAAGTCGTTGGATCTCAGCTGCCGCAACAACATCAGCCAGCGCTGGTGCAGGGACTCCAGCAGGCTGAGGGACGGTTCAATCTCGCCACCGCGAGCATCCGGTAACTCAGCCCAGCGCGCCTCCTCATATGGCTTGATCGTCGGTTCGTCCTCGGTCAATGCCAGCTTGATGCGGGTGTAGGCGTTGAGATGACTATCCGGAATGTGGTGCACCACCTGGCGCACGGTCCAGCCGTTATCGCGATAGGGCGTGTCCAGCTGAGCCGGCGTGAGACCGCCGACCGCAGCTCGGAGCAGGCCGGGGGCTGCGGCAATTTCAGTCATCCACTGCTGGCGTCTGGCAGGGCTCCCCTCGCCATCGAACCGGAAGGGGCCGATGGGGTAGCGCAGGTCGGGCGCGGTGCCGGTCACGATTCTCCTGTCTTGTCCGCGCTGCGGGCCCTGGGGCCGGCCCGCGGCGCTCCATCGGGAGTCTCGCCCCGAAACTCGAAGTGCTCCTCCGGGAGAACCCGGTCATGCAGCGGCGCATCCGAGATTTGCAACAGAAGCAGCCGTGCCAGCACGACCTCAGCTACCCGCGCGGCCGGTTCCCACTGGCCGGGAGTCAGGGTCGGATAGAGGTCGGCATACTCCGGCCTCAGACGGGCTTCGCGCATGTTTCGATCCTACCTTCTGGCTCTTCAACGCGCCATACTCTCAGCGAGAGGCTGTGAAATCCGCCAGCGGTCCACGGGTCTTGCGGAGCAGGATCTCCGATTGTCCCTGGACGATGTAGTCGGTGAGCTCACCTACGAAGGCATAGCCAAGCCGCTCATAGAGCCGTCGCGCGCCCTGGTTAAACGACGACACACACATGAAGATGTTGGGCGAGACCCGGAAGATTCTTTCTTCGGCGAACTCAACCAGCTTCGAGCCCAGCCCGCGCCCCCGACAGCGCGGGTCGATGCAGACGGTCTGGATGTAGCCCACGAATGCGCCGGTCATGCAGAGAATAAGGAAGCCGGCAATGCCCTCCGCGTCCCGGGCCAGGTAGACCTCGCGGTCCGGATCGCGCACGATGGCAAGGGACGTCTCGAAGCTGCGCCCTAGCGTAATCCACGGCTCCGAAGTGGACATGAGGCGGGCGCACGCCCGCGCCTCTCCGTCTTCCCGGAGTGGCACAACTTCGAGATGATCCGGGAAGCGCTTCGCTGCGTCCATCGTCAGGTCCGTCCCAGCTCCTGCCGTATCCCGGTGGCGACCGCTGCACGCGCTGCCGGAGTGGGGTTCCGCACCAGCCCAACCCTGCGAAGCACGGTCCGGATTCGCCGGTAGATGTCAGAGACGACGTGCCCGCTGGGCATGGAAGCGGTACGTGGCAGCAGCAGAAAGTGAACGTGGCGAATTCGCTCGTTAAACGACACGGCGTAGATCCGCTCCGCCGTCACAACCCGCTCCAGGGCACTCACGGCCGAGTGCAACAATGGTCCAAGCGCCTGCGCTTCCTGAGAAGTGAGCTCCCCCAGGGATTCGCAGTGCCGCCGGGTCTTGACGATCAGCTCGCCCGGATCGGTGTATGTCCCGGTGTGATGGCTGACAAACCAGAGCCCATCATCGAGAAGTACCCCACCGGGGGCCGTGACCTCGCCGGCGATCTCGCGACAGGCGCTACACGGTCCGGCGAGGCGCGCTGGAGCCGTCATGTGCCGAGTGAAATCCTCTCCTTCAGAATCCAGACCTTGGTGGCGAAGAACAGGCGGATCATGCCTGCGTGATCATCCGCCGCGACCAGCGCCACCAGGTCTTCGCCATCGTTCCCGTGGGTACTCCTCACACTCTTTTTCGTACGCATTCGTCCTTTCAGGCTGTCGAACCAAGCCGGCAGCTCACCCCGCTCGTCACCCCGGATTACATCTCTACTCCTGACTCCCGTGGGATCCGCCAGGGCGACCTTGCAGTACATCTTGCCCCGTGCTTCTCCCTTGGTCGCGCGCTGGAAGGTGATCGAGCGGTCAGGGAGCTCGGCCCATACCTTGACGTTCGGCGTCGTGCGGGGCCGTACTTCGATCCGGGCGTCCCGGCCGGCTGCGATCCTGACCACAAACTCCCACTGGTTGCGGGCCGCAAAATTCTCGTCACGCACCGAGTACATCTGCTCGGTTCCTGAAACCGGCTCCCTGCCGAACGTCCAGGTGGACGGCCGGGCTTCTCCTGGCTCCACACCGACTCGGTCCAAGCGGTACCGCGTTCGCCGTGCCATAGCGGCCTCCTCGAGATGTGACGCTCAGGGGCTCTGCAGATGGATCTCGCCGTCGATGTGGAGCACAGGCAGGATGTTCGGAATGCTGAGCGTGGCATTCACCGGCACCGCCTCATCGCCGCGCAACGTGCCCTGCTGCAGTGCGGCCACGACCGCTTTCTCGATTTCCCTCTGGGCGGTGATGCCGAACCGCTTGAGAAACTTTCGTACCTCCAGGTTGAAGGCATCCTCATTCATGAGACCTCCTGTGCGTGAGCCGCGTGCTATGCGCGCGGCAGCTCGCAGCGGGGCGATATCACCCGCCGATTCCGGGCAAAGGTTCGGTAACCCCAGTCGAAGATCCGGGAGAGGCCGGGCACGCTCGACAGCAGGTAGAGTGGGTAGCCCCACCAGAGCCGCCGCATCACGTAGCGGTATACATCCGGACCGGATACCAAATGCCCGTCGTTCTCCAGGAGTCGGAGATCGGTGAGCAGGACATCCGGGGGGAGGCCGGTACGCTGGCTCACCCAGGGATTCTGCAGCGGCGCAACCGAGAGACCGAGCCGCCCCAGCGTTGCGGCCCACGAGCGGGCCAGGCGAGCGCAGACCGAGCAGTCGGCGTCGTAGAGGACCCACCCGATCCGCGGCTGAACCGCCGGCTCCAGGGACGCAGGAACTCGGGGCGGGCTCAGGCTAGCCTCCAAAGGCGGATTTCGCGACTTGAAGTCGCAGAGTCTCGACCCGGTCAAACTGGTCCCGGGCCCGACGCTGCAGCCGGGACAAATCCAGCCGGCCGAGCTCCGGCGGGCGAGCCGAGGCGGCTTCCAGCGCCCGCCACAGTCCCAGCTTTCCCTGAATCCCCAGCCCGAGTGTCTCGAGGGCTTCCAGCAGGCGCAGCTCGCCGCCGCCGGTATCATCCAGCTCCAGCTTGGCTTCACCAATCTTCTCGCTCAGCCACGCCGCAGCCTTGCGTACCTTGCTCTCCTTCCCGCCGACCGCCCCAAGCAGCTGCTTCAATACCTCTTGATCTTCCTCGATCTCGGCCTGGAGCGTGCGGAATATCTTTTCGCGCTCGGTTCCCTGGCACAGGCGGGCGAGGCGGTCGACCAGCTCGATTGCCGCCACCGAGCCGGCCAGATGGTCGTTCAGGTAGGTGGTGAGAACCTCGGCGCTCAAGGTCTCCTCCCCGGCACCTCGTCCCGGAGAGCCAGCCACAGACAGACGAAGCCAATCACAATCGCGGGTCCTACCATGTCGGCCCCGGCCAGCATCCAGGATCCCCGGAGCCGGGCCATGAGCGGGAGGCCGTGCGTCATCGCCGAGACCGCCAGCGGAATGATGCTGCCGAGCACGGCGGCGACCACGACGACGAACAGAGAGCGTTCTCGGGGCCAGCGCCACACCAGCGGCGCTACCAGCACTACCGCGATCGCCGCTCCCAGCATCATCCAGAAGCCGTCATAGACTTTGAACTCGGGCATCGAAGCGTTCTGGGCCGATCTGGCCGCCCACAAGAAAGCGGCGGCGGCCCCGACGCCCGCAACGAACCGGCCGAGCCTACGCCGGTTCACGGATTATTCAACCCAAGTTCGGTGGCCGTGGTCAGGGTGACGACCCGCCGGCCGTCCGCCTCGAGAGCTGCCTTTCCGCCCTGTTCCCGGTCCACCACGGCGATGACCCCGAGCACTCTTCCACCCTCCTTCTCGATTGCCGCCGCCGCTTTCCGCGCGGACCCACCCGAGGTAATGACATCCTCGACCACAACCACTTCGTTCCCGGCGCGGAAGTTCCCCTCGATCGAACGCCCGGTTCCGTGATCCTTGGATTCCTTTCGCACACTAAAGGCGTCGATCGGAGCGCCGGTGCGGAAGCTCGCCGCGGCGATGGCGTACGCCACGGGGTCCGCGCCCATGGTCAGACCTCCCACCCCGTTCGGCTGCCAACCGGCTGCCCTGATCGCTTCATGCCCCATCCGCCCGATCAGATCCATCCCGGCGGCAGACATCGTCGCCGGCCGACAATCGATGTAATAGGATGAGCGCTGCCCGGATGCCAGAAGAAAGTCCCCCCGCTTTACCGATCGCTCCAGGAGAAGTCGGCGGAGCAACTCCCGATCGGTCACGCGCTGTCTTTGCGGAAGAGCCCACTGAGGAAGCCATGTCGCTTGGGCGCCTCCTCGCGGACCGCGGCGCAGAAGGCCTTGGCGAATTCCTCAACCGTCCTCCAGCGCTTGGACAGGTCCCGTTCCAGTCCCTTCATCACGCTGGCTTCGACCGCGGGCTGGAAGCGCAGCCCTTTGCGTGCTTCGTTAAGCGGGACAGGGGGTTGCGTTAGTAGTTGCTGAAACAACTCTCGCGGGCTTTTCCCGGTAAACGGCAGGGCGCAGGTCAGCAGGTAATAGGTGATCGTGGCCAGGCTGTACACATCCGCCTGCTCCTTGACCAGCTCCCCGCTCAGGGTTTCCGGAGCGACATATTGGAGGGTACCGACGAAGAAGCCGGCCCGGGTCAGGCGCTCCTCCGGGTTGGAGTCGGAGTCCCGCGCGATGCCGAAGTCCAGCAGCTTCGCGCTCTGCTCGGCCGGATTGTACATGATGTTGGCGGGCTTGAGATCGCGGTGGATAATGCCGGCTTCGTGGGCCGCGGTGAGCGCGGCGCCAATCTGTTCCACGATCTTTGCGACCAGCGGCGGGGCGAGCTGTCCCGAGCGGTTGACGAATTCGGCAAGGGGCTCGCCCTCAGCCCACTCCAGCGCGAGATAGTGCAGCCCGTCGGCCTGGCCGTAGTCGTACGCCCGAACGATGTTGGGGTGACCCACGCGGGCGCCGTACTCGGCTTCTCGAAGAAAACGCTTGACGGCAACCGGGTCTCCCGACAGACGGGAGCGAAGGATCTTCACTGCCGCTGTACCACGTTCCGGGTGCTCGGCGCGATAGACGGTGGCTGTGCCGCCTTCGCCGACATATCGCTTGAGGTGGTATCCGGCGACAGTCCGACCGACCAGCGTATCTCCGTTCATGCAGAGGCCAAGCTAGTTAATCCACGAGGAGGCAGCAAGTTGGAGTTCCTCGCTTGACGCCTCTCGGCTCGCGCCGCTAACGTTCGCCCGCCTGCAGTTTCCTCAGGTCACGGCGGTTCTCCCCAGGGGTGTCTCATGCGTCGGCTTGGTATCGTGGTGTTGGTCGGCGGAGCCGCCCTTGGCTGCGGAAGCTGGAAGCGGGCTGGAAGCCAGGATGGTCCTGCGCCGGCGGATCAGCTCACGCAGGTCATGAACGTCTCCGCCTTCTATCAGCGCCTGGGGCGCCTTGCGGCGGCTGAGCCTTTGCCGTTTGTGGGGACGGTGGCATTCGCGGCCGGGCCGGCCGATTCGGTCATAACCGCCATAGGCCTCTCGCTCGAGAACCGGGCCCTCGGGTTCCAGCGAGAAGGCAATCTCTTCGTGGCCCGGTATCGGGTCACGATTTCGCTTCAAAGGGAGGGAGCCAGGTCGGTGAATCTGGCGCGTGACGAGATCGTCCGGGTCTCGACCTTTCAGGAGACCCAGCGCGCCGAGGAGAGTATTCTCTTTCAGCAGATCCTGCGAGTGACGCCCGGCAAGTACAAAGTGCAGGTGACCGTGCGGGACGCCGGCTCCACGGCCGAAAGCCGGGCGCAGGGGGAGTATACCGCACCTTCGTTTAAAGCAGGGACCACGTCGGCCCCGATCCTGGCCTACCAGGCGACGGGCCGAGGTTCCCTGTCCGACCCGCTGTCGGTAGTGCTCAACTCGCGAGGAGCGGTAGGATACGGCGCCGACACGCTGTTGGCGTACATCGAGGGCTACGACTTTGCCGAGGCCGCGACAGTCCCGTTTGAGGTCCAGGATGAGCAGCAGAATGTCATCTATACCGATTCGCTTCGCTTCCGAGGGGGGCGCCCGGTGGAAAGTCAGGTCATTCGGCTGGCCCCGGACAGCATTTCCCTCGGTGAGCTCAAGCTCTCGGTGGGCTCGGGAGAAGCACAGCGCAGCGCATCGGCCCTGGTCTCGTTCTCTCAGGCGTGGGTGATCACCAACTTCGACGAGATGCTGGATCTGCTCCGGTACTTCGGTGAGAACGAACGAGTGAACGCCATGCGGAAGGCTCCCGCCAGCGACCGGACCCGTCTCTGGAAGGAGTTCTACGCCGCCACCGACCCCAACAAGGCGACGCCTGAGAACGAAGCCCTCAACCAGTACTTCGGCCGCATCAGCGCGGCCAACGCCCGCTTCACCGACGAGGGCACTACCGGCTGGCGCACCGATCGGGGGGAGGTGTTCATCGCCCTCGGCCCGCCCGATGAAACCATCGAGACCACTCCTGGTGGAACCGCCGGCCGGATAATTCGCTGGACTTACCTCAGTCATCGTCTCAATCTGTTTTTCCAGGACGAAACCGGCTTCGGCAGGCTTCGGCTCACGCCCGGCTCGCGGTCCGAGTTCGAGCGCATCTCCAATCGGTTGAGGAGAAAGGGATAGTCTTATCTTTCAGCATGCCCCCGAACCACAATCCGCCCCAGCTGTTTCTCATCGATGGGTACGCCCTGATCTATCGCGCCTTCTTCGCGATGATCTCGCGGCCGCTCCGGACTGCCAAGGGGGAAAACACCTCGGCGGCCCTGGGCATCGTGAACTTTCTAATGCGCTTGAGGGAGAAGTATCGACCTGATTACGTCGCCTGGATCAACGATGCGGGCACGTCATTCAGGGAGCAGCGCTACGCCGATTACAAATCAACGCGGGAAAAGCTCGACAACGAGCTGCAGGCGGATTTCGACCGCTCGGTGCATCGGATCACACAGCTGCTGGAGGCCTTCGGCATTCCCCTGATCACGGTGCCGGGGTACGAGGCAGACGACGTCATCGGCACGCTGGCCGCTGCCGGTGCCGAGCGCGGCCTCCAGGTGGTGATCGTCTCGGGCGACAAAGATTTCTACCAGCTGGTCGGACCTCGGGTGGCACTGCTCAACCCCGGGCGCGGTGGGCCCGCGGCGGTGGACGAAACCTGGGTGGACGAAGGCAATGCCTCTGAGCGGCTGGGTGTCGAGCCGCGACAGGTGGTCGACTTCCTGGCGTTGGTAGGGGATTCCTCAGATAACATCCCCGGCGTGAAGGGCATCGGTGAAAAGGGTGCCCAGAAGCTGCTGGCCGAGTACGGGGATCTCGACACCATCCTGGCGCGGGCCGCCGAAGTCACAGCCAAGCGGCCTCGCGAGGCGTTGCTCTCGCAGGCCGATAGCGCGCGGCTGTCTCGCGAGTTGGTCACCATCAAGCGTGATGTGCCCGTCCAACTCGATGCCGGCGCCCTGATTCCCCATGAGCCGGATCGCGAAGCAGTCATCCGGATACTTACTGAGCTGGAGTTTTTTGCCCTCGCTCGAAAGCTGACGGGGCAGGGAGGGTCGGCCGCCGCGAGTGCCGAGATCCGTGAGCCGCCCTATCCCGATCTCCTGTCGAGCGAGTCGCAACCGGCAGTGGCCCTGCAGCCCGGTCCGCCGCTCGCGACTCTCGCAGCCGAGGACGTCGAGGCTTCTTTCTCTGCCGAGTCCTGGCTGACCCTCTCGGATCTGTCCGGCCCGTCGACCGCCACAGTCACGGTGCTCGACGATCCGGCCGAGCTTCCCGCGCTGGTCACGCGACTGCGTGAAGCCCCCATCGTAGGCATGAGTACCGAGACCACATCGGCCGAACCGCACGAGGGGCAGCTGGTCGGACTGTCGCTGGCGGCCAGTCCCGAGGAAGTCTGGTATCTCCCCCTCGGCCACCGCGATGCGGGTGGCGGATCACTCGGCTCCCTCGGCGCGGGCAGCGATGCCTCCACGGCAGTACGTAATCTTCCGCCTTTAACAGACGGCGCCCTCGCCCCATTGTACCAGCTGCTCACTGATCCTGCCGTGGCCAAGGCGGGTCACAACCTCAAATTCGACTGGCAGGTGTTGCGCCGTGCTGGGGTCGAGCTGGCTGGGGTTTCCTACGACTCGCTGCTCGAAAGCTTCGTGCTGGATCCGGGGCGGCGCTCCCACGCCATCGACACCTTGTGCCTGGAACATCTGGGACGTGCCCTGCAGACCTATCAGGAGATGACCGGAAAGGGCAAATCCGAGATCTCGTTCGCCGAGGTTGCGGTGCCTCAAGCGGCAAACTATTGCGGCATGGATAGCGCTACCGCCCTGGCGTTGCATCGGTTCTTTGCGCCCATGCTGACTGAGATGCAGATGGAGCCGCTGCTGCGCGAGATCGAGATGCCGCTGCTGGAGGTGCTCGTCGACATGGAGTGGGAGGGGATCACCATCGATCTCGCCCTGTTTCGCCGGCTGAGCAACGAGCTGGGCAGAGACTTGCAGCGCCTGGAGGAGGAGATCGCCCGTGTCGCGGGAACCGATCTCAACCTCAACTCCCCGCGGCAGCTGGCCAGCGTCCTGTTCGAACAGCAGCAGCTCCCGGTGTTGAAGAAGACAAAGACCGGTCCGTCCACCGATGCGGATGTCCTGGAGCAGCTCGCCGCCATGGGCCACGAGCTTCCCCGGCTGATCCTGGAATATCGAGAGCTCCAGAAGCTCAAGAGCACCTACGTGGACGCGCTGCCTCTGCGCATCAACCGCACCACCGGACGGATCCACACCAGCTTCAATCAGGCCGGCGCAGCCACCGGTCGGCTCAGCTCGGCCGAACCGAATCTGCAGAACATCCCCATTCGGACCTCTCGGGGAGAGGCTATCAGGGCCGGGTTCATTCCCCGGCCAGGCTGGGTGTTCCTCGTCGCCGACTACTCCCAGATCGAGCTGCGGATCATGGCGCATCTGTCGGGGGACCCTGCCTTCATAGAGGCGTTCCGCCAGGGCGGAGATATTCACCGGCAGACCGCCGCGCTCATCTTCAACGTGCCCCCGGACCAGGTCAACGGCGACATGCGTGCGCGCGCGAAGACCATCAACTTTGCCACAATCTATGGGCAAGGCCCCTTCGCATTGAGCCGGCAACTGAACATTTCGCTGGAGGATGCCAAAGAGTTCATCGCGCGCTATTTCGAGCGCTTCTCCGGCGTGCGCGCCTTCCTCGACCGGCAGATCGAGCTGGCGCGACAGCAGGGATATGTCGAGACCCTGTTCAAGCGCCGGCGCTACATTCCCGAGATCAAGGAACGGAACTTCAACCAGCGCTCCTACGGCGAGCGCAATGCGCAGAACTCCCCGCTTCAGGGCTCCGCCGCCGATCTGATCAAACTGGCCATGGTACGAATTCATCGCGCCATTCGGGAGCGCGGGCTGGAAAGCCGCATGCTTCTCCAGGTCCACGACGAGCTGGTTTTCGAGGCCCCGCCTCACGAAGTCGAGGCGCTGGGTGAGCTGGTAAGGGAACAGATGGAAAACGTCGCCCCCCTGCGGGTGCCGCTCGTGGTCGACATCGGGACCGGGCCGAACTGGCTCGAAGCGAAGAGTTAAGGCTTCGCGCTCGGATTTTGCATCAGCCCGAGCCCGTCCCGTCCGGCCACCTGTTCCCCTGGTACCCCTTTGCGGTGCCAGGCCAGATCTTGGAGATCTATGAGGTCCGCAGTACTCCCGCTGCTGACATTCGGGCTGTTTGCGATGCTGGTGGCGGACCGGGTGTCACATGCCCTGGCGTCGGATGCTGATCCTGTCACCTGGGTCCCCGGCGGAGATGGGGCCGCGGCCGTGGAGAGGGATGGCTCTTCACCCCCCATTCCAGCCGAGGCCCAAAGGTACGGCGGGGCTAGGTCGGCAACGCCCACTCTTGATCGCCGGGTTCGGCTCGCCCTACGGCAGCAGATCGGCCGTGAATCCGGCAGGACCTATCTGGACTCCTTGATGGCCACCACGGATTCTGTCGTCCGCCGCTGGCCCGATCGGGGTGGCAGGCCGCTCAAAGTCTCGCTGTTGGAAAGCGGACCTTCGGGCTACCATCCTCGCATGGGGCGGATCTTCCTCGACGCCCTCTTCCGCTGGGAGAACACCGGGATGGGCGTCCGGTTCGATATTGTGCCCGACACCAGTGGCGCGGACATCGTGGTTCATTGGATCGATCGCTTCGACTTCGACCGGGCCGGACAGACCGACTTGACCTGGGATCAGGCCGGGCGGGTGCGCCGGGCAGCCATTTCCCTTGCAATTCGGACCACCCGCGGGTTCTCCTTGCCCGATGATGCCCTTGTCTCAGTGGCAGTCCACGAAATCGGCCATGCCCTCGGTCTTCCGCATTCGGCTGATTCGAACGACGTGATGTACCCGGCTACCCGCACCGGCGTCATTTCCGAGCGCGACCGGCGTACGGCGCAGGTGCTCTACCAGCTTCAGCCCGGCCCCGTGCGGGACCCCAGGGACTCGCCATGATCCGAACGCGCTCGATCCTGCTCTTTCTGCTGACCATAGCGTTTCTGGCCTCGACGATCAGGAGTTCGGCGCCGGCCCAATCGATCGAAGACGTGGATGCGATCGTCAGGCAGGGGATCAAGCAGGGGATCTATCCCGGGGCCGTGGTGGTGATCGGCCGCCGGGATTCTGTGCTATACGCGCGCGGCTATGGCCACTTTACCTGGAGCCCCCGCTCCGCAATTCCCTCTCCCGATTCGACCCTCTGGGACATCGCCTCGATCACGAAGGTCATGGGTACCACCAGTGCAGCGATGCGGCTGGTAGATCGGAATCTCCTGAGACTGGATGCCCCGGTGAGCCAGTACCTGCCCCGCTTTGCGGGTGGTGGGCGGAACCGGGTGACGGTACGCATGCTTCTGGACCATACCAGCGGACTCCGGGCATACGTACCCTTCTTCAAGCAGACCAAGAGTCGCGATGCGGCTATCTCCCTGCTTTACACCGAACAGCTGGTTCGGGAGCCGGGTGAAAAGGCGGTCTATAGCGACCTCAATGCCATCCTCCTGGGTCTGCTCCTGGAGACGGTTTCGGGGATGCCGCTGGAGCAGCTGGTTGCCAAGGAAGTGTTCCAGCCGCTGGAGCTTGAGGGGACGGCGTATCACCTGACCGCAACCGCCCGACGGAGGGCCGTACCCACCGCCCTCTGGCGCGGGCAGCCGATCCAGGGACAGGTCAATGACCCCAACGCTGCCGTCCTCGGCGGCGCCGCGGGCCATGCCGGAATCTTCTCAACCGGGATGGATCTCGCGCGGTATGCACAAGTCTGGCTGCGCAACGGCGTGGGTCCCCGAGGGCAGTGGGTCAGCCCGGCTACGATCCGGCGCTTTCTGACTCCTGGCGTCAATAGTGGACCGCGCCTTCTGGGATGGGACACGCCCGAGCAGGACGCCAAGCATCCCAGTCTTTTCGGCACGCTGATAAGCCCCGCCGCGTACGGGCACACCGGTTTTACCGGCACCGAGATCTGGATCGACCCCGCTCACGATCTCTTCCTGGTCTTTCTAACCAACGGGACGTTCAACCCGCGGACGAGCAACGCGCACAACGGTCTGCGGATCGTGCGGACATCGCTCTCCGACGCCGCCATTCGGCTCGTGCCCCAGGTTTGCCAGCAGGATCTCGTGGCCGAGTGCTGACGCCACGTTATCTTCAAGAGACGGTAACCTGAAGTCGCGTCCCGCGCCCCGAGTACCCCATGTCCACCGTACCTACCTCCGAAGCCATCCGAAAAGCCATCCGGGCCGTCAAGGACCCGGAGCTCAATCTGAACATCATCGACATCGGCCTCGTGTACGAGGTCGAAGTGGATGAATCAGGGAGTGTCCGCGTTCAAATGACGCTTACCTCTCCCGGGTGCCCCGCGGGAGCCGAGATCATTGCTGATGTCAAGCGGGTGGTGGGTGACATGGAGGGGGTGCAGTCGGTCGAGGTCGAGCTGGTATGGGATCCCTACTGGACGCCGGAGAAGATGGATCCTCGAGTCCGGACCTTCCTCGGCTTCTGAACGGTCAGGCGGCGGGCTGGCGGACTGCCGCCAGCAGCCGGCCGCCAAGCTCCCGTCTTTGCCAGCGCCGAAGCTCGGGCACCTCTGCGAGCTGCTCCACCTTCGCAGGATTGATCCGAGCAATCGCCTCTAATGTGCCATTGGGACAGAGGACGCCTGGCGCCAGATCGTACTCACTGGCGAGCTGATTCCGAGCCGCCTTCAGCCGCTCCAGCCGGGCCTCATAGGCAGCGTCCGGCTGCCGGCGCGGTGTTCGCTCGATCCGTGGCAGCTCCGTCTCAGGCACCGACAAGCCGCGTCGCACCGCAGCCAGGAGATCGGCGCCCCTTCGCTCGGCCTGATCCCCTCCCACCCCGCGAATGGCCTTCAACTGCTCCAGGTCCTGGGGCGGCGACTTCGCCATGAGCAGCATGGGCTCGTTGTTCAAGATCCGGAACGCTGCCTTGTCGGTTCGTCGGGCGAGCTGGTCTCGCCACTGGTACAGCTCTCTGAGGATGGCGAGGGATCTTGCCGGCATGGCCTTGGCTCCCTTCATCCGCAGATAGCCCGGCTCTTCATTTTCTGTCGGCTGGCGCCGGTCTTCCGTTGCCAGCGCGAACTCCTCCTCGGCCCACTCCAGCCGGCCCGCGGCACTCAGGCGAGCGCGGAGCAGATCGCGCAAGGCTGGAAGATGCTGAGTGTCGGCAGCAGCGTAGTCCAGCATCTCGGCCGAGATTGGCCGTGCCGACCAGTCGGCCCGCTGGAACCGCTTATCGAGCCGCACGCCCAGATATTTCTCCAGGAGCGCGGCGAGACCCACGCCGGGCTCGTTCAGTAACTGGGCCGCGATCCTGGTGTCGAACAGGTTGTGCGCCTGAAAACCGTACTCTGCCCGCAGCAACCGCAGGTCATAATCCGCGTCATGAAACACGATTTCCACGTTGGGATCACTGAGCGCCTTTCCCAGTGGCTCCAGGCTGGTGACCGCCAGCGGATCCACCACGGCCGTCTCACTCCGGGAGGAGAGCTGCAGCAGATAAACCCGGTCGTGGAAACGATGGAAGCTGGCCGCTTCGGTGTCCACCGCCAGAAGCGGTTCCCCGCGGAGTCGCTCGAACAGGCTCTCCAGCTCTGCCTGACTCTGGACCAGACGAACACCCACGTCAGTCAGCCTTCGCTACCAGTTCCAGGCCGGCGGCAATCTCGTCGAGAGCCTTGGACAGAGTCTTATAGAACTCCGCGTCGGGCTGAGGTGTGCCACCCATGGCCGCGTCCATCTGGAGCTTGCGGGCCAAACGAGCAGCGTGGCGGATGTAGTCGGTGGCTGGCTTCATGTCAGCGGGGCGGCGGGGCCGCGAGGCAGTAGGGAAACATGTCGGCTGAGTTGTCGGAAAAATAACATGCACTCACCGTGAGGTGAGTCTAACCCATTACACACCGCCCCGCTGCCCCGCTGCCCCGCTATTATTTCTTCCATGCCGACACCCGAGATCGATCTCGTCGTTTATCCCGACGAATGTGACGCCTTTGGACATCTCAACCAGGCGTCGTTCCTGAGCTTGTTCGAGCGGGCCCGGTGGGAGATGCTGCGGGAAGGGCCCGGCATGGACGTGTTCACCAGGACCGGCTCGTGGCCAGCGCTGCGGAAGACGGTAATCGACTACCGGGCCGCTGCCTTCCCGGGTGACGTGCTGCGTTTCCACCAGGTGCTGACCCATGTGGGGCGCACCAGCTTCACCATGAGACAGGCGGCGCGCCGGGTTCGCGACGACGCGCTCATTGCCGGAGCCGAGTTCGTGTTCGTGTGCATCGATCGCGAGGGGCGCCCCACACCGGTGCCACCCGAGTTCAGGGAGTACATGAATGCGGGTCGCGATGTCCATGCCGACGTGCAACGCATCACGGTCAACGGGGTGAACCTGGCGGTCGAAGTCCGGGGGGAGGGCCCCGCGATCCTCTTCATTCACGGCTACCCACTCGATCGGAGCATCTGGCAGGACCAGATCCTTGCTCTGGAAGGGTATCGGCGCATCGCGCCGGACTTGCGCGGCATGGGCCAGTCGGACGCACCAGACCTTGGCTACGGTATGTCTATCTATGCCGCCGACCTGAGCGCATTGCTGGACGTCCTGGGGGTGGATGAGGTGGTTCTCTGCGGACTCTCGATGGGAGGCTACGTCGCGCTGGAGTTTCTGCGGCAGCGACGGTCGCGGGTACGAGGCCTGATACTCATGGACACCAAGGCCGAGGCGGACACCGCCGACATCAGACGAAGCCGCGACGCCGCCGCGGCGACAGCACGGGAACGCGGGGCGGCGGCGATTGCGGACACCATGGTGCCCAAGATGCTCGCCGCCGGAACCTTGACGGGTCGGCCCGACATCGCGAAGCGGCTGCGCGCGCTGATAGCCGGCATGCCGGTCTCCGGCCTGGTAGGCGCGTTGGCAGCCATGCGCGATCGCGAGGGAAGTGAGGCCCTGCTCAAGACGCTGGCAGATGTGCCGACTTTGGTCGTTGCGGGGGAAGGCGACACATTGACGCCACCGGCGCAGGCTCGAGCGTTGGCCGATGCCATCCCGGGCGCGGAAGTGGCCATCATACCCGGCGCCGGTCATTTGCCGCCGGTGGAGCAGCCCGAGGCCACCACGGCGAAGGTGCGGGAATTCCTGGGGAAAATCGGGCTGAAACCTTCCGCCTGAGCCGCGCGTTCTATCCTATGGCGGCAAGGCCGGCAACGGCTCCGCCGAAACAGAAGATCCTTCCACACCGGCTCCGGGGTCGCGGCCAAGCAGTACGATCCCGGGGCTCCTTTCTTTTGGGCTATTGGCTGATCGACTGGCTATTGGTTACTCCATAAGCCAGCGACCCTCCTCAGTGATGAAGGAGGGTCGTTCCGGCTCAGAGCCAGCCCATAGCGAATAGCCAATAGCCCCTTTACCTCTTCGGCCTCCCCGGCGGGGTATCGCTATTGAACACTTCCTTGTTCTTCTCTATGAACGCTGCCTGGTCGGGTGGAACGTCCTCTTCCGGAAAGATGGCCGTTACCGGACACTCCGGCTCGCAGGCGCCGCAATCGATGCACTCATCGGGATGGATGTACAGCTGGTCCTCACCCTCGTAGATGCAGTCCACCGGACACACATCCACGCAGGCGCGGTCTTTCACCCCAATGCACGCCTCGACGATCACATACGTCATGCTGCGGCTCCTCTGCCGAATGAACCCCGGGATCTCATACTCGAAAAGGTATACGAAGTGTACTGGTAGGACGCAAGGGCCGTCGGGCTACCTTATTTTTGCCCTTCATGCGTTGTCTTGTCCCCATCATCATCTCGCTCGCACTGACACCGACGGCGCGCGCCCAGACCTGCGCCCCCGGCACGACCGCATTGGTTCTCTCCGGTGGCGGTGCCAAAGGACTGGCTCACATCGGAGTCCTGAGAGTGCTCGACAGCCTGGGCATTCACCCGGACCTGGTCGTGGGTACCAGTATGGGTGCGATGATCGGTGGCATGTATGCCAGCGGCTACAGCGGACGCGAGATCGACTCGTTGGCCCGCGCACTGCCGATTGGAGGGCTCTTTCGCACCTATCAGCCCCGGGCCCCGCGCTCCCTGGGCCTTCTGCAGCCCTTGGTGGTCCTGGAGCAGGGCGCAGGCCGGTTTCTGCTCCAGACAGCGACCGTCCGAGAACCGCAGGTCAACGCCCTGGTCAACGCGGCCATGCTGCGGGGGAATCTGCTGGCCCGAGGAAACTTTGATTCCTTGCCGATCCGGTTTCGCGCGGTTGCCACCGATCTGGCGAACCGCGCACCGGTGGTTCTTGCCTCTGGGGATCTCGCGCAGGCCGTGCGGGCAAGCCTCGCCATCCCTCTCATCTTTTCTCCCGAGTCGTTGGACGGCCGCCTGCTGGCGGATGGGGGGCTCGCGGGGAACATCCCGATCTCGGTCGCCAGAGATGCCGGTGCCGACCGCGTTATCGTATCGGACGCCACCGAGCGGCTCGCCGATTCGCTGAACCTCTATTCGCCCTTCATCCTGGCGGACCGGCTGCTGGGGTTTCTCTTCCAGCAGCCGGTGGATTCATTGCGCCCCGGGGACATCCTCATCCGGCCGGCGGTGGAGGGATTTACCAGCCTCAACTTCTCTTCCGCCCGAGTCGATCAGCTGATCCGGAATGGAGCCGCAGCGGCCGATACAGTCCTGCCGAACTTGCGCTGCCCGTCCGGCCGCAGCCCGCCCATGCCTCGCTCACTCCCCTCCCGCGTTTCCGGTGTTGAGATCGCAAGCCCCAATCCCTCAGAACGCCTCGCACTTCTGCGGCTGCTGGGTCTGGGGCTGAGCGACACGCTCGACTTGCCGCTGCTGCGGGACCGGATCCACCAACTGGGCGAGTCGGAAGCGTTCCGAGCAGTATGGCTGGCGCCTCAAGGGGTCGGAGATTCCGTTGCATTCGAGGTCACGGTGCGGCGAGCCGCCCGGCGGGTCGCGGGACTGGGGCTCGCCTACGACAACGAGCTGGGTGGGCGCATGTGGGCCGGCGCTGTCGACTATCGGCTCTTCGGTCTGGCACTGGAAGGGAGCTCGGCGGTACTGCTCGGCGACTTGCGGCAGGAGCTGCTGATCGGATTCAGGAGAAATTATCAGCTCGGGCGGCAACTCATGACGCCCACTGCGACCGCGCGCTTAGGACTGGAGTCGGTCCGACGGTTTAGCGAAGACGGAGAGGAGCTCGATCCGGCAGCAACACGGGAGGCGATCGGCTTCCTCGGGATCGAGCGCGCCTTCCGATCCGGCTGGCAGCTTGGGCTGGGTCTTTCAGGACACGCGTGGCACGAGCCTGGCCTGAGCCAGTCCACGGCAGGGGTGACGCTTCGGGGTCTCAGGACAACAATGTCGGGGCTGCCGCTTTTCGAGGGGGATGTTGCCTGGACCGGGGTGTATCGCCGAGCCCAGTTCGAAGGCACTGGCTCCCTGCGGGCTGGGCCAGTACAGCTGAGTCCTCGGCTCAGGTTGGCTTGGGGAGAGCAGTCTCCCGGAGCAAGACACCTTTCCCCTCGGCGGCGATGATGGCTTTCCTGGTTTGCATCTCGGCGAACGCCGGGGTGACCGGGAGGTGCTGGTGGGTCTCATGATCACCCACGGACTGACTGGCCCGTTCGTCGCCCGGGTGGAGCTGGTCACGGGGCGTTCGGCATCAGGAGGAGCATTGTTCGGCTCAACCGGCTGGCTGATCGGAGTGCGGGGAGGCCTAGGCGCCCACACTCCGGTGGGACCAGTCCGGGTCGAATACGGACTGGCGAACACCGGTCGCGGGGCGCTGTTCGTCCGATTGGGTAGGTGGTTCTAGGAAGATCTAGCCGTCGACCAGCTGATTGGCGTAACTCTCGGACCGTGGATCCGGCGGCCCATAGCGGCCGGTCGGCCCATACAGTCTGTGCCACTCCTCGCGCAGGCAGAAAGGGTCCAGCCCGTGGGGCCGATCGACCGCCAGCACGCCGTCCAGGTGGTCGATCTCATGCTGCAGCAGTTCGGCGCGGTCAGCTTCAACTTCGACCTCTGTCCATTCGCCCTTCAGGTCCTGGTACCGGACCCGGATCTTGTAGGCTCGTGACACGCGGACCAGCAGGTTCGGGAACGAAAAGCAATCGTCCCAGACCTCGAAATCTTCGTTGCCGATATCGACGATCTCCGGATTGATCAGGGTCCAAGGCTGGTCCATTTCGACGTACACCATGCGAACCGGCGCCCCGATCTGGGGGGCGGCAATCGCGCGGCCGCTGCCGAAGCGGGACTGCCAATCGCGCAGAGTCTCCCGCATGTCATCCATGATGACCCGGACCGCAGTGGACTTGGGCTTGGTGATCGGCTCGCACTTGGCGCGCAGGACCGGGTCGCCGAGCAGTCGAATGCGGTGAATGGTCATGAGCGGCAGCCTGATGGGGTAGGAATCCGGGTTTGTACAATATGTGAGATTCATTTCCGGCTGACCAGCCACCAGTCAGTAGTATGGTATGCTACTACAGTCCACATAGGAGGTAAGCCCACGCACCACCTATGGCCGGTTGATTTCTCTTGCCTATGTGATTGAGTTGGAATAAGTTGCGATTTCGCACCAGAAATCCGCGCGAATTGACAATCCCGACTAATTCACTTATGATTGCGTTCAATGGAACTCTCCGGACAAGCAGCCAACGCTCACGCCGTCTTTCCTGTAGGCCCCAAGGGTGTACGAGGCGCCATCCTCGTTGAGCTCAAGCGGGCCCAAAGCCTCACCGCCAAAGAGCTGGCGGGTCGGCTGGGGCTGTCGCTCAATGCTGTTCGCCACCACCTGAAGGAACTCGAGTCGGAGTCGCTGGTTGGGTATGAACGGCACCACCACGGTGTCGGTGCGCCTGCCTTCGCCTACCGGCTCAGTCCCGCGGGCCAGGCACTGTTCCCTCGAAGGTACGAAGCGACTCTCAACGAGCTGCTCGACTACGTGGTGGGGCGGGAAGGCCGCGCCTCCGCCGTGGCGGTTCTTGAAGCCAGGTACGACGCGTTGACCCAACGATTACAGGAGCAGCTCGCCGGCGCAACGCCCCCGGAGAAAATGGCTGCGGTTACCCGCCTATTGTCGGACGAGGGGTATATGGCGGAGGGAACCGCTTCGTCTTCAGGCACCGGCACGCTGGTCGAGCATAACTGTGCCATCCAGGCTGTGGCGGAGAAGTTTCCGGAGATCTGTGCGGCGGAGGCGAGGTTTCTGGCGGCGGTCCTAGGCGCGGAGGTCGATCGCCGCGAACACATCTTGAGCGGATGCAGCGCATGTGAATACCGGGTGCGCTTTACTGCCGCGGATAACGGCGGCCCGGGAGGGATGTCGCGCCCCGGCTCCGAAGCCCAGGAGAACGTATGAGCTCGTCGGTTGAAACGCTGGTCAACAAAGAATACAAGTACGGCTTCATCACCGACATCGAGTCGGATTCGGCGCCCAAGGGTCTGAATGAGGACATCATCCGCCTCATATCGGCCAAGAAGGGCGAGCCCGATTGGCTCCTCGACTGGCGGCTGAAGGCATTCCGTGGCTGGCTCAAGATGGCCGAGCCGCACAGCTGGCCTAACATTCAGTACAAGCCGGTCGACTATCAGTCGCTGCGTTATTACTCGGCCCCGCGAACCGCCAAGCCGCTCGGCAGCCTGGACGAGGTGGACCCCAAGCTTCTAGAGACCTACCAGAAGCTCGGTATCCCCCTCACCGAGCAGAAGCTGCTCGCGGGTGTGGCCGTTGACGCCATCTTCGACAGCGTATCAGTCGGGACCACGTACAAGGCCAAACTGGCGGAGGCGGGAGTCATCTTCTGCTCCTTCGGGGAGGCGGTCCGGGAGCACCCGGAGCTGGTCCGGAAGTATCTCGGCTCGGTCGTGCCTGCAAGCGACAACTTCTTTGCGGCGCTCAATGCGGCGGTGTTCAGCGACGGGTCGTTTGTGTTCGTGCCCAAGGGCGTGAAATGCCCCATGGAGCTCTCGACCTATTTCCGGATCAACGCCGCCGAGACCGGACAGTTCGAGCGAACCCTGATCGTGGCCGAAGAGGGCGCTTCGGTGAGTTATCTGGAAGGATGCACCGCCCCCAAACGGGACGAGAACCAGCTGCACGCTGCCGTGGTGGAGCTGATCGCGCTCGACAACGCCAACATCAAGTACTCGACGGTGCAGAACTGGTACGCCGGCGATGAAGAGGGCAAGGGAGGGATCTATAACTTCGTCACCAAGCGGGGGAAGTGCGTCGGAGTCAACTCCAAGATCTCGTGGACCCAGGTAGAGACTGGCTCTGCCATCACCTGGAAGTACCCCAGCGTCATCCTTCAGGGCGACAACTCGGTGGGTGAGTTCTACAGCGTGGCCGTGGTCAATGGGATGCAGCAGGCCGACACGGGCACCAAGATGATTCACCTGGGCAAGAATACACGCAGCACGATCGTCTCGAAGGGAATCTCAGCGGGTCGCGGTCAGAACAGCTACCGCGGGTTGGTCAAGGTGCTGCCCAAAGCGGCGGGGGCCCGTAACTACACCCAGTGCGACTCGATGCTCATCGGAAACCGCTGCGGGGCACACACATTCCCTTACATCGATGTCCAGAACTCTACCGCCTCGGTCGAGCATGAAGCTTCGACATCCAAGATCGGCGAAGACCAGATTTTCTACTTGAAGCAGCGAGGCCTCAACACCGAGAACGCGATCTCAATGATCGTGAACGGGTTCTGCAAGGAGGTCTTCAAGGAGCTGCCGATGGAGTTTGCGGTGGAAGCGCAGAAGCTGCTCGGGGTGAGTCTCGAGGGAAGCGTCGGATAAGGCGCTCACGTTTAAGGGAGATTGACATTGTTAAAGATCCGAGGCCTAAAGGCCAGCGCCGGAGACAAGGAAATCCTGAGGGGCATAGACCTCACCGTCAACGCGGGCGAGGTCCACGCCGTCATGGGGCCCAACGGCTCGGGCAAAAGCACGCTGGCGCAAGTGCTCGCCGGTCACCCGGCCTACACGGTCACGGATGGCACTGTGCTCTACCAGGGCAAGGACCTGCTCGACATGGATCCGGAGGAACGGGCCCAAGCGGGAGTTTTCCTCGCCTTCCAATATCCGGTGGAGATCCCCGGCATCAGCAATGCGTACTTTCTGCGCGCCGCCTACAACGAGATCCGGAAAGCCAACGGTCTGGAGGAAGTGGACTCCATGGATTTCCTGGACCTGCTGGAGGACAAGCTCAAGATGGTCGAGTGGGGTCCGGAAATCATGAGCCGGGCGGTGAACTCGGGCTTCTCGGGCGGGGAGAAGAAGCGAAACGAGATTCTTCAGATGGCCGTCCTGGAGCCCAGGCTCGCCATTCTCGACGAGACCGACTCCGGCCTCGATATCGACGCATTGCGTATCGTGGCCAGCGGCGTCAACGCCCTGCGCCGGCCGGACCGTGCGACGATCATCGTGACCCACTACCAGCGGTTGCTGAACTACATCGTACCCGACCAGGTGCACGTGCTGTCCAGTGGCCGCATCGTGAAGTCGGGAGGTAAGGAGCTGGCTCTGGAGCTCGAGGCCAAAGGCTATGAGTGGCTGGAGCAGGAGGTTGGGGCAGCCTCGTGAGCCAGGCCTACCTGCAGGAGTTCGGAACTCACAACGGCACTGCCATGGCAGATGGTCCTGAATGGCTGGAGGCGGTGCGCCGCGCTGCCATCGAGCGCTTCGCTGTCACCGGCTTTCCGACCAGTCGCGACGAAGAGTGGCGCTTCACTCCGGTGGCCCCCATCGCCCAGGGAAACTGGCGGCAAGCAGCCGGCACCGATCGCCCGGTTACCCGGGAACAACTGGAACCGTTCATTTTCGGACACCCGGAGTGGACCACGCTGGTGTTTCTGGACGGCGGCTATAGCGAGACGCTGAGCTCCATCGGTACCCTGCCCGAAGGAGTCCAGGTGGGAAGCCTGGCGGAAGCGCTCCGGGGCGATGGGGCCACGCTGGGACGGCATCTGGCCCGTCACGCTCCTGTGGCCGGAAGCCCGTTTACCGCCCTCAGCACTGCATTCATGCGGGACGGCGGCTTCATTCACGTGCCGCCCAATACCGACCTGATCCGTCCCATCCATCTGGTCTTTGTAACAACTGCGGGTGCCGACCGCAGCGTGGCTCACCCACGAAACCTCGTCCTGGTCGAGACTGGGGCTCGAGCTTCGGTGATCGAGAGCTACGTGACCCTGGCGGAGGGCAGCCGGTACTGGACCAATGCCGTTACCGAGGTTGTGGCCGGCGCCAACTCCTGGATCGAGCACACCCGGATTCAGCGCGAGAGCGAGCAGGCGTATCACGTGGGCCTGACTCACGTGGAGCAGGAACGGGACAGCCATTACCGCTCCTTCTCTCTGGCGATGGGCGGAGCGCTCGCCCGTCACAACTTGACCGCTCGGCTGAAGGGGGAAAATGTCGAGACCCTTCTGTATGGCCTTTATCTGACTCGGGGCGATCAGGTCGTCGACAACCACACCGCCATCCACCACGACCAGCCGAACTGCCGCAGCTGGGAGGTCTACAAAGGTGTCCTCGATGGACGTTCGCGAGCTGTCTTCAACGGTAAAGTGTTCGTAAAACCAGAGGCCCAGAAGACCGATGCGAAGCAGACCAATCGGAACCTCCTGCTGAGCGACACCGCCAAGGTAAACACCAAGCCGCAGCTGGAGATCTTCGCGGACGACGTCAAATGCACCCACGGGGCCACGGTTGGCCGGCTGGACGACGTGGCACTCTTCTACGCCCGCAGCCGCGGTGTACCCGCAGACCGGGCGCAGCTGCTCCTCACGTATGCGTTTGCCGCGGAGGTCACATCCGAGGTCGTGCTGGACCCAGTTCGCGAGGAGCTCGAGCGGCTGGTACGCGAACGGCTGGGGGCTATGTGAGCGGGGCAGCGGGGCAGCGGGGCAGCGGGGCAGCGACCTCCGGCAGCGGCAGGTCCGTCAGGAGTGTCGCTTCCGCCACGGAGACTCTTGCTGCCCCGCCGCCCCGCTGCCCCGCTGATTTGGACGTCGAGCGGATCCGCTCCGACTTTCCCATCCTGAGCCGCCGGATCCGGGGAAAGCCACTCGTCTACCTCGACAACGCCGCTACCAGCCAGAAGCCCCAGGCGGTGATCGATGCGGTCACCCGGTTCTACTCTACGGAAAACGCCAACATCCACCGCGGCGTTCACTATCTCAGCGAACGCGCCACGGAGGAGTATGACAGGGTTCGCGACCGAGTGGCTCGGTTCATCAATGCCCGGTCTTCACGCGAAGTCATCTTCACCCGGGGCACCACTGAGGGGATCAACCTCGTGGCCCAGACCTATGGCCGAACCCACGTAGGTGCGGGTGATGACATCGTCATTACAGCGATGGAGCATCACTCGAACATCGTTCCGTGGCAACTGCTCTGCGAACAGAATGGAGCTACGCTCCGGGCGGCTCCGTTCAACGATGCCGGGGAGCTGGATCTGGATTCGTTTGAGCGGCTTCTCAACGACCGGACCAAGATGGTCGCGGTCGTTCACGTCTCCAACGCACTAGGAACCATCAATCCAGTT
Source organism: uncultured Gemmatimonadales bacterium (assembly GCA_963740175.1). GTDB lineage: Bacteria > Gemmatimonadota > Gemmatimonadetes > Gemmatimonadales > GWC2-71-9 > CAVVWJ01. The sequence continues at coordinate 225,585 of CAVUDL010000014.1, forward strand.
AAGCGGCTAATAGCGCTGGCGCACAGTCGGGGCATCCCGGTGCTGGTGGACAGCGCTCAGGCAATCCCCCATCTCCCCGTGGACGTTCAGGATCTCGATTGCGACTTTCTGGTCTTTTCCGGACACAAGGTCTTTGGGCCGACCGGCGTCGGCGTGCTCTACGGTAGGGAGGCCCTGCTGGAAAAGATGCCGCCTTATCAAGGCGGTGGTGACATGATCGCGACAGTAACACTACAGCGATCTACTTGGGCTCCCTTGCCAGCGAAGTTCGAGGCCGGCACCCCCATGATCGCGGAGGTGATGGGGCTCGGTTGCGCCTTGGACTACGTAGCCGAAGTCGGCCTTGAGAGGATTGGGGCGCGGGAGAACGATCTGCTGGCATATGCCACCGACCGTCTCAGCGCCATCAACGGGCTCCGGCTCATTGGTACAGCAAGGGACAAGGCAGCGGTATTGGGCTTCGTGCTCGATGGGGTCCATCCGCATGACATCGGGACTATCCTGGACGACCAGGGCATCGCTATTCGCGCGGGGCATCACTGTGCCCAGCCGGTGATGGACCGCTACGGGGTTCCGGCTACCGCACGAGCGTCTTTCGCCTTCTATAATACCCACGCAGAGATCGACGCCCTGGCCGATGCTGTCTTTACTGTCAAGAAGATGTTCGGACGATGACGCGACTAACGGCCCTCTATCAAGACGTCATCTTGGACCATAACCGATCTCCGCTGAACTATCGCGCCATGGAGAACGCCAACCGCAGGGTGGAAGGGAACAATCCACTCTGTGGCGACCGTTTGACGGTATGGCTCCGGATGGAAGATGGCGTGATAGCCGATGCGACATTCCAAGGCCTCGGTTGTGCCATCTCCATGGCCTCGGCTTCGCTCATGACCAATGCCGTCAAGGGAAAGACGCGGGCAGAAGCCGAAGTGCTCTTCGACCGTTTCCGCCGTATGATCACCGGCGTCGGGAACGAAGGGGAAACCGCCGAGCTGGGCAAACTGGCGGTGTTCTCGGGAGTGTCGGAGTTTCCGATCAAAGTGAAGTGTGCGGCCCTTTCCTGGCACGCCATGAAGGCAGCACTGGACCAGCCTGATGCGGTCGTGTCCACGGAATAGAGGAAAACGCCGCCGACCCTGTAAGCCTGACCGCTACAAGTCATCACGATTTAAAGGAAAGCAGACCAATGCCTTACAATCCTGCGCTGGTGGCCCCGATGCGGGCCGAAATGACCCGGATGGGTGCCAGGGAGCTCACCAGCGCCGCCGAGGTGGATGCCGCCATCGGCGATCAGAAAGGTTCCATGCTCGTGTTCGTCAACTCAGTGTGCGGCTGCGCTGCCGGTAACGCGCGTCCGGCGCTCTCGCTCGCACTCAAGCACAGCGTCACTCCCCAGCAGGTGGTCACTGTCTTTGCCGGCCAGGATCTGGACGCCACAGCCCGTGCGCGCCAGTACTTCGGTGAGTATCAGCCCAGCAGCCCATCCATGGCGCTGTTGCGCGATGGCGAGGTGGTGCACTTTGTCCACCGCCATCAGATCGAAGGTCGCCCGCCTCAGGCGGTTGCCGCCGACCTCACGGCCGCGTTTGATCGGTTCTTCGGCGCGACGGTTTAGTCCATGTCGGGTCACGTCTTTCATCCCGGGCACTCGGAGCTGCATGGCATCACCGTCGTCCTGGAAACCAATGGGTCGCTGACCTATGTAGGACGCTACGACAGCGAGGACGAACGCGGCGTACATATGCTCGATGTCGGAGTACACGATGCATCGACAGGGACGGCATCTAAGGAAGAGTACGTCCGCAAGTGTGCCAAATTCGGCATCCGGAGCGACCATAAGCATCTGGCAGTTCCTGCGACCCAAGTAGTCAGGATCACCCGGTTAGCTGCGATGGCTTGATTGTGATGCGTTGAAAGCCCCTCTGGTGGTTGGGTCCGCTCGAAGCGGGGCTCTAATTGGAGGGGCCGGGCGTGGGCTTCCCTCGAGTTGTAGGTACGCTGTCCTTACGCTGTTGTGAGTACGTACCCCGACGAACACCATGGATTCTTGAGATGGAGCGCTACCACGTCATCGTGATCGGCGGCGGGCACGCCGGCGCAGAAGCCGCAACCCTCGCCGCTCGGCGCGGTGCCCGAACCCTCCTTTTAACTCAAAATCTCGAGACGATCGGCCAGATGTCGTGCAATCCCGCGATCGGCGGGATTGCCAAGGGCACAGTCGTTCGTGAGGTGGATGCCTTGGGCGGGATCATGGGCCGGGCCACAGACCTGGCTCGGATCCAGTTCCGCATGCTGAACCGCTCCAAGGGTCCTGCTGTTTGGTCCCCCCGGGCCCAGTGCGATCGAGGGCTTTACCGGCGGGCAGTTCGCGAGCTCCTGGAACGCCAGCCCAATTTGGAGTTCGCCCAGGGGACCGTGTCCGAATTTCTGATGTCCGGGAGATGCATGGATGGTGTACGGACGCTGGATGGCAGAGCGTTCTTTGCCCCCTCGGTGGTTCTGACGGCGGGCACATTCCTCCGAGGTAGGATTCACATGGGGCTCGAGGCCCATGTGCCCGCAGGCAGGGCGGGCGAAACGCCGGCAATAGAAATTGCTCAACAGATTGACCGGCTGGGACTTACCGTTAAACGATTCAAGACTGGAACTCCTCCGCGGATTGATGGGCGCTCAGTAAATACTGCGCAACTACAACGGCAGGACGGCGATCCGGGCCATTACTGGTTTTCGTTCTACGATCGCGGCGTCCATCCCGCCCAACTTCCCTGTTACCTGACGTACACCGGTGCCCCACTGCGGGACATCGTACTCCGGCACATCCAGCAGTCTGCCTTGTATGGTGGAGCGATTAGCGGGCGTGGGCCGCGTTACTGCCCCTCCATCGAAGACAAGATTCTGAAGTTCCCCGACGCAGAGCGCCACCAGGTGTTTCTCGAGCCCGAGGGCTTGGACACCTTGGAGATGTATGTCAACGGGCTCTCTACTTCTTTGCCGGCAGCAGTCCAGCTCGATCTCCTCAGGGCCGTTCCCGGTCTCGAGCAGGTGCTGATGACTCGTCCCGGCTATGCCATCGAGTACGACTACTTCCCACCCACTCAGCTAAATCCAACGCTGGAGTCCCGACTCGTCGGTGGTCTCTTTTTGGCGGGCCAGGTGAACGGAACCACCGGCTACGAGGAGGCTGCGGGACAGGGAGCGGTGGCGGGCCTCAACGCCGCCGCGAACGCACTTGGAAGCGAGGAGGTAGTTTTTCGCCGGAACGAAGCTTTTATCGGGGTCTTGGTGGACGATCTGGTGAGTCGAGGGGTGGATGAGCCCTATCGTCTCTTTACTTCTCGATCGGAGTACCGCCTGCTGCTGCGGCAGGACAACGCGCTCCGTCGGCTGGCGCCTATTGCCGAACGGTTGGGGACTTTGACTCCCCATGAACTGGCAGTCGTCGAAACCAGGCTCACGGCGGAGGAACGCATCCAATCTCTCGCCGTCAGTGCGACGATCTCAGTGGATGCCGCGAATGGCGTGCTTCAGAGATGCGGCTCCCCCGTAGTCAGCGCGCCACTACGCATCGGAGACCTGGCGCGCCGACCGGAGGTACCCCTGGTCGAGCTTCTTGATGCAGCGGGGTTCGAACCCGGTGAAGACAGCGCTTGGGCGGACATCGAGTTCAAGTATGCTGGATATCTTGCTCGCGAGCGATCGGCGGTTGCCCGGCTGAGCCAAATGGAGGAATTTGCTCTTCCGAACGACTTGGACTACCGAGAGCTCAAAACGCTGGCGTTCGAGGCCAGGGAGAAGCTCCAGGCTCTACGGCCTGCGACGCTGGGTCGTGCCAGCCGAATTCCTGGCATCTCCCCAAGCGACCTGCACAGCTTGGTGCTTGAGGTCGCGAGACATCGCTCTCGCCCAAGAATGCTGCCTGTTTCACGTGAAACGCTGAGTCCTCTGTAGCTCATCATAGGACCACCCCCCAATCGACACCTGCAGTCTCGAACCCAGCACGCTCGCCTCCCTATTTGGGCGGTGGAGCCGGCGCGGAGATGCCGCCTCGCATCAGGCGTTCGGCTCCGGAGAAGCCACCGGAAGGCACGGAAGGGTGAGACGGCGTCTCGGGGCCGAGTCACGCCCAGCCACTGCGGTCGCTCGTGGGGGCGAACTCCTGCCTGCCTCTAAGAGCGATGGATGGGGCGCTGATCGAGCGCGGCTCAGATGCCGGGGGCAACGCTCACGTGGCAAAAGTACCCTTCCTCAGCGGGCTAGGAGATTTTCAGCGGCATGCAAATGACAGCCCGAGCTTTTCTGATGCGGCGATCTCAATGTTTCTGCAGCCAAGAGGTTGCAGTGCTTCAAGGTCTCTGCCGGGATCCCCGCTCCTACCATCCGCGTAGCCAGGATACACAGCTCCGGCCTCCATTCCGCAATCGGACACCATGCGGTGAAAAGCGATGCGGTGCGTGGATCGGGTACTTCATCTGTGTAGCGATGTAGTACTGTTTTCAGGCGAGTACTCAGCCCGTGGGTGTGCGCGTTTCACGTGAAACTACAATCGTGAGAATATTTCATTGCGCGCAGGAGATTGCACACTGCGCACAAAATCCTATATTCGTGTGGATCATTCTGTGGAAACTTCAAGAATCCGATACTTATTGACGCAATCAGATCGTAACTTGTTGCGCCCCAATAGCATAGAGGCTAATCAATAAATGGCCCATGTCATAGCGATTGCGAACCAGAAAGGTGGCGTCGGAAAGACTACGACGGCCGTGAACATCGCTGCCTCCCTGGCCATGGCCGAGCGACGTACCCTTCTCCTCGATGCGGATCCGCAGGGCAACGCCACTAGCGGCGTCGGGATCGCAAAGGAAACGGTGGAGCTCTCCCTCTACGAGGCTCTCGTCGAGGGGCGACCGGCATCGGAGTCGGTTCTCTCCATCGGTGCTCTTCCTCATCTTTCCGTCCTGCCCGCCACCCAGGACCTGGTTGGCGCCGAGCTTCAGCTGGTCGATCGCGAAGGTCGCGAAGCCATTCTGCGACACGTGCTGGAAGATCTGCAGGCCTCCTACGACTACATCGTTGTTGACTGCCCGCCTTCGCTGGGATTGCTGACGCTCAACGTGCTGGCCGCCGCCAACGCCGTGCTGATCCCAATTCAGTGCGAGTACTATGGCCTGGAAGGGATCTCGCAGCTGCTGAACACGGTGCGGCTAGTCCAGCAAAACTTCAATCCCGGCCTGGCGATCAGTGGCGTGCTGCTGACGATGTATGACTCCCGGTTGAACCTGTGCCGGCAAGTGGCGGAGGACGCCAAAGAGTATTTCGGCGCCAAAGTCTTCATGACGCCGATTCCCCGGAATGTCCGACTGGCCGAAGCGCCCAGCTTTGGGAAGCCGATCCTGCTGTACGATGTCCAGTCCGTTGGCGCCAAGAGCTATCTCGCCGTGACCCAGGAGCTGATGCGACGAGTCGAAACTCCGGGCGTCGTCGAGGAGGCGCCGGCCCCCATTCCCGAGGTAACCACGCATGAGTGAGACGAAGCGTTTAGGACGGGGTCTCGAAGCGCTGCTCGGTGCAGTATCGAAGGAGCAAGCCGAGGCGTCAGGTGCACTGCGGGAACTTCCCATCGGGAATGTAGTGCCCAATCCATATCAGCCTCGCAGCCAGATGGATGAAGGCTCACTCGTCGAGCTGACTGCGTCCATCGAAGCATCCGGTCTCCTTCAGCCTGTTATCGTCCGGCCCCGCAACGGAAAGTTCGAATTGATCGCCGGCGAACGCCGCTGGCGTGCCATCCAGCGGCTCGGCTGGGCCAAGATTCCCGCCGTGGTCAAGGAAGTAGATGATCAGACGCTGCTCACGCTGGCGCTCATCGAAAACCTGCAGCGTCACGACCTGACCTCGATCGACGAGGCCTCCGGTTATCACCGCCTTGGCGAAGAGTTCAAGCTGCCCCAGGCCGAAATTGCCCGACTGGTAGGCCGCAACCGCTCGACGGTAGCGAATCTGTTGCGGCTGCTGAAGCTCCCCGAGCAGGTAAAGGCGCTGGTTCAGGAAGGAAAGCTCTCCGAGGGGCATGCACGCGCGCTGTTGGCCGTGGAACAGGAGTCGGAGCTGATTCGGCTGGCTCAGGAGGCAGTGGCACAGGGCTGGTCCGTGCGAGAGATGGAAGCGCGTGCCCGCGGAGAGGCGCCGGCAGCCGTGGCTCTCACTCCGACCAACGGAGCTCGTACTCGCGCGCCCCAGAAAATGGCCACCGGAGATGTCAGGCGGATTGAGGATGCACTCAGAAAGCGTCTGGGCACCGATGTTCGGGTCACGGCCAGACGTCGCGGTCGGGGCTTCCTCAGCATCAGCTACTACTCCAACGATGATCTCGCCCGTGTCCTCGAGCTGATTCTGGGCGAACCATTCGCAGGATGAAGCGTCGGGCCCGCTCCGTCACCTTTCTGATTCAGAGGGACGGGACGACCAAGACAAAAAGCTACCGGGTACGCACCTGGAAGTTGCGCTTGGGAGCGTGGCTCCTGGGCGGATTCGTGGTTGCGCTCCTACTCCTGGCGGTGTTCTACGGCCCGACCCTCCGGGCCGCCGCTCGGGTCCCGGGCATGGAACGCGAGCTCTCCCGCCTGCGAGCCGAGAACGCCAAGGTTCGCGAGCTATCGGCCGCGCTTGACAGCGCCGAATCCCGCTACGCACAGGTGCGCCAGATGATGGGCGGCGAAATCGTGCGCGACCCGCTGGCCATCTCCTCCTCCTTGCCCGTGGCACCACCGATCAAGGCCCGGCTCGCGCCCGCCCCGGTCGCGCTGAGCACGGGGATGAGCGTGCCGCAGCGTTGGCCGCTGGATGAGACCGGCTACATCACGCGGGGGCAGGTCAAGGCTGGAGGCCGGGACGAGGCCCACCCCGGGATCGATATCGCAGTTCCTGTCGGTAGCGTGGTCCGGGCATCCGGCGGTGCAGTGGTGCGGCAGGCGGGCCAAGACCCGGAGTACGGCTTCTTCGTCTTGCTGGAGCACGCAGGCGGATACCGGTCAATGTACGGACACCTTTCGCGCATCTTAGTGGCAGCTGACGCCACCGTCGCCGCAGGTCAGGTTATCGGGCTCTCGGGCAACAGCGGTCGTTCGACGGCGCCACACCTGCACTTCGAAATACGTCAGGGCGGGCTTTCACTGGATCCACAGACTATGGTGAAGGAGGGGGGCTGATGGGAATCTTCAGTAACGCCGCACGGGATGAAGAGGGCAACGAGCTCAGGCGGCGCCGTACCGACCAGATACCCTTCTCTATCATCGCCAGTGATATGACAGTAATAGGCGACCTGGAGACAGAAGGCGTGGTGCGCGTAGAGGGGCGGGTAAAGGGGACCGTCCGCGTAGGGGCCCAGGTCCTGGTAGCCGCGGGTGCCGTGATCGAAGGAGACCTCCATACGCAGGAGGCGGTTATCGCCGGGCAGGTGAGCGGCGCCATTCACGCCAGGGAACGAGTCGAGCTTCAGGCCACGGCTATGGTAGCGGGGGATATCCTGACCCCTCGCATTTCGATCATAGAGGGGGCCCGTGTCACGGGAGAGGTGAAGATGGACGCCGCAGCCCGCTCGGAATCGGCTGGAAATTCCCCACAATAGTTGATAAGCCAGCTAAGTGTGTGGAAAGCAAAAGTTTGAGAAGTCCAATGCGGGGTAGATGCCGGTACGCTGCTTCATTACTGGCGCTTTTCGCGTGCTCACCTACCTCAACCCCCGGAATGCGGGTGGGGCTGATTACCCCCGGCTCCGTAGCAGATGCCGCGTGGAACTCCGCCGCTTACCAGGGCCTCCGCCGGATCCATGACTCCCTGGGAGTCGCGATCAGTCACATCGAAGCGCACACTCCCTCAGATCAGAGCGAGGCACTCCGGACCTACGCCGCCCAGGGCTATGACCTGGTCTACGCCAATGGCTTCGAGTTCCAGGATGCAGCCGAGCGGGTTTCCCGGGATTATCCAAAGACGATCTTTATTGTCACATCCGGGCGTCGGGCCCACGGCAACGTCGTCCCTCTGATCTTTCGGCTGGAGGAAGCGAGCTACCTCGCGGGGATGGTGGCTGGAGGACTGACGCGGAGCAACGTGATCGGCTTCATCGGAGGCATTGAGCTGCCTCCGATAGAGGCCGCCTACCAGGGCTGGGTGAACGGCGCCAAGGCAGTCAATCGACGGGTCAGGAGCCGGGAGATCTACCTGAACAGCTTCGACGATGCGGCCGCCGGCCGGGAGGCGGCCGTGGCGCTCATCCGGGCCGGTGCCGACATGTTCCATCACAATGCCGATGCAGCCGCGTTGGGGCTCTTCCAGGCTGCCAAAGAGCGCGGTGGGGTGTATGTCTTCGGGGCCAACGCCGACCAATCGAGCCTTGCCCCGAGCCGGGTCCTCGGTAGTGCGGTGATAGACCTGGCGCACGCCTTCCTCCTGGTAGCGTCCGAGGTGCAGTCAGAGCGGTTCACCCGTCGGGCCCGCATCTTCGGGCTGGGCGACGGCGTGGTGAGTTACGTTCCCAACCCCTTGCTCGACAGCTTGATCCCGGAACCGATAAGAGCGCGCATGAAGGCCGCGAGTGACTCGCTGATCGCCGGCACCCTCATCGCAGCTCCACGCCCACCGACCATGGAAGGCTAGAGATGGCCTCGGGTGTCCGGTTGCATGACGTCGTCGATTATCTCGATCAGTATCTCCGGGTCAAGGAGATTCCCGACGATCCCAAGGCCATCAACGGTCTGCAGGTCGAGAACAGCGGCAGGGTCGGTGGCGTGGTGGCAGCGGTGGATGCCTCCCAGGCAACCATAGATGGCGTCATCGCCGCACTGGAGCCTGGCCAGCCGCCCCCTCTGCTCCTGGTGCATCACGGGATCCTCTGGGATGGGAACGTGCCCGTAACCGGACGCCGATATCGCCGGTTGGCCGGTCTCTTGGACCATGACATCCCGCTGTACTCCGCTCACAATCCGCTGGACGTTCACCCGGACGTGGGAAACAACGCAGTGCTGGCGGAGCGTCTGGGAATCAGGGTCGAAGGCTGGTTCGGTGACTACCGTGGTGTGGCGATCGGAGCCTGGGGCCACAGTCCGCCGAGCCTGAACACCCGCGAAGCGCTCGCTCTGGAGCTCGACCGGGTCCTGCACACGCTCAAGGGCAGTGCGACGCTGATTCCCGGAGGACCCGAGAAACCCGGGCGCATCGGTATCATCACTGGCGCGGCCGGCAGCATGATCGCCGCGGCACGAGAGGCGGGTCTGGATACATTCATCACCGGGGAAGGCCCGCATCACACCTACTTCGACGCCATGGAGTGGGGCATCAACGTGATCTACGCGGGACACTACGCCACGGAAACTCTCGGTGTGCAGGCCATGGCCTCACATCTGGCGGAGCAGTTCGACCTCGACTGGGACTTCCACGATCACCCCACCGGCCTCTGATGTGACCGCGCTGCTCCAGCTTGCCGGAATTCACAAACGATTCGGCCCTGTGCACGCGTTGCGCGGGGTCGATTTCTTGTTGGCACCAGGCGAGGTGCACGCGCTGCTGGGAGAGAACGGCGCCGGCAAATCCACGCTGATGCATGTTGCCTACGGGCTGGTTCGTCCTGATGCCGGACAGATTCGCCTGGACGGGGTCGTTCGGCGGGTTCCCACCCCCCGCAGCGCCCGGGCCCATGGGATCGGCATGGTGCACCAGCACTTCACCTCGGTGCCGGCGCTGACGGTGGCGGAGAACGTGGCCCTGACGGCCGGCTGGCCCGCGGTGCCGCAGGAGATGCGCGAGCGCACTCGTTCGCTGAGCGAGCAGGTCGGGCTGCCACTGGATCCCGATCAACGCGCCGGCCGGCTCTCCGTGTCGCTCAAGCAACGCCTTGAGATCGTCAAGGCACTTGCCAGCGAGACCCGGGTTCTTCTGCTAGATGAGCCGACTGCGGTCCTGGCACCCGCCGAGGCGGAAGAGCTGCTGGAGATGATCAGCTCCTTCGCCGCGCGAGGGGGATCGGTGGTCCTCATAACTCACAAGCTCGATGAAGCCCTCCGCGCGGCCGACCGGGTCACGGTTCTGCGGCAAGGCTCCGTCACGCTCATGGGGCCAGTGGCAGAGCACTCGGCCGATTCGCTGGCAGCGGCAATGATTGGCGAAGCCGGAATCTCTCCGGCCAGATCGGACAGAGGCGTGGCGACTCGCGCCGATCGGGAAGCCATTCGCTTCGATGCGCTGGAGCTCTCCCGCGAGAGCGGGTACGGAATCGCCATACGCCACGGGACTCTCTCGGTCCGCGCCGGCGAGATCGTCGGTATTGCGGCGGTCGAGGGGAACGGTCAGCGAGAGCTGCTGCGCGCGGTTGCCGGCCGCATCGCTCCACTCCGGGGCAAGCTTCAAGTCGCCCAGCCGGTGGGATTCATTCCGGAAGACCGCACGACGGAGGGCCTGATCCCGGCCTTCAGTCTCACCGAGAACGTTGTGCTGGGGCTGGGCGACGAAGGGCCCTGGGTCAAAGGCGGCCGGATCGACTGGCATGCAGCCGAAGCCCACACGGCCCAGCTGATCAACGACCTCCAGATTGCGGCCACCGGCCCACGCATGCGAGCGTCCGCGCTGAGCGGCGGTAACCAGCAGAAGCTGATCGTGGCGCGAGAGCTCTCCCGGGCGCCGGCGGTGATCGTCGCGGAGAATCCAACCCGCGGGCTCGACATCAGGGCATCGAGGGACATTCACGACCGGCTTCGATCGGCCGCCGCCGCCGGTGCCGCAGTGCTCTTCCATTCTGCGGACCTCGATGAAGTCCTCGACCTGGCGGACCGGATCATTGTGGTGACGCGGGGCGTACTTACCGAGACTCCTCCCGGCGTCTCCCGCGCCCAGGTCGGCGCCATGATGCTGAAGCACGAAGCCGGTTGATGAAAACGCTTCGTTGGGCGCTCGCAGCAGTCATCCTGGGGCTTGCGGCGCTATGGCTCGGCCTGGAAGCCGCCGGCTTCGAAGCCCCGACTGCCCTGAGCTCGCTGTGGACCGGTGCCTTCGGCTCCTGGGACTCATTCACCTCGGCGACGATGGTGCGTGCGGTCCCGCTCACCTTGATCGGGCTGGGCATCGCGATAGCGTTTCGCGGCGGGGCGCTCAACATCGGGGCCGAGGGGCAGTTTTACGCCGGGGCGATCGCGGCCACATGGGTCGGGTTGCACATGGGCGGACTTCCCGCGGCTGTGGCGGTGACGCTGGTGCTGCTCGCCGCGGCGGCCGCGGGTTTCGCGTGGGTGGTGGTCCCCGTCTGGCTGAAGCTCCGGTTCGGTGTGCTCGAGGTCATCAGCACCCTGCTGCTCAATTTCATCGCGGTTTCGCTGGTGAGCCTCATGGTCCAGGGCCCGCTGCAGGAGCGATCCCGGATCTATCCCCAGAGCGATGCCATCGCTGAGGCGGCCCGGCTCCCCCTTCTTCCGGGTTCCCGGCTGCATGCCGGCCTCGTCATCGCGCTTGCCGCCGGCCTGATCCTGTGGTTCGTCTTTGCCAGGACGTTCTGGGGCTTTCGGCTCCGGGCCGTAGGCTTGGGACCTCGTGCCGCGGAGGTCAGCGGCAAGATCGACAGTCAGCGCATGGGCGCTGTGGCCCTCCTGCTGTCAGGCGGGGTCGCGGGACTTGCCGGGGGTGTGGAGATCAGCGGCGTATCGTACGCCTTGTTCCAGAACCTGTCGCCGGGCTACGGCTTCACCGGGATTGCGGTAGCGCTGCTGGGCGGGCTGCATCCAGTGGGGATCGTGGTGGCGGGGATACTGTTCGGCGCGCTGCAAGCCGGCGCGGGGGCGATGCAGCGTGATGCCGGAGTGCCCGCAGTAGCGGTGTACGTTGTCGAAGCGGTGATCATCATCGTCGCCCTGCTGGCGACGGCGCCGCGCGGCGGGTGGACTGGCCTCCGGGGCGCAGTGCGAAAGCGGATAGCGCCAAGGCCCGCTGCCTGAATGGAATTCCTGGTGCTGGCCGGCGCGTTTCTGGCCGCCGCAGTCCGAGTGGCGACACCGCTGTTGCTGGCTGCCACCGGCGAGACCATCGCCGAGCGTGCCGGCGTCATCAACCTCGGCATCGAAGGCATGATGCTGGCCGGGGCGCTCGCGGCCACGCTGGGAGCCACGCGCCTGGGGCCCGTGGAGCGGGCTGCTGTGCGCAGTCGGTGCGGGCATGGTGCTGGCGGGGGCATTCGCGCTGCTGGCCATTGGAGCGCGTGCCGACCAGATCATCACCGGCACCGCCATTACCCTGGCCGCGCTGGGGCTGACGGGGACGATTTATCGTCAAGCCTACGGCATGAGCGGGGCCGGCCTCACTATCCCGACACTTCCCGCCATCTCAATTCCCGGGCTCTCCCGGATTCCGGTGCTGGGCCCGGCATTTTTCGACCAGCCGGCGCCGACCTACATCGCCTACGCCGCGCTTCCGTTGATGTGGTGGGTCCTGTTCCGAACTCGCTTAGGGCTGGCGTTGAGGGCGACCGGCGAGTCGGCCGCGATGGCACGCGCGGCGGGTGTTCGCACCACGCTGATTCGGTCGGGGGCGACCATTGTCGGGGGAGGGTTCGCCGGCCTGGCGGGGGCCAGCCTGGTGCTGGCGCAGGTGGGTACGTTCGCGGAGGGAATGACGGCGGGACGGGGTTACGTGGCCATAGCGATCGTAGTGCTGGGCCGCTGGCATCCGGCCGGTGTCGCCCTCGGATCGCTGTTCTTCGGTGTGGCCACTGCCCTGCAGTATCTCTTTCAGGCGCTTGGCGTCCAGGCGCCCTACCAGCTATTCCTGATGCTCCCGTACCTCCTGACGCTACTGGCTCTGGCCGGCGCGGTCGGGCGCGTGCGTGCGCCGGGCGACCTGGGACGATGAAAGCGCGTCACGGGCCTCGACGATCATGGCCCGCACCCTGCCCTTGAGCGCGGAAACATCGGCCAGGGTCAGGCCGGTGGTGTCCACCGGCGGAAGCACCCGCACCTCCGCCACCGATTTCCCGAAGCGCCAGTCGTGCTTCCGAAGCGCCGTGCTCGTGCCCGACACCGCCAGCGGAAGGATTGGAACGCCGGCTTCGATGGCCAGGCGAAAGGCGCCGTCCTTGAACGGCAGCAGTTCCGCGGTCTTCGACCTGGTGCCCTCGGGAAATATCATGACCGATACCCGGTTGGCCAGCGCCTGCCGGCAGCGCGCCATCGCCTCGAGCGCGCTGGGGCCGAAACCGCGCTTCACCGGAATGTCGCCCGCCAGCCACATCATCCATCCCATGATCGGAATCCGGAACAGCTCGGCCTTGGAGAGCCATTTCATCTCCCACGGCAGGTGGCTGATCAGGAGGATATCGCTGAACGATTCGTGGTTCGACACCACGACATATGGCCGGCGGGGATTCTCCGGGAGCGGGCCGGAATAGCGAAACCGCCACAGCGGATTCAGGGACGCCATGCTCGGGGCGATCTTCCGGAAGATCAGGCCCGGGATGTAACGACCCCGGTCGAACGGTGCCGTGAGCAGGACGGCGAGAACGAGGACGGGAAACCAGAGGAGGATGCAGGTGACCAGGACCAGCCAGGCCCAGATTGAGACGATGGTTTGCCAGAGTCGCGGCATACTACTCTATTCCGGGCACGGGATCCTGCGGCAGCGTGAACGGTGAACAGTACACAGGCAGCTGGTATGGGGGGAGCGGGCCGTACCAGACACTGAGGCAGGCGAATGAGCGAACCGGTCAGGGAGCCATCGGTTTCGGAGGAGGGCAGCCCGCCGAAGCTGCTGGGTGACAATGCGGACGCGCGCCATGTGTCGCTGGTGCTGCTCGCGGTACTGGCGGTGCTCTACACCCTCCACATCGCCCAGGCGTTCCTCCTTCCGATCGTCCTTTCCATCCTGCTCAATCTGCTTCTGAGTCCGGTCGTGGTCCTGCTGCGTCGCCATGTCCGTATCCCCGAGCCTCTGGGTGCGGGAGTGGTCATCGTCATCTTCCTGGGCGTGCTGGGGTTCGGCGTCTACCGGCTTGCCCCGGCGGCCAGCGCCTGGGTGGCCCGGGCGCCCGAAAGCCTTGCTACGCTGCAGCGGCGGATCCAGCCGCTGCGCCAGCCGGTCGAGAAGGTTACGAAGGCGGCGGAGCAGGTCGAACAGGCTACCGACCTCGACAAGAAGACTCCTCAGGTCGAGATCAAGGGACCCAGTTTGACTCAGCAGATTTTCGGGGGCACCACTGCGGCGCTGAGCACCGCCCTGGTCATCATTTTCCTGACCTATTTTCTGTTGGCCTCCGGCGACCTCTTCCTGCACAAGCTGGTGGCGGTGCTTCCTCAACTGAAGGACAAGAAGACCGCCGTCCGCATCGTGCGTGAGACCCAGACTCAGGTGTCGCTCTATCTCGTCGTCACCACCATGATCAACACGGGCGTAGGCATCGCGACTGGAGTGGCGCTCGCCCTGGTCGGAATGCCGAACCCCGTATTGTGGGGTGTGGTGGCTGGGGTCCTCAATTTCGTGCCTTACATCGGCGGCCTGGTCAACACCGTAATACTGACCCTGGCCGCTTTCCTCGCCTTCGAAGACGCCAGCCGGGCTTTGCTCGCCCCCCTCGTGTTCACAGTGATCAATATCCTGGAAGGCAATCTCATCACGCCGATGATCCTGGGCCGCCGGATGCGGCTCAACACCGTGGCCGTGTTCATCGGGCTTATTTTCTGGTGGTATCTGTGGGGGGTTCCGGGGGCGATCCTGGCCGTGCCGATAATGGCGACGATAAAAATCGCCTGCGACCACATCGCCGCGCTGGCTCCGATCGGCGAGTTCCTGTCGGAGGACACCCGGGGATCCGAGCCAGGTACCCGGACCTGAAACGGGATTGCGCAATGCCGGGGGCGAGATTGTTGACGGACGTCGAACGGGCAACGGTGGGTTCGATACCGCTGGAGATAGACTGCTCATTGGTGCGGCTCTACGAGGGAGGATGCTCGGGGCGGACCGGTCGGCTGCGCCGCCTGGTGCTTCTCGCCAGCCGCAATCGCGCCATCGCCCTCGGCAATCACGTGTTTCTGCCTGACCGCTGTCAGGGAGACCTGGGAACGGTGGTTCATGAGCTGACCCACTGCGGCCAGTATCAGGCGTGGGGGCCGCTGAAGTACTTCGCCCGCGGGTTCGCCGCCCAGGCGCGGCATCTGATCCACCGCACAGTACGGATCGGCCGGAACCCCTACCGCTACCAGCTCAAGCCCGGAAAACCGTTCAGAGCGTACGGCATGGAGCAACAGGCCCAGATGATCGAGGATCGCTTCCGGGACCGCAACCAGGATCAGGCGGTACCGTCGGCCTGATCCATCGGCTCCTGGTGCGCGTGGGCATGCTCCTGGGCCTCCGGCATCTTGTCCTCCCAGAGCGCCAGCACGTTGCCATCGGGGTCGGCGATCATCGCCATGATGCCCCAGGACTGCTGGGTCGGCTCGGTGGTAAAGCGGACCCCGCGGTCATGCAGCACGCCGCAGTAGTGGAGCAGATCGGGGACGAACAGGGTGATTCCGGTGTGCCGGCCCACCAGCGCCCGGGCGTCCTTATGCACCGCCGGATGGACGCTGAGGTGAGTCTCTCCCTCGAGAAATTCCGCTCCGAACGAGCCTTGCTTGGTGAGTGGCAGGCCCAGCGCATCACGATAGAAAGTCACCGCGCGGGGAATGTCGTGCACGAAGATGGCGATGCTGTGCAGGGTCGGGGTCATGAAACCGCTTTCACCGCAGTAGGTCCAGGACAAACCGGGTCACGAACACACCCAGTGTGATTGCGCCGGCGAAAAATACCACCAGCATCCCCGCCAGCAGCACCAGCGTGCGACGGCTGCCGGCTTTCGTGGCCGCCGGCCGCTGAAGGTAGCCCTCCAGCAGAGCCATATTCTTGACGTTGGATTTCCAGGCGACGTCGAACAAATCCCCGAGCAGGGGAACCCAGCCGACGACGGTGTCGATGGCCACGTTCGCGATCATCCGGCTCACCACCGATCTCGGCACACCGAGCCGGGAAGCCTGAAGGATCAGATAGCCGGAAAAGACCGCGCTCACCGCGTCGCCCAGACCGGGGACCAGCCCGATGAGCGCGTCCAGGCCAAACCGGTACTGGGTCCCCGGCACCGTGAAGGCGTTGTCGAGCAGCCGGCTCAAAGCGCGGAGGCGCTCCACTTGTGGCGGCTGATGGGTGCCCACCACTGGAGCGGGCGTACGCGAGGCGACGCGGTTGTTCATAACTGAATACTAAGGTGGGGACTAGAAAAAGCGGCGCACGAGGTAAAAGATCAGGTTCAAGACGATCGAGATCACGATCATCGAGGCAAACGGGACATAGACCCGCATCGTCTCTCGCTCGATCCGAATGTCACCCGGAAGCCGGCCGAACCAGCCGAACCCGCCCACCGACACCAGTACGCCCACTAGCGCCAGGCCCAATCCGATCGCGATCAGCACCGATCCGGCCGATGGCGAGCTCATCAGACCAATCCGCGGCGAACCGCATGGATGTAGTCGGTGTACGCCGGCGTCATCCCGGCCGCGCGCAGATCGCTCGCGATCTGGCCCCGGTGATACGCCGAGTGCACCGTGACGTGGGTCAGGATCTCTTCGACGGTGTTGGTCCAGGCTTCGCCCTGCGAGTTGGTGTAGGAGACGGACTGGTCCAGGGATCGGTGATGCGCGTCCAGAAACGTGGGCCACTGGCGGGCCAGATCAGCCAGCCGCTCGCCGCACTCTGGCACCGACAGCGCCGGCCATACCGGAAGGGGTGACGACTCGCGCCGGAGCCGGGCGAGCCAGAGGCATTCGGCAGCGACGATGTGGGCCATCCACTTGAGGCTTCGTGGGGGAGGCGGGTCGGCTTCGAGCGATGCCAGAGTCTGCTGATTGGCCCATACATCGTATTCCAGGAGCCGCCGCAGGTGGGTCATTCGGTTGCGACAGGATTGCGCGACCGGAAAGCCGCCCGGAAGTTCCGCCGCATGCCCGCCAGGCCTGGCCGCTCGAGCGGCGTGTCTCCGTAGCGGGCGGCGAACTCCTCGTCGCTCATGTTTTCGAAGAGGTCCGGGCTCATTCCCTCCAGCGAGTGTCGCGGCTGGAACTCCGCAACTGTCGTCGCGGTAGCGAAGCGCTGGTTCCAGGGGCACACGTCGTTGCAGATGTCGCAGCCGAAGGCGTAGCCCTCGAACTGGCCGGCCAGCTCCTCGGGGATCGGGCTCTTCTGCTCGATCGTGAGGTAGGAAATGCAGCGGGTGGCATCCAGCACTCTGGGCGACACGAAGGCATCGGTGGGGCACGCATCGAGGCAGCGAGTGCAGCTGCCGCAGCGGTCCAGCTCGAACGCCGCATCCGGCTGCAGCGGCAGGTCGGTGAAGATCGAGCCGATGAAGAAGAACGAGCCCGCGTCAGGACTTACCAGCATGGTGTTCTTGCCGATCCAGCCCAGGCCGGCTCGCTGGGCCAGCTCGCGCTCGGGCACCGGACCTGCGTCGGCGAAGGTACGACTCAGCCCGGCACCCTGGCTCCGTAAATACTCGGCCAGCAGCTCCAGCCGCCGGCCGGTGACCCGATGATAGTCTTCACCCCGGGCGTACTTCGCCACGCGGGGCGCTGCATCGTCGGCCTCGCGGTCCGGGGTGTAGTAGTTGTCGAGCACGACCACGACTGCGCGCGCCTCGGGCGCGATGCGCTGAGGTTCCTTTCGCCGGGCCGCCTGCCGGTGCAGGTATCGCATAGTTCCGGCGTACCCCTTCGTCAGCCACTCATCGAGACGGTCGGCATGGATGCTGGGTCCCGGATGAGTGATGCCGCAAGCCAGGAATCCCAGCTCCCTCGCCCGCGCCTTGACCGAGTCTTCCATTCTCATGAAGCGCGCGCCGCGCCGGCCACCGTCGCCGGCAGCTCGGGGTTGTCGTCCAGGGTGATCAGCCGCGCCCCGCGCCCATAGGTCACATACGACCAGGCCCACTGGATCATTACCAAAAGCCGGTTGCGGAACCCGATCAGGAAGAAGATGTGGACGAAGGTCCAGACCAGCCACGCCAGCAGCCCGCCGAAGTGCAGCCTCCATATGTCTGCCACGGCGCGCCCCCGGCCGATCACCGCCAACTGACCCTTGTCCCAGTAGTGGAACGCGCGCCGGGGCTGGCCCTCGATGTCGGCCTGAATGGCGCGCGCCGCGTACTGGCCCATCTGGATGGCGACGGGACTGATCCCGGGGAGCGGTCCGCCCTCCTGGTGATTGAAGAGCGCCGCGTCGCCAAGCACGAAGATCTCCGGATGGCCGGGGACGGTGCAGTCGGGCTCCACGATGGCGCGGCCGGCGCTGTCGAGCGGGGTGCCGAGCGACTGGAGCACGGGGCTGGCGACGTTTCCGGCGGCCCAGATGACGGTCTGGGTCGGGATGGTCCAGCCGGCCGCGACGACCGAGCCGGGCCGCACGTTGGTGACCATGGTCTCGGTGCGAACCTCGACTCCGAGCCGCCGAAGCTCCTGCTTGGCCTTGTCGCTGAGGCTGGGTGGGTAAGATGGGAGCAGCCGGGTCCCGCCTTCCAGCAGCAGGACGGTGGCATCGCGCGGGTCAATGCGACGGAAATCGCGCCGCAGGGCGTATCGCCGCAGCTCGGCCACCGCCCCCGCCATCTCCACTCCCGTGGGGCCGCCGCCGATGACGACAAAGGTGAGCAGAGCCTGGCGGCGAACCGGGTCGGGCTCGCGCTCCGCCTTCTCGAAGGCCAGCAGCACCCGTTCCCGGATGGTGACAGCGTCCTCGAGGCTCTTGAGTCCGGGCGCCAGGCGCTCCCAGTCGTCGTGCCCGAAGTAGGAGTGCTGGGCGCCGGTGGCGACGATCAGATAATCGTAGGTAGAGTCCGCTCCATCGGTGAGCACCACCCGTCGCCGTACCGGGTCGATGGACTCGACTATACCCAGCAACACCTCGGTGTTCGGCTGGTTCCGCAGCACCGAGCGGATGGGAGCGGCGATGTCGCTGGGGTTGAGCGCTGCCGTCGCCACCTGGTACAGCATCGGCTGAAAGAGGTGGTGGTTCCGGCGATCCACCACGGTCACCCGGACCGGTGCGCGCTTGAGCGCCCGGGCGGCATACAGCCCGGCAAAGCCACCGCCGAGGATCAGCACGTGGGGTTTGTCGGATACCGCCAGCTTCGCGCTCACCCCTTACCTCTCACTTCTCACCTCTCACTTCCCCTCGCTCGATGGCTCGGGGCAGGCTCTACAGCCCCATAGTCTGGCGCCGCCAACGGGCGAACCGGACCACGTCCTCGATTGGCGGTACTGCATCCTCGTCCGCATAAGCAGTAAACATTCGCCAGCGCAGATAGGTTCTGTCAGGCAGCGGCAGAAACGGTGCGCGGGCCCACCAGCGCCGCCGGCGAAACGCCCATGCGGTCCGGAGAAGGTCCAGCCCGAGTCTCGGGCTCACCAGGCCCCGCACCGCCAACCTGCCGGTAAGTGACAGCCAGGACCGGGACATGCGCCAATTATAATTGGTATATTGCGCACCCTGATGACTCTCATGGCGGCCAATGACAAATAGCCCGTACCGCAGCATGGACGACAACAAGCGCCCCACCGAGGACGAGACCCTTCTCGAGGGGCCGCAGCCGCAGGATCGCCACGACAAGGAGCGGATCCTGGTCTCCGATCCGTGGCGAGTGCTCCGGATCATGGGCGAGTTTGTCTGGGGCTTCGACAACCTGGCCGATGTGCGTGACGGAGTGTCCATCTTCGGCTCGGCGCGCTCTAAACCCGACAGTCCCGAGTACCAGGCTGCGGTCGATACCGCCCGACTGCTGGCGAAGGCAGGCATCTGCGTGATTACCGGGGGCGGTCCGGGCATCATGGAGGCCGCGAACCGTGGAGCGAAGGAAGCGGGCGGTCTCTCGATCGGCTGCAACATCGAGCTGCCGTTCGAACAGGGGTCTAACGCCTACCTGACGCGCAGCCTGAACTTCAAGTTCTTCTTCGTTCGGAAGACGATGTTTGTGAAGTACGCCACCGCATTCATCGTGTTTCCGGGGGGGTACGGCACTCTGGACGAGCTGTTCGAAGCATTGACCCTGATCCAGACCGGAAAGGTCAAGCACTTTCCCGTCATTCTTAATGGGCAAGGACTACTGGAGCGGTCTCACCGATTGGCTCGAGCGAACGGTGGCAGCCGAACGAAAGATCGATAATCGAGACCTGCTGCTCTTTCGAGTCACCGACGATCCAGCGGAGGCAACGCGGATCGTGATCGAGGCGCGGAACGAAAAGCGATGACGCGTCCGTCCGCCAAGTACCTCCGGGGTCAGCGGATCGATCCCAAGGCCACCACCGGTAAGGAGACCGTCGCCGAGCTAATCGACAACGCGTTCCTGGCGTACAATGCCGGGCGGCTGCGGGAGGGATCCCACCTCTTCACCCAGCGAATGCTGGAGCCGGACGTCACCGTTGGCATGACCCTCACCGGGGCCATGACCCCCGCCGGACTCGGCATGAGCTGCCTGATCCCGCTGATGGAGGCCGGCTTCGTCGACTGGATCATCTCCACCGGGGCCAATCTCTATCACGACGCTCACTTCGCGCTCGGGCTCGCCATGCACCGGGGCACTCCCACGGCCGATGACGTCGAGCTGCGCGACAAGGGCGTGGTCCGGATCTACGACATCTTCTTCGATTACAACGTGCTGCTCTCGACCGACGCCTTCGTGCGCGAGGTGTCGGCCCGGGACGAGTTCCAGCGCGCCATGAGCACGGCGGAGTACCACTACCTGCTGGGCGGCTACGTGCGCGAGCGCGAACGGGCCCTCGGGCTGTCGCGCCGCTCGGTATTGTCCGCGGCGCACGAGCTGGAGGTGCCGATCTATACCAGCTCGCCCGGCGACAGCTCTATAGGAATGAACGTGGCGGAGCAGGCGCTGGCCGGCAGCAAGCTCAGATTCGACGTGAGCGCGGACGTGAACGAGACCGCCAGCATCGTGCTGGAGGCCAAGCGAGCCGGCGGGAAGAGCGGCGTGCTCATCGTGGGTGGCGGCAGCCCCAAGAACTTCATGCTCCAGACCGAGCCGCAGATCCAGGAAGTGCTCGGCATCGACGAGCGGGGCCACGACTACTTTCTCCAGATAACCGATGCCCGGCCCGACACCGGCGGCTTGTCGGGAGCGACTCCGGCCGAGGCGGTGAGCTGGGGCAAGATCGACCCCGACCAGCTTCCGGGAACGGTGGTGGTCTACACCGACAGCTCGATCGGTCTGCCGCTGCTCACCGCGTATGCCCTGGAGCGCAGGGAGCGCCGGCCGTTGAAGCGGCTCTACTCCAGGCGGGACGCGATGATGAAGCGGCTGGTGAAGGAGTACCGGGCCGCGTTGGAGTTCAGGGACGACCGGGCTGAAGAAGCGAAAGGCGGGAAGGCGGTAAAGGCGGAAGGAGCGGAAAAGGCCGAAAAGAGGGGGAAGAAGGCCAAGGCGACTCGCTGAGCTTCGGCCCCCTCGCTGCGCTCGGGGTGACAGCCTTCTTACTTCTTACTTCTCACCTCTCTCACCTCGCATTCTTGTACATCAGCTCCATGATCTCATCGTACATCGCCTCCGCCTTCGCCGGATCCTCGGAGCGAATCGCCTCGGTGGCGCAGTGCTTCAGATGGTTGTGGAGCAGCTCACGACCGACGCCTCTGAGCGCCTCCTGCACCGAGGACAGCTGCATCAGCACATCGGCGCAATAGCGCTCCTCCTCCACCATCTTCTGAAGACCACGCACCTGCCCTTCGATCCGCCGGAGCCGGCTGCCGATGGCGTGCTTTGCCTCGGGGTCGACAACGAGGGTTTCCTGCCCGTCACCCGAGCGAGCCCCGCAGGCACAGGGGCTACTGGTCTCCGCAGTCATTTGGCCGATCCTTTCCCCGTTATGAGAGTGCCGTCCGGCTTTTCGCTTCCGCGCTTGCTTTTCCGGCTCACGTCCTATCTCCTCAACCGCAAACTGTTCGATACCACACTCACTGAGCTCGCCGCCATGGCCCCTGCCGCCATCGCCGGGCGTGAGCAGCAGACCCAGCGCCGGATAAAGCGCGCCCGCCGCGATCGGAATGCCGATGACGTTGTAGACGAAGGCCCAGAAGAGGTTCTGTCGGATGATCCGCAGGGTTCGCCGGGACAGGTGAATGGCATCCACCACGCCGGTGAGATCGCTCCGCATCAGCACGATGTCCGCTGCCTCCAGCGCCACATCCACTCCGCTGCCCATGGCGATGCCGATATTCGCCTGCGCCAGTGCGGGAGCGTCGTTCAGGCCGTCACCCACCAACGCCACCGCCCGGCCCTGCTCCTGGATCCGGCGGATTTCCTGAAGCTTGTGGTCCGGCAGCGCCTCTGCCACCACTCGATCGATGCCGACCTCGCGCGCCACCGCCGCTGCGGTCCGGCGATCGTCACCGGTCAGCAGCACGACCTCCAGCCCCATGCCCTTGAGCCGCCTGACGGCCTCGGCGCTAGTCGGCCGGATCGGGTCGGCAATGGCGATCACTGCGATCAGCTGCCCATCCAGCGCCACGAACACCGGCGTCTGACCGGCGTTCGCACTCTCGGCCGAGCGGCTCTGCAGGTACGCCGCAGGAACTCCGAGCTCCGCCATCAGCGCCACATTGCCCACCGCGACCCGTCTTCCCTCCACCACCCCGAGGACGCCCTGACCGGGATAGTTCTCGAAATCCACCACCGGGCGTCCCGATACTCCCAGGCGCTCGGCTTCCGCGACGATCGCCTCGCCGAGGGGATGCTCGCTCAGCCGTTCCACCGAGGTGGTGAGCTGCAGGATCTCCGAGGGAGCCAGCTCCACTCCCGGTGCCGGCTCGATGCTCGCCACCGCAGGCCGGCCCTCGGTCACGGTGCCAGTCTTGTCGAGCACCACCACGTCGAGCCGCCCGGTGCGCTCGAGCGCTTCGCCTCGCTTGATCAACACTCCAAGCTCGGCCCCGCGTCCGGTCGCCACCATGACCGCGGTGGGAACCGCGAGCCCCATGGCACAGGGACAGGCGATGATCAGCACGGTCACCCCAGCGACGAGCGCGTGGAGATACGCCGGAGCCGGTCCCCACGCGATCCACGCGACAAACGTCACCACGGCCAGCACCAACACCACCGGCACGAAGACGGCAGAGATTCGATCGGCCAGTCGCTGGATCGGTGCCTTGGACTGCTGGGCCTGCTGCACCAGCCGGATGATCTGTGACAGCACCGTGTCCGGGCCCACCCGCGTGACCTGGAAATGAAAGGCGCCGCTCCGGTTGAGCGTGGCTCCGATCACCCGGTCGCCGGATCTACGTGAGACCGGCACCGCCTCGCCGGTGAGCATGGACTCGTCGACGTAGGTGCTGCCCTCGAGGATCACTCCGTCGGCCGGGATCTTTTCGCCGGGACGAACGATCGCCTCGTCGCCTTCGGCCAGCTCCGCCAGCGGAACATCCTGTTCGATACCTCCGCGAAGCACCCGCGCCGTGGTGGGCCTCAGTCCGATAAGCCGGCGCAACGCTCCCGAGGTCCGACCCTTGGCCCGCGCCTCGAGCAGGTTGCCGAGCAGCACTAGCGCGATGATCCAGTTGACGGCCTCGTAGTACACCCGGGGCTCGACACCGCTGGAGGCGAGCCAGTCAGCGCCCAGTGTCACTGCCAGGCTGAAGAGAAAGGCGGCGCCGGTCCCCACCGCGATCAGCGTGTTCATGTCGGCGCCGCCGTGGCGGAAGGCCGACCACGCGCGGGTGTAGAAGTGGCGGCCGGCCCAGCCCACCACCGGAAGCGTCAGGCCCAGCAGCAGAAACCTGATGGAGTCCGTCATCGGCCCGGCGTGCATGCTGAGCGCCATCGTCACCACCGCCGCCACAATGCTCACGATGAACTTGCGGCGCAGTCCCGCAATCTCCTCCGCATGTAGCGCGTCCTGCGCATCGAGCAGCTCATCCGTGCCGGCGTCCTGCCGTGGAAGCTCGGCGCCGTAGCCGGTGGCGCGAATCGCCTCGACCAGCCGCTCCGGTGTGGTGGCCTCAGGGTCGAAGTCCACCGTGGCGGAGCCGGTCATGAGATTCACGTTGGCCGTGGCCACGCCCGGCACCTTCTCCAGGGTGCGCTGCACCCGCGCGCTGCAGGCGGCGCAGGTCATGCCCGAGACCGGAATGGTGGTAGTGTCGGACGCTTCAGTGGACATCGGCTTCGCCACGGTCACGAACGCTTTCCCGCCTCAGCGCTGGTCCTTGCGGTGGCGGTGTAACCGGCCTCGGCAACAGCGGCCTCGATCGCGGAGGGAGTCGTCACCTCTTCGTCATATCGCAGCTCGGCCCGTCCCATTCGGAGCGACTCGAGACGAACTCCGGGATGTGCGACCAATGCCTGGTTCACCGCATGCATGCAGTGCCCGCATGTCATGCCGGTGATGTGGAGCGTGAGTTGTCGCATGTGATTCCTCAGGCTTGCATTTCCTGCCACAGAGATACCATAGGGGGTGGGGGTATGTCAAGTACTTGGGAGTCAACGCGGTGCAGGCAGCATGCTGCAAGACACGCGGGCAGGACGCGGCTGGGTAGAGCGACTTGAGCGGAGCGGCACTGGAGGCGGGAGTGCAACTATGTGCGCGGGAAGGCCTTACCTGAGGTCCCTCATCGGCATACGACGTGCCTTATGAGCGCGCTATGGCGCTGGAATCCGCGAACGAGCCGAACGACGAGCCACTCTCGACCCTGGGGAGTGAGCCGCTCGTTCCCATCCTTCAGATCGGCGACGGACAGCTCGATCCACTGGCGTTGGGCACCTGGCATCAGGCGCTGTCCAACACCGTTTCGGTCGAGGTGCCGCACGATCTGATGGGACTGTGGCTCTATCCATCGCAAGGCGGCGTGGCACTGCTGGGTCCGCCCGAGCTGGCCGCCGACGATCTCTCAATCCCCATTCCATCTCCTCATCTCACATCCGAGCAGCTCTCCGTCATAGAACAAACCGTGCTGAACGCGGGTTACGGATCGGTCACCTGTCTGCCGATTCGCTTCGGCAAGCGGGACGTCGCACTGATGCTGGTGGCGGATCTCCAGCCGCAGCGGTACGGACCGGCCGAGCGGGTGCTGCTGCAGTGCGTCGCGCGTCGGGTGGCGCCGATGCTGGGACGGATCGCGCGGCAGTGGGTGCCGGCGGAGGGCTCGTTCTCGCGGCAGCAGGAGCGGATCGCCGGATTGCTCCAGACGGTCTCCAAGGCGAACCGGGAGGGCAGCTCGCCCCAGCGCTTCGTGGCGGCGATCGGACGCGGGCTCGCGCCACTGCTGCCGCACGATCACATCGAGCTGCTGGTGCCCAATTCCGCGGGCGACGAGTACTTCCGCCTGGGCGAGCACCCCGGTGGGCCGCTCTGGGCCGACCCTTCGCTCACGATCAGCAGGGCGCATCTCGACGTTGCTGCGATCTTCGACGGGCAGGGCCAGCTGCTGGTGCCGGACAGCTATGAAGACGCGCGCTGGCCCAGAGGCTTTCTGACGGCATCCGAATCGGGCGGCGCCGACATCCGCGCCGTCATCGGCGCCCAGCTCGGGCTGGGGGGAAGATCGGGGGCGTATCTCCTGGTCGGCAGTATCGGCCCGGAGATCTACGGGGCGGATGACGTGGAGCTGTTGGTCCTGCTGGCCGGACTGATCGCCCCGCAGATCGGTGGATTTCTTCGGAGCGAGAAAGCGGCGGCTCCGCCACCGCCTCCGGCAGCGGCGCCAGCGCCGGCCCAGGACGACTCGGCCGAGCTGCTCTTCAGCATCGCCAGACTGCTGGCGACCACATCCGATCCCGCCGCCGCCACTCGCCTCATATCAGATGAAGGCGCTCGGCTGCTTCCGTTCACCGACCTCACCATTGCCCTCAAGCTCACCGCCGGCGAGCGCGTGGTACTGCTACAGCCGGGGGAGAAGCGGGCTCTCGCTAACCTGCCGTTGGTGCCGGTGACGGGAACCAGTCTGGGCCGGGTGCTGCGGGGGGAGGCCCCGAACGCATTCGCGCGGGCCCGGGGAGAGAGCCGCCTGATCGTGCCGCTCCGGGTAGCGGGCAAGGTTCACGGGTCGCTGGTCTTCAGCGCACGCCCTCCGGCGGAGCTGAAGGAAGCGCATGTGGGACCGGCCCAGCGGCTGGCCGACATCGTCGCGGCGCACTTCGAGCTGTTGCGGCGCTCGGCAATGCTGCAACCGCCATCCGCCCCAGGCTGGCGGCGGGCGCAAGCCGGGTAACGTCGGTCGCTACTCCGCCGCTGAACGAAGCGTCAGGCTGGGAGCCCGCACTCCCAGCACCCGCCGCACCAGATACGCCGCCAGCAACACCAATCCGAACATGCACACCACGACCGGGCCGGTCGGCAGGTCATATTCGAACGAGACCAGCAGCCCCAGCGCCGAGGCGAGGGCGCCGGCTACCCACGAGATGGCGGCGAGCGCTCCGGGCCGGAGGGTGAATTGAAAGGCGATGGCGGCAGGGACCACCAGAAAGCTGAAGACCAGCAGCACGCCGGCGATGGGAACCGAGAAGGTGATCACGATGCCGAACGACAAATAAAAGAGGAAATCCCACCAGCGTATCCGCCAGCCCCGGGCCACCGCGGCTTCGGGCTCGAACGAGATAGTGAGAAAGCGGCGCCGCAGCACCCAGTGGAAGATTCCGATCACGGCGTAGATGCCGGCCAGCCGGATGATGGTCGGCCAGGTCACCCACAGCAGGCTCCCCACCAGAATATCCTTGATCGCCTCGCCGCCCCGCGGAGTGCGGTCGGCCACCAGGATCGCCGCGGCCGATGCCATGACATACACAATCCCGATGATCGCCTCCTGCGGGACCCGACCCTTCTCGCTGCTTCGGGTCAGGGCGAAGAGCGCCGCGCCCAGGGTCGTGAAGCCGAGCGCGTAGAGCAGCGCGGTGGAGGAATCAGGGCCGCTACCCGCCAGAATCGCGACGGTCGAGCCCAGCGCGGCCATCTGCGCCAGCGACAGATCCACGAAGATCACTTCCCGGGCGATCACGTGGAGACCCAGGTAGGAGTGGATCGCCACGATCACCAGACAGGCGACCAGGGGCGGGAGAAAGAGGCTCAAGTCCATCAGGAGGCTCCGGTCTTGAGTGCCACGTCGCGGAACGCCGCGGCCAGGCTGGTGACCCAGCTGTTCACTAGGTCGAAGTAGGTATTCACCCCGGGCGCTCCGGCGGTGTTCTCGGGTACGACTACGGCACGGGCTCCGGTGCGCTCGGCCACCTGCTGGATCTGCTTCCGGTCGAAGTAGTTCGAGGCGAACAGCGCCGGCAGCTTACGCTCCCGCATCAGCGCGATCACCTCCTGCACGTGCTTTGGGGTGGGCGGGATCCCCGGCTTGGCCTCGATGAAGGTGACGCAGTCCACGTCGAATCGCCGGCTGAAGTAGGCCCACTCCTTGTGATAGCACGCCATCTCCTTCCCGCGGAACGGCTGCGCCTGCTTGAGCCAGCCACCGAGCTGGTCGCTGAGCGGCTTGCCCTGGTACTGCTGGGTCGCCAGAAAACTCTGGAGCCGGTTGGTGCGCAGCAGCTCGAAGGCGGTGGCCGGCGTCAGCGCCGTCACCAGTGTCGGACCCATGGTCGCGTCCAGCACCCGCTTCTCGAAGTCTTTCTCCCGCGCGATGAAGTACGCCGCGTCGCCGGGCGAGACCCGCTGGAGCCCAGCCAGAATGTTGCGCGCGATGATGATCCCGTTCAGGGGATCGGTGTGGATGTGAGGGTTGCCGTCCACGTGGATGTCGCCCTGGGAGCGGCTCACCGAGGTCGGGACCTCCAGCAGATCGATGCCCCGGTACGCCGCGATGTAACCCGGCGCTCCATCGACGATCTTTCGGTTCCCCGCGCGGTCGAGCAGCGCCGGCACCCAGAGCTCCAGGTCGAGCCCGGTGGTGACGAACAGGTCGGCATCGCGCAGCAGCCGCACGAAGCTGGGCTTGGGCTGCACGAAGTGGGGATCCTCGTCGCCCTGGGCGATGGAGGTGACCGTGCCCTTGTCGCCCACGATCTCGCGCGCGATGGCGCCGTAGGTGGTGAGGGAGGTGACGATCCGCAGAGGCGGGTCGGCGGGTAAGCGGGTCAGCGGGTAAGCAGGATCTCCGATGAGACCCGCGAGTAAGAGCAGTGGAGCTAGCATCGTATCAATCCTTTATGGAAAAGGCTGTCATCCTGAGCGAAGCGAAGGATCCCTGCAATCACTTGACCGGACCTGAGAGATCCTTCGCTTCGCTCAGGATGACATCGTGCCGTCTTACCCGCCTACCCGCCTACCCGCCTACCCGCTTACCCGCCTTCAATACGTCTCATGCTTATGCGGTCCCATCGCCCAGACCGCCTGCAGCGTCAGCATGTTCCGGCTCCCCTCCAGCTCGGTGTTGCGGTGCTCGCCCTCGAGCCGCAGGTAGACGAACTCGCTCTGCCACCAGGTGATGTTGGGCGTGATCCGCCACTCAGTGTCCTCCGGGCCCCGGGGCGCCTCCACGTGATCGTAGCGGGCGCCGAAGATCCAGCGGCGGCTGGTCCGCGCCGACAGGTCCAAAAACGCACCGTAGCGATTGGTGGTCGCGCCGAGATCGGTGGCGCGGAGCCGGTATCCCTCGGCCCGGAAAGTGATGTCGCGGCGGGTGGCGGCTTCGGGCGGGCGGTAGGTCATCCGGAAGTCGAGTCCGACCGTCCGGCTCTTGAAGTCGTCGTCGCTGTCGCCACCGAAACCGGTGACCCCCACCTGGGCGTAGGTGCTGCGGTTCAGCTGCCAGAAGTTCTGCAGCCGGCCCAGGAAGAGGAGGCTCCGGTCGGCGCCGAGCAGCGGGTCGCTCTCGACGCTGGTGCCCTGGAGCCAGACCTCGTGGGTGGCGCCGGCCAGTGAAAATGGCAAAGCGGTATAGAGCGAGAGGCCCACGCCGGCCAGGCCCTCTTCCGACAGGAAGCGCTGATAGACCAGGGGGTACTCGGTCTCGGGCAGAGCGTGCCCGTGCCATCGGTTGAGGTCGCCCACCTGCTGGCGGAACTTCCCCGCGTCGAGCCGGAGCCGCCCGGGAAGACCGGTCCAGTAGATGTAGCCTTCCTCGATCTCGACCTCCTCTTCGCTCGCGGCCAGGAAGATCTTGGTGCTGGAGTAGGGATCCAGCGCCGACTGGAAGGCGAACTCGAATTCATTGGCCACGGCGTCCACCCGCTCGCCCTCCGCGGCGACCAGCCGCACGTCGCCGGTGGCGCTGATCTCGGGGTTGAGCAGGTTGGCGGCCCGGGGGGACGGGGTCGAGTCGGCCTGGGGCACGGCGCGGGAGGTGTCGGCCGAGTCGGAAGGGGCGGCCTGTCCGGCGGCGGCGGCCGCGGCGGCCCGCAGCGCGGCCAGATCGTCGGTGCTGTCGGCCGGCTGGGCCGGAGCACCGCTGGGGCACCGCTGGGCCCGCATCGCCTCCACCCGCCGGTTCAGCCGATCGAGCGTCGCCGCGAGGCTATCGGTGGTGGCGTTGCCGGTCGGCCGGAAGCCGGTCGGCGATGGACTCGGACAGAGGCCCGCCTCCAGCGAATCGATCCGGGCCGCCGTGGCGGAGAGGCTCCGGCGCAGCGATTCCACTGCGGCGGGTGTCTGCGCCCAGGCCGAAGCTGCCAGCCCGAAACAGCAGGTACCCACCAGAATGGCGGTGCGACCACAAGCGTGCATGTGGTACTCCGATGCGTGAGAGGGTTGCGCCCGCGCGGGACGCAATCGATCAGACGATTCGGAGGCTGGGCGGAGCTCGGCTGTGGTGGAGCGCGCCGGGATCGGCGCAGGTCGGCTGCAGGCGGGCAGAACGTGGGGAGTCGGGACGGCTGTCGGCGACGAGCCGGGTTTCGGTTTCAGGCGCCGCGACTGCTCCCGATCCGGAGGCGGTGCGGCCCAGGGTGCACTGATCGGCGTGGCTGAGGCATCCACCGGCCGGCTCGACGTGGGTGCGGGACCGCTCGCCCGCTCCGTCCTGGTGGAACGCCAGTGCGTCCAGGCTCGGCAGGCTGGTTCCGGCCGCCAGAAAAACCAGCAGGAGGAAGGACGCCTTAGCCTGGGTCAGTCGCGCGAGCATGAATGAGTATAGCTGGAAAGGCGTGAGCGGGACTAGGACGAGCGTGAGCGGGGACAAACCACAGCGTAAGCGGGAGGCAGAAAAGCGTCAGCGGGGCTAGGACAAGCGTGAGCAGTGAGCGGGGAAAAGCTCCCGCAGGAGCGAAGGCGGTGATGTTTCAGCTCCCTGTTGTCCGTATCCTCCAATATGCGTGATCATAAGTCTTTGCATGCTTGGCAGGAGGCACGGGGTGTAGTCCTGGGGGTGATCGATCTCGCACGCACTGCTTGGAAGCCGTATGCAGCTGCACTTTTCTCCCAGCTCCAACGGGCCTCCTTGTCGGTTCAGCTAAACATCGCTGAAGGCTATGCGTACGGCTCATCCCGAACGTGCACCCGGCACGTAAACATTGCTTACGGCTCCGCAGTGGAAACAGGAGAACTGCTGGAAATAGCTCTCGACGCGAGGATCGTAGCACCAGAGACCGTCAACCACCTTCTTCAAAGAAACCGCCGCAGTCAGCGTTTGTTGCTCGGGATGCTGAGGCGACTTCGGAAGTAGGCCCGCTCACCGCTCACGCTCGTCCTTGTCCCGCTCACGCTTTTCTACCCGTAGTTCTGTTTTTCTACCCCGTTGTCCGACGAACCGGTCCTTCGGCTGGCAGAAGGAACCAGAACGCCGCTCCCTTGCCGAAGACCGAGTCGGCGCCGATGGTCCCGCCGTGCATCTCCACGAACTTCTTGCAGAGGGCCAGCCCCAGTCCGGTGCCCTGGGCCCGCCGGCTGGAGGAGCTGTCCACCTGGCTGAACTCCTGAAACAGCTTGGGCATGTCCTCGCGTTTGATCCCGATCCCCTCGTCGGCCACCGACACCCAGACGACGTCCTGGGGAACCAGCTTGGCTCTATCTCCGGCCCGGTCTGCCGGCTGGCGCAGTGACGCCCGGGTGCGCACCGCCGCCAGATAGATCTTGCCGCCTTCCCGGGTGAACTTGGAGGCGTTGGAGAGCAGGTTGAACAGGATCTGGCGGATGCGGCCGCCGTCGGCCATGATGGCGAGCGACGCCTCGTCGAGGTCGAGGGAGCACTCCTGGCGCTTGGCGGTCCGGAGGCTGGCGGTATCGGCAATGGCGTCGGTGATGGCCATGCGCAGGTCGGTCATCGCCAGGGTCAGCGTCATCCGGCCGGCCTCGATCTTGGACAGGTCCAGCGCGCTGTTGATCAGCGACAGCAGGTGCTTGCCGTTCCGGAGCACCGCCTCGGTGAACTCCCGCTGCTGGCCGTTGACCTCGCCGGTGCCGCCTTCCAGGATCAGGTCGGAGAACCCGATGATCGCGTTGAGCGGGGTGCGCAGCTCGTGCGACATGTTGGTGAGGAACTCGTTCTTGAGCTGGGTGGCCCGCTGCAGCTCCAGGTTCTTGGTCCGGAGCGCCAGCTCGTTGCGGCGGCTTTCCTCCAGGACCGAGGCGCGGTCCAGGCCGACCACGACCTGGTCGCCCAGAATCTGGAGCAGCCGGAGATCGTGGTCGCTGAACGGGTGTCCGTCGCGGCGGTTGTGTACGCTGACGGTGCCGATGGGGACGCCGCCGGAGCGGAGCGGGATCATCGCCGCGGTCTTGAGCTTGCTCGGCGCATTGCCCGGGCGGTAGCTGCGGGCGTCGGCATCCATGTCGTCCGACACCAGCGGCGCATCCTGGCTCACCACCCAGCCGAGCAGCGACTCATCCATCGGCAGCAGCATGCCGGTGAGCGATTCGAGCGGACCGTACGCGGCCACCAGGCGGAGGAAGCGTCCCTCCTCCACCACCAGCGTCACCCCGCCGCTCTCCGCCTCCAGCAGATCGCTCGCGCTGCGGGCGACCTCCTTCATCAGACTGTCGAGGTCGGCCCCGGCCAGCAGGGTCCCGGCCAGATGGCGCAGCCGCTCCAGCTCCCGATTGCGCCGGTCCGACTGTTCCAGCGACAGCCGGAGCGACTCCTTCTGGGCCTCGGCCAGCTCCTTGATGTGGCGGAAGGCGACCAGGGTGAGCAGGGTAGCGATGGAGGTGAGCAGCAGCCCGATCGCGTCGTTCTGGCGGAAGAGCCAGAGCCCCAGCCAGGCGATGATGAGGGCGACGCCGACGATGGAGCCGGTATACGACAGGCTGCGCCAGCGCCGCTCGATCTGGACGGCGATTCTGCGGAAGGAAGACAGCCGGCGAGTGTTCAGGGCGAGTCCGCCGTCAGGATCTGATGGAACTCGGTCTCGCCGGTCCGGAGCATCCGGCTGAGATAGGGGCGGCAGAGCCCGCACTGGCCGCCGCAACCGGTCTCCCGCACCAGGTCGTCCAGGCTCCAGCCGTTCGTTCGGGCGCGGGGGAGCAGCTCGCGGAACTCGACGTTGCGGCAGATGCAGCGGGATATCAGCACCGTTCCGATGTTAGTGGCCATCAGCAGTTGTCATCGTCTCATGTCCTTTTCGTCCATCCGTCCACCCGTCCGCCCGTCCGCCTGTCCGCCCGCCTTCACGGATTCGTCGGCCGGATATCCAGCTCGCTCACCATTGCCCGGTCCGGCAGGCTCAGCGCGTGCAGGATGGTCGCGGCTACGTCCTCGGGGCGCAGGATGCGGCTGGGCTCGGACTTTAGCATCGGCTGGTCCCGCAGCATACTGGTGTCTACCGATCCGGGGCAGATGGCGATTACCCGGATCCCTTCCTTCCGGGTTTCCAGCATCAGGGAACGGCTGAAGCCCAGTACCGCGTGCTTGGAGGCGCAGTAGGCGGTGCCGCCGGCGAAGCCGTTCCGGCCGGCCAGGCTGGCGACGTTGACGATGTCGCCCCGTTTCCGCTGGCGCATGCCGGGGAGCACCTCCCGGGTCACCAGGTAGAGGCTCCGGAGGTTGGTGCCCATGGTGATGTCCCAGTCCTCCAGGGTCAGCTCTTCGAACGGCTTTCCGATCAGGACACCGGCGTTGTTGATCAGGACGTCGATCTGGCCCAGGGTGCCGGTCACGGTCTCGATCATCCGGACGACCTGCTCCGGGTTGCCGACGTCGGCCGCCGCGCCCGCCGCCTCGAACCCTTCGGCGTCGAGCTCCTTGACCAGCTTCTTGACCGTGGACTCGGTCCGGGCGCAGACGCCGACCCGGTATCCGGCGCGTCCGAGGGCGAAGGCGGTGGCGCGGCCGATGCCTTCTGTCGCGCCCGTGATGAGGGCTGTCTGGGGAGATGAGGTCATGGGTGAATGTAAGAACGTAAGCGGGACTAGGCACGCCCTGAGCAAGGCGAAGGGACAAACGTGAGCGGGAAAAGCAAGAAAGCGATTCCTAGCCCCACCCGTGAGAGCCTGCCCTGAGCGAGCGAAGCGAAGGGGTGGGGATTGGGCCGGCTCGCCTTGCGACCTTTAACTCGTCAGCCAGCTCGCAAACGCCAGCCAGGGCTGTGTTCCGGAAATCATCAGCCGAAGCGGCTGTGAGGCCACAATGAGAAGCCCGCCCCAGATTGTGGCCGGGTGGATCTTTCCGCGGGTCGCGAGATCGAACACCAGCAGGGCCACTATAAAGAGATCAGCCAGGCCAAAGAACGTGGGTGGTCCGGGGGGCAGCGGGAGGAAGTTCATCCGGGCTATCGGGGCTGCAAGCAGGCTGATCATGGACAACGTCATCAGGCGCTTGTGGGCCTCCAGCCGGTGGCGGAAGTAGATGGCTGCGCCCACCAGGATTGCAAATACGACCATGTCGAAGAGAGGGATCGCAAGGAAACCGAGCGGTGGCACCCCGGGGATGGGAGACGCCCCGGTCTTGACCCGCGTAATCGCGACCGCGGTCCCCACGATCACGACCAACGCGGCCAGTACGGCCCCGGCAACCCCCATCCGCCGGTGCAGGTATGTTCGGCCGGTCGCCACCAGCACCGTTTGCGACAGGAAGAATAGAATCCACCCGGTGAAGACCAGGCCGTGGACGTGGACCAGGCGGCTCAGCTCCGGCGTGCCATACCATGATTTGAGAAAGTAGCTGCGGGAGAATCCGGCAAATACGGTGATGGTGATGGCGATCGCCATCCCGACATAGAAGCGCCGAGTCCGCCGCCGGGTGGCGAGCGCAGCTGTGCTCACGGCCATGGAGGTCTCCTGGAGGGTGGGAAGATGATGACGGCAGCCGTGATGGTACGTCCGGCACCCGAGTTCGTCTAGACCACTTACCCCCTCGCTCGATGGCTCGGCTTGCTCTTCCCGCTCACGCTGTTTGTTCCCGCTTACCTTTAAGGAATGTCCCTCCCTCTCCAGCACCCCGTGATCCGCGGCAACGGCCGAGGCCGGATGCCGGCGGCGCCGAACGTCTCGTGGCGCGAGCGGCTCCAGGCGCTGCGGCACCTGCCCAAGCTGCTGCGGATGGTGTGGGACACCAACCCGGCCTACGTCGTGGGGATCCTTCTGCTGCGGATCGCCCGGTCGGTCATCCCGCTGGCGGTGCTGTGGATCGGCAAGCTCATCGTGGACGAGGTGGTGCTCGCCATCAACCTGGCCCAGTCGGGCGGCACCGTCTCCTGGACCCGGCTCGCCGTCCTGCTCGGCATCGAGCTGGGGATCGCGCTGGTGGGCGAGGGGCTGAGCCGGGTGTCGGCGCTGCTGGAGAGTCTGCTGGGCGACCTGTTCGCCAACCGGACCAGCGTCCAGCTGATGAAGCACGCGGCCACGCTCGACCTGGAGCAGTTCGAGGACGCCGAGATCTACGACAAGCTGGAGCGGGCCCGGCGGCAGACGGTGGGGCGGATCGGCCTGTTCACCATGCTGCTGGCGACGCTGCAGGACCTGATCACGCTCATCACCCTGGCGGCGGCGCTTACGGTCTATGTGCCGTGGCTCCTGGTGCTGCTGGTGGTCGCGGTGCTGCCGTCGCTGCTGGGCGAGACCCACTTCGCCTCGCTGGGCTACTCGCTGCTGTACTCGTGGACGCCCGAGCGGCGCCAGCTCGACTACCTCCGCTACATCGGCGCCAGCGACATCTCGGCCAAGGAGCTCAAGCTCTTCGGGCTGTCGGACTTTCTGGTGGGGCGATACGACCGGCTGTCGGAGGAGTTCTACCAGGCCAACCGCTCGCTGGCGGTCAGGCGCAGCGTGGTCTCGACCCTGCTGTCGTTCGTGGGGACGCTGGGCTACTACGGGGCCTACGCCGTCATCATCTATCTCACCGTCATCGGGCACCAGTCGCCGGCCGGGGTGTTCACCATCGGCGTGCTCACCTTCCTGGCGGGCTCCTTTCGGCAGAGCCGAGATCTGATCCAGCGGGTGCTGCTCTCGCTGTCGCAGGTGTTCGAGCAGAGCCTCTATCTGGAGGACCTGTTCAGCTTCCTCGACATCGAGCCCAGCATCCGGCGCAATCCGGGGGCGAAGCAGGTGCCGGTGCCGATCCAGCAGGGCTTCGTGTTCGAGGGGGTGGGGTTCCGCTATCCCCGGTCGGAGAGCTGGGCGGTGCGGAATCTGAACTTCGCGCTGGCGCCGGGCGAGCGGATCGCCCTGGTGGGCGAGAACGGCGCCGGCAAGACCACGCTGGTGAAGCTCCTGGCTCGGCTGTACGACCCGGTCGAGGGGCGGATCCTGCTCGACGGGACCGATCTCCGGGAGTACGACGTGGACAGCCTGCGCCGGAACGTGGGCGTCATCTTCCAGGACTTCGTGCGCTACGACTTCGCCTTGAAGGAGAACATCGCGGTGGGCAACATTGCCCGGATCGAGGACGAGCCGGCGATCCGGGCCGCGGCCGAGCGGAGCCTGGCCGACTCGGTGGCGCAGCGGCTGACCGGCCGGTACGACCAGATGCTAGGGAAGCGGTTCGAGGGCGGGGTGGATCTCTCGGGCGGCGAGTGGCAGAAGGTGGCACTGGCCCGGGCCTACATGCGGGACGCGCAGCTGCTGATTCTGGACGAGCCCACCGCGGCGCTGGATGCCCGGGCGGAGTACGAGGTTTTCCTGCGGTTTAGCGAGCTTACTAAGGGAAGGATGGCGGTGCTGATCTCGCACCGGTTCTCGACGGTGCGAATGGCGGACCGGATCCTGGTGCTTAAGGGCGGGGAGCTGGTGGAACAGGGGACACATGAAGCGCTGGTGGAGCTTGGCGGGTTGTATTCGGAACTCTTCCAGCTTCAGGCGGCGGGGTATAGATGAGGGGTAAATTCGCTCGATTCACTAGGCCTGCAGGATCCTAAGTCCTGCGCGTCTGCCAGTTTCGCCGCGTTCCGGCATGTGGCTAGCCGCCTCTAGTCCGTCTTCGAAGCCAACAAGCCTCACGGAGTGAGCCAGTAGGAAACCTTTACCAGGAAGGTATTGTTGGCCCGCTGATCGAACAGGTCGTTGAAATCGCCCCGGAAGGATTGAGCGCCCTCTACCTCCGACTCCGCCGCGCGGCCCTGACTCCACACCAGGAACAGGGTGGAACCGGAGCGGTACTCCCAACGGAACACCACATTAGAGCGAAACTCCTGGAAGTTGAATCCGCCCGGCTTGTCCGCGACGGCGGGGTCGCCATAGGGACGATAGCGTGCCGAATAGTCGCTGGCCCGCGCGTCGGCGATCTCGCGCACGTCGTTATAGGTGCCCTTGGAGATAAAGGGCGATGCATAGATCTGGAGTGTGGTCGTGGGGGTGAAGGTGTACCCCAGACGCCAGGTCAGGCTCAGGGTCTTCTGCTCCAGATGGGCAAAGGTGTAGTGCTGGCCTCCCGCGACATCTGTATAGGTGTCGAGGTACTGGAGGTCGTTCCGGTTCCGGTCGTACGTCGCGGCCAGTGAGGTGGTGAACCGGGTGGACAGCTTGAGCTGGAGCTCGGGCTCCAGTACGACCTGCTCCGAGCGCCCTCCGTCTCGCCGGGAGTAATTCGCCGAAATGATGGGCATCAGGGGGCGGCGGTTGTCGCCTTCGATCACGATCCAGGGCGCGATGTAGGGATCCTGGCGCACGGCCGGCCCGCCCCGGGCGCAGCGGTCGCAGTAGGTGCTGCCCACTTGGCCGAGCGTGCCTCCCAGGTGCAGCCACCAGCGATTGTTGAACTGGACGTGCACGTTGGTGTTGAAGGCGCGCTCCGTAGGAAGTCCCTCGGCGCTCCAGTGCTCCCAGTTGTTGAAGTTCCACCGGAGCTGCTGGTAGATGCTATTGGGCTCGTACCAGGCGAGGTTGGCCCAGCTGGTCCACATCTGCTGGTCTGCCTGGCGCAGGAAGCCGACGTCGTTGATCTCGAATCCTGGTGTCCGCCGCTGATACGCGGTCTCGAACCGAAGCCGCTTGCCGGCAACCTTGGCAAAGCGGATCTCCTGGTTGGTACCGCTCAGCGAGGTGCGAGTGGAATCGAACTCCAGATTGTCGTCCGGCCGCTGGTACAGGTGGACCGGGTCCTTCTGGGTCAGGGTAAGCGCCGCCGGATCACCGTTCACGCGGCTCAGGTCGAACGATCCCGACACCTCGTACCGGCCGTTGAAGCGCCAGCGGGCGTCCACGCCTCCGGTGTACGCGCTGCGATGCAGCTGGCTTTCGCTGGCGGCATCGAGCGACCGGTTCACGCCGGTGAAGATGAACCCCACGCTGCCGTCGCCCCCCCGGAAATCCTGGTTGCCCCGAATGACACCATAGTTCGTCGTCGGCTCGAGCGTGACGTCGCCGGGGCCGGAAACCCGATCGGTCACGGCGTCGAGAAAGCCGAGGGAGAATCCGCCGGGCAGGCGCCCGGTCACTTTGCCCGCCGCCAGAATCCGGGTCGAGGTCGGAGAGGCTTCGTCACCATAGACCTCGGTAAGCTGAGGCGAGCGGCCGATCCGCCGGGAATAGAAGAGCCCTTCGCCGGTCTGACAGTCGACCACCACCACGCAGTTCACCCGGAAGGTGAACAGTCCCTTCCCCTCCACGAAGAACGGCCGGCGCTCCTCGAAGAAGGTCTCGAACGCGGTGAGGTTGAGCTCCGAGGGGTCCGCCTCCACCTGCCCGAAATCGGGGTTGATGGTGGCATTGAGCAGCACGTTGGAAGCGATGCGGTACTTGACGTCTCCACCCAGCGTGAGGTCCTGCTGCTGGTCGAAGTCGGGCGACCCAAGGTCCGGCTCGCTCTTGGCCACGACATACGGCGTGACCTCGGCCCGCTCAGGGCGGCCCAGTCCTTCCAACCCGGTCAGCTCCCCGAACTGGGAGCTGAGGCCGGAGCGCGAGGTGCGATACAGGGGCCAGGTGACGGTGGCGGTGTGGCGCTGGATGACTCGCCAGAAGAGCACGCCGAATCTCCCGCCGCTCCTCGAGGAGTAGTTCAGCTGCGAGAGCGGGATCCGGTACTCGGCGGTCCAGCCGAGCGAGTCGATCGCAGTGCCGACATCCCACACCGCATCCCAGGCGACGTCCTCATCGCTATCGTTGGAGATGGCGTAGTCGGCCTTCACTCCGGCAGGATTGACGGTGAATTCGTATCCGGTGCGCCGGTCGTGATAGGGATCGAGCATCAGGGTGATATAGTCGGACGGGTTGTCCTCGTCCCGCCGGGCCAGATGGCTGGCGATGCTGTCGGGATAGGGATCGAAAGCACGGACGAACACATAGAGGTGCTGCTCGTCGTAGGCGACCCGGGCCTCGGTGCGGAACTTGGGGGGAGCGCCTTCAGTGGGCCTGGCCTCGAGGAACTGGTCGATCACGGGCGTCGTGGCCCAGACCGGGTCGGTATCGCGGCCATCGACGACCGGAGGCTGGCCGGTGCGGGTCGCCTGGACGGTCGTGGCGGTTGCCGCCGGAAGCGGCGTCACCGTCTGGACTGCCACTTCCTGTCCCTGGAGCAGCAGCAGAACACTAAGGAGTGCTGTCACGAGTCCAAACCCGGAGAAGTTTCAGGGGTTTGACGCCGGATGGGCCGAAAAGGTTGTATCAGAAACGACACCCGCCGCCAGCAGGTCCGGGTCCCCCGCGAGCCGGACCTAGCCGAAGTGCATATGGCGTAGATAAGTACCGATCGCTACAGTAGCACCCGCCGCAAGCACATAGCCAAGAGCACACCCGGCGAAAGCCGGTGTCGCAGAGCCACGGGTCCTCGCCTCCTCCGCGCCGTCGTGACGTCACGAAGGACCCAAGACCGCCGAGCCGCCTACCAGGCGCCGGCGGTTTTTTGTCGTCCATCCGTGTGCGCCTGGTCTCACACCATCAGTCCCAGGATGAAGGAGACCTACATGACTGCTGCAACCGCAACACCGGTCGCCGCTGCCCCAGCGATTCGACCATTCACCATCGAAACTCCCGAAGCGGATCTCGAGGACCTGCGTGCCCGCATCCGCGCAACCCGCTGGCCCGAGAAGGAACCGGTCGCGGATCACTCACACGGCGTACGGCTCGAGACGATGCAGAACCTCGCCCGCTACTGGTTGAACGATTACGACTGGCGCAAGTGCGAGGCGAGGCTGAACGACTTGCCCAATTTCATCACCCGGATCGATGGGCTGGACATCCATTTCATACACGTGCGCTCGAAACATGAGGATGCGCTGCCGCTCCTCGTCAGCCACGGATGGCCCGGCTCGGTCATCGAGCAGCTGAAGATCATCGATCCCCTGACCAATCCGACCGCCCACGGCGGGAGCGCATCGGACGCGTTTCACCTGGTAATTCCGTCGATGCCGGGCTACGGGTACTCCGGCAAGCCGTCCACGACCGGTTGGGGCCCCGAGCGGATCGCGCGTTCCTGGGCGGAGCTGATGAAGCGGCTCGGATACGATCGCTACGTTGCCTCGGGTGGCGACTGGGGCGGGCAGATCGTCGACCTGATGGCTGCACAGGCGCCCGAGGGATTGATCGGGATCCACACCAACTTCCCCGGTGCAGTGCGAGATGACGTCACCGCCGCCGTCATCTCGGGCAGCCCGCCGCCGGCCGGTCTCGATGCCGAGGAAACACGCCTCTACGAGAAGCTGAAGGTCTTCTGGGCGACCGACGTGGCGTACGCACTCGAGATGGGAACCCACCCGCAGACCCTGTACGGCATCTCCGACTCACCGGTCGGCCTGGCCGCGTGGATGCTCGACCACGATGCGGCGAGCCTGGCGATGATCGGCCGTGTGTTCGACGGTGTCGCCGAGGGCCTCACCCGAGACGACGTCCTCGACAACATCACGCACTACTGGCTCACCAACTCGGGGATCTCCTCGGGCCGCCTCTACAAGGAAAACACGCAGTCCTTCTTCGGCCCGAAGGGCGTGAAGATCCCGGTGGCTGTGAGCGTCTATCCCGACGAGCTCTATCAGGTGCCGCGGAGCTGGGCCGAAAAGGCGTATCCCAAGCTCATCCACTACAACAAGCTGAACAAAGGGGGCCACTTCGCGGCCTGGGAGCAGCCCGAATCCTTCACAGAAGAGGTCCGCACCGGGTTGCGTTCCTTGCGCTGACGGAATACAAAACCGCCGCCGAGATTCGCGATTCTCGGCGGCGGCTCAGTGTCTATCCTTTAGATTTTCGAGGGTCTCCACTGCCAGGGTACGTTCTCTCTTCCTGAAGGCGTCCGTTCTCCTTCTTAATTTTCACCGACCCACCCCCTCGGCCCACCGCACGCTTCAGAGCACCCCCCTTTGTCGCCTTTGCCTTGGTCGTGAACGTCTGTTCGACCCGATTTGTTCTGTCATTCTTCAGGGTCCACTTGTCCTTCTTCTCGTCAAAGCCCAAGGTGTACTTCGGCAGTTTTGGCATCAGAGATCTCCTCTGGTTGAGTGGCGAGGGTCCATCCTGATGCTATACTGGCAGGCTCATAAATGAAACCGCCGCCGAGGTCCACTCCCGGCGGCGGCTCAGTCTCGACACTTGTCACTGTCTATCCGGGCAAGCGCATTTGCGTCCGCTTGCTCATCTCACGTGAGGTCCGTGATGCATTTGTCGTCGTAGAACCTCATGTGCCGAGCGCCGAGAGGATCTGTTGGGCCTGGCTCATCAATCCTTCGTCGGCCAGAGCGCGGCCATCCCTTACTCCCCGTCAATAATCATGTTGCCATCGATGTCACTGAGCGAGCCGTAGGGTCCGAAGTTGAGCACCCGGCTGCTGGTCTCGACCCGACGCCCCTTGTTGGGGCCTTCGGTGATCTTGCCGACCAGGTGGGTTTGACCCGAGACCACCTCGACGGTTCCACTCAACTTTGCTTTGAACGATTCTGAAGCCGGCACCGCGGTGACGACCCAGGATGAATGAATTAGTGCCTTGCCGGCTTCTCCGGACGACCCCTCGTCGAAGCCGAACACCAGGGTCGCCCGGCCCTGCAGCTCGCCATTCACCGTACCCGACATGGTGTACTGTCCCGCGCTGTCCCGCTTGATGGCCTTCACGTGGTAGGACAGCTGGATCTTATTATCCTGACTCGGCTTCCCGGCCGGAGTCACACTCTGACTGTTCAGCGAGTTTCCGATGGATACGAGCCCCAGGCTCAGCACCACAAACGCACGACTCTGGATTCTGGTGAACATTCGTATCATGTGGCCTCCTCGGCGAGAAGCGGGGCAACCCCCCGCCTCGCCAACCTACGGTGTGGGACATCCATCCTCAATGTTCGCTCAAACTAACCCGTTCTCTCAGTCCATCCTGCCTAGGCTGGCAAGCGCATCTGCTTCCGCAGACTCTTGTCGAACGCCGCCG
Source organism: uncultured Gemmatimonadales bacterium (assembly GCA_963740175.1). GTDB lineage: Bacteria > Gemmatimonadota > Gemmatimonadetes > Gemmatimonadales > GWC2-71-9 > CAVVWJ01. Next base: position 267,279 of record CAVUDL010000014.1, read on the forward strand.
CGGGAACGAAGCGCCGGAGCAGACTGATCTGGCGCGCCGCCCGGCCCGCGGTGTACCGGCGGTGCGGATTCGCGGCAGTGGACGCCTTCACCACCGCATCGGCCACCAGCTCCGGCGAGTCCGCCACCTTCATCGCGTCCCGCATCACCGACTCGGCGTTCGATCGCGCCGGCTGGTAGACGTCGAGCTGCTGGTCCGCCTGGTAGACGTTGCCCTCGAACGAAGTACGGGTGTAGGCCGGCTCGACCAGCACCACTCGCACTCCTGAGCCTCTGATCTCATGATCGAGCGACTCGGAATAGCCCTCCACGGCGTGCTTGCTCGCTCCGTACAGGGCCATGAACGGTGCCGGGATCAGGCCCATGACCGAGCTGATGTTGACGATCCGTCCGGCCCGCTGCCGGCGCATGATGGGAAGCACGGCCTTGGTCACCCGAATGAGTCCGAACAGGTTGACGTCGAAGAGAGACTTGGCCTGCTCCAGCGATGACTCCTCCGCACCGGCAATCAACCCCACCCCTGCGTTGTTGACCAGCAGGTCGATGCGGCCGGCCTGGTCCAGCACCTGAGCCACGAGAGCCTTCACCGATTCATCGCTCGTGACATCCAGAACCAGATATTCGACACCGGGCACCCTCGATGCCGGCGACTTGCGATAGGTGCCGAACACCCGATACCCGGCCGCATGCAGCGCCCGGGCGGTTGCCTCTCCTATCCCGGCCGATGCGCCCGTCACGATCGCCACCGGCCGGCTCTGCTGCGTACCGTTGCTCGCCATACCGTGCTCGCTTTCCGTTGAGGTCAAACTGCCCTATCCAAATATGATGAACGTCATATTCGAGTGCGAACGCCAAGTGCTGTAGCTGGTGCATTGGTGGTCAGGAGCTGTGAGGGGTGGAGTGCTTCAGCGCCGCCGAGCGGAAGGCGTCGGAGAGCTTGGGGTCATCGACCGCGCGAGCCAGCACCAGTGCGCCGACCATGGTCGACAGGGTGGCGAGTGCCTGCTCGTGCGCGCTCGGCTTCCCCCAGTCCGGCAGCTGGCGGGCGACGAGATCGATCGCTTCCTTGATCCGGCGGGTGGCGGCGCGGCGAACCTCGGGCGCCTGGCGCGGCATTTCCGACCCGAGCGCCGCCATGGGGCAGCCGCGCTCGGCACCTTGGAGATGTTCCTTCGAGAGATAGGCGCGCATCAGGGCCTGAAGCGCCTTCTCCGGCGTTGCGTCCGCCGCGATGCGCTCGAGTGTGGCCACGCTTTCCGCGCCCGCACGGTCGGCCGCCTCGGCCAGCATCGCCTCGCGGGACTCGAAGTGGGCGTAGAAGCCGCCGTGCGTCAGGCCGGCATCCCTCATGATATCGGCGACGCCGGTGCCGCTATACCCGCTCCGCCGGATGGCGCGCGCCGCGGCCTCCACGATGCGCTCGTGGGTGGCTTCCTTGCGGCTGGGATCGGGTCGGCTCTTGGCAGCGGTTCTCATATGATGACCATCATACATATAAGAACCGCGGTGCGCAAGTGGGGGCGTCGACCGATCCAAAGATCAAGCTGCGGGCTCCACGGCCTCTTCAGACGGTGGCGTCTGGGATGGCGCTTCCGTCCGTCCGCCCTTCCGGGCCCCCCTTCAAGCGCCCGCGCG